>URKG01000001.1 GCA_900548265.1 uncultured Collinsella sp.
GCCCCGGCGTTGAGTCGTCGCATGCTCGTTACAGAAAAGCTGATAATAAGTTTGTGTGCCGCCCCTTTGGGGCGGCACTTTTTGTGTGGGGTCCCGGTCTCCACAATTTTCGTCAAGCTATTGGTTAGATTTTGGTCAGTTGGCGTAAGGGTGGAAGGCCAAAAGATTGTTGGCGAAAAAAGCTCAGAGAAAGTGCTGGTAGGGGAGTTGTTGAGCTTTTCGACAGCTTTTGAGCAGAAGAAACTTTGTGGCTATTGCCGGCGATTGCGTTGTCGCGGTCATGGCGGTGCGGGATGCTGGTCGTAAGCGTCGAATGCTCCGATTTTGGAGGCCAGCATGGATCTGTTTCTTGAGACTCCGCAGCAACAAGCCGAGCGCATGTTGCGCCAACAGCAACGGCTTATAGAGATGCAAATGCAAGGGGCGGCAGCCCAGCCCTTTGCGCAAAATGTCGTGCCCGCTGCTGTACCTGCAGCTGTGCCCGGGTGTAAATCGGCGCCAGAGGCCTATTCCGTACAGCAAGATTCATATGCGCAGGAGCTCGCGTTCGACAAGCGTCGTGCGCGTCGTCGCCGTGTGGGCCAGCGCTTGCGCATATTGGCGATGATCGTGCTCATCCCGTTAGGGCTTGCGGCCATCTTTCTGGCGTCGTATGCCCTCACGTGCATCCTCAACGGCGCATCGCCCAACGAGGTGCTCCAACATCTGTCAGCCCTCGGCCAGCGCCTAGGCGATGTCATAACAACAATCCGCGCCGGCTGGGAGAGTTAGCGTTTGTCACATTAGGACTTCTAGGGTGTAGGGATTATCGCCATGAGTAGAATCCTCGCATCCTGTGGGTCCTGTCATGCGACTTAATAGTATTATTGAAGATGAATAATAATAGGATTTGTTATGTATAAGCAGGATTTAGAACAGACTCTTTTGGGCATTGACGAAGAGGCGGAGCTGGAAATAGGTCCAAGAGACGACAGGCCGAACGTTGTATTGGTGGGAGGAAGCGCCTTCATGCTAAACGATGTGACGAATCGTTCGGTTACACATGACATTGATGTGTTTGAGGCAGATAGGTGCCTCCGCGAGATCATAGCTCGATACCCCGAGGTGAATGGTATGGCGGTGGCATATTGTAATCAGATGCCGTTCAATTACGAAGATCGTTTGATTCCCTTGGATATTGGGGCGCGTTTTATCAGGTACTTTACGCCATCCTTGGAGGACCTGGCGGTAATGAAGCTCTATGCCTGTCGTCCGAACGACATCATCGATCTTCATAGTCAGGCATTCGTCGACCGACTTGATTGGGGGTTGCTCGAACGGCTTATATTCGACGAGGGAGAGGCGCTGGCGTCGTCGCCTTCGGAGCGGAGTTATCAAGAGATGGTCTGTGCATACAGGCAATACAAAAAGGAGGTGCTCGGTTGAATCTGACCTTTGAGGGATTCTTAAAAGGCTATTGCCGAGAGCTATCCGGACAGCGGTCGCTGAGTTTTAGAAAATTGGTTGAGCAGGCGACGACGGATGCGCCGCGCGTGGCGGAGCCTCTGTTTTTGCTCGCTTTGGCGCAAGGAAAAGCCGAATACGTTCTGGGTTTATCCGAGGGCTCGTGGATGGAACGGGATTACCGTGACGTTTTATCCTTGTACGGTCAAGCGGGTAGCATGGCGTCTCTATGCGCCAAAAGTGAGCTCCCAAATCGTTATGCCAACGTTTGGCGTGCGTATAGAGCGGTGAAGGAAAAGCCGGCGGCCGATAGAAGGGTGAACGCCCTGATGAGAAAGAAAACGCTGGAAGCATTGGAGGAATCGGGTGTAACGCGCTATGGCCTCTGCCGTGCTCTGCGCCTGAATAAAGGAAACGTATACGCATACTTGGCCGGCGATGACTCAAAGGTGAGCAGGAAAACGGCGCGCCGCATTATGGAATATGCGGAGGAGAGGGGCACCCAAGAAGGGGCCGGGCGCCCGGTGTGTGTGGCGGGGTAAGATTGATCGCGGTTTTGATTGGTGCTCGATTGGGTTTGTTGGGCGGAGATTATGTCTGCTATTGATATTGTGCTTGTTGCGATCGCCTTGGTGGCGGTGGGGGTTGCTGCGGCTTGCGCCCTTCAGCTCAAGAGCCTGCGTGCCGAGTTGCGGGAGCGTGGCGACGGTGGCGCGGAAACGCTGGCAGCACTCGAGCAGGCCAACAACGCGCTCGATGCCCTGAACGTCGCGCTGGCCGAAACCCGCCGCACGGCCAATGCCATCGCGCAGCAGCAGACGACCGATGCGGCCGTGGAGCAGCAACGTTACCTGACCATCGCACGCGAGTTCTCGCAAGCTGGTGACCGGATGGATGACCTGCGCCGCGAGACGGCCCAACAGCTCGGCGCCAATCGCGAGGGCATCGAGCATCGCCTGGACAAGGTGCGCGAGACGGTCGATGCTCAGCTGGGCGCCATCCGCAAAGACAACAACGTGCAGCTCGATCAGATGCGCGCGACGGTGGACGAGAAGCTCTCCCGCACGCTCAACGACCGACTGTCGGCATCGTTTAAGCAGGTGAGCGACCAGCTCGAGGCCGTGTATAAGGGCCTGGGCGATATGCAATCTATCGCCACCGGCGTAGGCGACCTCAAGCGTGTGCTGGGCAATGTAAAAGCGCGCGGCATTTTGGGCGAGGTGCAGCTGGGTGCAATTCTGGCGGACATCCTTACACCCGACCAGTATCTGGAAAACGTCGCCACCAAGCCCGGTGCCTCGGAGCGCGTTGAGTTTGCCGTCAAGCTGCCGGTAGACGAGGGCGATCCCGTGCTGCTGCCGATCGATTCCAAATTCCCGGGCGACGCGTACGAGCATCTGATCGACGCCCAGGAGTCGGGCGATGCGGAGGCCGTTGCCGCAGCGCGCAAGACGCTCGATATGATGGTGAAACGCGAGGCAAAGGACATCTGCGAAAAGTACCTGAGTGTGCCGGCAACGACCAACTTTGGCATCATGTTCGTGCCGTTTGAAGGACTGTACGCCGAGGTCGTCAGCCGCCCCGGGCTTATCGAGACCCTGGGCCGCGACTATCACGTCAACGTAGCCGGTCCCAGCACCATGGCGGCCATCCTCAACAGTCTGCAGATGAGCTATCAGACGTTTAAGTTGCAAAAACGTACCGACGACGTGCTGCGCGTGCTCTCCGCCGTCAAGGCCGAGCTGCCGCGCTATCAAAAGGCGCTGCGCCGCGCCCAGCAGCAGATCGAGACCGCGGGCAAAACGGTCGAGGGCATCATCACCACGCGCACCAACGTCATGGAGCGCAAACTCAAGGATATCGACGCGCTGGAAGATGCCGAGGAGGCCGACGAGATCTTGGGGCTCACATCCGCGGAGCTGCTCGCAGACCAAAAAGACGAGGACTAATTGCATCTGACGGCGGAGCGCCTGCGCAAGCACGGCGCGGGCGCTTTTCGCATCGCGCTTGTCTGAAGCGTGCTCCAATGTGCAACAATGGCGTTTCGCCCTATCAGACGCGAAAGGAAGCCCATGTCTCAGAGAAGCACCAGCCCACTCAGCCGCTCCACCGTGCGCCGCGCGCTGCAGCGGTTTTGGGGTGTCACGCGCACGCAGCCGCTGATTGTCTTTCTCTCGGTGTTCTCGTCGGCGGGCTACATCTTTTTGCTGACGTTTGCCAATACCTATGTGATGGCCCTCATTGTCGACCGCGTTCAAGCCGGTCCCGTGGCGGGTGACCAGGTGTTTGAGGTCTTCGGCCCCTATATCCTGGCGCTCGTACTCGTTAACCTGGTGGGTCAGATCCTCTCCAAGCTACAGGACTACACCGTCTACAAGCTCGAGATCGCAGGCAACTATCACCTGGCGCGTCTATGCTTCGACACGCTCTCCAACCAATCCATGACATTCCATACCAGCCGCTTTGGCGGATCGCTTGTGAGCCAGACAAGCCGTTTTATGAGCGGCTACACGGGTCTGGTCGACGTGACGGTGTATTCGCTCATCCCCACCATCACCTCGGTCATCTGCACCGTGGCCGCACTCGCCCCGGTGGTGCCGACGTTTACCGTGATCCTGGTGTGCATCATGGTCGTCTACATTGCGTTTGTCTGGCTTATGTACAAGCGCATCATGCCGCTTTCGGCCGCGACGTCCGCCGCGCAGAACAAGCTCTCGGGCGTGCTCTCCGACGCGGTCACGAACATCTTGGCCGTCAAGACCTGCGGGCGCGAGGACTTTGAACGCGATCTGTTCGACGCCGCCGATCGTGCCGCGCGCGACGCCGAGACGGTCTCGATGCACGCCATGATGCAGCGCAACTTTACGACCTCGGGCCTTATCGTCATCACCATGGCCGTGGTGAGTGTGTTCGTGGCGGGCGGCAACGCGTGGTTTGGCATTTCGGCCGGCTCGCTCGTCATGATCTTTACCTACACCTATAACCTCACCATGCGCCTGAACTACGTAAGCTCCATGATGCAGCGCATTAACCGCGCGCTGGGCGATGCGGCCGAGATGACGCGCGTGCTGGACGAGCCACGTTTGGTGACAGATGGCCCGGACGCCCCTGAGCTCAAAGTGACCGAGGGCGCGATTGATTTTGAGCACCTGAGCTTTGCGTACCGTGACGCTGCGGCGGGCGAGAGCGTGTTCGATGACCTGACACTTCATGCGGCGGCGGGCCAGCGCGTGGGCCTGGTGGGCAAATCGGGCTCGGGTAAGACGACGCTCACCAAGCTGCTGCTGCGTCTGGACGATGTTCAGGGCGGCCGCGTGCTCGTGGACGGCCAGGACGTCTCGCGCTGCACGCAGCAGAGCCTGCGCCGCCAGGTTGCCTACGTGCCGCAGGAGGCGCTGCTGTTCCACCGCTCCATTCGCGAAAACATTGCCTACGGTCGTCCCGGCGCCACTGATGAGCAGATTCGCGAGGCCGCGCGCCTGGCCAATGCCCTGGAGTTTATCGACCGCTTGCCCCGTGGCTTTGACACTATGGTGGGCGAGCGCGGCGTCAAGCTCTCGGGCGGCCAGCGCCAGCGCGTGGCTATCGCCCGTGCCATCCTAACCGACGCGCCGATTCTAGTGCTCGACGAGGCGACCTCTGCCCTCGACAGCGAGTCCGAGGCGCTGGTGCAGGAGGCGCTCGAGAATCTGATGCGCGGCCGTACCTCCATTGTGGTGGCGCACCGCCTGTCCACCGTGGCGGCGCTCGACCGCATTGTGGTGCTGGCCGATGGCGAGATCGTCGAGGACGGCACGCATGCGCAGCTCGTCGAGGCGGGTGGCGAGTACGCGAGCCTGTGGAGCCGTCAGACCGGCGCATTCTTGGAGGCGTAAGCGTCTCGGACGTGGGACAATTGTGCCCATAAGTTTATTGTGCCGTTGAGCCGAGGAGTCGTTATGCCACGCGAGACCAATGCTGCCAAGCGCGAGCGCGCCATCGAGGTGTGTGAGCGCCTCAACCGTCGCTATGGCCCGGTCGAGTGCTTTTTGGACCACGAGAATCCCTTCCGCCTGCTGATCGCGGTGCTGCTTTCGGCGCAAACGACCGATGCGCAGGTCAACAAGGTGACGCCGCGGCTGTTTGCCCAGTGGCCCACGCCCGAGGCCATGGCCGGGGCGAGCGTGGCTGACGTGGCAGACACCATCAAGTCACTCGGCTTCTACAAGAGCAAAGCCAAGCATGCCGTCGAGGCCGCGCAGATGATCGTCGCCGACTATGGCGGCGAGGTGCCGGCCGACATGAAGGAACTCGTGAAGCTGCCGGGCGTGGGACGCAAGACGGCGAACATCGTGCTCAACGTGGGGTATGGCATCGTGGAGGGCATTGCGGTGGACACGCACGTCAACCGCATTGCGCACCGCCTGATGCTGAGTCCCAAGACGCATGCCAAGGAGCCGCTCAAGACCGAGCAGGATCTGCTCAAGATTTTGCCGCACGAGTATTGGGAATCGGTCAACCATCAGTGGATCACCTTCGGTCGCGAGATCTGCGACGCCCGCAAACCCAAGTGTGACGAGTGTCCGCTGGCAGATTTGTGCCCCAGCGTGCGCGTAGCGGGATAGGGCGGAACGCATCTTCGTCTGGCGTTTTTTGCGGGGCTGGGTTTGCCCTTGAGCCGGAGTCCTCTCCATGCGCTACCATGACAGACAATGTATTTGACGTACGACCCGCCGAGCTTGCCCCGGCGGGCTTTTGGCGTTGCAATGCCGGAGGAACAGCATGCTCATTCACCGTATAGCCGCGCAGCTCTACACTGCCGAGGCCTTGCAGACCGTCGAGGCGGGACTCGATGCCGGCGAGGACGTGACGCTGGCCGTGTCGCAGTCGGGTCGCACGCTTATGGCGGCCGCCCAGTTTGCGCGCCGTCCGCGCCCGACGGTCTACATTGTGAGTGGCGAGGATGCGGCCGATCGCGCCGCGCGCAGCCTTGCCGCCTACGTGGGCCTGGCGCACGTGTGCCGTTTTCCCGAGCGTAAGGACTATCCGTGGCGCGAGCAGGCGCCCGACGACGCCGTGGTGGCGCAGCGCTGCGAGGCTCTGGGGCGCATCGTGCGCGGGGACAACTGCATCATGGTTGCCTCGGCCCGTGCGCTGCTGCGCTGCGTGCCGCCGGTCGAGAGTCGCTATTGGGAGTCCACCACTTTTGCGGTGGGTGAGGAGATTCCTTTTGACGAGGTGCCGCAGCGCCTGGTGGGCATGGGCTACACCAATGCCGGCGCCGCCGATGCGCCCGGTCTGTTCCGCGTTCACGGCGACACCGTAGAGGTGTTTCCCGCGCAGGAAAAGGCGCCCGTGCGCATCGAGTTTTTCGGCGACGAGATTGACCGCATCCGCCGCATGGTGAGTTCAACGGGGCAGACCATCGGTAACGAGGGCAGTATCGAGATCTTCCCCTGCCGTGAGCTGGCGCTTACCGACGAGGCCGTCCACAACATGCATGTGGCGCTCTATCGCGCCAGCCAGGACGACAGCAAACTGGCGGCGCTGCTCGAGATGGTGGATGCGCGTATCGTCACGCCCGAGCTCGACCGCTTTTTGCCGGTGATGTACGGCCAGACCGTAAGCCCGTTGGCGCACGTGAGCGGCAAGGCACTCGTGGTTCTGTCCGAGCCGCGCTCGCTGTTCGACGACTGCCTGCGCGCCTACGAGGATATTGAGGCCCGTGCCGGCGAGGCGGGGATTGACCGCCTGGATGGTCTGTACGTGCGCGCCCAACAGCTCGATTTTGGTGCCCAGCAGCGCCTGAACTATGTGAGCCTCATCCGTGCCGGCGGTGCGGTGACGGCCGAGCTCAAGATTGAGCAGCCGGCCATCGCAGGCTCGGACAACCGTTTTATGACGCGCATTCAGGAAGTCGTGGGCAATCGCTATGCCTGCGTGTTTGCCATCCCCGACCGCGGTGCGCGCGAGTCGATGGAGCTCACCTTTGGCGACGAGGGCATTACCTTTGAGGAATCGCTGACCGCGGCGCCCGAAAATGCCGGTGCTATCGGCGACCGCGTTCGCGTGGCAGCGGCGGATTCCGCCGACCGTGCCGCACGCCAGGAGGCCCATGCTTCCATTCGCGAGCGTAAGGCCGACGCGCTCAACGCCCGCTCGCTCGAGGCGGGCGCCGCGCAGGCTGCCGCCGGCGCCGCCGTGCCCACTATTTCGCGCGGACGTGTGACCTTTGTCGATGCCGCCTTGCCGCAGGGCGTGGTGGTGCCCGATGCCAACCTGGCCGTGTTCTCGATCGCCGACCTCAACGCCCGCATGGACGCCAACCGCGCGCGCAGCCGCCGCAAGGTGGACATTACGCAGATCACGTTCCCGTTTAAGCCGGGCGATTACGTGGTGCACGCCACTCACGGCATCGCGCTCTTTAGCGAGATCGCGCGCCAGGAAGTGGGCGGCAAGGAGCGCGACTACTTTTTGCTGGAATATGCCGACGGCGACAAGCTCTACGTGCCGCTCGAGCAGGTCGACCGCATCACGCGCTATGTTGGCCCCGACGGCGACAAGCCACGCCTGACCAGGCTCAATACCGCCGACTGGACGCGTGCCACCAACAAGGCACGCAAGAACGCCAAAAAGCTGGCGTTTGACCTGGTCGACCTGTATACACGCCGCTCGTCGATTACCGGTATCGCCTGTCCGCCCGATACGCCCGAGCAGATCGAGATGGAGGAGAGCTTTCCCTACGACGAGACGCGTGATCAGCTGGAGGCTATCGCCGACATCAAGGCCGACATGGAGGCGCCCAAGCCTATGGACCGCCTGCTGTGCGGCGACGTGGGTTTCGGCAAGACCGAGGTTGCCCTGCGCGCGGCGTTTAAGTGCGTGGACTCCGGCCGTCAGGTCATGGTGCTCTGCCCCACAACCATTCTGGCCCAGCAGCACTACGAGACCTTCTTTGAGCGCTTTGCCCCGTTTGGCCTTGAGGTCGAGGTGCTCAGTCGCTTCCGCACGCCGGCGCAGCAGAAGTGCGCGCTCAAAGCGTTTGCCGAGGGCACGATCGATGTGCTCATCGGCACGCACCGCCTGCTTTCGGCCGATGTGAACCCCAAGAACCTGGGCCTGGTGATTATCGACGAGGAGCAGCGATTTGGCGTGCAGCACAAGGAGCAGCTCAAGAACCTGCGCGAGCAGATTGACGTGCTTACGCTTTCGGCAACGCCGATTCCGCGAACCATGCAGATGGCCACGAGCGGCGTGCGCGACATGAGCCTAATCACCACACCGCCGACCGGGCGTCGTCCCGTGATCGTGCACGTGGGGGAGTATGACCCCGACGTGGTGAGCGCGGCGATTCGCCTGGAGGCGGGCCGCGGCGGTCAGGTGTATTACGTGTCCAACCGCGTCAAGACCATCGACGACGCCGTGGCGCGCGTGCACGAGGCCGCGCCCGAGGCGCGCGTGGGCGTGGCGCACGGCAAGATGAGCCCGCGCGAGGTCGAGGACGTGATGATCGAGTTCGCGACCAAAAAGATCGATGTGCTCATCGCCACGACCATCGTGGAGAGCGGCATCGACAACGCAACGGCCAACACGCTCATCATCGAGGACTCGCAGCGCCTGGGTCTGGCACAGCTCTACCAGCTCAAGGGCCGTGTGGGCCGCTCTGCCACGCAGGCCTACGCGTACTTTATGTTCCCGGGCGAGCTGCCGCTCACCGAGGAGGCCACGGCGCGCCTGACCGCACTTTCCGAGTTCCAGGACCTGGGCAGCGGCATGCGCATCGCCATGCGCGACCTGGAGATTCGCGGCGCCGGCTCGCTTATGGGCGCCGAACAGCACGGCAACCTGTCGAGCGTGGGCTTTGACCTGTTTACGCAAATGCTGGGCCAGGCGGTGGCCGAGGCGCGCGGCGGTGACGACGCCGGCGTGGAGGCGGCGAGCGTGGGTATTAACCTGCCGGCCGACTACTTCTTGTCCGAGGAGTACTTGCCGGCGGTGGATCAGCGCGTGCTCGTGTACCGTAAGCTCGCGGCGGCCGAGGACCTGGAGAGCATCGACGAGGTGCAGGAAGAGACCGAGGCCGCGCACGGTGAGCTGCCGCTGGCGGGGCTCAACCTGTTCAACCGCGCGCGTATTCGTATCCGTGGCGAGCGCTTGGGGCTCGAGAGCGTCACGCTCAGCGGCGGCCGCATCACGTTTTTGGGCGTCGACGTGCCCAAGAAGGTGGCCTTTGAGCTTAAGACCCGCTATGGCGCGGTGAACTTTCCCAAGAGCCGCAAACTGTCGGTGCCCTACAAGGCGGGTGCCGGCGCGGGCAGCGGCCTGGGTCGCGGTCTCGACGCCAGCGACGGCACCGGCCCCGTGGCCGCGGCACTCATGCTGCTGCAGCAGCTGGGCGCTAGTGATGACGACTAACAAGTAGGGGGCGTTGCGGGACGAAGTCATCTTTGTCCCGCAACGTTGCAGGTTGATTCCAGCCCCATCGAAAGGAAAGCATGTTCGGGTACATCTACAAGAAAGACGCCGCTGCTATCGCGGTTATCCTTGCCCTCTGCCTGGGCGTGGGCAGCTTCTTTGATTATCAGATCTCGAGTGCGCTGTTCAACATCGGCAGCATGTATGGCCGCTTTATCGAGGCGGCCGGCGAGCTGCCGTTTGAGCTGACGGCGAGCGTCGCGGGCGTCATGCTCGTGCGCTCGGTACGCCCCGATTCCAAGGCGAGCAAGTGGCTCGCTGCGCTGGGCGTTTTGATCAACGTGGGCCTGGTCGGCTACGAGATTGTCGGATCGCTGCGCGTCGGCGGCAAGCTTATTGCGTTTCAGCTGGTTCTGACGTTTGCGTTGGTCATCGCTGCCAACCTTATCGTCTATCGCCTCACGCGCAACACCGACCCCGACGAGCTTACGCGCTGGGCGTTGATGGTACTGGCCGTGTGGGTCGCTCAGGCCATCATCCTCAACGTCATTGTTAAGCCGTTGTGGTCGCGCCCGCGCATGCGCGTGATCGAGGTCACGCCGGGGCTCAATTTTCAGCCGTGGTGGGTGATCGGCAATCCCGACAAGTGGACCTATATCGCCGCCGGCGTGATCAAGGACGGGTTCAAGTCGTTCGCGAGTGGACACACCGCGCATGCGGCGATCGGCCTTATGCTCGCCGGGCTTCCCGCGGCGGCCTTTAAGGAAAAACCGTCGCGCCGCCGCGTGGTCTTTTGGACGGCGGCTGTGGTCGCGGCGCTCGTCGCGTTTGGCCGCATCGTGATCGGTGCGCACTTTTTGAGTGACGTGAGCTGCGGCTTTGCCCTGGTACTGGCACTTGAGTGCCTTGCCGCGCGCATTGCCTATCCCAACGGCGTACAATAGCTCCGTTTGAATCATCTGGCCGATACCCGGTAAGAGAGGATTGCCATGCTCGCGTTTAACAACGACTATTCCCACGGCGCACATCCGGCGGTGCTGCAGGCGCTCGTCGATACCAACATGGAGCCGCAGCCCGGCTACGGTACCGATGTACACACCGAGCGTGCCAAGCAGCTTATCCGCGAGGCCTGCCAGGCCCCCGATGCCGACGTGTTTTTGCTGGTGGGCGGCACGCAGGCCAACGCGACGGTGATCGACATGCTGCTCGCGCCGTACGAGGGCGTCGTTGCTGCTGAGACTGGCCACGTCGCCTGCCACGAGGCGGGCGCCATCGAGTTTGGCGGCCACAAGGTGCTCACCATCCCCGGCTACGAGGGCAAGATGCACGCCGAGGATCTCGAGAACTATATCCAGGTATTCTACGAAAACGAGAGCTACGAGCACACGGTGTTTCCGGGTGCCGTGTACGTGAGTCTATCGACCGAGTACGGCACGCTGTACTCCAAGGCCGAGCTTGCGGCGATTCACGCAGTGTGCCAGAAGCGCCAGATTCCGCTGTTTGTGGATGGCGCCCGCCTGGCCTATGCGCTGGCGGCCGATGAGTGCGACATTACCCTGCCCGAGCTGGCGCAGCTGTGTGACGTGTTCTACATCGGCGGCACCAAGTGCGGCGCTCTGTGCGGCGAGGCCGTGGTGTTTTGCGGCATGCACGCCCCGGCGCATCCCATTCCGCGTATTAAGCAGCACGGCGCGCTGTTGGCCAAGGGCCGCCTCACGGGCGTGCAGTTTGAGGCGCTCTTTACCGACGGTCTGTATTTTGAGATTGGTCGCCAGGCGATCGAAACCGCGCAGGCGCTTCGTCGCGTGCTGCACGAGCACGGCTACCGGTTCTTCTTGGAGACGCCCACAAACCAGCAGTTTGTGATTCTGCCCAACGAGGACATGGCCCGCATTCGCGAGCATGCGGCGATCGAGTACTGGGAAAAGTACGACGATACCCACACGGTGGTGCGTTTTTGCACCAGCTGGGCCACGACGCAGGAGGACATCGACGCGTTGGCGGCTGTCCTGTAGCTTGATGCAATGACGAGGGCCGCATTGCGCTGGGTTTGGCGCAGGGTGGCCTTTGCTTTTGGGGAGAAGGGTTGTATGACCGAGATGTCCGAGCCGACGATTCGCCTGGCGACGCCCGAAGACGCGCCGGCGTTGCTTGCCATCTATGAGCCGTATGTGCGCCAGACGGCGATTACCTGCGAATACGAGGTGCCGAGCGTTGAGGAGTTCGCCGGGCGTATCGAGCGCACGCTCAAGCGCTATCCGTATCTGGTGATGGAGCTGGACGGGCGTCCGGTAGGCTATGCCTATGTGAGTCCGCTTAACAGCCGCGAGGCATACGACTGGTCGGTCGAGACATCGATCTACCTGGCGCGCGACGTGCGCCACGGCGGGCTGGGCCGCAAGCTGCACGATGCGCTCAAGCAATGTCTGGTCGCGATGGGCATCACCAACATGTGCGCGCTCATCGCCGTGCCGCACGACAAGGACGACGAGTACCTGACGCACAACAGCCAGGACTTCCATGCCCATATGGGGTATCGCCTGGTGGGTGCCTTCGACCGCTGCGCCCAAAAGTTCGGTCGCTGGTACGACATGTGTTGGATGGAGCTGGTCCTGGCCGAGCGCACGCCCAACCAACCCAAACCAACCTGGTTCCCCGACCTCCCCAAACCTACCATTTAGGGACAGGTTAGCCGATGGGCTCGGTGTATTTGGCGCGGTCGGTGCGCTGGATGCGCTTGGAGACGTGGAGCGGGCGGCCGTCGGTGTCGTAGACGTAGTCGGTGATCAGGATTAGCGCCTGCCCGCGCTCAACGTTGAGCAAAAACGCCTCGTTTTGCGAGGCGTAGCACACCTCAAAGGTCTTATGCCCCTGTGCCGGCGCGCGATGGAACTCCTGTCGTAGCGTGGCGTAGAGTGAACCGTTAATATCGCGATCGATGAGCGTCTCGAAGCTTGGCGGCAGGTAGGTGGTCTCCAGGCACAGCGGCGCGTCGTCCAGGTAGCGCAGGCGGACAAGTTTGACGAGCTTGCTGCCCACGGCGGCGTCAAAGAACTTAGCTATGCTGCCGGCCGCCTTGGCAAAGCCCGAGTCCACGGTGCGCGTGGTGGGCTTCATGCCCTGGCCTTCGACCTGTGCCGTATAGCTCGAAAACACCAGGTTGTTCTCGTGGAGTGCCGGCGTGTCGGCCACAAAGGCACCACGTCCGCGCTCGGTGCGAACCAGGCCCTCGTCAACGAGCACCTTAAGGGCATGGCGCACGGTGCTGCGCGACAGCCCCGATTCGTCCATGAGCTCCATCTCGGACGGCAGCTTGTCTCCGCGTGCGTAGATGCCGGCTGCGATGCGGTCGCGAAGCGTGCCCGCCAAGCGCTCGTATTGGCTCAGTTTCTTTTTAGATGAGACGCTCATATTGCCAACCTATATCTAACTTGTATGCCTAACTAAGCAAGCATGTATTCAACACAACAATAAAACCGCTGGTAACGAGCAATCGAAAACCACAGCGGCAAAATATCTAAGTCAAATATAGCATACAACTAGTCGACATAACCAAAACATGTATGTAACTTGTATGCCTGTGATGAGCATCAAACGAGAAGAAAGGCTGATGCACGATGACTACTCAGGAACAGGTTAAGGATGTCGTCTCCCAGGTTTTGGCTGACAAGGCAGACAAGGGCGGCATCAAGCGCGTCGTGTGGATTGGCGCTGGCGGATCCAACGGCGGCAACTATCCTGCCCAGTACTTTATGGAGCACGAGGCCACGCAGGTCGTGAGCTCCAGCTACACCAGCAACGAGTTCGTGCACGCCACCCCGGCCTACGTCAACGAGAACACCCTGGCCGTCGTCGTGTCTATGCGCGGCACCAAGGAGACCATCGTCGCCGCTCAGGTCGCCAAGGACCACGGCGCCAGCACCATCGCCATCTATGTTGACGAGTCCGGCCTCACCGAGGTCTGCGACTACAAGATCCAGTACGACAGCCTGGCCGTCGACGAGTCCTGCATGGGCCGTACCAACTCCGCCGTCGTGACCATGATCGCCATGGAGCTCACGCAGCAGACCGAGGGCTATGCCGAGTACGAGACCGCTATGGCCGCGTTCGACTTGGTCGACCCCATCTATCGCAAGGCCGTCGAGTACACCCGTCCGCTCGCTGCCAAGTGGGCCGAGCAGAACGCCGACAAGCCCTGCATCAACGTGATGGCTCAGGGTCCGCTCTTTGGTGCCGCCTACGTCTTTAGCATCTGCAACGTGCAGGAGATGCTGCAGATCGACTCTTGCACCATCAACACCTGCGACTTCTTCCACGGCCCCTTCGAGATCCTGGACAAGCGCACCTCGCTGTTCCAGCTCATCAGCGTCGGCCGCAGCCGCTGCAACGACGAGCGCGGCATCCGCTTTGTCAACCAGTACGGTGGCGAGCGCGTCTATCAGCTCGACGCCAAGGAGCTCGGCCTCAACGACATCAAGGACAGCGTGAGCGAATACTTCAACCACCTGATCTTTGCCCCGATCCTCAACAACGTGTACATGCGTGCGCTTTCTGCCGTCACCCACAAGGACTACATGACGCGCCGCTACATGTGGAAGCTTGAGTATTAGTTACGCGGTTTTACCAAACGCCGTAACGGCTCGACGCTGCAAACCCACCTGAGCGGCAATCTGCCTTTCAGCTTCAGCGGCATGACCAGAAGGTCAATGCCGCTTCGCTTCAAGGCACCTTGCTCGCTCAGGTGGGTTTTCGCTGGCGTTGCCAAAGCATCGGCGTCGCCTTGGCCCAGATGCGGCACTTGGAGACGTTCGGCACTTGGGGACAGTCCTAGTCATTGGGGACAGGTTACTTTGCACCAAGTTGGCGCATATGAACCTGACCCCTTTGCACCAATGGGTTGTAGCGGTAGAGCAGATTTTTCCGCTCGCCGATTTGTGTCTTGAAAAATGTATATAACGACTATAACGTAGTGTGAAACATATTGGAAACAATACCGAGGAGGCTGCGTTGAAGAAAAGCAATCTGGGCTATGTGCTGGTGCTGATCGCCGCGCTTATGTGGGGCAGCATCGGAATCTTTGTAAACGGCATTGCGGCCATGGGCGTTTCGTCCCAGAGCATGGCGGCCTTTCGCTTGTTGGTCGGAGCGCTTATCTTGGCGCCGGTTCTGATGTTTATGGGCTGCCGTCCGGGTGAGGGGTCTACCGTGGCTCAGGGTCCGCTGGCCCTGTTCAAGGCAAGCCCTAAAGAGCTTGTTCCCTGCGCACTTGTCGGTATCGTCGGTTTGGCCGCCGCTAACACCTGCTATTACGAGTGCATGGGCGAGGTGGGCATGTCCACGGCCTCGGTGCTGCTCTACACCTCGCCGGTGTTTGGCGTCGCGCTCGGCCGCGTGCTTTATCGCGAGGACGTGACCCCTAACAAGCTCGTTGCCATTGTCTTTAACATCGTTGGCTGCGTGCTTGCGGTGACCAATGGCGACCTTTCCGGTTTTCATTTTTCGGTTTGGGGCGTCACGTCGGGCGTGATTGCAGGCCTTTGTGGTGCGTCGCTCGCGGTGTTTAGCCGAATAGCAACCAAGACGGTCCACCCGCTGGCTGTCACGTTTTGGGGCTTTGTTTTTGGCGGTGCGGTTATGGCAGCTATCGCGGCTCCGTGGCCGGATGTCACCGCGGCAATGTCGCCACAGCTGCTGCTGTTGTTCCTTGGCTTTGGACTCATCCCCACAGCCGTGGCCTACATCTTATATATGCAGGGTCTGTCCATGGGGCTCGAGACGTCGAAAGTTCCCGTCGTAATGTCATTCGAGACGGTCGTCACCGTACTGGTGGGCATTGGTGTCTATGCCGAGCCCGCCGGCGCGATCAAGGTCCTGGGCATTGTGCTGGTGCTCGCGTCCATCCTGATTATGAACACCGACTTCTCCAGGCTGCGCAACAGTGTGTTTGTCGGTCATGTCGTTGAGAGCATGACCTTTAAGCCCAATGCGTGGTGGACGGAGAAATCGCATGACATGGATCTGTTTAAGGAACGCACCGGCATCGCGCTGGAACCCACCGTACAGGAAAGCCCCTGGTACTTCGTGCGATAGGGGATTGCGCGCAGGGTCTGACCTGGGGTTATCCAGCTAGCGCCGGCCTACCTAGCCAAACGTTTCGAGTACGTTAAACCCGTCAACGGTCGATTTTCACCCGCGAACGGTCTTTATACTAATTAGCAATATAAGCAACGTATAAGACGTTATAATGAACATAACGAAAAGGAGGAGGCAAGATGAATCAGATCATTCTCGCATCTCATGGCGGCCTGGCCGCAGGCGCCAAAGACACGCTCGAGATGGTTCTCGGCGACGTGTCGAACGTCCACGTCGTGTCGCTTGCTCGTGACGACAAGGAGCCCATCACCAATAAGGTTGAGGCTATGATCGCCACGTTCAACGCGGACGACACCGTCTATGTTCTGACCGATATGCTCGGCAGCTCGGTCAACAACAACATGGTCGAGCTTTCCAAGAACGGCACGAAGTTCACGGTTGTCAGCGGTTTCAACATTCCGCTGGCACTGACGCTCGCTATGAGCCCCGTCCCCGTCAAGGGTGCCGAGCTCGCAGCCCTCATCAACGAGGCCCGCACCGGTCTGACCAACCCCAACGCACCGGTCGAGGCTGCCGCGGCTCCCGCCAAGAAGGCCAAGGCGTCCCGTCACAGCTCCGGTCCCGCCAAGATCGTCCTCGCACGTCTTGACTACCGTCTGCTGCACGGCCAGGTCGTCTTTACCTGGACCACCAAGGTTCAGGCCGAGCGCATCATCGTCGTCGACAACGCCGCCGCCAACGATGACATCAAGAAGGGCGCTCTTAAGCTGGCCAAGCCCCAGGGCGTGCGCCTGAACGTCTTCACCGTCGAGCGTGCCCTCGCCAAGATGGACAAGCTCAACACCCTCGGCGAGCGCGTCATGTTCGTCTTTGGCAACACTGCCGAGATGCTGCAGTTCTGCCAGGGCTACAAGCTCGACGCCATCAACCTGGGCGCCACCGCCAACCACGACGGTGCCGATCAGGTCGGCGGCAAGGACAGCTCCGTCTTCCTCGACGCCAACCAGAAGGCCGACGTCAACCAACTGCTCGACATGGGCATCAAGCTCTACGTCCAGCAGACCCCTACGTATCAGAGCGTCGACATCGACGCCAAGCTGTAATCAACCAGGCTTTTGCCTGACTGAAAGGAGAAGGGTATGAATACGTTCATCAGTGCGGTGCTCGTCGGCCTCGTCGGCGTGTTCTGCATGTGGGACTCCCGCCTGCTCGGTCGTCTTAACTTCGAGCAGCCCCTCGTTGGCGCTACGCTCGTCGGTCTGCTGCTGGGCGATGTGCCCACCGGCCTTGCCGTCGGTGCCGCCGTCGAGCTCGTGTCCATGGGCCTGGTGCAGGTCGGCGCCGCCGTTCCGCCCGATATGGTCCTGGGCGGCATCGTGGCCGCTGCCTTTGCGTGCCTGACCGATGCTTCCGCCGAGACCGCCATGACGATCGCCATCCCGGTCGCCGTCCTGGGTCAGCTCCTCGGCATCGTGTTCCGTTCCATCATCGCCGCCCTCACCCATGTGGCAGATAGCGCGATCGATAACGGAAAGTTCAAGACCGCCTACCGTATGCACATCTGCGCCGGCTCCGGTCTGTACGCTCTCATGTACTTCCTGCCGATCTTCCTCGCCGTCTTTGTCGGCACCGACCTGGTCCAGACCATCGTCAACATGGTTCCCGAGTGGCTGTCCACTGGTCTTAACGTTTCGACCAAGATCATGACCGCCTACGGCTTGGCCCTGCTGCTCACCATGATGATCAAGAAGGGTATGACTCCGTTCCTGTTCATCGGTTTCCTGCTCGCCGCTTACCTCAACCTGTCCGTCATCGCGGTCGCTCTGATCGGTGTGTGCCTGGCTGTCGTCTTCATGGGCTTCAAGTTCAACGGTTCCCATGCAGCCGCCGGTGTCGATTCCGACTACGATCCGCTCGAAGACGACGAAGACTAAGGAGGAACACACTATGGCAACCGCAACCAAGGACGTGTCCCTGAACAAGAAGGTCAGCCAGTTCTTCTGGCGCTCCTGGGCCATCCAGGCCTCTTGGAACTACGAGCGTCAGATGAACATGGGCTTCCTCTACGGCATGGTTCCCACGCTCGACCGCCTCTATCCCGACGAGTCTGACCCCAAGCAGCTCGAGGCCAAGAAAGAGGCTTACCACCGTCACATGGCGTTCTACAACTGCACCCCGCAGACGAGCGCTTTCATCCTGGGCCTCGCCGCCTCCATGGAGGAGGAGTACGCCAAGGATCCCGAGAACTTCGATCCCGATTCGATCAACGCGGTCAAGACCTCCCTCATGGGTCCGCTTTCCGGCATCGGTGACTCCTTCTTCCAGGGCACCATCCGCGTTATCGCCTTTGGTCTGGGCGTTCAGCTGGCTCAGCAGGGCTCCATCATGGGCCCGATCCTGGCCATGCTCATCTCCATCGTCCCCGCTGTGCTGATCACTTGGTTCGCAGCCAAGATGGGCTATCAGGGCGGCCACGAGTACCTGAGCAAGCTTCAGGGCGGCGACCTCATGGAGAAGCTCATGTATGTCTGCGGCATCGTGGGTCTTATGTCCGTGGGCGGCATGATCGCCACGCTGATCGGCGCCACCACCCCGCTGCAGTTCGCTGACGGCACCGTTGTGATCCAGGACATCCTGGACGGCATGATGCCCCAGATGATCTCCCTTGGCCTCACCGGCCTTATGTACTGGCTCATCAAGAAGAACGTCAACACCGGTTGGCTTCTCGTGATCGCCATCGTGGGCGGCATCGCCCTCTCCGCGGCCGGCATCCTGGCCTAGTCGCGACCAAGCGTCCAACCGCTTTCCCCCGGGGGCCTGCCTGGCATCCCATACCCCAGGCAGGCTTCCATCCCTATACGTGACAAAGGGCAGTCCCTTTGTCACATCCTCAACGGGCCGGCGACTCGGTCCAAATCACGGTAACCCTGCGTGCGCCCGGCAATGTGGCGCCGCAAAAATCGAAAGGAATGTGTCAGATGTACGAGATCGACCTTAACCTCCCTAAGCAGATCGTCGCTGACGTCCTGTCCAACCACGAGATCCACAGCGTCGCCTTCGTCGGCTGCGGCGCTTCCATGTCCGACCTGTACCCCGCCAAGTACTTCCTGGCCAACAACACGGACAAGCTGAACGTTCAGATCTTCACTGCTAACGAGTTCAACTACGACACGCCCTCCTGGGTCAACGAGCACACCTTCGTGATCACCTGCTCCCTCGGTGGCTCCACGCCCGAGACCGTCGAGGCCAACAAGACCGCCAAGAAGCACAACTGCCCGGTCGTCTCCCTCACCAACAAGGCTGGCTCCGCTCTGACCGTCGACGCCGACCACGTCATCGTCCACGGCTTCCACGCCAACTACGCTGCCAAGTGCGAGAAGCCCGGCTACGCCATCGCTCTTGCTCTCGAGATCCTTCAGCAGACCGAGGGTTATGACCACTACGAGGACATGATCACCGGCCTCACCAACATCTTCGATCTCTGCGAGAACGCCGCTCAGCACTGCAAGAAGCTCGCCAAGAAGTTCGCCGAGGACTTCAAGGACGACAAGATGATCTACTTCATGGCTTCCGGTGCCTCCGAGAAGATGGCTTATTCTCACGCCGCCTTCCTGTTCACCGAGATGCAGTGGATCGACGCCGCCGCCTACAACACCGGCGAGTACTTCCACGGCCCGTTCGAGGTTTCCACCGAGGGTAAGCCCTACGTCTTCTTCATGTCCGATGGCGCCACCCGTCCGATGGACGCTCGCGCCCTCACCTTCCTTGAGCGCATGGGCGCCAAGGTCGCTCTGATCGACTCCAAGGACTACGGCCTGGCCGACGCCGTGCCCGCGAGCGTCGTCACCTACTTCAACCCGCTGCTGCACCTCGCCGTTATGCGCGAGTACGGCAACCAGATCGCCGAGGCCCGTCAGCACCCGCTGACCATGCGTCGCTACATGTGGAAGCTTTCCTACTAATCACAAGTAAGTAGACCTTACGGGTTGATTGAGAGGGGATGGGGTTTGCGCCCCGTCCCCTTTTTTGCTCTGGGGAGGGCGTATCCGTCGCGCCACAAAACCCCAGATAAAACCTACCAAAATAAACCTGTCCCTTTTTGGCAGGTGGGAGGAGATGCGTATGATCAAGGCAGTGCTGTTTGATATGGACGGCGTGCTGGTCGATACCGAGTGGTTCTACAACCGTCGTCGCGTGGCGTTTATGGAAGAGAAAGGGTTCCACTTTGACGAGATCCCCGATCTTTCGGGGTCTAACGAGCCTGCCATTTGGGAGGCGCTGGTGCCCGACGATGTTGAGCTGCGCGAGCGCCTGCGCGTGGAGTACAAGCAGGTCTACAGCCCGGTCCACCCCGTTCCATATGCCGAGCTGCTCAACGAGCAGACGGAGCCGGTGATGCGCAAGCTGCACGAGCGTGGCGTGAAGTGTGCCATCGCGAGCTCGTCCTATCGCGAGCTGATCGACGAGCTGGTGGAGATTGCCGGTATCGCCGACGTGCTGGACTACACCATCAGCGGCCACGAGTGCAGTGCGTTTAAGCCCGATCCCGAGATCTACCTGCGTGCCATGGAGGCGCTGGGGGTGGAGCCTGCCGAGTGCCTGGTTATCGAGGATTCGCCTTTGGGGATCGAGGCTGGCAAGCGCTCCGGCGCCCGCGTCCTGGCGCTGCGTCCGCACGAGGGCGTCAACCTCGATCAATCGCAAGCCGATGCCGTTATCGATAATTTGACCGACATTTTGGCCGCTTTGTAGTGTCAATCCGCCGCGAGAAGCACGGGTTCAAACGTTTTTTGCGGTGGATTGGCTCAATTTGGTTTCTATTTTGATCCGTTTGGCTTCGATTCGGACTAAGTGAGTAGACTTTTTGGCGCTGGCCGAGCACAATGCATATCTTCCTTTGTAAAACCGCAGGTCACAGAGTTGGCGGTTTTGGGTGTGCTCGGCAGATCGTAAAAAGTCTACTCACTTGTAATTTGGGCCTTTGGTCGTGGGGGTTGCTGGTCCCGCTTTGGTTGTCGAGAGAGGGTGAATTGAAGCGGCCCCGCATGCTCCATGCTACAATCGCGGGCATGCCTCACAACTAGATCTGCCTTCGAAAGGAGCCTACGTGGCGAACGCCATCGATCAGCTCACGGACCGCGTGCTCGTGCTCGGCCGCCTTACCATCGTCCGCCGCGCCATTACTGCCGTGGCGGTCACAATTTCCGCCGTTCTCCAGACATTTCTGATCCAGGCGTTCATTCAGCCCGCCGACTTGCTTCCGAGCGGCCTTACCGGCGTCGCGGTCCTGCTCGATCGCGTTACCTCGCTCGGCGGCGTTCACATCGACATCTCTCTCGGTATGCTCGCGCTCAACATCCCCGTGGCGCTCCTATGCTGGAGCGGCATTAGCAAGCGCTTCGTCATCTTCTCGATGATGCAGGTCGTGCTCTCATCGCTGTTCCTCAACATCTTTAACTTTGCCCCGTTTTTGGGCGACAAGATTATGCTCATCATTTTTGGCGGCGTGGTCTCGGGCCTGGGCGCTGCCATCGCGCTTAAGTCCGGCGCATCCACCGGCGGCACCGACTTTATCGCGCTGTGGGTCTCCAACCACACGGGCAAGACCATCTGGGGTGTCATCTTTGGTTTCAACTGCTTTATCCTGGCGATCTTTGGTTTTATGTTTGGCTGGGACAAGGCGGCGTACTCCATCGTGTTCCAGTTTATTTCGACCAAGACCATCGACAGCTTCTATCGTCGCTACGACCGCGTGACGCTGCAGATCACGACGCGCAAGGCGGACGAGGTCATGACCGCCTATGTTGACCATTTTCAGCACGGCATTAGCTGCGCCGAGGTCATCGGCGGATACAGCCGCGAAAAGATGTACCTGCTGCACGCCGTTGTCTCGACCTACGAGAGCCAAGACATTATCAAGCTGGTGTGCGACATTGATCCCGGTGCCGTGATCAATGTGTTCCACACGCTCAACTTTGTGGGCGGCTGGTGGGGCGGTCATGTCGACGAGCCCATGCCCACGGCCGTTCCCGATCCCGACAAGCCCGCACGCATGGCCAGCAGGCAGGCGCGCCTCAGCGAGCAGGACAGCCTGCAGCAGGACGACGGCAAGTAGGGTTTTGGCATTTTGCCGTCCTGGCGCAATCCTGTCCGCTTGAGCCTCCCGAAAGCCTCGCTGCTTTCGGGAGGCTCTCGTTTGCCCAGATAAAACCTACCAAAATGAAGCTGTCGCTTTTTGGTAGGGAGGGTGTATCGTTTTATCAATATGAGGTAACATGAAACTAGACGTTATATACGTATTAGTTATTTCAATATTTCGATAAGAGTGATTAGATATGCCTGCACCCAAAAATGCACCGCTTTACCAGCAGATTTATGACGAAATCAAAGATGCGATCGAGAAAGGTGTTTATGCACCCAAGGAGCGTATTCCGTCCGAGCTTGAGCTAGCCGAGCAGTACGACGTGAGCCGCATTACGGTGCGCCGCGCCGTCGAGGAGCTGTGCTCCGATGGCTACCTGGTTAAGCAGCAGGGCCGTGGCACCTTTGTTTCCACGCCGCACATCAACCGCCAGTTCCACGCTTCGACGCTGCAGACGTTTACCGCGCTGTGTGCCGATAATGGCATGAAGGCGGGCGCGCATGTGGTCGATCGCCAGATTGTGCCGGCGCGCCAAAACGAGATGGAGTTCTTTGGCCTGCAGAAGGACGCGCTGCTGTTGCACATCAAGCGCGTGCGTACGGCCGACGGCGAGCCCATCTTTGAGGAGAACATCTTTGTGCCGTTTGACGCCTACCGTGAGCTGTTGACGGCCGATCTTGAGGACAAGTCGATTTTTGCCGAGGTCGAGCGTGTTGGCGGAACGTCGATTGCATCGGTTGGCTACCGCACGGTCGAGGCCGTTCGTGCCAATGCCGAGCAGGCGGCCGAGCTGGGCATTGCCCCGCACGATCCACTGCTCAATCTGCGTGCCGGCTTTACCGGTCCCAATGGCGAGCCGGTCCTGATGGGTAAGCAGTACTACGTGGGATCGCGCTACGTCATGGTGATGTAGGTTACGCGGTTTTGCCAAACCGCGTAACGGCTCGACGCTGCAAACGCCCCTAAGCGGCAATCTGACGTTCAATCGTCGGTCGCGTACCAAAGTACGCTTCCCTCCTCTTTCACGTCACCTTGCTCGCTTAGGGGCGTTTTCGCTGACTTTTGCTCAACCTGCGGGATTTCCGCGCTTGTCAAGAGACTAGTCGTTGGGGACGTTCTTAAATGGCTAGTCATTCAAGAACGTCCCCAATGACTACCTGCAGAATGAGCGTGGCTGACAGCCGTGCGGCACCGGTCCGCGTGGCGGCGTATAATCGGCGGCAGATGATTCTGACGTTAGGAAACCATGACCGATAGCATGCAGCAGATGGCGCTCGACACACTCGGCGCCTATTTTGGCTACACCTCGTTTCGCCCGGGACAGGATCGCATGGTGGATGCGATCCTTGCCGGCCGCGATGCGCTCGGCGTTATGCCCACAGGCGCCGGCAAGTCCATTTGCTACCAGGTGCCTGCGCTTATGTTGCCCGGCATCACCTTTGTGGTGAGCCCGTTGCTGTCGCTTATGGAGGACCAGACCCGCGCGCTGCTCGCGGCGGGTGCGCGACCCAGCTATCTCAACTCCAGCCTTACCCCGGCACAGCAAAACACCGTGCTCAAGCGGGCGCGCGAGGGCCGTTATCAGCTTATGTACGTGGCGCCCGAGCGCCTGCTCGAGCCGCGCTTTCTGGCCTTTGCGCAGGAAGCTGCGGCCGAAGGCGGCATCGGCGTTCCGCTCGTGGCCATTGACGAGGCCCACTGCGTGAGCCAGTGGGGCCAGGATTTCCGTCCCGCTTACCTGCAGATTCGCGAGTTCATTGATTCCCTGCCGCGGCGCCCGATCGTGGCGGCCTTTACCGCTACGGCGACCGAGCGTGTGCGCGCGGACATTCAGCAGATGCTCGGCCTGCAAAATCCCGCGACCGTGGTGACGGGTTTTGATCGCAAGAACCTCTACTTTGGTTGCGAAGAGATGGGCGACAAGGCCAAGACCGCGTGGGTGCGCGACTACGTGATCGCGCATTCGGGCGAGAGCGGCATCGTGTATTGCTCGACCCGCAAGACGGTCGACGCGCTGGCCGCGGAGCTTGCCGAGGTACTGGGCCCCAGCGGCATTCGCGTGGGCCGCTACCATGCCGGCATGGGCAACGATGCCCGCCGCCAGAGCCAGCGTGCCTTTATCGACGACGACATTCAGGTGATGGTTGCCACCAACGCCTTTGGCATGGGCATCGACAAGCCCAACGTGCGCTACGTGATTCACAACAACGTGCCCGAGAGCATCGAGGCCTACTACCAGGAGGCGGGCCGCGCCGGCCGCGATGGCGATCCGGCCAGCTGCCATCTGCTCTGGAACGGCAGCGATTTTCGCATGCGTCGCTTTTTGATCGACCGCGGCGATGCGGCCGACGAGGCACTCGACGACGAGCAGCGCGCGTGGGCGCTCCAGAATCGATATCGTCTGCTCAGCCAGATGGAGGGCTACTGCAATACCACCGGCTGCCTGCGCGAATACATGCTGCGCTACTTTGGTGACGAGGCCGCGGCCGAGCATGCGGCAGCCGCCGCGGGCGGCACGGCAGACGACGCCGAGGGCTGCGGCAACTGCAGTAACTGCCTCACGCAGTTCGAGGTCGAGGATGTCACCGATATGGCCCGCGCTGCCGTGCGCTATGTGGCCACGCGACCCATGCGCTTTGGCAAGTCGCTCATCGCCGATGTGCTTCACGGCGGCAACACCGAGCGCATTCGCCAGATGCATCTGGACGAGGACCGCGGCTACGGTGAGCTGTCGAGCGAATCGGTCGGGTGCATCAAGGACATCATCGGCCAGCTGTGCGGCCGCGGCTATCTGGCCACCTCGCAGGGGCAGTACCCGGTCGTGGGCCTGGGCCCGCGCGCCGGTGAGGTCGAGGACGAAGCGTTTGCCTTTACCGTTAAGCGTCGCGCGTCCAAGCGCAAGGCCTCGGCCCGCGCCCGCCGTGCGGTGGATCTGCTGCGCGAGGAGGCCGAGCTGGATCAACGCCCGCGCGTGGGCAATGATGCCGAGTTGTTCGAGCGCTTGCGTGCCCTCCGCAAGGAGATCTCTGCGGAGCTGGAGATGGCGCCGTATATGGTCTTTTCCGACAAGGCCCTGCGCGGCCTGTGCCGCCTGCGCCCGCAGACGCGCGACGAGCTGATCCAGGTCAACGGCATTGGCGAGAAAAAAGCCGACGCCTTTGGCGAGCAGTTTATGGCGGCGATTGAAGAGTTTGAGTCCGAGCATGCGCGGGATGGGGCATAACGATGGCAACCGATAGCAAGACCGAACGTTCCGAGCGCGCCGAGGTGTCCGCCGTGCCGCTGTACCAGCAGGTCATGGACGACCTAAAGGGCGAGATTGCGCGCGGCGTGTACGCAGTCGGCTCGCGCATTCCTTCCGAGATGGAGCTCGCGAAGTCCTACGGCGTGGGGCGCATCACCGTGCGCCGTGCCATCGAGGAGCTGTCGCGCGCGGGGTATCTCAGCCGCCAGCAGGGGAGGGGTACCTTTGTGTGCGCTCCCAAGCTCAAGCGCAAGATTCGCCAGAAGGGTGACGTCCAGAGCTTTACTGAGGGTTGTGCTGCCAACGACATGGTGCCGGGTGCGCGTCTGGTGTCGCGCACGGTGGTCGCGGCGACGCGCGAGGATGCGGCGTTCTTTGGCGTGGAGCCCGGCTGTGAGCTTATCGTGGTCGAGCGCGTGCGCACGGCCGACGGCATCCCTGTCATGCTTGAGAACAACGCCTTTGTGCTCGCCGACCATCCCTACCTGCAGACGCTTGCCGACAAGGACCTCACGGACAATTCCATCTTTGCGCTCGTTGCCGAGCATTCGGGTCGCGCGCCGCTCAAGTCCGACCCCTGCACCGTGGAGATTGCGCTTGCCGATGCTCAGGCGGCCCCGCTGTTGGAGGTGCCGGTCGGTGAGCCGCTCTTCTATATGGAGGCGTACTTTACCGATGGGGACGAGCGCCCCTTGCTGCTCGGCCGCCAAAAGATCGTGGGCTCGCGCTACGTGTTCGACATCTAACGTCCACAGATAGAACAACATAGAACAAATTTGCTAAGATGACTTCACGGGCGTTGTTGCACGTGTTATAAATAGGACAACATAGAACGACAGCAGGTACGAGCTGCCGTCGCTCAAAACCGCCGCACAAGGAGGAACATCAGGATGAACGCACATAATCTGGTTCAGGAAATCATCGAGCGCAAGGGCAAGATCGAGAATGTCTTTTGGATCGCTTGCGGCGGTTCGATGATCGACCTGATGCCGGCCAACGAGCTGCTCAAGCGCGAGGCCACCACGTTTACCTCGACGGTCTACACGGCACGCGAGTTTTGCCTGATGGCCCCCAAGAGTCTAGGGCCGAAGTCGCTCGTTATTGCCTGCAGCCACAGCGGCAACACGCAGGAGGTCGTCGACGGCTGCGAGATGGCGTTGGCTGCCGGCGCCGAGGTCGTCGCCCTCACCGACTGCGAGGGCTCCAAGATCGACAACGGCAAGTGGACCACCTGGGTCTACCCCTGGGGCGAGGGCGTGTCGCAGGCCGAGGTGCCTCAGGGCATCGGCGCTCTGATCGCCGCCGAGCTGCTCGACCAGCAGGAAGGCTACGAGGCGCTCGCCGACATGTACGAGGGCCTCAAGCAGATGGATGCCCTGTTGCCCGCTGCCCGCGAGAAGGTCAACGCCGAGCTGGGCGCCCGTTTTGCCGAGCTCTGCCAGCAGCATAAGTTCTTCTATATCCTGGGCTCCGGCCCCAACTTTAGCCAGACCTACGCTATGGCGATCTGCTCGCTCATGGAGATGCAGTGGCAGCACTGCTGCTATATCCACTCCGGCGAGTACTTCCACGGCCCCTTCGAGGCTACCGAGCCCGGCGTGTTCTACTTTGTGCAGCTTGGCGCCGGCGAGTGCCGCCCCATGGAGGAGCGCGCGCTTGCATTCCTCAACACGCACACCGATACGATCATGGTGCTCGACGCGCTCGAGTACGGCGTGGGCGACGTGCCCGCCAGCGTGCGTTCGTACCTGGAGCCGATCTTCTTCTACAACATGAGCTGCGAGCTGCGCGCCGCGCGCGGCAAGGTCTTCGACCACAGCCCCGAGGTTCGTCGCTACATGGGCATCGAGCAGTACTAAGTAACCGGGAAAAGTATTCACCTTCGATTCGCAAGGGCACTGCGTGAGTCAAAAAAAGCGGGCCGCACCGGGGATTTCCGGCGCGGCCCGCTTGGTATCGCGCTTAGATTTGCAAGGTTGCGGCAGCCAACGGCCTACTTTGCGTCGTAGCCCTCGGCGTCCCACCAGTCGAGCTGGGCGATGTTGTCGCGGATGTGCTGGCAGCTCTTGTGGAAGCCCTCGAGCTCGTGCTCGGACAGGTCGAGCGTGTAGACCTCCTCGACGCCCTCGGCGCCGATCACGCACGGCAGGGATGTGAAGATGCCCTCCTCGCCATACTGGCCGGTCATGAGCGTGGAGGCGGAAAGTACGGCGTGCTCGTTGTGCAGAACGGCAGCGCAGACGCGTGCGGCGGAGTTGGCGACGGCGTACTCGGTGCACTGCTTGCCCTGGTAGGTTACGTAGCCGCCCTTGCGTGCGAGCTCCTCGACCTCCATGTGGTCAAAGGCGTACTTGTCGGGGTTTTCGGCCTGGAGCTCGTTGAGGCTCTTGCCGGCGATGGTCGCGGCCTTAAAGGCAGCCAGCTGGCTAAAGCCGTGCTCGCCGATCATGTAGGCGTCGATGGACTTGGGGCTCACGCCGACCTTCTTGGAGATCTCGGTGCGCAGGCGGGCGGAGTCCAGGCCGCAGCCCGAGCCGATGATCTTCTTGGGATCGTAGCCGGTCAGGTGCCACAGCTCGGTGCACACGACGTCGCAGGGGTTGGAGATGCTCACGAAGATGCCGTCAAAGCCGGCGTCGACGATGCGCTTGGCAAAGGTGCGGGCGGCGTCGGTGGTAAAGAACAGCTCGCCGTCGCGGTTGCCAGCTGCCAGCGCGACCTTACCGGCGGCGTTGACGATGACGTCGCAGCAGGCCAGCTCCTCGTAGTGGTCGTAGCAGTTGACGATCTTGGTGTTATACGGGACAAACGAAAGGGAGTCGCGCAGGTCCTGGACCTCGGACGTCACCTTGGCCTCGTTGATATCGCACAGGTACAGCTCGTCGGCAATGCCCTGCATAAGCAGGCTGTTGGCGACATGTGCTCCTACGTGGCCCTGGCCGACCACACCGATCTTACGCGTCTGGTACATATATGTATCCTTTCGGCCGAGTTTTTCGCGTCGAACCATTGTAGCGTCCAGCTGACACTTTGCTAGACTAAAGCGCCGTAGATTTTTAGGACATGCCTTAATCTCTACTTTTGGAGTGATTTGGGCCGCTGACGGCATCGCTGGGCGATGTGCTCGCGCGGATGGGGCCGCTCGTTGTACCATAGCTGCAACTGACTCGTAAGGAGCATCCATGCCCATTCGCATCCCCGACGCCCTCCCTGCCGCCGCGCAGCTTGAGAGCGAGAACATCTTTGTCATGACCGAGTACCGCGCGTTGCACCAGGACATCCGTCCGCTGCGCGTGCTCATTCTCAACCTCATGCCCACCAAGATTGCCACCGAGACGCAGATCATGCGAAAGCTCTCCAACACGCCGCTGCAGGTGGAGGTGGACCTGCTGCGCACCAAGACGCACGAGGCCACGCACGTAAGCGCCGGCCACCTGGAGACGTTCTACCGCACGTTCGACGACATCCGCGACATCCACTACGACGGCCTGATCATCACGGGCGCGCCGGTGGAACAGATGCCGTTCGAAGAGGTCGACTACTGGCCCGAGCTCTGCCAGATCATGGATTGGTCAACCACGCACGTGCACTCTACGCTGCACATTTGTTGGGGCGCGCAGGCTGGTCTGTACCATCATTACGGTATTCAGAAGTACGACCTGCCGGCAAAGGCGAGTGGCGTGTTTGAGCATTATCTGGTGAAGCCGCAAAGCCCGCTGGTCCGCGGCTTCGACGACCGTTTCTATGCCGTGCATTCGCGCAACACCGATGTGCGCCGCGAGGACGTGGAGGCCGAGCCGCAGCTTGAGGTCGTGGCCGTGTCCGACGAGGTGGGCCTGTACATCGTCAAGTCGACCGACAGCCGTCGCTTCTTTGTCTTTGGCCATCCCGAGTACGATACCGACACGTTGCGCCTGGAGTACGAGCGCGACGTGAAGCGCGGCCTCAACCCTCAGGTGCCGGCGCATTACTTCCCGGGTGACGACCCCGCCGCCGAGCCGCGCAACGTCTGGCGCAGCCAGGCTCAGCTGCTCTACACCAACTGGCTCAACTACTACGTTTACCAGACCACGCCCTACGACCTGGCCCGCGCCGGCGAGGAGCACTAGACTGCCGGGAGGTATGCTGGCATTTAGGCGCTGACGATGTTGGGCAGTGGCAGATCGTGGGCGTCGGTGGGAACGTGGTCGACACGCTGTTCGTCAAAGGCGATGCCGACGATTTGGCATACGGGCGAGAGCATGGGCAGGTAGCGGTCATAGCAGCCGCCGCCGTAGCCTAGGCGCGTGCCGGCGCGGTCGAATGCTACGAGCGGCATGACGATCATGTCGAGAGCTTCGGCAGGCACGATAGGGAAGCGGCCGCTGTCGATGTTTATGGCCGCGAAAGCCCGTGTGGGGTGGGCGATAAACGGAGCCGCGGACGCATCGTCGGCGGCAACTGCCCGCATGCACATGCGCTGGCCACAAGCTGCGGCATCAATTGCCGAGAGCATGCACGGATAGGCTACGCGCCAGCCGCGTTTGGCGGCCGCAGCGGCAAACGCGGCTGGGTCAACTTCGGAGCCCATCGCGGCATAGATGGCAACGGTGTGCGGCGCCGCGGCATCCAAGCGATCCAACAGCTCAACAAGCCGCGCGCAGATAACGGCAGACTTCGCTGCCCGCAAGTCCAAATCAAGAGCATCGCGCCGAGCAATCACCGCCCGCCGCAACTCAGCCTTGTCCATCCCGGCCCTCTCTCCCAAACCTACCAAAAAGGGACAGGTTTATTTTGGCAGGTTTTATCTGGGTAAACACCCAAATCACCACACAAACCATCGCAAAGGGGGCAGTTCATGGACACCTTCGTGGGTTTTGACGAAGAGCGGGTGTTCGCGGCGGTTTGTCTCGATCTGTAACAGTAACTCGGCAAAATTGGACCTAGATGTTACAGATTGAGACAAAGGGCCGGCGTCATCCGGAAACGTCTCGATTTGTAACATCTGGAGCCAATATTGCCGCCTTAGCGTTACAGATCGAGACAAATCGGCAGACTGCGGCAAAAGAAAAAGGTAGATTCTCGGGCATGTCCCAAAAATCTACCTTGGTGCCTTAGCCCAGCAGGTCGACTACGTTGAAGCCGGCGTTGCTCTTGGCGATGACGTCGCGGCCGCCAAAGACGCAGGTCGGCGAATCGGCCGCGATGCGCGTCACGTCGGCGCCGAGCGAGCGAAGCTCGGCGGGCGTGGCGGCGAGCATTTGGGCGCGGCGCTCCTCGCGTGCGTGCGGATCGAGCCCGGCCAGGTAGGTCGTGTTGCGACGCTTGGTGAGCGCGTACGGCTTCACCGGCGCGTCCATGCCGCTCACGCAGCTCACGATAAAGCCCTCGAAGGCGGCCTCGTCGGGCTCAAAGCTGCCGAGCCATTCGCCTGCGCGCGCCACGCGCTCAATCGAAGGATCGACCGCCGGGTCGCGGTAGGTGTAGAACGCCGCCTGACGCTCGCCGGCCGCGCGGAATCCGCAGCCGTACGCGCCGCCCTTCACGCGGATCTCGTTCCACAGGTAGTCGTAGGAGAGTGCGTTGGCAGCAACCGCCCAGGCGCCCGTCACTTCGAGCCCCAAGCGACGCGGATCGCACGCGCTCGCCGCAAAGCAGATGTCGCTGGGGATGACAAAGGCCTCGTGGCGGTCGCGCGGCTTCGGCACCACGAGCGCGTCGTTGCCGGCAATGCCCGCCGCACCCGCGCCCAGCCCCAGGTCGCCCGCAGCATTCCAGTACGCGTCAAAGTCCTCATCGCTGCCGGTAAAGCTCGCCAGGCAGCCGTCGGCCACAAAGATACGACCTGCCAGCTCGGTAAGCTTGGCGCGCAGACCGTCCAGGCGCTCGTCAAAGTGTTCGAGCAAATCGCGCAGGAACAGATAGAAATCAACGCCCGAAAGCTGCTCGCACACCACGGCCGAAGGCGAGCTGTAGCTCATCGCGCGACCGAGTGCCGCCGAGTGACCGTTGTTGATAAACCCCTGCTCAAGCCCAATGCGAATCTGTGTGAGCACGTCGCGGACGCGGTCGGCGTCGGCATCCGCCAGCAGCGTGTTCGACCACACCTCGCGCGGCAGGCTCGCCAGCGCATTGATCTTCTCGGACAGGGCGCCGGCGCTCACCAGCAGGTAGGGGTGCACGCCGTCCACGTCGGGTTGGGTCATGACCTCGGTCGTAAAGCTCAAAAAGCCCAGCTTGCCGGCGAGCAAGTTGTCGAGCTCCTCGGCCGAGTGCTCGCTCGTGGGCAGCTGTTTGAGCAGGCGGCAGAGCAGTGTCACATAGGGCAGGTCCTCAAACGCGACGCAGCTCAGGTCGAAATACTGCATGGCGTAGGCCAGACGGTTGGTGGGGATGCCGTGGCGCAAGCAGGGGATGGGCGCGGTCGTGTCTACGACCAGCGGCGGCTCGGGGCGCGCCTCGCCAATGTCGGACACGCGCAGGCGCGGCAGCGTGGCCTTGGCCTCGGGTGTGTCTTCCGCCTCCTGTGCGGCACGCAGCGCAGCCGTGCGCTCGACCACGTCGGCCAGCTCGGCATCGGTCATGGCATCGCGCTTGGCTGCCAGCTCGGCAGCTTCGGCGCCCTCCGAACCCTCGGCGGCATTCACCGGCACCAGCTCGACCAGCGCCATGTGATCGTTCTGCAGCACCAGCTCGCGCAGCAGGTCCTCAAAATAGCTGCCGTCCAGCTCGCCACGCAGCTCCTCGTACACCGGGCCGTACTTGAGTGCCAGCGTCGCGGCGTCGTCATCGTAGAGCCAGGTGCTCAGCGCGTCGCACGCAATGGCCACGCCGTCGGCGATGCCATAGTCGCGCTGGCGCAGGTCGTACTCGTTGCTGCTGATGATGGCCTCCAGGCGCTCGCGCGGAACGCCGTGCTCGCACAGGTCGCGGCAGGCGTCCTGGAACACGCGGCGCAGCTCGCGCGCCACGCCGGGCTGTGCATTTTGCAGCATGATGAGCTCGTAGGGCTGCAGGCTCTCGGCCGCGGTGTAGCTCACCACGTTGCCGCCCAGGCCGGCGGTCAGAATGGCCTTCTTAACTGGTGCCTCGTTGGAACCCAGCAACGCCTCGAACAGGATATCCGCCGCAATCGTGCGCTTGCGGTCGAGCGCGCTGCCCAGCACCAGGCCCAGGCCCACCAGGGCGTTCTCGGGCGTAGTGGCCATCTCGACGCGCTTATACTCGCAGGTCACAGGCTCCTGCACGCCCAGCGGATTGGGCGCCAGCGTAGACGGGTCCTCGCCGGCGGCAACGGCAGCGTCCATGCGGCGGCTCGCGGCGCTCGGCTGCGACAGGTAGCGCTCGTCCAAAAAGGCCAGCGCGCGGTCCACGTCCAGGTCGCCGTAGAGCGTGATGTAGGAGTTGGAAGGATTGTAGTGGCGCGCGTGCGTGTCCAGGAACTGCTCGTAGGTGAGCGCGGGAATCGCGCGCGGGTCGCCACCGCTCTCGTGCGCATAGGCGGTGTCGGGATAGAGCGCGGCGTTGACGGCGTCGTCCAGCACGCTCATGGGGTCGGACAGCGCGCCCTTCATCTCGTTGAACACCACGCCGTTATAGCGCAGTGTGCCCTTGCGCAGGCTCGCGGAGCTGTCGTCGCCCTCGCTCTCGGCGCCCTCCGGCAGGTCCAGCTCGTAGTGCCAGCCCTCCTGCTCAAAAATGGTGGGCTTGGTGTAGATGGCCGGGTTAAACACCGCGTCAAGGTACACGTCCATCAGGTTGTACAGGTCCTGCTCGTTGGTGGTGGCAACGGGGTAGATGGTTTTGTCGGGGTAGGTCATGGCGTTGAGGAACGTCTGCATGGAGCTCTTGATCAGGTCCACGAACGGCTCCTTGACGGGGAACTTGGCCGATCCGCACAGCACCGAGTGCTCAAGAATATGGAACACGCCGGTGGAATCGGCCGGCGGCGTCTTAAAGCCAATGGCAAAGGCCTTGTTTTCGTCGTCGCACGCCAGGTACAGCAGGCGAGCGCCCGATGCGGTGTGGCGCAGCACGTAGGCGTCCGAGTCGAGCTCGGGCACGGTCTCGCAGCGCTCGACGGCAAAGCCGTGGCAGGTGGTGCCGGGTGCCAGCAGCGCGGCGGCTGCGGCGCGCGGGTCGGTTGAGGTGGTGGGCATATGCAGTCTCCTTTGACGCCCCAGCGGGGGCGAATCGAGTCGAATCCTCGAGAGTATACCCATATGGGGCCCTCGACCAATCTGCCGGATGAGCGTGGATTTTCGGACACACGAGCGTGGAAATTCGGACGCCCATCAAATGAGCGTGGATTTTCGGACGAAATCGGCTGCCAAAAGCCCAAAAACCGTCCAAATATCCACCCTCATTTCCCGACCGTCCAAAAATCCACGCTCGTCCGTCACTCACGTATCTCTCATCTCTCATTTGTCACTAATACGAGAGATGGCACAAAGACGAGAGATAATTACGAGAGATAACTGAGCAGCAAAGAGACAAGAAATCACGGCATTGTCTCAATACCGATTGTTCTACCAGCAAAAACATGTTTAAATGAAACAGATGGCAGATATCTTATCTCTCATCTTTCACTCATCTCTAATACGAGAGATAACAGAGAGACAAGAGATAATTACGAGAGATAACTGAGAGACGAAGGAAATCTATTCGCGGCATTCTCCGCCGGACCGAGCGAAAGGACGTGCAGATGAACGAAAACGAGCTGACCGGTCTGCTCGAGTCTTTAAGGCGCATGGGCTCGGACGATCTTAACGTCGAGGTCAAGGAGAGCGCCACGACGCTTTCCCGCGACGTATGGGAAACGGTAAGCGCATTCGCGAATACCGCCGGTGGCATCATCGTACTCGGAGTGAGCGAGCGCGCGGGCTTTGTCCCGGTTGAGAACTTTGAGACCGAGAAGGTGCTCAACCAATTCGTAGCGGGCATGGGTGATGCCGGCGGTCGCGGAAAACTGGCCAATCCGCCCAAATACACCATTGAACGCGTGGAGCTCCAGGGCACCGTGGTTCTGGTCATCACGATTGAGGAGCTCGACCCGTCGAGCAAGCCTTGTTATGTCATAGAGCGGGGCGCTCAAGGCGGCAGCTACAAACGCATCGATGACAAAGATGTCCCGCTTTCGTCGACTGAGGTCCTGTCCTTGTCATCGTATGAACGGACGAGCCCCAGTGATCGCGATGCAGTACCCGGCGCGGCCGCAGGCGATCTTGACGAGGCCCTGGTCGACCGCACGATAGAGCGTGCCTATTCGTTGACGCCTCGAGCGATGCGCGGTGCGGCGGACAAGAAGACAAAGATGGAGCGCCTGAATTTCCTCGACTCCCAGGGCAATGTTACTAAGGCCGGGCTCCTGGCCGCGGGTGCCTATCCTCAGCAGTTTTATCCCAAGCTCTTTATCGATGTGGCGGTCTATGCCGGAACGCAGAAGGGCGCGGCGGGGTCGTTGAGGTTCATGGACCGTACGATCTGCGAGGGAACGTTGGGCGAAATGATCTCGGATGCCGTCGCGGCGGTCGCCAAGAATTTGCGACGAACCTCGATGATCAAAGGCGTCTCGCGTGTCGACTCGCTGGAGATTCCCGAGGAGGTCCTGCGCGAGGCAATTGCCAACGCCGTAATCCACCGAGAATACGGAGACCGGTTCTGTGGGCAGTCGATCGCTGTTGACGTCTTTGATGACCGTATCGAAGTGACGAACCCCGGCGGCCTATACGGAGGAAAGACTCGCGAGAACCTGTTTGACGGCAGCTCCCGATGTCGCAATGCGACGCTTGTGAAGCTCATGTCGATTGTCCCGCTGCCGGATGGCGCAGGTTCGCCGGCTGAGGGCAATGGCTCGGGCATCCCGATGATGATCGATGCCATGCGCGCACATGGTCTGGCCGAGCCCCTGTTCTGCCCGGGGTTCGATCGGTTCAAGGTCGTACTTTACCGTTCAAAGATCGAGCCGGTCGATCATGGCGGGGGCTTAATTGTGACGGCACTCAAACACTACGGCGAGCTGGGGACGCGTGAGCTGGCAGAACGTACGGGGCTTACAATTTCCCAGGTAAGGTCGCGCGTCAACGCGCTCATTGCTCAAGGCGAGCTTGAGCCCACGGCGCCGGCGACGAGCCGCAACCGCAAGTATCGACTGTCAGAGCGCGTGGAATAAATGCGCTAGTGGACGAGGCGACCCAATAATCGACCCTCAATTGGCGCCCACTAAGGTAAAGCGGTTGTTGCTCAGTCGACGGTGATGCTAAAGACTCGGCTTACGCCGGCATGGCCCCGAACCCGTCCATCAAGAACAGCCTAAGAACCAGCTTGATGACATATCCCGGTTTGACTTCTGCCGCGTCAAAGACGTGGCGCTCGGCGAGCTCGCTGCAGTATGCATAGATGTCGCGGATAAGGTCCGCGCCCGAGAGCGTAAACATGTAGCCTGCGTCCGAAAGCGAATTGGGCGCGGCGGGCAACTTGGCCATGTGGCAGAACGTTTGCAGGTCGGGCGCCATAACATTCTGGTAGTCGAGGTGGCCGCCGGCATCCTGTTCGGCAAGCTCCAATTGGCGTACGAAATCCAGCGCCGCTGCCAGCACAAAGCTCGGCGTAGGCGCGTTGACGTCCTGAGTGGTCGCCACAAGCCTGCCCGCCGCCTGCGTGACAAGCCAAGCGACCTCGCGCTGGCAGCGCACGGCCTTGCGCGTAACCGGCTTGATGGACGAAGAAGAAACGCTCCCCTTAGGCGGATTCGAAGCAGCCATAAGGCCCTCCCATGAACAATCCGGCCCAACAAGCCCGGATGAAACACGTGCTACATCAGTATACAGGGGAGTGGGGTGGAAAAATGGAGTCGACAGCGTGACTGCCGGCTCCGGATTGCTTGCCTTAGAGGCCGTACACTTCGACCATAGCTTCGCCAATGCGATGGGGCACGCCGGTGACGAGCGCGTTGCCCATGCAGAAAGCTCGATGGCCGTCGGTCATACCAGTATCCGTCCAGCCCTTGGGGAATCCTTGGAGCTGATCGAGCTCGTCGGGAACGAGGCGGCGGAAACGGCCGTCGGGGCACTCGATAACATGCTTAAATCGGCTGGCGCCCGTGCCGCCTTCGCCCGTGAGGATGGTGCGGCTCGGTTTGTCGGTGGCATCCGGGAAACTCATGGCACCCTCGGAATACGTGTACGTAAAGCCCGTCTTTTTGTTGGTGCGTTCTTCGCGCTTGCTGCCCTTGAGGTAGCGCCAGTCGGGAAGCTTCTCGTCGGAGATGTAGAACTGCTCCGGAACATACTCCTCATTAACAAGTACATCGCCAAGCACACGGCGCTCGCCGTGATAATCCTCAACGAAGTCGCAGGTCAAAACATGGCAGCCCTGCATGACACCGGCATTCTTGAACTGAGATGTCTTTTGACCAACGCCAAAACGAGTCGAGTTCTCGTAAGGATCAGGCAGGACATCGAGCTCGGCCATTTCGTCAGGGTAGATGGCGGGGAAGGCCTTCGCCATGACACCGTTGTGCATGCGGTCAACGAGATCGACCTTGCCGGCGTTCTTCTCGCAGAAGATATAAACGCGCTTGCGGCGCTGGGGAAAACCATATTCCGCGGAGTTGACCACGCGCCATTCGACCGTGTAATCGAGGTCGGCAAGGCAGCTTAGGATGATGGCGAAGTCGCGACCGCGCTGAGACGCGGGCGACTTGAGCAGACGATCGACATTCTCAAAGAGACCGAAGCGCGGCTTCTTCATCTCGAGGAAGTGGTAGATGTCCCACCAAAGGACACCCTTCTTGCCCTCGATGCCATGTGCCTGGTTAAGCGGGCGAGCGACGGAGTAATCTTGGCAAGGGAAGCCGCCGACGACCATCTGGACGTCGGGGATTTCAACCTCTCCGGCTTCAGCCTGTTCCAGGACTTTATTGATATCTTCGTTGACTACGGAATCCTCGCCAAAGCGGTCCATATAGCAGCGTGCCGCGAACTGACGAGCCTTGGTTCCGGGTGGTTCCCACTGATTGGCCCAAATGGTGCGAAAGGGTCCGGCGGGCTTCATGTAGAAATCTGGATAACGAGGGTCAGCGTAGCCTTCGAGGCCCAAACGAAATCCGCCGACGCCAGCAAAAAGCTCGGCGATTTTGACCTCTGACATACTCACTCCCCCAAATCGCTGCAAATGCAAAGATCAAGGGTACAGAAATCGGGTTGCAAATGGAAGATCCCTTAGGGGATCTTCACGGTATAACCCGAATTTACAGTAGCATACGTGTTAGATCATGTCTTATTTCGAGAGGATTTGCCATGTCCAAGAAGCACCTCGATTTCAAGCGCATGCTTGACGATACTGATTTTTCTGACCCCTCAAGCATTGAGCGGTATGCTGCCAATCTCGACGGGATGACGTTTCGCGATATTCTCGAGCTTGGCATTGCGCCGGAGGGGGAGAGTGCGCCCAAGGACTTTGGGTCTAAGAAGTACAAGGGCGGTATGGGAACCCTGATCGAGGAGCGTTACTTTGGCTACAAAGCCAACAGCGACGATCGGCCGGACTTTCCCGAGGCGGGTGTGGAACTCAAGGCAACATGCTTCGACGTGCTCAAGGATGGTCGCAAGTCTGCCGGCGAGCGTCTTGTCTTGACGATGATTCCCTACGACCGTCCCGTTTCGCTCGACTACGACAGCTCGCATCTCAAGACCAAGCTCAGCAATATCCTGCTGATCTACTACGGCCGTGACCGCTCCATCGACAAATACGACCAGCGCATTGAGCGTGCAGTCATGGTTCGTCTGCCCGAAGAGGATATGAAGATCATTCGCGCCGACTACGAGAAGATCATTTCGTACATTCAGGATGGTCGCGCGGACGAGCTGTCGGAGGGCATGACCACCTACTTGGGCGCCTGCACAAAGGGCGCAACCGAAGCGACGATGTGGGTTGACCAGTATTACGAGTACTTCAACACCGATACGGGCGAGATCGAGCACCGTCGCGCGAAGCGTCGTGCCTTCTCACTCAAGCGCTCGTACATGGACTATGTGCTTCATACCTATGTTCTCGGTGCTCCGCGCATTGGCGAGAGTATCGTCCAGGCCGGCGACAAGTCCATTGATTTCGAAAGCTACGTTACTGCGCTTATCGAGCGCCACTATGGTGAAACCGATCGCCAGATTGCAGTGCAGTACGGCCTGGAATACACGGGAAACAAGGCGCAATGGACGACACTCGTTTATCGAATGCTCGGAATTAAAAGCAATGCTGCCGAGGAGTTCGTTAAGGCTGGGATTAACGTCCGCGTTTGTCGCGTTAATAAGAGGGGACACATCGAGCAGGCAATGTCTTTCCCTCCGTTTGAGTTTAAGCAGCTAATCAATGAGGATTGGGAAACGTCATCCTTCCGTGCGCGCCTTGAGACCAACCGTTTCTTCTTTGTCGTGTTCCGTGAGGACCACGAGGGGGAGTGGCGTCTTGACCGCTGCCTATTCTGGGCAATGCCGGCAAACGAAATCGAGGGCCCCGCAAAGGCCTGCTGGGATGAGACTCGCAAGGTAATTCGTGAGGGCGTTAAGCTCAGTCCGTATCGGGACGCGAGTGGAAAGCTCAAGGTGACCAACAATCTGCCCGGTATGGCGGACAACCCGATTGTCCACGTTCGCCCGCATACCTCAAAAGCTGCGTACAGATTCGCCGACGGAACCGAAATCGGCGACATTGCGAGGAACGCCTACGAGTTGCCCGATGGACGTTGGATGACCAGGCAATCGTTCTGGTTTAACAAAGGCTATCTAGAGCACATCCTGGGGTTGTAGCCTTCGAGTCGGCAATTCAACTACCTGTGCATACTCGATTTTCGAGGATATCTGGACTCGATTTTCGAGCCTTGCCCTACAGGTAGATTCCCTCGAACAGGGTCTTGTGGAACTCGGCGTGGTGGTCGCGTGCCCAGGTAAAGAGCGCCTGGTCAAAATTGGTGCGCGTGGCCGGGACGCCAAAGACGCCGGCAACTTCGACGCGCACAAACTCCAGTGCCGGTAGCTTGTTGATGGCAGTGAGGGCAAACGGGGACGAGGGCTCCTCGAACAGATAGCGGCTGCCTTGCAGCGCGTCGCAACTGGTGCACGTGTTGCCGAGCGACGGGGCTTTGGAGGCTCGCGCGCCTACGGGCTTGTAGCCGCAGCGCTTATGAAGGTAGTCGCGGATCTCGCCCGGCACGCAGCCAAGAGTGGGCACGATGGCGAGTGCGTTGGCGCTGGCCGTGTCGATGGCAATGTGCCCGGCTTCGTTAGGCGCGTGCGCGATGGCGATGCTCTCGTCGTTATCGGTTCGATAGGGAATGCCGAAGGCCGCGACCGAGGTCTCTTTGTGACACTTCCAGCACTCGCGCTTGCCCAGTACTAGATATATATACGGCGCTGAGGGGTCGGATCGGTCAACGCCGGGCAGCCACTCGGCAAAGGGCTCGGGGTTAACGCCGCTGGGTACATACCAGATCTTCTTAGCCCGATCCCACTTGGCGCCCAGGGCCTTGGCCTCGTCTTTGTGCGAAAAGGGAACATCGAGCTCGGTGCGCATGGCGGCTCCTTGGTGCTGCAGGTGCAAGTGGCTCAAGGATACCGCAGGGCGCAGACATCGCGGCGTTTTGCTGAGAAGTTGCGGTGCGGACTGATTGGTTATGCCAATGGATAGATCGGCAAGTAGATGGTCGGCTTTTGGCCAGTTGGGCGGTTGTAGCTGCCAGCGGATTTGGCGGCATAAAACAAAACAGCTCAGAGACATAGCCTCTGAGCTGTGAACATTTGGTGGGCGTTAGAAGATTTGAACTTCTGACCTCTTCCGTGTCAGGGAAGCGCTCTCCCCCTGAGCTAAACGCCCGATCAAGGGTGCGCAAGCGCGCAAGGGATAATATAACGGAGCCTGAACTCGGTGGCAAGAACATTTTTAAAAATCGCTTACATTGTGGAATTCGGGGGCTTTGTCATATCCATTTCAAAAGAGCCTGCTGCCGCGATTTGGCTGTTGCATAATGCAAGCCCATTGTGGTATCGAGCTATGGAAAGACGTCTGCGGAATTGTCCTACCGATAAACGGACAAGCCTCCAGCTGGTGCCTTTGCCGTGGTAAGGTAAGCCGAATTGCTTCCAGACTGTTTCGGGGGAGTGGAATGAGCAAAGAGTGTGTCGAGCAGGCCGAAGGCGCAGGGGCTTCGGTGCCGATGACCGATATATCGAACATTGATGTGCCCGAGGGCACTGACGAGCTCAGCCGCAGTACCCGCCGTGCATGGCGCGACCGCCTGAACAGTGCGTCGACGCGCAAGATGATTACGGGCGTTCTGGCCACGCTGGTGGGTGGTTCGTTTTGGGGTTTTTCGGGTACCAGCGCGAGCTTCCTGTTCGATACCTATCACGTTGATACCCTGTGGCTTATGAGTGTGCGCCAGATTCTCGCCGGTCTGCTCTTTATGGCCGTGGTGGTCACGCGCGATCGCGAGCGTCTGGTTAAACTCTGGACCACGCCCGCCGACCGCAGACAACTGCTGCTTTTTACCGCTTTTGGCCTGCTGTTCAACCAGTTCTGCTATCTTTCGGCCGTGCGCCTGACCAATGCCGGAACCGCGACGGTGCTTCAGTGCCTGCAGCTGGTCATCATTATGGGATACACCTGCGTTATCGACCGCCGCAGGCCGCGCACGCGCGAGGTTATCGGCATTGGCTTGGCTCTGGGCGGTACGTTTTTGATCGCCACCGGCGGTGACCCCACCAGCCTGAGCATCTCGCCGCTCGGCCTGGTCGCGGGCCTTATGTGTGCGGTCAGCGCCACCTGCATGGCGGTGATCCCCGCCAAGATCCTGCCCGAATATGGCAGCCCCATCGTCACGGGTTCGGCTATGCTCACGGCGGGCATCGTTTCGTGTGCTTTCGTTCGCCCTTGGGCGCATATGCCGGCGCTCGATGTTGCCGGTATCGAGGCGCTCGCGGTGTTCGTGGTCATCGGTTCGTTTTTTGCCTACATGCTCTATATGCAGGGCGTTAAGGACATTGGCTCGGTCCGCGCAAGCCTCATCGGAACCGTGGAGCCGGTCTCGGCGACCATCACGAGTGCCGTTATGCTGGGCACGGTGTTTTTGCCGACCGACCTTATCGGCTTTGCCATGATCATCGTGATGATGTTCCTCACGGTATAGCTTACGCCGCTGCCTAGACGGACGCGGTGTTGCACCACAATTCTGCGAATTGGTGCCTGCGTCTGGAGTTTAACTGACGATGCTAAATATGTCATAAACTAATAGCGTTATTGACTTTTAGTATTGCGAGGACTCCTCTATGGCTGGTAACCACTTTAAGAACGGCGACGGCGAGCGCTCTGCAGTTCCGCCGCGTTCAAATGGGACTGGAAGCGCTGGCGTACCGAGTGGATCCAGCCAAAACGGTGCTAGCAACCGTACGTCTCCGGGCGAAACGGCGATGTTTGCCGCTCTGTACGAACAGTCTCAAAAGGCAAAACAGGCTGGTCGCGTAGGCAGGCAGGCATTTCCGGGCGGGGCGGGCTCTGCGGCTTCGTCGGCCGGAGTCCGTCCGGCGCCAACGGGCGGTGCAAATGTCGCCGGCCCCACTGGCCCCGCTAACAACGCTCATCGCGCCCACAACGCCGGCCCCATCAACTCTGCCAATCCCGCCGATAGTGCTTCTTCTGCTGGAGACGCAGGGCTTACGGGTAACCTAGGCACTATCTATACGGGCGCTTCCGAAACTGGCACGTTTGCCCGTCTCAATGACGACGGTGCCGAGTTTAAGGGCTCGGGCGCTAAAGAAGATTATTACGATTTTGGCTTGAACTACGGCGGCGATTCCTCGACGAGCCCGACCTCGAACGGCCTGGTTCGCCATCGCCATCGCAAGGGCGAGCGCAAGAAGCGCCGCGTTGCAGCCGTTGTCGCTGCCATCGTCGCGGTGGTTCTTGTCGTGTTTGGCGTGAGCGGCTTCATGCTGCTTAACTCGGCAAATACCGTGAAGAGCCAGGCAAAGGAAACTGTCGAGATCGTCGGCGGCCTTAAGGACAAGGTCACGTCGGGCGATTTTTCGACCCTGCCCGACGATGCGAAAAAGATCGACGAGCTTTGCAACAGCATGAAGAAGGAGACCTCGAGCCCGGTGTGGACGATGGCCTCGTTCATCCCGGTGTACGGCAGCGATATTAACGCCGCCCGTACCATGATCGACGCTCTGTCCGATGTTTCGAGCGGCGCGCTGGTCCCCATGGCCGATAATCTCGCTCAGGCAACGCCCGGCAAGCTGTTCCAGGACGGAACAATCAACGTGTCCGCGCTGCAGGCGGTCGCCGATTCGCTCTCCGATAGCTCGAAGGCGTTCAAGAGCGCCAACAAAAAGGTGCAGGGTATTGGCGATACGCATATCGCCCAGGTGACCGAGCTGGTCGATAAGGCAAAGGACGGCTTTGCCACCCTGGACGGTGCAGTCGACGCGGCGGAGAAGGTCGCCCCCGTCCTTCCCCAGATGCTCGGCGCCAACGGCCAGACGCGCAACTACCTTATGTACGCCATGAACAACGTCGAGATTCGTGCTTGCGGCGGCTTTGGCGGTTCGCAGGGCCTGATTTCGGTCACTGACGGCCAGATGTCGATTGGCGAGTTTGTTCCCCGCATTGGACTCAGCGAGGATGAGGCAGTCGAGAGCGTCGACGAAGAGGATGAGGCGCTGTTCGGCAACCACAGTAACCTGTACAACTCGGGCAATACCTATTCGCCTGATTGGCCCCGCAACTCGCAGCGTGTCGCCGCGCTGTGGAAGTCCCAGTATGGACAGGACGTTGATGGCGTCATCGGTATCGACCCGGTGTTCCTGCAGTATCTGCTGGGCCTGGTCGGTAATGTCTCGCTGCCCGACGGAACGGTTGTCGACGGCACCAACGCGGCGAAGGTTCTCATGCACGATGTGTATTGGAACTATCCGGTCGAGGAATCGGACGGCATCTTTGCGGCTGTTGCCAGCGCCGCCTTCGACAAGATTCTCGGTGGCATCGGTGACGTCGACGTTACAAAGCTTGTCGGTGCATTCGAGCGCGGTGCCGAAGAGGGCCGTCTGATTGCTTGGATGAGAAACGATGATGAGCAGAATGCCATCAAAGAGACGGGCATTGACGCTTCGCTGCCCGATCCGGATGATCCGAGTGCCGATCCCGTTGCCGGCGTTTACTTTAACAACCTGAGCTTCTCCAAGCTCGACTGGTATCTGAACGCCGACACGCAGATCGGCCAGGGCATCAAGAACGGCGACGGCACGTGCTCGTATCGCATCACCGTTACTCTGACGAACATCATGACGCAGGAGGAGGCAGGCAAGCTGCCCGACTACGTTGCGGCGAGCGCACCCGATGCCGCGCGTGACGACGAACGCCTGAATGTCTCGTTGTTTGCCCCGACGGGCGGCAACATCAGTGACCTTACGGTTGAGGGCACACAGTTTGGTCTTGGCGCCGCTACGTGGCATGGAATCCCCTTCTATTCGGGCACCGTTGACCTGCATGCTGGCGAGACGACGACGATCACGTATACGCTGACCACGTCGGCCGAGGCGGGGGACAAGCCGCTTACGCTGCGTCAGACTCCTACATGCCAGGCAGCTCGCGACAGCGCGTCGGCGTAGGGTTTTTCTGGTAGCGCAGATAATCGAGTACCATTTTGGGGCGGACAGGCAATCTGTTCGCCCCTATTTTGTAAGGAGAGCGCATGAAGTACTTTGGCACCGACGGCTTTCGCGGCGAGGCCAACGTTGGGCTGACGGTAGAGCACGCTTATAAGATCGGCCGCTTTGTGGGCTGGTATTACGGCGCCAACCGCGGGGCCAAGGCGCGCGTGATCGTGGGCAAGGACACGCGTCGCTCGAGCTACATGTTCGAGGCGGCGCTGGTGAGTGGCCTGGTCGCGAGCGGTGCGGACGCATATATGCTGCACGTGATCCCCACGCCGGGCGTGGCGCATCAGACCGTGGAGGGCTGCTTCGATTGCGGCATCATGATTAGTGCGAGCCACAACCCGTTTTGCGATAACGGCATTAAGCTCGTCAACAGCGACGGCTTTAAGATGGACGAGGACGTGCTGGAGCTCATCGAGGACTATATCGATGGCAAGAGCGAGGTGCCGCTGGCAACGGGCAACCATATCGGCGCCACGGTGGACTACATGCAGGGTCGCAACCGCTATATTGCCTCGCTCATCGCAAGTGCGAACTTTTCGCTGCAGGGCGTTAAGATCGGCATCGACTGCGCCAACGGCTCGGCGTCCTCGGTGGCCAAGCCGGTGTTTGACGCGCTGGGCGCCGACGTGCGCGTGATCAATGCCGCGCCCGACGGATTTAACATCAATGTGGACTGTGGCTCCACGCATATGGAGCGCCTGCAGCGCCACGTGGTGGAGCAGGGCCTGGACGTGGGCTTTGCCTACGACGGCGATGCCGACCGCTGCCTGGCCGTGGATGAGCGCGGCCGTGTGGTCGACGGCGACCAGATTCTGTACGTGTGCGGCGTGTACCTGAACAAGCACGGGCGCCTTTCGGGCGGTACCGTGGTTCCGACGATTGCCAGCAACTTTGGCCTGGTCAAGTCGCTGGAGCTTGCCGGTCTAAGCGCCGTGACCAGCGGCGTGGGCGACCGTCACGTGTATGCCAAGATGCGCGAGGGCGGCTTCAGCCTGGGCGGCGAGCAGACGGGTCATACGATCTTTGGCGATATCGAGCGCACGGGCGACGGCATTATGACCTCGCTGCGCGTGATGGAAGTGATTCGTGCCGAGCGCGAGACGCTCTCGCAGCTCACGGCTCCGTGCAAGCTGCTGCCGCAAGCGCAGGTTGCCGTGCGCGTGGCCGACAAGGACGCCGCGCTCGAGAACATGGGCGTGCAGAATGCGATTGCCGAGGCCGAGGCCGCGCTGGCGGGCGAGGGCCGCGTGCTCGTGCGCAAGAGCGGAACCGAGTCGGTGATTCGCGTGTTGGCTGAGGCTCCGGACCAAGCCGCCGCCGACGCCGCCATGAAGCGCATCGCCGCTGCACTGGAAGCTTTATAGTTACGCGGTTTTACCAAACCGCGTAACCGCTCGACGCTGCAAACGGCCCCAAGCGGCAATCTGACGTTCAATTTCAAGGGCGCGACCAGAAGGTCAGCGCTCTTTCATTTCACGTCACTTTGCTCGCTTAGGGCCGTTTTCGCTGACGCTGCCAAGGCATCGGCGTCAACCTAGTCGTTGGGGACGTTCTTAAACGACTAGCCATCGGGGACACTCTTCGTCATCCGGCACTTGGGGACGTTCCTAAAGTGCCGGCACATAAGGAACGTCCCCAAGTGCTGGGTTCCTATGTGTCGGGTTTCTGGCTGGCAAAGAGTGTCCCAAACGACTAGTCATTAAAGAACGTCCCCAATGGCTAGGTGAAAAGGGGGCGCCGCGGGATGGATCCTGCGGCGCCCCTTTGCGTTGGCGTGTCGCCTAAGCTTTACAGCTCGTAGAGCGTGGTGAACTTGTCCTGCAGGTAGCTGCAGTAGTAACGAGCATCGAATGCCATGCCGCAGGCGCCCTTGATGAGCTCCGGCGCGTCTTTGGCGCGGCCCCACTGCCAAATGTGCTCGCCCAGCCAGGCGCGGACGGGCGCCAGATCACCGCTCGCGCAGGCATCGGTAAGGTCGACGCCGTCGCGGCACATGGCCGGCACAAACATGGCGTCGTAGGCGCTGCCCAGCGCATAGGTGGGGAAGTAGCCAAACGAGCCACCGCTCCAGTGCGTATCCTGCAGGCAGCCGTGCGTGTCGTCGGGAACGGGAATGCCCAGGTACTCGTCCATAAAGCGATTCCAAAGCGCGGGGATGTCCTTGGCCGTGGCCTCGCCGGCAAACAGCATGCGCTCAATCTCGTAGCGCACCATAACGTGCAGCGGATAGGTGAGCTCGTCCGCCTCGGTGCGGATCAGCGACGGCTGTGCGATATTCACGGCGTGGTAGAGCGTATCCTCGTCCACGCTGCCATAGACCTCGGGCGCGTGGCGGCGCAGTACCTCGAGCAGCGGGCCCATAAAGGCGCGGCTGCGACCCACGGTGTTTTCGAAAAAGCGGCTCTGGCTCTCGTGGATGCCCATGGAGGTGCCGCCCTCCAGACAGGTGCGCGCATAGGCAGGATTGACGCCCAGCTCGTACATGGCGTGTCCCGCCTCGTGGATGATGCTGTAGACGTTGGAGATGCAGTCGTCCTCGTAGATGTGCGTCGCGATGCGCGCGTCGCCCACGGCAAAGCCCTCGCTAAACGGGTGCTCGGTAAAGGCAAGCGTGGTGTCGTCCAGGTTAAGGCCGACGAGCTTCATCAGGTCAAAGCTCATGGCGCGCTGGGCGGCCTCGGGCACATGCGCGTGCAAAAAGTCGGCAGTGGGCTGCTGTCCGCGCTCGCCGATGGCGTGCACGAGCGGCACGACCGTGGCCTTGACCTCCTCGCAAAACGCGTCGAAGCTCTTGGCGGAAAGGCCGCGCTCGTACTGGTCGAGCCAAACATCGTAGGGGTCGCGCTTGGGATCCATGAGCTCTGCCTGATGCTTAAGTTGGGCGACGATTCTATCCACATAGGGCTCAAAGCTCGCCCAGTCGTTGGCCGTCTTGGCTTTGTGCCACACGGCGTCGGCCTCGCAGGTGAGCCTGGTCCAGGCCTCGGCCTCCTCGGTAGGAATAACGCTTGCCTCGCGCTGGTCGCGGCCGAGCACGCGGATCTCGTCGAGCAGCTGCGGGTCGTCTACGTGTCCGCCTGCAACCGTCTCGCGCGCTAACGAGCGTACGAGCTCAACGGACTTCTCGCTGGTCAGTAGCTTGTGATGTTCGCCGGCAAGCGTGCCCATGGCGTCGGCACGGGCGGCAGCGCCGTTGGCAGGAGCAATCGTCGCTCCATCGAACTCGGCAATCTTGAGCAGGTACTCGCGAGTCCACAGCTTGCCCTCGAGTTTGCGGAACTTTTTGACGGCCTTGTCGACTTTAGCAGCCTTGACGCCCTTGGCAGCCTTTGCCACGGCGGCCTTGGCCTTCTTATCGAGTTTCTTTCCCATACCGCATCCTTAATCTCGCAGGCCGAGCGCCGCAGACGGGTGCACGGCCAGTTTGCACAGCTACCTGCCTTGTACCCAGCGCGAACAAAACGGAACGCGGCGATGCGCTCGCGAAATGTGTTATCCTATAGCCCAATGCGTTGACGGAGAGGGTTTTGCCCGCCGTGTCGCCGGCAAGAGAGGGAAGGTCATGGGCTGCAAGCCTTCCTGCGGTGGCAAGGGCCAAGCGTTCACTCCCGAGCAGCGACCTCAACGGGCGCGCGGCCGGTGGCAGCGAAGCTCCAGTAGGGAAGCCGTGAGCCTCGCGACAAGGGGCGCAGAGTGGGCACGGCGGGCCAGACATCCGCCGGGTCAAACAAGGTGGTACCGCGGAATTCAACCGTCCTTGGGCAATGTACATGCCCGAGGGCGGTTTTTTGTTACCGAACCGGGCCGCGTTTTCGCAACGTCAGACGGCGGCAGCCGCCTCGGCAAGCGGGGAACGCGAGAGACGAAAGGGAAGACATGAGTCTGATTGATGATCTGGTCAAACTCGAGGAAGAGGCCAAGGAGCTCGTCACTAGCGCCGACGACGCCGCCAAGCTCGAGGCTGCGCGCGTTGAGCTGCTCGGTCGCAAAGGCCGTATCACCGGCCTGATGCGCATGATGGGCAAACTCGCCCCCGAGGATCGTCCCATGATGGGCAAGCGCGCCAACGAGATGCGCCAGCTGATCGAGGGCATGCTCGACGAGCGCACCACCGAGATGAAGGCCGCCGCCCTCAAGCACGCACTCGAGCACGAGGCCGTCGACATCACGCTGCCGGGCATCCGTCCGCAGATCGGTCACCAGCACCTGATCAAGCAGATCATCGAGGAGGCCGAGGACATCTTCTGCGGCATCGGCTACACCGTCGAGTCCGGCCCCATGGTCGATACTTCCTACTACAACTTCACTGCGCTCAACGCCCCCATGGATCACCCGAGCCGCTCGGCCCGCGATACCTTCTACGTGGTCGATAACAACCCCGGCAGCGTCGCGCACCCCGAGGCTCACGCCCATGGCGAGTCCGACGTGCTGCTGCGCACCCAGACCTCGGGCGTACAGATCCACACCATGGAGTCGCAGAAGCCGCCCATCTACATGATCTGCCCGGGCACCGTCTACCGTCCCGATACGGCCGACGCCTGCCACCTGCCGCAGTTCAACCAGATCGAGGGCCTGGTCGTCGACGAGGGTATCACCTTTGGCGACCTGAAGGGCACGCTCGACTACTTTGTTAAGTGCATGTTTGGCGAGGACCGCAAGACGCGCTACCGTCCGCACTTCTTCCCCTTCACCGAGCCGAGCTGCGAGGTGGACGTGAGCTGCCACGTCTGCGGCGGCAAGGGCTGCAACTTCTGCAAGCACAGCGGCTGGATCGAGATCCTGGGCTGCGGCATGGTCGACCCCAACGTCCTGATCAACTGCGGCATCGACCCCGAGAAGTACACCGGCTTCGCCTTTGGTATTGGCGCCGAGCGCGTCGCGGCACTGCGCTACGACCTGCCCGACCTGCGAACGTTGATGACTGGTGACATGAGGTTCTTGAACCAGTTCTAGAACGCTTTCTTCTTAGTTGCAGTTTCCGGCTCAAAGCCGCATTTATGAAAGGAGACCAGTTAGATGCGCGTTTCTTACGACTGGCTCAAGACCATGATCGATATTCCGGAGGATCCCAAGACCCTTTCGGACGAATATATCCGTACCGGCACCGAGGTCGAGGCGATCGACACCGTGGGCGAGTCCTTCGACCACGTGGTGACCGCCAAGGTGCTCACCAAGATCCCGCACCCCGATAGCGACCACATGTATGTGTGCTCGGTCGACGTGGGTGACAAGAACCTCGACGCCGACGGCAACCCCGCCCCGCTGCAGATCGTCTGCGGCGCGCAGAACTTCGAGGCCGGCGACCACATCGTCACGGCCATGATCGGCGCTGTCCTGCCCGGCGACGTCAAGATCAAGAAGAGCAAGCTTCGCGGCGTCGTGTCCATGGGCATGAACTGCTCCGCGCGCGAGCTCGGCCTGGGCGGCGACCACTCCGGCATTATGATCCTGCCCGAGGATACGCCCTGCGGCATGCCGTTTGCCGAGTACGTGGGCTCGAGCGACACCGTGCTCGACTGCGAGATCACGCCCAATCGTCCCGACTGCCTGTCCATGATCGGCATGGCCCGCGAGACCGGCGCCATCTTCGATCGAGATTTCCACGTTGAGCTGCCCGCCATCAAGGCCGAGACCGGCCGCGCGACCGACGACGAGCTTTCCGTCGAGATTGCCGACGAGGGCCTGTGCGACCGCTACGTTGCCCGCATCGTGCGCAACGTGAAGGTCGGTCCGTCGCCCGACTGGATGGTCAAGCGCCTCAACGCCCTGGGCGTGCGCCCGCACAACAACATCGTCGACATCACCAACTACGTGATGATGCTCACCGGCCAGCCGCTGCACGCCTTTGACCTCGACACCTTTGCCGAGCGCGATGGCCATCGTCGCGTTGTGGTTCGCGCCGCCCAGCAGGATGAGAAGTTCACGACGCTCGATGGCGAGGAGCGCACGCTCGACGCCGGCATGGGCCTCATCACCGACGGCGAGCGCCCTGTGGCGTTGGCCGGCGTCATGGGCGGCATGGATTCCGAGATCGAGGACGATACCGTCGATGTGATGGTCGAGAGCGCCTGCTTCAATGCCGGCCGCACCTCGCACACCAGCCGTGACCTGTCGCTGATCTCCGACGCCTCCATCCGCTTTGAGCGCCAGGTCGACGAGACCGGCTGCGTGGACGTCGCCAATGTGACGTGCGCGCTTATCGAGGAGATCGCCGGCGGCGAGGTCGCCCCCGGCTATGTGGACGTGTTCCCCGCGCCCAAGACCATCGACAGCATCAAGCTGCGCCTGGCCCGCGTGCACGCCATCTGCGGTGCCGACATCGAGCCCGACTTTATCGAGCGCTCGCTCACCCGCCTGGGCTGCACCGTCGAGCGCGACGGCGAGGACTTTATGGTCACGCCGCCGAGCTTCCGTCCCGACCTGCCGCGTGAGATCGACCTGATCGAGGAGGTCCTGCGCCTATGGGGCATGGGTCGCGTCACGGCGACCATTCCGGCTGCCAAGAACCACATCGGTGGTCTGACGCGCGAGCAGAAGCTTACCCGCAAGGTTGGCGAGATCCTGCGCGCCTGTGGCCTCAACGAGACCACGACCTTTGGCTTTGCCGCCCCGGGCGACCTGGAGAAGATTGGCATGTCCACCGAGGGCCGCGGCTGCCCCGTGGTTCTCATGAACCCGCTGGTAGCCGAGCAGACCGAGATGCGTCGTTCGCTGCTGCCGGGCCTGCTGCAATCCGTGGCCTATAACGAGGCCCACGGCACGCCCAACGTGCATCTGTACGAGGTCGGCAGCCTGTTCCACGGTCGCGAGAACGCCAGCCTGCCCAAGGAGACCAAGTCCGTGGCGGGTGTGCTCTCGGGCCAGTGGAGCGAGCAGTCTTGGAGCATGAAGTACCGCAAGCTGCGTTTCTTCTTTGGTAAGGGCATTGTCGAGGAACTGCTCGCCCAGCTGCGCATCGAGAAGGTTCGCTTCCGTCCCGTCGAGGGCGAGGGCTACGCTTTCTTGCAGCCGGGTCGTGCGGCCGAGGTTCTGTCCGGCGGCACCGTGCTGGGCTGGGTCGGCGAGATTCACCCCAAGGCGCGCGAGGCGATGGGCATCGATGAGGTTGTCGTTGCCTTTGAGCTCGATCTGGACAAGCTGATCAAGGGTGCCCGCAACCAGGAGAACTACCGCGAGTTCTCGCAGTACCCGGCTGTTGAACACGACCTTGCTATCGTGGTCGACAACGCTGTGACCTGCGAGGATCTTGAGCGCCGTATTACCAGCGCCGGCGGCAAGCTGCTCGAGGGCGTGCGCCTGTTCGACGTCTACCGCGATCCCATCCGTATCGGTGCGGGCAAGAAGTCCATGGCCTTTGCGCTTACGTATCGCTCCGACGACCACACGCTCACCAGCGAAGAGGTCGAAAAAGCGCACCAGAAGATCGTCACCAAGGTGTGCAAGGGCGTAAACGGCGAGGTCCGCGGCTAGGTCCTGCGCTGGGGTATGGGTCAGCGGTGGCTGCTGCCGAGTCCTACGTGACTGCTATGCCCGGTATAAGGCACCGTTGAGCCTGCATATATGACACGCGCATTACATAACGGCGTGCTGCTTTGTCGGCAGTGCGCCGTTTTGCTATGATAGCCCGCGTCGTGTTACGAATCTGACATTACGTAACACTGGAAAGGTGATTCAAACGGCGTTGCAATTCCGTGCGCCGATAACCGGGAGGCGTGCATGCACATTCCAGATAATTATCTGTCCCCGCAGACCGATGCCGTCATGGCGGTGGCGATGGTGCCCGTTTGGGTCCACTGCATCAAGAAGGTGCGCGCCACGCTCGATCGCAAGCACATGGCTTTCCTGGGCATCTGCGCCGCGTTCTCCTTCTTGCTCATGATGTTCAACGTGCCGCTGCCCGGCGGCACCACTGGTCACGCCGTCGGCGGCGCGCTCATCGCGCTGTTGCTGGGCCCGGAGGCCGCGGCTATCGCTGTCTCGGTCGCGCTGGCGCTGCAGGCGCTGCTGTTTGGCGACGGCGGCATCCTGTCCTTTGGCGCCAACTGCTTTAACATGGCCTTCGTGCTGCCGTTTGCCGCTGCTATCGTGTTCCGTGCGCTCAACAGCCGTTTGCACGACAAAAGCTGGGGCACCTCGGTTTCGGCCATCGTAAGCGGCTGGGTCGGCCTGTGCCTGGCGGCCCTGTGCGCGGCAATCGAGTTTGGTATTCAGCCGATGCTCTTTACCAACGCTTCGGGCGCGCCGCTGTACTGCCCCTTCCCGCTGTCCGTGGCTATTCCGGCCATGTTGATCCCACATATGCTGGTTGCCGGCGTGGTCGAGGGCGTAGCGACGGCCGCCATCTACGGTTTTATCAAGAAGACGGCGCCGAGCATTATCGTCGGCCCCGAGGCTTCCGACGGCCTGCTTGAGACCGAGGGCGCAACCGCCAAGAAGACCTCGCTGGTCCCCACGTTCATCCTGGTCGCCGTGCTTGTCGTGGCCACGCCGCTGGGCCTGCTGGCCACGGGTGACGCCTGGGGCGAGTGGGACGCTGAGGGCGCCGCGACCGCCGTTCAGGAGGCTGGTGACGACAGTCTGCAGGCTTCGGTCGGCCTCGACACCCCGACCTTTGCCGACGCTCTGCCCACGGGCGATTATCTGCAGGCCTATTCCGAGGAGCAGGGCCTTGGCTTTGCCGGCCAGGCTGCCATGTATATCCTGTCCGGCGTGATTGGCGTGGCGGTGCTTACCATCGCATTCCGTCTGATCTCGCTGACGGTTAAGGAAAGCGGTGCTCATGGCAATAGCCGAGCTGCCTAGCTGGCTTGCGGTCGAGCAGCGTTACGAGCCCACGGGCGCTCGTCATCGCGTGATGCAAAAGAACGTCCTGCACCTGGCGAGCCTGCTTGAGCGGGTTCGCCTGGGTGGAGGCGCGCACGAGGGCGGGTCGATGGTCGACCGCGCCATTTCTTGCGTTTCGGCTCCGGTGCGCCTGGTGGGGATATTCGTTTGCGTCCTGTGCGTGTGCCTGACACAAAGCCCGCTGTACCTCATGTTGATGGCGGCCATTGCGCTGGTGCTGGTCGCGGTGCGCCCCGCACGCGGGCTGCGTGCGACCATTGTACCGGCGCTCGGCGCCACGGGGCTTGCGGTGGTTCTGGCATTGCCTGCCCTGCTGCTGGGCGCGTCTGCCACGGGCTCCATGCTCAAGATCGCGCTCAAGACCTTCATTAATGTGTCGCTGGTGCTGGGCGTTTCGTGGACGCTTACCTGGAGCCGCATGTCGGCGGCGCTCAAGATGCTGCATCTACCCGACGAGGTCATCTTTACGTTTGATATGGCGCTCAAGCACATCGAGGTGCTGGGCCGAACGGCGCACGATCTGACCGAATCGGTCATGCTGCGCAGTGTGGGTCGCGCGCCTGAGGGGTTTTCGCGCACCGACTCGGTCGCGGGTATCATGGGCATGACCTTTATCAAGGCGATGGAATGCAGCCGCGCGATGGACGAGGCCATGCTCTGCCGCGGCTTTGCCGGCGCGTATCCGGCTCCCGCGCGGAGCGGCTTTGGCTGGCGCGATGGGGTCTATGCGGTCGGCGTGGCGTTGCTCGCCGTGTTGTGTGCGGTACTGTAGCGCGGGCGGTCTAGCCGTCGATGTGAGTAGGGAAGGGCGACGTTTTGACGATCGATATGAATAGTGCGGCGGGCACGAACGGTGCGGGCGGCGCCGAGGGCGCGCCGCTTATTGAGTTGCGCGACGTGGTGTTCTCCTATGCGGGGCATACGGTTGTCGATGGCGTGTCGCTGCAGGTCGATCGTGGTGAACTCGTTGCCCTGCTCGGTCCCAACGGCTGCGGTAAGACGACGATTATGCGTCTTATTAACGGCCTTGAACTCGCGGACGCAGGGGCATACCTGTTTGACGGGTGTATGGTCGATGCGGCATATCTCAAGGATTCCGCGACGGCCCAGCGGTTCCATCAGCGCGTGGGCTTTGTGTTCCAGAATGCCGACGCCCAGTTGTTCTGCGCTACGGTGGGTGAGGAAGTTGCTTTTGGTCCCGCGCAGATGGGGCTGCCGGCAGACGAGCTCGACCGTCGCGTGCACGATGCCATAGAACTGTTTCAAGTTGCCGACCTGGTCGATGCCTCGCCCTATCAGCTTTCGGGTGGGCAAAAGAAGCGTGTGGCGCTGGCGGCAGTCGTATCGATGAACCCCGATATCTTGGTTCTCGACGAACCTACTAATGGGCTCGACGAGGATTCATGCGACATCGTGGTCAACTTCTTGCTGGCCTACGTCGCGGCGGGTAAGACGGTCTTGATGAGCACACATCACCAGGATTTGGTGCGACGCCTGGGTGCCCGTGCAATCTATATCGATCGATATCACCATGTGGTCGAGGCGCCTTCGCCGTCGTATGGAACCGAAAGCGGTGCTACGGACTAGTTGCTGCGTAGAGCGTGCGTAGCCGCCCGCGCGGCTTTGCCGTGATGGTATAGTTATCCAGGTTTTTTATGGGGGTGGCTATGCCAAGCTGGAACATTCATATCGCTCAGACGGAGCGTTTGCTGGAGCGCACCGGTGCGCTTGCCAATAGCGTGCGCGACCGCAATGCCTTTTTGTTTGGCTGCGTGGTTCCGGATATCTTCGTGGGCTATATGGTCCCTGGCATCGCCGACCCCATCCCGTACCGCATTACGCACTTTGCAAAGCCTGAGCCTATCCCTAAGCCGCGCGAGCACGAGTTCTGGGATACCTATGTGGCGCCGCTGCTCAAAGGGGCGCCTGTTGGTACGCCGGCTGCCGCGACCTCGATTGTCGAGGAGCGTGAGCGACTCAATCGGGTACATTATCCCCAACGCTACAAGGATGCCGAGCCGGTTGCCGGTCCCGGTGCTAGCGAGCTTTCGCTCGCGCCCGATGACGTGGCGCAGTCGCTGCTCGATCTGACGCTGGGCGTTTGGTCTCACCTCGTGGCCGATACCGTGTGGAATACGCGCGTGAATCAGTACCTGGAGGCGCACGGCGGCAAGCCGTGCGAGGAATTCCGCATTAAAAAGCAAGGCGACTTTGACTGGTTTGGCAAGACGCTCGGGATCGTTTCGATTCCGCGCGCGACCGATCGCCTGTATACTGCGGCGACGCGTTTTGGGCAGTATCCCATCCATAAGGAGTATGTGCTCAAGACCATCGGCGTTATGCACGAGATCGTGCGAGAAAACCCCGGTGAGCCCGACCATCCGCCATACCGCCTGCTGACCGAGGAGTTCTTCGACGCGACGTTTACCGAGGTGATCGAGCTGACCGAGGCGGGTTTTGCCGCCCGTGTCGAATCGCCCGATGTGCCTGCTCTGCCCCTGATTGCTAGCTGCTAGCTGGCCGGCCCGGCAGCGAATAGCTCAACCCAATCGACAAGTAGCTCTTGCCGTAAGGTATCTTCGGCAATGCGCTCCTGTTTGGTCTTTGGGATGTGGGGAAGCCCGGCCTTTTTATGGATGAGCTCGGCTATGTGGTCGAAGCTCTTCTTCTCCTTGATCTGGTCATAGGTAATTTGGATGACGTCGTAGCCCATGCTTGTGAGTGCGGTGGCGCGCTCGGCATCGGAGAGGCTCGCGGCTTCGCTGTCGTGGGCAGAGCGGCCTTGGCATTCCAGAATGACGCCCATGCTGTCGGTGGCGCTTTCGACGAGGATATCGGCGTAGCAGCAGGTTTTGTCATACAGCGAACGTGCGGCTTCACTGAGCGGGATGCGCGCGTTGTTGGCGATCTCGATGCCCTGGCCGCCCTCGTCGCGGGGGAGCGAGATAAGCATGGAGGTCTGTACTTCGAAGGGCGAGGCGGCCTGCCCCGTCATGTGCTCGGCCGCCCAGCGCAGTTGTTTGACGCCGCGCAGGCCTGCGGCTTGCTTGGCGAACGCGGCGATATCCGTTGCGGTAAGAAGCGGCGTGCGCTTCCACAAGTTGGTGTCATTGCCCTTGGTGTCGTTAACTCGCTCCCACCCGCAGTTGGGTGGAATGAACTTAAGCGAAATAGCTTCATCGAGTTGTTGTTGCGTTCGCTCGCAGGGCTTAAACACTGCAAAGGAGCCGCACATCTCGTAGCAAGCCATGAGTAACTGGTTGCGTGAAACCTGCGTAGCAAGGTTGAGCAGCGTGAACTCCGGTGACGTGACATCAAACCTATGTTCAGTCTGCCTAAACGACCCCGGAGGTGGTTCTTGGGTCAGGAGGTGCGATTTAAACAGGCTTCGCGACCCGGATTGTGCTCGAGTGAATACAAGCCTGTGAAGTGGTGCGTGAAGCAGGTCTTTTACAACTGCATGACTTCCGAGGCCACAACATCTGCGATCCATATTGCCAAGGCTAATGGCGGGGTAAAGGCCTAATACCTGCAGCGGGATGCGGTAGTAGTTAAAGGCGGATTGCCCACAAAGCGTCAGGTCCATAATGCCCTCCTGGCCGAAATCATCTCTTTGAAGCGAGTGATGCCAGCGTCAATCCGGAAGTATGCGGCAAAATCTGAACCCTATGAGCGGACCTGGCTTTTGAGGCTAGTTTATCAGGCATTTTGTTGCGAAAAAACAGGGTGTGCTCGGAGGTTCCAGAATTTGCCGCATACTTCCGAAAACCAGGTCGATTTGGTTCTTGCTAAAACGATTTATCAGCCCTGTGTGAGGTGTGGGTTTGCCACCGGGCGAACACTTTTAGCGCTTGGGACTTTATTTTTTGGGCCTCGAAGGGTGGATTTCGCGCTTTTGGTAAAGAAATGAGTGCGTGTTTTGCCGTGCGGCGGCATTGGCACAGAAAAAGGGCCCGGAAGGCGAAGCCTTCCGGGCCCTTTGCAATGCAAGTATGCTTGCAAGTGCGTTTTAGCGCACCTGAGCGACGTAAGCGACGTTGGTCGAGGAGACCTTGTCCTCGAGCTGGACGCTCATGCGGGGATCGCCGGCGGTAGCGACGGTCAGGTCGCCGGCCTCGACGTAGCCGAGCTCCTTAGCGGTCTCGATCGCCTTGACGATCGTGCCGTTGACGGTGCCCTGGGTAATCTCGGCCTGATGCGGGATAACGCCCCAGTACATGATCATCTGCTGGACGGCCCACTCGTGGCGGGAGAACGCGCAGATCGGCATGTTGGGACGGAAGTGCGAAATCAGGCGAGCGGTACGACCGGTGGTCGTCGGCACGGTGATGCACTTGGCGCCAACGGTGGTGGCCATGTTCACAGCGGACATACCCACAACGTTGTTGACGACGCGGGTGCCATGAGCGTCGGCCGGAATCTCGAGCGGAGCGTGGGCCGGGAGGTACTTCTCGGTCTCGAGAGCAATGCTGGCCTGCATCTTGACGGCCTCGACCGGGTACTTACCGGCAGCGGACTCGCCAGAGAGCATAACGGCGTCGGTGCCGTCGTAGATGGCGTTAGCAACGTCGGCAACCTCGGCGCGCGTCGGGCGCGGGTTCTGCTGCATGGAGTCGAGCATCTGCGTAGCGGTGATAACGGGCTTGTAGGCCGCGTTGCACTTGGCGATGATCTCCTTCTGGATGTGCGGAACGAGCTCGGGCTTGATCTCGATGCCCAGGTCGCCACGGGCGACCATGATGCCGTCGGAAGCCTCGAGGATCTCGTCGAAGTTCTCGACGCCCAGGGCGCACTCGATCTTCGGGAAGATCGTCACGTGCTCGCCACCGTTCTCGCGGCAAAGCTCGCGGATGCCGCGGACGGACTCGCCGTCACGGATGAAGGAAGCGGCGATGTAGTCGATGTTCTCGGTCAGGCCAAAGAGGATGTCCTGACGATCGCGCTCGGTGATGGCGGGCAGAGAGATGTTGACGTTGGGCATGTTGACGCCCTTGCGCTCGCCAATCAGGCCGTCGTTCTTGACGACGCAGGTCATGTCCTGGCCGTCGACGGACTCGACCTCGAGGGCAACCAGGCCGTCATCGATCAGGATGAGGGAGCCCTTCTCGACCTCGGAGGGCAGAGCCAGGTAGTCGAGGGAGATGTGCTCAGCGGTGCCGTGGAAATCCTCGGACGTGGGCTGAGCGGTGACGACGATCTTGTCGCCGGTCTTGACGGCAACCTTCTTGCCATCGACCAAAAGGCCGGTGCGGACCTCGGGGCCCTTGGTGTCGAGCAGGATGCCGACGGGCATGCCGAGCTCCTTGGAAATACGGCGGACGCGCTCGATGCGACCGTGGTGCTCGTCGTAGGAGCCGTGCGAGAAGTTAAAACGGGCGACGTTCATGCCCGCCTTGATCATCTCGCGGATGGTCTCGTCGCTATCGCAGGCGGGACCCATGGTGCATACAATCTTGGTGCGCTTGTACATTCAGACCTCCATCTGACATCGTCTTGCGCTGATAGATAAACCATAAGAAATAAAACTGAGATGATTATAACGAAATGCCGACCGAATACCCCAAAAAATCGACCGTATGCCGAATTAGAAGTTCATTTTTTGCGGAAAAACGGTATATGCAAAAACTTTACCAACCGTTCTAACCGCTGCTATCTGGGCGATATTTTAGTTCGATGATGCGCCGAAGAAAAAACGTTTTATCAATCTTGAGCATCACACTGTCTGCACCGTTGCGCCTGTGCCGTGTTTCCAAATGGATTGTTTTGGCTAGACCCGCCGCTTTGGGGTACCATAGCTCCACTATCAACTGCCGCTCAGCACGGCAGCCTTGATGAGCCCTTGCCCTTCTCCTGGGAATTATGATCGGGCATCAATCTGCTGAGTGGCCCGAATCCCAGGAGGGGACTCTATATGCAAAAGGAATACCTGTCCGCCGCGGCGGAGGTGCTCAGCGACCAAGGTGTCGATGAGAACCTCGGCCTGAGCACCGGCGAGGCGTCGTCGCGTCTTGCCAAGACAGGCCCTAACAAGCTTGAGGAAGCCGAGAAGACACCGCTGTGGAAGCGCTTCTTTGAGCAGATGGCAGACCCCATGGTCATCATGCTGATCGCGGCCGCGGTTATCAGCGCGCTCACGGGCATGGTCAAGGGCGAGGCGGACTTTGCCGATGTCGCCATCATCATGTTTGTCGTTATCGTCAACTCGGTGCTGGGCGTGGTCCAGGAGGCTAAAAGCGAGGAGGCCCTCGAGGCCCTGCAGGAGATGAGCGCGGCGCAGTCCAAGGTGCTGCGCGACGGCAAGCTCGTGCATCTGCCGAGCGCCGAGCTCGTGCCCGGCGACGTGATCATGCTCGAGGCGGGCGACTCCGTCCCGGCCGACTGCCGCGTGCTCGAGAGCGCCACGATGAAGATCGAAGAGGCTGCACTTACCGGCGAGTCCGTGCCCGTAGAGAAGCACGCCAACGTGATCGAGCTCGCCACAGGCACCGACGACGTGCCACTCGGCGACCGCAAGAACATGTGCTACATGGGCTCCACCGTGGTGTACGGCCGCGGTCGCGCCGTCGTGGTCGGCACCGGCATGGATACCGAGATGGGCAAGATTGCCGGCGCCCTGGCCGAGGCCAAGGAAGAGCTCACACCGTTGCAGGTGAAGCTCGCCGAGCTCAGCCGCATCCTTACCATTATGGTTATCGTCATCTGCGTCGTCATCTTTGGCGTCGACATCATCCGTCACGGCGTGGGCAACGTCCTTACCGACCCGACTGCCCTGCTCGACACCTTTATGGTCGCCGTCTCGCTCGCCGTCGCCGCCATCCCCGAGGGCCTGGTTGCCGTCGTGACCATCGTCCTTTCGCTCGGCGTGACAAAGATGGCCAAGCGCCAGGCGATCATTCGCAAGCTTTCTGCTGTCGAGACACTCGGCTGCACGCAGACCATCTGCTCGGACAAGACCGGCACGCTTACCCAGAATAAGATGACCGTCGTCAAGCACGAGCTCGCTGCGCCCAAGGAGAAGTTCCTGGCCGGCATGGCGCTGTGCTCCGATGCCCAGTGGGACGAGGAGCTGGGCGAGGCCGTGGGCGAGCCAACCGAGTGCGCACTCGTCAATGATGCCGGCAAGGCTGGTCTTACTGGCCTGACTGCCGAGCACCCGCGCGTGGGCGAGGCCCCGTTCGACTCGGGCCGTAAGATGATGTCCGTGGTCGTCGAGACCCTGGACGGCGAGTACGAGCAGTACACCAAGGGCGCGCCCGACGTGGTGATTGGCCTGTGCACCCACATCTATGACGGTGCGAAGGTCGTTCCGCTGACTGAGGAGCGCCGCGCCGAGCTCGTGGCAGCCAACAAGGCCATGGCCGACGAGGCCCTGCGCGTGCTGGCGCTGGCGAGCCGCACCTACACCGAGGTTCCCGCCGACTGCAGCCCCGCTGCGCTCGAGCATGACCTGGTCTTCTGCGGCCTGTCCGGCATGATCGACCCGGTCCGTCCCGAGGTGGCCGACGCTATCCGCGAGGCACACGACGCCGGCATCCGCACCGTCATGATCACGGGCGACCACATCGACACCGCCGTGGCCATCGCCAAGCAGCTTGGCATCGTCGCCGATCGCAGCCAGGCCATTACCGGTGCCGACCTCGACCGCATGAGCGACGAGGAGCTCGACGCGCACATCGAGGACTACGGCGTGTACGCCCGCGTCCAGCCCGAGCACAAGACGCGCATCGTCGAGGCCTGGAAGTCGCGCGACCAGATCGTCGCCATGACCGGCGACGGCGTCAACGACGCCCCGTCCATCAAGCGCGCCGACATCGGCGTCGGTATGGGCATCACCGGCACCGACGTCACCAAGAACGTTGCCGACATGGTGCTTGCCGACGACAACTTCGCCACCATCATCGGTGCCTGCGAAGAGGGCCGTCGCATCTACGACAACATCCGCAAGGTCATCCAGTTCCTGCTTTCGGCCAACCTTGCTGAGGTGTTCTCGGTGTTTATCGCCACGCTCATTGGCTTTACCATCTTCCAGCCGGTGCAGCTGCTGTGGGTGAACCTGGTCACCGACTGCTTCCCCGCGCTCGCGCTGGGCATGGAGGATGCCGAGGGTGACATCATGAAGCGCAAGCCGCGCAACGCCAAGGACGGTGTCTTTGCCGGTCACATGGGCCTGGACTGCGTGGTCCAGGGTCTGATCATCACCGTGCTGGTGCTGGCGAGCTTCTTTGTGGGCGTGTACTTTGACATGGGCTACATCCACATCGCCGATATGATCGCCGGCAATGCCGACGAGGAAGGCGTGATGATGGCGTTCATCACGCTCAACATGGTCGAGATTTTCCACTGCTTCAATATGCGCAGCCGTCGTGCGTCGCTGTTCACCATGAAGAAGCAGAACAAGTGGCTGTGGGCTTCTGCCGCGCTGGCACTGGTGCTGACGGTGATCGTGACCGTGCAGCCGACGCTTGCCGAGATGTTCTTCGGCCCTGTGACGCTTGAGCTCAAGGGCGTTCTTGCCGCGCTGGGCCTGGCCTTCCTGATCATCCCGCTGATGGAGATCTACAAGGCGATCATGCGCGCGGTCGAAAAAGAGTAGGTCGAAAGGCCATCCCTCCCACCGGCCCGACCGCCTGTGGGGTTTCTTCTTCGCTGGTCCTCGCGCTTCGCGCTGCGGGATCGCTCAGAAGAAATCCCTCCCGGCGGTCGGGCCTTCGGATAACCTCTCGGGACCATAAGCTGAGGGAAAGTTTGTGAGCCGATCGAGCGTTTGCTCGACCGGCTCTTTTTGATTTAGGGCTTTGCCCGGCCAGCTCTTTTTGATTTAAAATACCTGCTCAGTTGTGATTTGTGGTGCTGGGAGGCGCTTGTGGGCAAGGCGAAGGCTAAGGCGAAGAAAAAGACGACGGGGGCGCGGGCTAAGCGCGATCGTCGTCGGAAGCTTGCGACCGAGGCCCCCGCATCTGCCGAGGAGCTGCTGGCAAGCGTGCCGGGGCTTGACGCGCTGCGGGACGTTCCGGCGTTTGATGACCTGCCGGTCGATGAAACCCAGCAGACTGCCTTTGATGATTTCTGCGCACATGCTGAGGAGCCCGAGCAGATGCGGCTGGGTGCCGTGGTGCGCTTGGATCGCGGGTTTCCGCTGGTGGCGACTGCCGACGACACCTTCCGCGCCGAGCATGCCGTGGGGTTTGCCAAGTCGCGCGGCGAGGACGAGGTCCTGTTGCCTGCCGTGGGCGACCGTGTGGCGGTGCGCCGCGCTCCCGGGCACGATATGGGCGTGATTGAGTGCGTGCTGCCGCGCCGTACGAGCTTTGAGCGTTGGCGCGGCCGTGCCCGTGGAGAGCGCCAGGTGCTCTGCTCCAACGTGGATAGCGTGCTAATCGTGCAGGCGCTCGGTGCCGGTGAGGTGCTGCTCGACCGCGTGGCGCGCTCGCTGGTGCTGGCGCTCGACTGCGATGCCGAACCGGTGGTGGTGCTCACCAAAGCTGATCGCTGCGATGCCGAGGAGCTCGAGCGCGATCTGGACCGCGTGCGCCGCCTGGTGGGTCCGGACATGCGCGTGATCGTGACGTCCTCTGCCGAGGGGCGCGGCCTGGACGAGGTCCGTATCTGCGTGCCTGCCGGGAGCTGCGCCATGATTCTGGGCGAGTCGGGTGCCGGCAAGTCGACGCTGCTCAATGCACTGCTGGGCCACGATACGTTGGCGACCGGCGGTGTGCGCGAACGCGACGACCAGGGCCGTCACACAACCGTCGCGCGCGTGATGGTGGCGCTGCCGGGCGACGCCGGCGTGATCGCCGATGCCCCGGGCCTGCGCAGCCTACCGCTCGTGGGTCACGAGCGGGGTCTGGCGCGCGCCTTCCCCGAGATTGTCGAGGCATCGCGCGCGTGCCGGTTTGGCGATTGCACACATACCCATGAGCCGGGTTGCGCCGTTCGCGAGGCCGAGGACGCCGGGCAGATCGACAGTCTGCGTTTGGAAACGTTCCAAAACCTGGCGTCATCCATGCGCGTGAGTGCTCAAATGCTCGATCCCGATGTCCATCTGTAATTGATTTTTCCTATGACAGCCGTCTCCCAACTGTTCGGGAGACGGCTTTTTTGCTGCGGAAAAGCCTCGAAACATGCAGTTTGCTGACGTGCTGGCCAAAACCTTGCCACGAGCTTGACGGGCTGGTCAGCTTTTGGTCAGCGATTGGTTTGACATCGAAAACCAAGATCGCGATTGCGCCGCTTTGCGCTCTGACCGCCCAGACAATGGTGGTACGGGCATTCGCCCGGCACTGCCATGAGAGGAGCGGCCGTGAACAAGAGCAAGCGCATCGCCATCAGTCTGGTCGCGGGCGTGCTCGCTGCTCTGCTCTGCATGGTTTACGGCTCGTCGATCCGCTCGCAAGCCGAACAGGTCCAGGCTGAGACCTTGGCCAAGTACGGTGGCGATCGCGTCGAGGTATGCGTCGCGGCGCGCGATATCGATGTGGGCGAGACCCTCGATGAGACCAATGTCATAACCCAGGAATGGCTGACGAGTCTGCTGCCGCGTGACGCGGCGACCGAGCTGCGCCAGGTGCGCGGCGACGTGACGACTTCGCGTATTCCCAAAAACGCCGTGATCTGCAATGTCTACACCAAGGCCGAGAGCCACAAGCTCGAGGTGCCTAAGGGCAAGGTCGCCGTTTCGGTGGCGGTCGATGCCGAGCACTCGGTCGGCGGTGCCACGGGCGTGGGCAGCTATGTGGACGTGTACGTGCAAAAAGATGGCGTAACCGATCGACTGTGCGGCGCGCACGTGATCGATACCAGTGAGAATTCCGGTGCCACGCGCGAGGGCAAGATCGAATGGGTGACGCTGGCGGCTGACCCCGAAGACGTCAAGGAACTGCTGGGAGCCTCGGGCAAGGGAACGGTCAGCTTGACGATTCCCGCCACGGCGCGCGGCAAAAAGAGCGGAGGCGACGAGTGATGAAGGCGATCTGGCTTGCGTGCTGCGCGTGCGGCGATTACGGGCTGTTGCAGCAGGAAGTCGAGGGCCGTGATGCGGGTGCACAGGTGCTTCGCGTGGGTGACCTGGACGGGCTGGTTTCCATGGCGCGGGCGTTTCCGTCGCGCCGCGGGGCTGCCATCATCGCGGCGTCTCTGTTTGATATCGAAGATGTGCGCAAGACTGTTGCGCGCCTGACGGCCGAAGGCCGCGTGAGTCGCGTGGTCGTGTTGATAGAAGTGCTCGATCCGTCGGATATCGAGGGACTGTTTCGCGCGGGGGCGACCGAGGTCATCGCTGCGCACAGTATATGCGGCAACGGGCGCGCGGGCGAGGGAGCGGTTGATTCCGATCGGCGCATGACGATTGAGCCCGATGCTTTTGTTGATAGGGAACCCGGGGCGCCTCGCGCTACAAGAGGCCCGCGTGTTGATGATTATGGAAAAGCGGAAGCCGAGCATGGTCGGCGCCCCCGGAACCCCCTTGTATACGATGACGCTGGAGGGCCGGCACAGCATGCTGGCGACTCCCCGGCTGTAGATATGGGATACATGCACGGCGTGAATCTGGCGGATGAACTCGACGAAGTTGAGGGCTTTGCCGGGTGCGGCGAGTTGTCGCTGATGCAGCATGAGCAGATTGCACAGAACGAGCCTGCCTTGCAGACCGAACAAGCCGCCATGCCGGCTTGGGCGCAGCGTGTGGTTGCGGCGGGGGAGACGGGGACGCTGTCGCCGACGCCCGCCCCGCCGCCTCCGATGCCGCCGGCAGACGCTGCCGCTCCGCAGCATCGAGCTCCGGTCATCTGCGCCATTTCGGGTTCGGGCGGTTGCGGCAAGTCGACGATCGTTGCCACCATGGCACACACATCGTCGCTGTTGGGCTTGCGTGCCGCCGTGCTCGACCTGGACCTGATGTTTGGAAACCTTTACGACTTGTTAGGCGTCGATGCTCCGCGCGATATGGCGGCACTTATCGAGCCGTCGGCGGCGGGCGCGCTCACCGAGCCGGATATCGTAGCCGCATCGATGCGCGTGGCGCCGGGCGTTACGCTCTGGGGTCCCGTTGCGGCGCCCGAGCAAGCCGAGCTCATGGCACGTCCGGTGGAGCTGCTGTTTGATGTCCTGCGTCGCGAATCCGACGTGGTCTTTATCGATACCTCGGTCTTTTGGGGCGATGCCGTGGCGGCTGCGGTGGCGGCGAGCGACCGTTGCCTGGTCGTTGGCGATGCGGCGGTGTCGTCCGCGACATCGGCGTCGCGCGTCATTGAACTGGCAAGTCGAGTAGGTGTGCCGCGCACGCGCATGAGCGCCGTGTTCAACCGGTTCGGTGCGCGCGGGGCAGACGAGGACGTCGCCATGCGCTTTGAGATTGCCTGTGCGTTGAGCTCCAAGATTCGTATCGCCGATGGCGGGCAGGATCTCGCCGCGCTCATGGCGTTTGGGCGCGCCGACGAGGCAGTGGGCCAGACGAGCGCTTTTGCGACCAGCGTGCGCGAGGCCACGCGCGAGATGCTCGTGGAACTGGGGTGCGCCGTCGGCCCTTGGAGCGATATAGTCGCCGACCGTGCAACGCGTACCGAACGCCCGCGTATCCGCCTTCCCTGGTCGCGCGAGGGTGATCAGCGATGAGCCTGCAAACGAGGATTAAGGCTGCCGGCGCTGCAGCGGCGGCAGCGCCTGTAGATGCGGGGCGTCGCCGCGCGGTGAAACGACGCACCAAGCGCGCCGTGATGGACCGCATGGGTTACGACGAAGTGGCGCGTATCAGCGCCTATATCGACCCGGCACTTGCCCGCTCGGAATTGCGTCCTGCGGTGGAGGCGGCGCTCAATGTTGAGGAGCCGACCGATCTCGCGACGCCCGAGCGCGAGACTATCATCGACGAGATTTTGGATGACGTGGTGGGCTTGGGGCCGTTGCAGCCGCTCATCGAGGACGACACCGTTACCGAAATCATGATCAACGGCTGCCGCTCGGCTTTCTTTGAACGCGGCGGCGTCTTGTACCCCATCGAGCATGCGTTTGAGGATGATGAGCAGATCCGGGTGCTTATCGACCGCATCATCTCGCCACTTGGCCGCCGTATCGACGAGCGCAGCCCCATCGTCAACGCCCGCCTCAAAACGGGCTATCGCGTCAACGCGGTGATTCCGCCTGTGGCGATTGACGGACCGATTCTCACCATCCGAAAGTTCTCGGACCGTATCTGCTCGCTGGACGAGCTTGTGGGGCTGGGGTCGCTGCCGCTTTGGTATGCGCAGCTGCTGTCGTGCGCTGTGTCGCTGCGACAGGACCTGGCGGTTGCGGGAGGCACGGGATCTGGTAAGACCACTCTGCTCAACGCGTTGTCATGCGAGATCTCCACCGGCGAGCGCATCGTGACGATCGAGGACTCTGCCGAGCTCAAGTTTGCGCATCATCCGCACGTGGTGCGCCTAGAGGCGCGCGAGGCTTCAATTGAGGGCGAGGGCGCGGTGACGATCCGCGACCTGGTGACCAATGCCCTGCGCATGCGCCCCGACCGCATCGTGGTGGGCGAGGTGCGCGGTGCCGAGTGCTGCGACATGTTGCAGGCCATGAACACGGGCCACGACGGGTCGCTCACCACGCTTCATGCGGGTTCCGAGCAGGAGACCGTGGTGCGTCTGACGTTGCTTGCACGTTATGGCATCGATCTGCCGAGCGAGCTCATCGAGGAGCAGATTGCCATGGCGCTCGACGGCATCGTGATGTCCGAGCGCCACGCCGATGGCAGGCGTTTCGTCTCCTCGTATTCGGGGGTGCGTCGCGCCGCGTCGGGCGGCGTAGAGCTCGAGCGCTATGTGACTTTCGATGCCGCCGAGCGCACCTGGACGCTTGACCGCGAGCCGCCGTTTATTGCAGAAGGCCTGCGGTCGGGGACGCTCACACAAGAGGAGGTGGACGAATGGAGGTCGCTGTGCCCCTCGTCGTAGGGGGTTTGGCAGGGTTTTCTGTTGCGACGGCGTGCGGGGCGGAACCTCGTGTGCCGCAGGTGCCGCCGGCGGAGCTGGCGCGTCAGGCGCTCGAGACGGCGGCAGAGAAGCTGCCGCGTGAGCTGGTGGAAAACGATCTGCTGAAAAAGATCGCCCGTTCGTGGGCATCGCTGGCTCCGGCGCATCGCCTTGGCCTCGTGATTGAAGATGCTTCGGGGCGTTTGGCGTTTCTGCTGCTATCGAGCGGTGTCTGCTGCGTTTTACTAACGATGGTGTCGTTATCGCCCCTCGGATTTGCCTTGGGACTTGTTGCTCCGATTGCCGCTGGCGCCGCTCGGGATGGCTTTGAGAGCCGGCGCGAGCAACACGATGCAGAAGAGGCCATGCCCGAGGCGTTTACCGCACTTTCCATGTCGCTTGCCTCGGGACATTCGCTGGCCCAGGGCATGCGCTTTGTGGGCGCTCATGCGCAAGAGCCGGTGCATACCGAGTTTTTGCGGGTGGCGGCGGCGATCGATTGCGGCATCTCGGCGACCGATGCGCTCGATGACTTGCTCGTGCGCATCGACGCCCCCGGTCTTTCGCTTGTGACCTTGGCGCTTAAGGTGTCTCAGCGCACCGGTGCTCCGCTTGCCGACTTACTGTCCGAGGCGTCGAGCATGGTGGGGGAGCGCATTGAGCTCAAGCGCCGCCTGGATGTTAAGACGTCGCAGGCTCGCATGTCTGCGCATATGGTCGCGGCGATGCCGGCGGGCATGTGCGCGGTGTTGGCGCTGCTTTCGGCAGATTTTCGTCGCGGTCTTGCGACGCCTGCCGGCGCGGGCGCTGTGGCGCTGGGTCTTGCCCTCAACGCCGTTGCCCTGGTGGTTATCAGGCGCATTATGCGGGTGGAGCTGTGAGCGCCCTGGTTGCAGTTGCGGCTTGCCTGTGCGCTCTGAGTGCATTTGTCGCGACGGGTTTGGATCGGGCGGATGCACGCAAGATCGCAGAGGCCTGCAAGCGCGAGGCGGTGCTGGTCGCTGCCGCGGGTCGCTCGGTGGTCGATGCTCTGACCGCGCGAATGAAGGGCGCGGTTGGAGCGGGCGGCCCGGCGCGAGTATCGCTCGGCGAAGTGTCCGAGATGATCGATGTTGTGCGCTTGGGTCTTTCGGCCGGTCTTTCGTTTGATGCGGCGCTTGAGATTTTCTGCGCCAACCGCCGGTCAGTGCTGGCTCTTCGACTTGAGCGGGCCTGCATGGCATGGCAGGTGGGCGTGGGCACGCGTGAGGACGAGTTGTTGGCCGCCGCACGCGACCTGGACGTGCGAGCGCTCGAGACCTTTGCCATCACGGTGGGGCAGGCGCTCGCTCTGGGTGCCCCACTTGCCGAGACACTGGCCGCTCAAAGTCGCGAGATCCGTGCGGCTCATCGCGCCGCGGTCGAGCGCGAGATCGAGCGTGCGCCCGTCAAGCTGCTGATTCCCACCGGCACACTCATCTTGCCGGCGTTGCTTCTGTCCATATTGGGCCCGCTGTTGGGAGCAGGCGGGATGATGTAGGGAGGAATACATGAACACGATGACTGACGTTGCTGGCAAGGTCTGGAGCTGGGCTGTTTGCCAGTCAATTCGCGCTCGCCAGCATGCCGGGGAGCTGCTGCAGGAGGAGAGTGCGCAGGGCACCACCGAATACGCCATCTTGGTCGGCGTGCTCGTGGTGATCGCCATCATTGCCATTGTCGCATTTAAGGGCAAGGTCCAAGATCTATGGAACGCTATCAGCGAGGGCATCAACAGCCTGTAGAGGGTAGGCGGCCTGTCGGCGCACTGCTGGTGTTTGCCTGTGTGGTTGTGGCGGTGGCAGTGGCGGTTTGGGGGCTAAACGCCGCGCGGCAGCAGCGTCCTGGGGCCGCCTTCGATTCGGGCTCAGATTCGGCGGTGGCGTCTCAAAAAGATGAGATGCGAGATGCGGACGATTCGGATGTCGCTGTCACGGCGCAAACCTTTCTGCGGATGCTCGACAAGCGGTCTGGCACTGCGACGGATTCGCCTGAGGACAACGCGATTGCGGTCCGGCTTGCATGGTCCGAGGACCGACCGATGACCGAGGCAGCGGCGGATATGTTACGCGCCTACCGCGAGGTGCCAACGGCCCAGCTCGCCCTGAGCGGCTATCTCGATATTAAGGGCAACGTATGGGGCGCCATCGTGCGCGACGGGCGAGGCTGGGTCGACATGGTGACGGTTGCCGCGGATGCCGGCGATGCCTCGTGCCGCCTGCGCGCGGTGCGCCTGGCCCCGCAAACAATAAGCTCAAAGGAGGGGTCGTGAAATGCATGACGTCCTGCGCGAGGAATCTGCCCAGGCGACGGTCGAATACGCCATCGTCACGGTGGCGCTGTTATCGATCGTGCTGGCGATTGCGGGGCTTTGGCGTGCTGGCACCGATGGGCACTTGGCGGCGCTGGTTGAGCGGGCGGCATCCCATGGCGTTGCCTCGACGTCGGTTATCGACGCCGCTGCGGGCGCTAAGGACATCGCGTTGTATTGATATCGCGCGCGAGGACCGGGCGCAGTCTACGGTCGAGGCTGCTTTTTTGCTGCCGACGTTTCTGATGCTCATTCTTCTCGCACTGCAACCGGTGTGTTTGCTCTATACGCGCGCGGTCATGGAGTCTGCCGCTGCCGAGACCGCGCGGCTCATGACCACGACGACGGCGGAGGACGACGATCTTAAGGAGTTCACCCTCCGCCGGCTTGCCGCAGTGCCCAACGTTTCGATCTTTCATGCCGGCGGGCCGTTGTCGTGGGATGTCGAGCTTAGCCGGGCCGATGCGGGCGGCGTCTCGTCCGTGTCCGTTTCCGGCGAGGTCAAGCCGTTGCCTGTGATCGGTGCGTTTGCGCAGGTTATGGGTGGTACCGCCGAGGGCGGCTACGTTGAGCTCAAGGTCGATGTCTCGTATCAATCACGTCCCGAATGGCTGGAGGGAGATTATGATTCGTGGATTGCTGCATGGGATTAAGCGTTTCTGGTCTAGACGCGTTTTGACGCGCCGTCCGAGCTGCCATCGCAAGCGAGGCGGCTTTATGGGCCGCGCCGGTATCGACCTGTTTATCGAAGACGGTGCCTACACCACGCTTTCTTCTGCCGTGGTCATCCTAGTGGTGCTCACGTTGTTGTTTTCGTCGACCGCGGCGATATGGAGCATGTCGCGTGCCGGGGATACCCAGGTGGCGGCCGATAGCGGCGCGTTGGCGGGTGCCAACGTGGTGTCGTCCTATCACACGGCTGCCACGGTGGTTGATGCGAGCATCTTGAGTCTGGGGCTAGCGGGGTTTGCCACAATCGGGACGGGCCTGGTTGCCATTCTCATCCCAGGTGCCGAACCAGTTGCCGGCAATATGGTCGACACCGGGATTGAGATCATTAAAACGCGCAACAAGTTTGCCAAAAGCGCATCGGAAGGCTTGCAGAAAATCGAGACGGCTCTGCCGTATCTGATTGCCGCGCGTGCCACGCAGGCGGTGTCGGCGCAGGATACCGACGGCGTGACCTATACCGGTACGGCGCTTGCCGTGCCCAGGACATCCGAGTCGGATTTTGTTGCGCTCGAAGGATCAGAAATCTCGACCGATGCCATTAAAGATGCGTCGGAAGATCTGGAGCGCGCGGCCGAGGAGCTACAAAAAGCATCGGAGGAGACGGCGAAGGCCAAAGAGCGCGCCTGGCTAGCGGATTGTGGTGGATCGGATAAAGGTTCGGTCGGCAGCTGTTCGTGTATGTGGGAGCGCACAAAAAGCCTAACGGATCTCTCCGGTGTTCAAAATCCGCATTACGCTTCGAGCGTTACGTGGGAACCGCAAGTGGCGCTCGATCGCTCGAAGGACTACTACCATCGGCGTCTGGCAAACGAGAAGCCCCAAGGCTCGAGTGTCGAGATGAAGGCGGAGTCTGCGGCGCGTAAGGCGTTTTATACCTATGCGAGCGCGGAGGTCGATCGGGCATATATAACCGAGAACGGAGACAGGGTTTCCTCCTATATTCCGCTGCTGCCGCGCAACTCTGATGAGGTCCGGGCGACGGAACTCTATACCGATGCGGTGTGGCCGACTAGCGTGAACGATGACAAGGCGTATCTGCATTACGGGACGACCTGCCCTAACTATAAGAAAGGAACGCCGAGCGGATTTGCTTCGGTTGCCGATTACGATGGGCAAGATAAATGCAGCAAATGCCATTTTGGCGTTTCGTCGCTTGGTGCTGTTGCGGCGCCTTCAACCTCTATCGAAAACGGCTTCGAGTATCACTTTGACAAGTTTAAAGACGCCCTGGAGGACTACGTCGACTGTCGCAACAAGGAACTCGAACTCGAGCGTCAGACCGAGGACGAAGCCGACCGTGCGGGCAATGCGTTCGATACCGCCATCAAAGAGCTTTCAGGCGAGCGCCCGCGCATCGCTCCGCCCGGTCGCAACGGCGTGGTCGCCTTTGCGGTCTCGGGCGCCATCTCCAGTCCCGACGAGCTCAACTCTTCGTTTAACACGGCAGCTGAGCTTGGCGATCGTGGTGCAATTTCTGCTGCAGTGCTCGCGCCCGATGATGCGACGGCACAAAATAACGTTCTCTCGCGGTTTTTCTCGACGCTGGAGGAGCGTTCGGGCGGCGTTGCCGGCGTGCTCGACGGCGTTATGGATGTTTGGGGCCGCCTGCTTGTGGGGTACGGAGACATCCAGGGTGCGGTCGACGAGCTTATGGGAGAGCTGATCGGTGGCTTGGGAGGGAGTAGCGGCGCGTTGGGCTCCATCGCGTCCTGGCTCGGTGACACCGTCTCGTCCTCCGTGGCGGCGCTGGGACTCGAACCGTGCGATTTGCGTTTGCGAAAACCGGTGCTGACCGATACCGCCAATGTCATCAAAAGTCCGGGGTCCGATATCGCGGGCATCTCCAAAGCTCAAGATACCCTGCGAAAAATCCCCTTGGGCGTGACTGACCCCAAGACACTTTGCGAGGCCTTGGAATATCACGTCGAGCGCACCATCAGCGGCGCGGTGTTCACGGTTGCGGAGATTCCGCTGCCCGGCGGCGGCTCCATCCCGCTCACTGTCGATGTTGCCACGCTGGTGGGAGCTTTTGGCGGTGGGTCGTAATGGGCATTCGCTCGGGCTTGCGCGAGGAGCGTGCCCAGGCGACGGTCGAGATGGCCGTGGTCACGCCTGTCCTGCTCGTGCTGGCTCTCATCGCGTACAACATCATGATCTTTGCCGGCGCGGTCTCGCGCTTCGACCGCGTGGTGCCCGACATCGTGCTGGCGCACGCTGTGGCACCGGGCGGGGAGGGTGACGAGAACTCTGCCGATGCCTCGGTGACGGTCCAGACTCAAATTCTGAATGCCATGGAAGGCTATGACTTGCAGATCGAAGTGTCGAGCGAGCAAGGCGCGAAGGCATCAGATGGTGGCCTGCTCTCCCTATCCGGTACGTTTAGGACCTACACCTGCACCATGCACTATGAGCCGTGGCCGACTTCTCTCAGCATCGCTGGCGTTCCGCTGGGGGCGCCGACAACGTTGTCGCACGAGCGCGCGGTGACGGTCGATCCATGGCGTCCGGGGGTGGTCATGTGACCGCGGTCTCGTCCTACATCGCTTACGCGCGGGCACTCAACAGGCTGGGTTGGACGCCGGCCGAGTTTGTGGTGGCGGAGTCGTTTGTCGTGCGCCTGCGCGGCATGCTGGGACGGCGTCCGGTTGCCGCCAACGGCCTGCCGCTCGTCATGGCGTTTCCACGCTGCTCTTCGGTCCATACGTGTTTTATGGCCTATCCCATCGACATCGCCTTCATCGATCGCGACGGCAATATCCTCGCGCGATACGAAAACGTTCGTCCTTGGCGCATGTGCTCCCACCCATGCGCCTGGGCCGCACTAGAGCGTCCTTCAATCATTGTTTCGACCCCTGCTCTCCAACGCGTGCCGGCTTAAGAATTGGCGACTGCGGACTTTCGTCATACGAAATTGGGTAAGATGGAGGAGAAGATGCATGGATGTTGAGATCCATCCGAACGCCAAAAAACACTTGACGGAAAAGCAGGTGCTAGGTGCCTGGTTCGCGGTTACTGAGTGCATTCGCCGCGAGTCGGAGGACGAGCCGCCGAGATGGCTTGCGATTGGATGGCTCCCAGACGGACGAAGCGTGGAGCTTGTCGCGGTCGAGCTTGTCCGTGGGTGGCTTATCATTCATGCCTTGTCTCCAGTCCAGAAGAAATTTTGGCAGGAGATTGAACAGGCTCGGCAAAGGGGTCGATGATGGGCAAGACGTATACGGCCGCTAATGGTCAGGTTGTAACGGATGAAATGATTGACGCGTGGTGCGAGTCGTACGAGCGCGGAGAGTTTCCGGATGGCGAACACACCGTTGGTGGGATCGTGCATGGACGGCCCCCGCTCTCAGGTGAGGGGACGGCAACGCTGTCGGTCAAGATTCCTCTGGGAATGAAGGAGGCCATTCGTCGACGGGCGGCTGCCGAGGGGATGACGCCAAGTGAGTTTGCCCGTGCGGCTCTGAGTGAAAAACTTCTTGCTGCCGGCTGATGCCTCTGACGTGCCGATTTATAGAACCGAGGCTGTGCTCAAAAACTTTTTTAAAATTCTCGGTTGACCGGAACGCGTCCTTGGTTATACTAATCAAGCCTTGAAACAAGGCACACCTCAAATGGCTGGGTAGCTCAGTTGGTAGAGCAGAGGACTGAAAATCCTCGTGTCAGGGGTTCGATTCCCTTCCCCGCCACCTTGAATTGACTAGGACCTCTGCAAAGGGGTCCTTTTCTTTTATGCAGCCCCCACATGGAATCGAACCCCGTGAGGGCGCGGAGCTGAGTAAACGCGTAAGCGTTTGCCAGCGCAGCTCGCAAGGCGCGTAAGCGCCGCAGCGGTCCGTCCGCGCAGCGCGCGGACGCGATTCCCTTCCCCGCCACCTTGAATTGACTAGGACCTCTGCAAAGGGGCCCTTTTCTTTTATCGAGGGCTCTGCGGAAATTGCGTCCCGGAATTTGGCTTCAGAGTGGGATGCGCTTTCCGGCGCTTACTTCCGACGTGCGTGCACATCTCGGGCCCGCCCGCTCAGACATTCCTCCCACTTTCGCGTCACTTTGCAGACCGTTCGGTCGCCTGTCCGCACACGCGGGTATACTCAAAACGATACTTATCCTATGCAATACGATGCGGGTTCGACCTGCATGATCCGAAGGGGGCAGTGATGGAGAGGATACTCGGCGTTAATCTCTCTGGCTGGTTTATTCCGGAGCCTTGGGTGACCCCGTCGCTATACGCGGCGACCGGTGCATCCAACGCGGCCGAGCTGCAGGAGGCCATGGGCACCGCCGCCTATAACGAGCGCATGCGCCGTCATTACGAGACGTTTGTGAGCGAGGACGATTTCCGTCGCATGGCGCAGATCGGTCTCAATGCCGTGCGTCTGCCGGTGCCCTGGTATGCCTTTGGCTCGCAGGAGTCCGATGCGTCCTACATCTCGGTTGTCGATTACATCGACCGCGCGATTGAGTGGGCTGCCAAGTACAACATTCGCGTGCTGCTTGACCTGGCGACTGTGCCCGGTGGTCAGGGCGATTCCAACGATTCGCCCGCCACGCCGGAGGCTGTTGCCGAGTGGCATTCGTCCACTAACGGCCGCCATGTCGCACTCGACGTGCTCGAGCGCTTGGCCGAGCGTTACGGCGAGGCCGAGAGCCTGCTGGGCATTGAGCTGCTGGATACGCCGCAGATGAGTGTCCGCAAGAGTCTCTTTGCCATGACGGATGGCATTCCGGCTCACTACCTGCGCAATTTCTATCGCGATGCCTACGAGCTCGTCCGTTCGTATATGCCCGAGGATAAGATCGTCGTCTTCTCGTCTTCGGGGCATCCCAGCGAGTGGAAGCATTTTATGCGCGGCGCCAAGTACAAGAACGTCTACATGGACCTTCACCTGTACCATTACCGCGACGAGTATGCGCTCGATATCACGAGCCCCCGCGGGCTGACGACGGCGATTTCCCGTAACAAGCGCGAGCTTAAAGAAGCGATTTCGACTGGGTTCCCCGTGCTGGTGGGCGAATGGTCGGGCGCGGCGATCTTTGCCAACTCGTCGGTTACGCCCGAGGGCCGCAATGCCTACGAGCGCGTGTTTATCGCCAATCAGCTGGCTTCGTTTGCGCCGGCTGCCGGCTGGTTCTTCCAAACGTGGAAGACCGAGAAGCGCATTGCAGCATGGGACGCCCGCGCGGCGCTCGGTACGCTCGAGCGCGGCATGATTGAATAGGTTGATATGACGCAAAACAGCGCCCATACGGGCAAACTCTATGTGGTCGGCACGCCCATCGGCAACCTGGGCGACCTGTCCCCGCGCGTTGGCGAGGCGTTTGCCGCCGCCGATGCCATCTGCTGCGAAGACACGCGTGTGACGTCAAAGCTGCTGATGCACCTGGGCATTTCCAAGCCGCTTGTCCGTTGCGACGAGAATGTGATCGCCAGCCGCGCCGCCGGCCTAGTCGACCGTCTGCTGGCGGGGGAGACCCTCGCCTTTGCCTCGGACGCCGGCATGCCGAGCGTGTCCGATCCCGGCCAGGCGCTGGTCGAGGCGGCACGTGAGGTCGATGTGCCCGTAGAAGTTATTCCCGGGCCCTCTGCTTGCGTCACGGCGCTCGTTTCGTCCGGCATTCCCTGCGAGCATTTTTTCTTCGAGGGCTTCTTGGGCCGAAAGCACGGCGACCGTGTGCGCCGTTTGCAGCGCCTTGCCGTGGTGCCCGGCGCGCTCATCTTCTACGAGTCTCCACATCGCATCGTGGCGACGCTCGAGGCCGTGGTGGAGGTCTTTCCCCAGCGTGAGGTTGCCGTCTGCCGCGAGCTCACCAAGCTGCACGAGGAAGTCTTGCGCGGGCCCGCTGCCCAGCTTGCCGAGGAGCTGCGTGCTCGCGGCGAGGTAAAGGGCGAGATTGCGCTGGTCATCGCGCCGCCGAGCGAGGATGAGGAGGCCGGTGCCGTGCCGGTTGGCGCCGCGGCAGCGGATCACGACGAGGCCCTGCGCGAGGATATCCGCGCCGCGCTCGAGGAGGGGGAGCCCGCGTCTGCAGTGGCCAAGCGCCTGTCTCAGAAGTATTCGCGCCGCAAGCGCGATGTCTATGCCATGGTGCTCGATATGCAATAGATGGAGGATATCCAGCCCTTGCGCTAGAATCATCCTCTGTATGCAACGTTTTTCTGGAGGACAAACCCCATGGATCAAAGCAAGCCTTCGTTCTTTATCACGACGCCCATCTACTACGTCAACGCCGATCCGCACCTGGGCACGGCTTATTCCACCATCATCGCCGACGTTCAGGCCCGTTATCGTCGCTCCGCCGGCTATAACGTCAAGTTCCTGACCGGCATGGACGAGCACGGCGAGAAGGTCGCCGAGGCCGCAGCCAAGCATGGCATGACGCCGCAGGAGTGGACCGACAGCCAGGCCCCGCACTTCAAGGAGCTTTGGAGCAAGCTCGAGATTTCCAACGACGACTTCATCCGCACCACCGAGCCGCGCCAGCATCATGCCGTGCAGTACCTGTGGGAGCGCATGAAGGAGTCCGGTTACCTGTATAAGGGCAGCTACGACGGCTGGTATTGCGTGCCTGATGAGACCTACTTCACCGATACACAGGTCCAGAAGGGCGACGAGGAGTACGGCAGCGTCGGCCAGCACCTGTGCCCCGACTGCCACCGTCCGCTTGAGCGCGTGCAGGAGGAGTCCTACTTCTTTAAGCTTTCCGCCTTCCAGGACAAGCTGCTCAAGCTCTATGACGAGCACCCCGACTTTGTCGAGCCTGCGTTCCGCATGAACGAGGTTCGCAGCTTTGTCGAGGGCGGCCTTAACGACCTATCCGTGAGCCGCACGAGCTTCGACTGGGGCATTCAGGTCCCGTTTGACGAGGGCCACGTGACGTATGTGTGGTTCGATGCACTGCTCAACTATATGACGGCCGTCGGCTACGGTGTCGACACCGACGAGGCGCGTGCCGAGCTGGCCTATCGCTGGCCCGCACAGTTCCACATCGTGGGTAAGGACATCATCCGCTTCCACTGCGTCATTTGGCCCGCCATGCTCATGGCCATCGGCGAGGCCCTGCCCGAGCACGTCTTTGCCCACGGCTTCCTGACCGTGCGCAATGCCGAGACCGGCAAGGCCGAGAAGATGTCCAAGAGCCGCGGCAACGCCATCGCTCCGCAGGACGTTATCGACATGCTGGGCGTCGAGGGCTATCGCTACTACTTCATGACCGACGTCGTTCCCGGCACCGACGGCGCCATCAGCTTCGATCGCATGGAGCAGGTCTACAACGCCGACCTGGCCAACAGCTGGGGCAATCTGATTTCGCGTTCGCTCAACATGAGCGCAAAGTACTTTGACGGCTGCGCCCCGGCTAAACCGGCGTCTGCCGACGCGTTCGACAACCCGCTGGCAAAGATTGCCGATGGTCTGGTCGAGCGCTACATGACCAAGATGGACGTGCTCGATTACGGTGGAGCTAAGGACGAGGTCATGGAGCTCATCCACGCCGCCAACCACTACATCGAGGACTCCGAGCCTTGGGCGCTTGCCAAGGACGAGGCCAAGGCTGACGAGCTGGCGTTTGTGATCTACAACCTGCTCGAGGCCATCCGCATCGCCGCTCACCTGCTGATGCCGCTCATGCCTCAGACTTCTGCCGAGGCCCTGCGCCGCCTGTCCTGCGAGGACGAGGCCACGAGCGACGACCTTAAGGGCGTTTGCGCTTGGGGCCTGCTTGCTGGTGGTCAGCCCGTCGAGAAGGGCGAGCCGCTGTTCCCGCGTCTGGGCTAAGACGCCGCGCGCCATATCGGCAATTTGCTGTTTAGATGTAAGGGCATGGCCGCAACGGTCCATGCCCTTTTGTTTCAAGACGCCGCCATCATGCTAAGGAGGCAACTATGACAACTTCGCCTTTGGCTAACCCCACGGCAACAAGGGAGCTGCTGGAGGAGTTTGGCCTTGCGACCAAGCATCGCCTGGGGCAGAACTTCCTGATCGACAACCATGTAATTGAGCGCATTTGCGAGCTTTCCGAGCTTGCGGGCGATGAGCGCGTGCTCGAGGTTGGCCCGGGCGTTGGCACGCTCACACTTGCACTGCTGCAGGAGGCGGCGTGCGTCACGTCGATCGAGGCAGATCCCGAGCTCGAACCGGTGCTCGACGCCCATGCCGCCGACTATGCCAACTTCCGCTTTATCATGGGTGACGCGCTCAGGGTGACGCCGGAGCAGATTGAGCGGGCTGCGGGCGGTGAGCCGACGGTGTTTGTCGCGAATCTGCCCTATAACGTGGCGGCGACAATCATTCTGCAGTTCTTCCAGACGATGCCTGCGCTCAAGCGCGCCGTTGTCATGGTTCAAAAAGAGGTTGCCGATCGCATTGCCGCAACGCCGGGCAACAAGACCTATGGCGGCTATACGGCAAAGCTTGGCCTGTATGCGCAGGTGACGGGTCGTTTTGAGGTGCCGCCGCGCTGCTTTATGCCGGCACCGCATGTGGACTCGGCCGTCGTGCGTATCGACCGTGTTGACGGCGTGGTGCCCGAGGGGCTCGATCGCGAGTTTGTGGCCCGCGTGATTGACGCTGCATTTGCTCAGCGTCGCAAGACCATCCGCAATTCCATGAGCGCCAACGGCTTTGCCAAGGACGCGCTTGATGCCGCCTTTGAGGCTTGCGGTATCGCACCCACCACGCGCGCCGAGACGCTTGATGTTGCCGACTTTGTCCGCCTGGCCCAGGAGCTAATCCATGATGCCTAATGCCGCACGCGTGACGTTTACCAAGAAAAAGAAGACGGTTGCCTGCCCCGTGCCCTTGGCACCGCTTGCCGACACGCATGCGCATCTGCTTTCGTTTTGGGGCAAGGAGGTGCCCGAGACGCTCGTGCGCGCCAAAGCCGTGGGCGTCGACCTGTTGGTGACGATGTTCGACCCCATCGCTGACAAACGCAGCGTGACGGACTATAGCGACTGGCTGGTGCGCGAAATTCTGCCGATGCGGGATATTCCGCAGATCAAGTATCTCGCCGGCGTGCACCCCTATGGCGCGCCGGACTATACCGACGACATTCACGCACAGGTCGTTGCCGCGCTCGATGACCCTTTGTGCGTCGGTATCGGCGAGATCGGTCTGGACTACCACATGGATTACGACGACGACATCGCGCCGGCGCCCCACAGCGTGCAGATTGATTGCATGGCACGTCAGCTCGAAGTTGCCGTGCGCCGCAATGTGCCGGTGGAGCTGCACCTGCGGCACGAGGACTCGGATGGGGAGCGCACCTCGCACGTTGATGCGTACAACGTGCTTCGCGAGGTAGGTGTGCCTCAGGCCGGTTGCGTGCTGCACTGCTTTGGCGAGGATCGAGCCACGATGGAGCGCTTTGTGGGTTTGGGCTGCTATATCGCCTATGGCGGCGCGGCCACCTTTAAGCGCAACGACGACGTGCGCGAGGCATTTGCGGCGACCCCGCTCGACCGTATTTTGTTCGAGACGGATTGTCCCTATATGGCGCCGGAGCCCATTCGCGGTCTTGAGTGCGAGCCTGCAATGATTTCCATCACAGCAAACGCGCTGGTCAACGATCGCGTCGATCGTACCGGCGAGGACGCTGAGGCAATCGCTCGAGCCGCCTGGGAAAATGCCTGCAAACTTTTTCAAAAATAGTTCTTGCGTTCGCGGTGGCGCTCCGTTATTCTAATTCCTGCACGCGGGCGTGGCGGAATTGGCAGACGCGTACGGTTCAGGTCCGTATGGGGGCAACCCCATGAAGGTTCAAGTCCTTTCGCCCGCACCATTGATTGAAAGAGCTCCCAGCAATGGGAGCTTTTTTGTTATGGGCCCATCGCAGGGACTTGAACCTGCGAAGGAGCGAGCGTAAAGAAAACGCGGAGCGTTTTTAGCGAGCTGGCGAGGACGCCGGCAGGCGGCCGAAGCCGGTGCGGATCCGCGAAGCGGATACGCGGACGTCCTTTCGCCCGCACCATTAAATGAAAGAGCTCCCAGCAATGGGAGCTTTTTTGTTATGCACGATCTCCTTGGACGGGTATCCTAATGCCAACGTGTGCCTATCAGAGGAGAGACCATGCTGTTTTCCGGTATCATCGCCGCCCTTACCAGCCTTTTGATTCCCATCATCATCCTGTTGCTGCTGCTTCCCAGCGCCTGCTATGTCGTTGAACAGCAGCATGCCGTGATCATCGAGCGTCTGGGCAAGTTTAACCGCATCGTCAACGCGGGCTTCCACATGAAGGTGCCCGTGATCGACCGCAAGGCCGCCACGGTGAGTCTGCGCACCATGAAAAACGGTTTTGGCATCGACGTTAAGACCCAAGACAACGTGACCATCGGCCTCGAGGTCTCGGCTCAATATCACGTGAGCTATGACATGGGCGCCGGCCCGGCAGATTCGGGTATCTACAAGAGCTACTACATGCTGCAGGAGCCCGTCGACCAGATGCGTGACTTCATCACCGACGCCCTGCGCTCTTCGATTCCCGTCTACACACTCGATGAGGTCTTTGCCAAGAAGGATGACATCGCCAAGGATGTCAACGCTACCGTTTCCGAGCAGATGGCCGCCTACGGCTTCACTCTCGTGTCGACACTCATTACCAAGATCGCGCTGCCGACCGAGGTCGAGAACTCCATGAACGACATCAACGCTGCCCAGCGCAAGCGCGCTGCTGCGCAGGAGCTCGCCGAGGCTGACCGCATCAAACGTGTCACCGAGGCGACCGCCGAGGCCGAGGCAATGGAAAAGGCGGGCGAGGGCATCGCCAACCAGCGCAAGGCCATCGCGCTGGGCATCAAGGACTCGCTCGAGATTATCCAGGAGACGGGCGTCGGCAACGATGAGGCCAACCAGCTGTTCATGTTTACGCAGTGGTCCGAGATGATGACGGAGTTCGCTCGCACGGGCAAAACCTCGACGGTCGTGCTGCCGAGCGATTTCTCACAGTCGGCCTCGATGTTCGAGCAGATGTTGACAGCCGGCAAAGTTCAGAACGAGTCGAAGGAGTAGACGCGCGTGAAATATACCGTTGTTTGCGTTGGCAAGCTCAAAGAGCGCTTTTGGAAGGACGCGTGCGCCGAATACACCAAACGCCTAGGCGCCTATGCCAAGGTAGATATGCGCGAGGTTGCCGATATCGATCCGGCCAAGGCGGGCGGTGTGGATGCCGCGCGTAACAAAGAGGGCGTGGCGATTCTTGCTGCCCTGCCACCGCGGGCACATGTGATTCTGCTGGCTATCGAGGGCAAGGAGCGTTCGAGCGAGGAGTTCTCGACCCGTCTCGATGACCTCATGCTGAGAGGCAACAGCGATATCGCTTTTGTAATCGGCGGATCGGACGGCGTGAGCGATGCCGTGCGCGCCCGCGCCGACGAGATGCTCAGCTTTGGACGCATTACCTTGCCGCACAACCTGGCGCGCGTGGTGCTGCTGGAGCAGATCTACCGCGCCTGCAAGATTAGCCGCGGCGAGCCGTATCACAAGTAGGTCGGCAATACGAAACAATGGCGTGGGACAATGACTTTCGTTTTGAGGAACGCATCTGAGAGGACTGTGTGATATGAAGATCGGATTTGTCGGTTTTGGCAATATGGCGAGCGCTATGGCCGATGGCTGGATTGCCGCCGGCGTGGCCGCGGTCGACATGTGCGCTTGCGCAGGGCGCTACGATGCTCTGGTTGAGCGTTGCGAGGCGCGGGGCATGGCTGCCTGCCACGATGCGGCGGAGGTTGTTGCCGCGTCCGATATCGTGGTTGCGGCGGTCAAGCCGTATATGATCGAGAAGGTCTTCGCCCCACTCAAGGATGCGCTTGCCGACAAGGTCGTCCTTTCGGTTGCCTGGACCTGGGATAGTGCCAAGTGGGAACAGGTTCTGCCAGGTGTTGCTCATATCTCGACAGTGCCCAACACGCCGGTTTCGGTGGGCGAGGGCGTTATCGCCTGCGAGAAGGCTTCCACGCTTAGCGATGAGCAGCGTGCCACGGTGCTCGGTCTGCTCGGAAAGCTTGGCACGGTGGTCGAGCTCGATTCGAGTCTGCTGTTTGTGGGTGGTACCGTGGGCGGTTGCGCCCCGGCGTTTGTCGCCATGGCGATCGAGGCTCTGGGCGATGCGGCCGTCAAACACGGTATTCCGCGCGCCGATGCCTATCGCATTGTGAGCCAGATGGTGCTGGGTACGGCAAAGCTGCAGCTTGCAACCGGCCAGCATCCGGCAGCGATGAAAGATGCCGTGTGCTCGCCCGGTGGTGCTACCATCAAGGGCGTCGTCGCGCTCGAGGACGCCGGCATGCGCAGCGCCCTAGTCAAGGCCATCGACGCTACTCTCCAGTAAACTGACCAATAAGGGACAGATTAATTTTGCAGGGTTTTCCTGCGGTTTTGTACCTTGAGCAAAAAGCGCCCCGCAACTGGCTCAATTCCAGTTGCGGGGCGCTTGCGTTTGCCCAGATAAAACCGACCAAAATAAACCTGTCCCTTTTTGGCAGGTTAGTCCCAGAAGCTGTCTTCTTCGTCCTCGGACTTGGGGCCGCGGTCGACATACATCTTATGGGTGCGCTTCTCCATTACAAAGGCAAGAATCGCAAATAGCAGGATGCCGCCGGCGAAAAGGATGGCAAAACCGGTGCGGGTGCCAAACAAAAAGGAAAAAACTGCGTCCATTGGGTGCCTTCTTGCGTAGTTGGGTTGGGTCGTAAACGCTCATAAGTATATACTTGCCCATACATGTACAAGGTTGCAACCTAAATGGAATGTATATCGCCGGAGGATCTTATGCTTGATATCAAGTTTGTTCGCGAGAATCCCGATGCCATCGATGTCGCCATGGCTAACCGCCAGACGTCTTGGGATCGCGAGAAGTTCTTTGAGCTCGACGACGAGCGCCGTGCCGTCATCACCGAGGTCGAGGAACTCCAGGCTACGCGCAATGCCGAGTCCAAGAAGATCGGCGCCCTGATGAAGGAGGGCAAGAAGGAGGAGGCCGAGGCCGCCAAGGAGGCCGTGCGCGCCGTCAACGAGAAGATTGACGGTCTGGCCGAGCGTCGTACTGCCCTCGAGCAGGAGCAGTACGACTTCATGGCTCACCTGCCCAACATTCCTTGCGAGGCCACGCCGTACGGCAAGGACGAGGACGAGAACATCGAGCGTCGCCGCTGGGGCACCCCGCGCGAGTTCGACTTCGACTTTAAGCCGCACTGGGATCTGGGCACCGACCTCGACATTCTTGACTTCGAGCGCGGCAACAAGCTCTCCGGCAGCCGTTTCACCGTTCTCGGTGGCGCCGGTGCCCGCCTGGAGCGTGCCCTCATCAACTTCTTCCTCGATACGCACACCAGCCGTGGCTTCAAGGAGTGGTGGCCGCCTATCGTCGTCAAGCGTCAGACCATGTTTGGCACGGGCCAGCTGCCCAAGTTCGAGGACGACGCCTATCACGTCTCGGGCGACAACTTCCTGATCCCCACCGCCGAGGTCGTGCTTACCAACCTGCACGCCGGCGAGGTCCTCGATGCCGACACCCTGCCGCGCCGCTACACCGCCTTCACCCCCTGCTTCCGCGAGGAGGCCGGTTCCGCCGGTCGCGACACCCGCGGCATCATCCGTCAGCACGAGTTCGACAAGGTCGAGATGGTCAAGTTCGCTAAGCCGGAGGAGTCCGACGAGGAGCTCGAGAGCATGACCGCCGAGGCCGAGTACCTGCTGCAGCAGCTGGGCCTTCCGTATCGCGTGATTAGCCTGTGCACCGGCGACTTGGGCTTCTCTGCCCGTCAGACCTACGACGTCGAGGTTTGGCTGCCGAGCTACAACGCCTACAAGGAGATCAGCTCCTGCTCCAACTGCGGTGACTTCCAGGCTCGCCGCGCCAACATCAAGTATCGCGACCCCGAGAACTTCAAGGGTTCGCGCTACCTGCACACCCTCAATGGTTCCGGCCTGCCGGCCGGCCGCACCATGGCCGCCATTCTGGAGAACTACCAGAACGCCGACGGCACCATCACGATTCCCGAGGTTCTGCGTCCTTACATGGGCGGCCTCGAGAAGATCGAGCCGGTCGCGTAAACTAGCTGCATAGACGATTTGCGAGGGCGCCCCTTTTAGGGGCGCTCTTTTTGTGTACGGCTATACCATGCCGTGCGGACAGCTCAATAAAAAATACACGAACAGATGTTCTGTATACATGCATCTACCTGCTATGCTTTTGCTAACTAAGAGCAAGAGAAAGGGGATGTGATGGAGCTGTTCGATGAGTGGGTTGTTTTGTTCCAGAGCGATGAGGGTGGGGAGCACCTGCTGGTAACGTGCGAGCCGTCGGGTATGGGTGGCTTGGTGGTTCGGCAGACGAGTGAGGGACCATTGACGCAATGGTGCTATGAGGAGTCGCCGCATGTGGTCGAGACGTTTGTGGCGCATGAGGCGCTTGTTGTCCTTGAGCACTTCTATGGCGTTGGAACTTCTAATCAGGTGGCCCGAATGCTGAGCATCTCGTTTGCCGACTACGACTGTGCGCAACGGGTGCGGTCGCTTCTGGGGGAGCTTGGCGCCGGGTTCGATGTGATCGAAAAGCCAATCGATCGCACGAGAAGCGCCGATGCTTGTGGTGCAGCGTGACAAATTGCGGCCCGCGCGAAAAAAAGTTTGAGATTTTGCTTGACTCTAACGAACTAAAGTGGTTTTATATGTCTTGCGCTGCGGCGTTACCTCAGCTGGATAGAGGGTCTGACTACGAATCAGAACGTCATAGGTTCGAATCCTATACGCCGCACCAATTGAAATTGAAAGCCTCCGGCAACGGGGGCTTTTCTTTTATGCCGGCACCGCATGGATTCGAACCTCGGTCGAGGCGCGGGCGTCAAGAAAACGCGGAGCGTTTTTAGCCCGCGGGCGAGTCCGCCGGCAGGCGGGCGAAGCCGGTGCGGATCAGCACGACAACTTAATCAGCGCTCCGTAAAAATTTTCCAAATTGTTGCTTGACCCATCGAGGGCTCACGTGCATAATAATCCGTGCGTTGCGGCGTTACCTCAGCTGGATAGAGGGTCTGACTACGAATCAGAACGTCATAGGTTCGAATCCTATACGCCGCACCAATTGAACTTAAAGCCTCCGGCAACGGGGGCTTTTCTTTTACGTCGGCACCGCATGGATTCGAACCTCGGTCGAGGCGCGAGCGCGAAGCGGACGCGGAGCGTCCGTAGCGAGCGGGCGAGTCCGCCGGCAGGCGGGCGAAGCCGGTGCGGATCCGCTCAGCGGATGCGCGGAATCCTATACGCCGCACCAATTGAGTTTTAAGCCTCCGGAAACGGGGGCTTTTCTTATATAGAGCGATTGAAGATCTCATCAATCGACGTAAATGAGTAAAAATCAAATTTGATAACTTTTTTCGAAAAATTGCTTGACCTATATTCAGTCCATGTGCATAATAATCAACAAGTTGCGGCGTTACCTCAGCTGGATAGAGGGTCTGACTACGAATCAGAACGTCATAGGTTCGAATCCTATACGCCGCACCAATTGAACTTAAAGCCTCCGGCAACGGGGGCTTTTCTTTTACGTCGGCACCGCATGGATTCGAACCTCGGTCGAGGCGCGAGCGCGAAGCGGACGCGGAGCGTCCGTAGCGAGCGGGCGAGTCCGCCGGCAGGCGGGCGAAGCCGGTGCGGATCCGCGCAGCGGATACGCGGAATCCTATACGCCGCACCAATCGAACTTAAAGCCTCCGGCAACGGGGGCTTTTCTTTTAGGCGGACGCCGCATGGATTCGAACCTCGGTCAAAGGGGACTATTTCTCATCGACTCGTGTAAGATTTCGAGTATGCGCCTCGGTGAGTCCGTGGCGCGCTCTTTCTTTAGACGACCGATCAGGGTGATATTTCGTGGCAGAGCGTCCGACATACAAGCTCAGGTTTCTCGATCCCAAAAATCGCTTTCCGGCCATGCCCGAGCAGCCTGCGGGACGCTCGTATGGCGTGGTTTGGAAGCTCTTTGGCGAGGACCCGCATGAATCATGCTATGTCGTCGAATTCGTCGGCAAAAGCCATGTGTCGCTTTTGGGCTACGTGAGCGTTTCGGGTGAGGTCTATAAGGTGGACCGTCCCGTTAACGAGATGTCGCTGCCCGACGATCCCGACATGCAACTGATTCTCGACGAGTCCGATTCCAACATCGGTGAGATTGCGGTCAGGGGTGCCGATGGGACGATGCGCTCCCGGGCGCGAGTCATCGGCTCTCCCGAAGGAACCATGCGCGAACAATCCGATCGCGAGACGTGGAATTCGACGCGCAGCCTTCGCTACGGCGAGTTCATGGCCTCGATGTTCTTGCGTTACGTGATATTCGCCGATTCTGAAAACTCCATCTCAAGCACGGCAAACGGTGACGGCCTCGACGAGGGCATGAAAAATGCCGTCGACAAGATCAAACTTGTAAAACTCCCCGAGCCGGTTGAGGTACTGCTGGGTTTTGATTCCACGCCGCTGCCCGATGCAATTGAAACGTTGCTCTACCGCATTGACCATACAGATAATCCAAGTGGCATTGAGCGCTATGCCGCCGCTTTGATGGGCGAAGTTAATCTGCTACGCCTGCGCACCATAGCGGCTAAAACCGAAATGAGCCTGGCGCGCATCGATCGCTCGAGGCTCTTCTATCTCAATTTTGACCGTAGCCTGCTGGACCAGGACGAGATCGATACCCTGCTTGCCGTCGAGTGCCGCCTGAACCGCCTATCGGGCATCCTTGAGCGTATTGGAGCAGGGTTGGGCCCCGTTGCCTCGTCGCCAAGCTTTGAGGGCTGCTCGCTCTTCGACCTATGGCATATCAGCAAGACGACAAACGACGTTCCTCGCTTGCTCGAAACGCTGTCGAATGACAACCCGTGGGCCAAGCCGGGGACGGTTGCGTGCCAGCCGGGTGGAGAGTGGGACGTTCGCACCCGCTTTGCACGTATCGTAGAAGCGCTCAACGTGGTCACGCGGCTCGATTACACCTATCGAGCGAACGTCGCCGAGGGCATTATGCTGGTGCGATTTGGCCGCACGGTTGTCGATGCTATGCCGCGGCGCGAATACGATGCTCAAGATGACGCCTGGCGCGAGGTAGATGAGCCTAAGCGCGCAGCATGGGCCACCGAGCACGATGCGCGTATTGCGCTTACACTCGCGGCGGCTTGCTTTGCTTCGGGTGCTCGCATCACGCGCTGCTACGTGCAGATTGCGGCTCCCGACGGCGAGCAGGGCGAGCGCGTTGTTAAAACGTACTCCTTTGGCCGTGCGGCTTATCTGGCCGATTGCGTTTCTGTCGCCAAGGATCTTGAGAGCATGGATATGGACGACATGCCCTGCAAGCATTTGCTCGAGGCATATGAGGCAGATGCGCCGGACATGATTGAGCCTGCAGAGGTTCACGCCCGACCACGCGATGACCATCGTCCATTGCCGCCTGCGCTTCGCGATCTGCTGCTCGCTGATACGGCTGACGAGCTTGAGGTCATGGAGGAGGACAACGATCCGTATGTCGCCCGTGTCGTCGAGCTGCGCGAGCAATCCAAAGTTGACCGAGCCGGTGCTTTCGAGGGCTTTTCTCGCCTTGTCGAGGAGCTGGAAGCCAAGTGTACTGTTGCTGAGCTTTTGGCGACGGGCCCAGTGCAGACCCAGTTCTGCGACAACCAGCTGGTGCGCATGGTGCTGCCGGTGATGGAGGAGGACCGTTCCGTGCGTATCCTTCGCGCTCCCGATGCGCTGTATTTTGCCCAGCACGAGATTTGCAGCTTTTACGCCGAACAAGAGGACTTTGAGCGTGCGCTGCCCGAGGTGCGCCGTCTCTACGACTTGGCGCGCTCGTCCATGCAGTCTCACTTTGCCCTGATTAACGTGCTAGCACGCCTGGAGCGTTATGACGAGATTATCGAGGTAGCGCGTCACGGCCTGCGCATTGCCAGCGACCGGCCTTCGATCGGTTACCTGTTCTATCGCCTGGCATTCGCCTACTGGAACTGCGACCAGCTCGAGCTGGCGCTGGCATGTTATCGCCTGGTGCCGCGCGGCGAGGAGTCGGGCGGCAGTGCGCAGGAGGAAATGCAGGGCCTTATGAACGAGATGGGCGTCATCAAACCGCCCACGTTTGAGGAGGCTGTCGAGACCATCCGCAAGGCAGGTCTTGAGCTGCCGCCGGTGCCCGCCGTGACCAATCAACTCGCGGATGCCGCCGTGCAACTCGTCGACAACGGCTTCTTTTTCTTGGCGCGCGGCTGCATCTATCAAATGTGGCGCACCATGGGTAACGATGAGCTCGGCTCCCTCAACCGCTCGCTGGGGTAGGGGCGGCATAGAAGGGCTGGACCGCGCTTGTCATCCCATTTGCTCACCATGCCGACAAAACGAAGGGGCTACTGCTGCCGGCGTACCGGGAACATTTGCGTATAGATAAGGTATAACGAATTAAGTCGTAGCGAATTAAAGTACGAATTACTGTATCGAGCAGGTTGCCGACAAATTGAATGGAGCCATTTGTATTTGCTCAAGTGGGTGGCTCCAGCAGGACCGGTAAGGTCAAAAGCGGCTAGGTCTGCTAAACCTGTTAAACTCTGCTAAAGTTGCTAAACTTTGTTAAAGTTGTTAAAACTAGCAGAGGAGGGTCGAATGTCGAAAGCCATTAATCCCTTTAAGCCAACGGCGGGCATGAATCCGCCTGAGCTTATCGGACGTGACGCTGTTTTGGATGATTTTGCCGAGGCCCTTGAGAATGGTCCTGGTGCTCCCGATCGACTCATGCGCATCTCGGGCGTCCGAGGCACAGGTAAAACGGTGCTTCTCAATGCATTGGGTGATCTTGCGCGAAAAAAAGGATTCGAGGTTGTTGACGTCGCCTCGAATGCCGGTTTTTGCAGTAGAATCCTCGAGGCTCTACAGCGAAATGTTCGTCTTGAGTCAATGTCGATTTCCCCATCAATTCTAGGAGTCAGCCTTGGCTCCGTTGAGGTATCGAAGTCGGCATCTCATCTGGGCGAGGCAATGTACGATGCCGCGAAGCGCGGAGGTCTGCTCATTACGCTCGACGAGATTCAGGATGCCTCAACTGAGGAAATGCGCGAGCTGGGCAATGAGATGCAGCTTTTGATTCGCCAAGGGGCGAATGTCGCTTTTTCATTCGCCGGCTTGCCAACATCGGTGGATGGCGTGGTGGTTGATGATACCCTTACCTTCCTTCAGCGGGCAAAACATATCGAACTCACTCGTCTCTCCGATTTTGAAGTCGGTGGATCGCTTGAGGATACAATGAGACGAGCGGGCAAGGAGCTCGATGAAGACGCCGCTGAGCTATTAACAAAGGCTTCAGCAGGCTATCCCTTTATGGTCCAGTTGGTCGGATATTACGCTTGGCAGGTTGCTGCGCGCAGCGGGGCGGAGAGCGTGAACGAAGGGTCCGCGCGTAAAGGTATCCAAGCGGCTCTTGATAGCTTTAATGCTATGGTGATTGCCCCGGCGCTGCGCAGGGTTTCAGAGCGACAGTTTCAGTATCTCGCGGCAATGGCTCAATGCGAGGGCGATGAGATTGCCAACGGTGATATCGCCAAGAAGATGGGGTTGCCGGCGAACAAGGTCGGCTCGTATCGTAAACGTCTCATCGATGCGGGGTTGATTGAGCCTGCGGGCTATGGCTGTGTTTCGTTTGCAATTCCGTATATGCGCGACTATTTGTTGGAGGCGGTGCGGGAAAGGTAAAAATGGAATCGCTCCAAATTCCCTCTTGCCCATCCTCGACTGTTTGGTTACTATAGAACGGCTGTTACGGAGAGCTGACCGAGAGGCCGAAGGTGCTCGCCTGCTAAGCGAGTATGCCCCAAAAGGGCATCTGGGGTTCGAATCCCCAGCTCTCCGCCAGTTTAACTTTAAAGAAGGGTCCCATCGGGGGCCCTTTTTTATTATCGAGAAAGGGCGCTGGGGATTCGAACCCTCAAAAAAAAGGAGGCATCCTTTCGGACACCTCCTTTCAGCGAGTGTATTGTTCTTCGACCTTACACCTCGGGTGCCTTGGCTACGGTCTCGCTCTCGGCTGTGAGCGGGCGGTTGTCGATGCGGCGGCCCAGGCGGTCGAGCTTCACAAGGAGCCACTCAATGGGATTCGGCCCTGCCCCTTCCTCGTCGGCAACCAGGTCCATGACGGCGATCTTGGTGCCGTCCTGCTTGAGCGTAACGCTGCCCACCTTGTCGCCCACATGCACCGTGCCCGAAAGATCGTCGTAGCTAACCTTTTCGGTCACCTCGCCGGCAAGAGAAAACACGGTCGCTTGCGCCGTGGGATCGGCGAGCGTGGCGTCGATTGTCTTATCCGTCCAGTCGGTTTGACTAATGCGCGCCATAAGCGGGCTGCCGTTGGCGGTCTTTTCTTGCGTGTTGGCGATTGCGACCGTCACCTTGTGGTCGTAGTACCAGTTGGCAAGGGTGGCGGTATCGGTAAAGCGCTGATCGGTGGTGGTGGAGTTCAAAATAACGGTGTAGATCTCGTCGCCGTCGCGGTTGTAGGCGCTCGTAAAGCAATAGCCCGCGTCGTCGGTGGTGCCGGTCTTGCCGCCGATGTTGCCATCTTGGCCCAGCAAATAGTTATGCGTGTCCATGGAATGCGAATGGTCGGTGCCGTCGGCGCCCGTGACCTCGATCCAGGAATCCTCGCTCGCTACGACCTCGCGGATCGTGTCGTTTTTCATGGCCTCCTGCATCATCAGCGCTACGTCGTGTGCGGTTGAGTGCATATCGCCAGCCCACTCATCAAAGTCCAGACCATGCGGGTTTTCAAAAAGCGTACCGGTGCAGCCGAGCTTCTTAGCGCGCTCGTTCATGGCCTTCACAAAGGTGGCCTCGGCGTCTTTGGTCTTAGGGTCGATTTTCTTGCCCACATATTCGGCGAGCACGATGGCGGCGTCGTTGCCCGAGGGAATCATCAGGCCGCGCAGTGCCTGCTCCACGGTAAGCTCGTCGCCTTCGAGCAAGCCGGCGGTCGAATTACCCACAGTGGCTGCGGCGTTGCTCACCGTGACCTTCTCGTCCATCTTGCAATTCTCGACGGTTAGGATTGCGGTCATGACCTTGGTGATCGAGGCGATTTTGACCTGCTCATCGGCGCCGCGCCCATAGTAGACGGTGCCGTCTTTGCCCATGACGAGGTCATTGGTCGCATCGATATCGGGCAGGTTTTCGGCCGTGATGCCGCGCGCATCGGCGGTTTTGCCGCAAACATTGTCGGTCGTGAGCACTTGGGCGCCGGCGACGGTGGGCGCGCCAGCGGCAAGGGCGATAGCGCAGACAAAGCCGGCGGCAAGCTGGGCTGAGCGCTTTGCAAAAGAGGTGAGGGACTTCACGGATTTCGCTTTCGACGGGATGGTCTCTTCTGGAACTAGAGTATATCGTTTGCCGGCGTCGGCGATCATCGCGTGCGCGCTTGGCCCACATCCGCACCCGAACGGGCACAAGGGTGCTTAAGGCCGACTTAATCACCCACGCTTGTTGTGTGTGGCGTGCGTCGCCTCAGGCATAATGGAGCGCGAGAGGAGCACGCATGAACGAGCGCATTTTGGTAGCTGATGACGAGAAGGCCATCGCCGACTTGGTTGGCATCTACCTTACAAAAGAGGGCTTTGATGTCCAGATTGCCTATAGCGGGGCCGATGCTGCCAAGGCGATTTTGGAGCAGGAGTTCGATCTGGCGCTGCTTGATGTCATGCTGCCCGATATCGATGGGTTTGAGCTGCTGCGTACGATCCGTTCCAGCCATACCTATCCCGTGATCATGCTGACGGCGCGCGATGCCCAGCAAGACAAGATCGGGGGCCTTTCGCTTGGCGCGGACGATTACGTGGTTAAGCCGTTCCGTCCGCTGGAGCTCATCGCGCGCGTACACGCTCAGCTTCGCCGCTACACCAGCTACGGTAGCCGTGCACAGGCGGCCGAGTTGCCGACCATTCAGCTCGACGGCCTGGAGATCAACCGCGATGCTCGTTCCGTGACAGTGGACGGTTCACCGGTTCGCCTCACGCCCACCGAGTATTCAATCTTGCTGTATCTGGTCGAGCATCGCGGCAGCGTGGTGGCCGTGGAGGACCTGTTCCGCGCGGTGTGGAGCGAGGATTTTATGCCCGGCTCCAACAATACGGTGATGGTGCACATTCGCCACTTGCGCGAAAAAATCGGCGACGACGCACAAAAGCCACGCTTTATCAAAAACGTCTGGGGCGTCGGCTACATCATCGAATAACGCTTTTCGCTTGTGAGGATCTTGATATGACAAAAGACGATAGGCAAGCGTTCGAGGTGCCCGATCGGCTCTTTGAATACGTGAGGTCGGTCGTCGACAACCGTGCGCTTGCAACGGTGCTGCTCTTTTTGCTGAGCCTGCTGCTGATTGGCATCGACAACATCGCCGGAATCTTGACGGTGCTGCTTGCCGGCTTTTTGCTGATCGATCGATTTGAGATCGTGCGCCGCTGCATGGTGATTGGCGGCGCCGCGTGGGCCATGACGTTGGCGATTGGCGCCATGGCGCTCGGCGGCATCGAAGGGCCGGTGCTGTTCGATGCCGGCTTTGTATTCAACATGCTTGGCTTTGTGCTGGCGCTTGCCGCGTGCGTGCTGTTCTTGTGTGGCCGCGCCCTGTACTACCAGGGCTACGAACAGGGCGAGCAGCATGCCGATTGTGTGCTGGCCGCTCGTATTCAAGATCGCCTGATCGATCACCCCGACACCTGGGACAACATCGACGGCGACTTCTTGGAGGTCGAGGGCGCCCTTAACCGCGTGCGTGACCGTGAGCGCAAGGTGCAACAGGCCTTGCGTGACGAGTCGCATCGCAAGGACGATCTGGTCACGTACTTGGCACATGACCTGCGCACCCCGCTTGCCAGTGTGGTGGGCTATCTTTCGCTGCTGCAGGAAGCGCCCGACCTGCCGGTTGAGCAGCGCGCGTACTTTACGGGCGTGGCACTCGACAAGGCCCACCGACTCGACGCGCTTATTGAGGAGTTCTTTGATATCACACGCTTCGACTTCCACGATATTGTGCTCACGCGCGGCTACGTCGACCTGGGATTGCTGCTGGCGCAGGTGGCCGATGAGTTCTATCCCATTCTCAACGAGCAGCACAAAGATGTCCAAGTTGATGTGCGTGAGGACCTGACGGTGCTCGTGGATGGCGACAAGATGGCTCGCGTGTTCAACAACATCATGAAAAACGCCATCGCCTATAGCTACGAAGGATCGACCATCACGATTGAGGCTAGGCGCCAAGATGACGGTGGCGTGCGAATTCGCTTTATCAATCAGGGTGATCCGATACCGGCGGCCAAGCTCAAGGTGATCTTTGAGAAGTTCTATCGCCTGGACGCGGCACGTGCGACCAATCGCGGTGGCGCCGGCCTGGGTCTTGCCATCGCCAAGGAGATTGTCGCGGCACACAGCGGCACCATTGCATGCGAATCGACGCCCGAGCACACGGTGTTTACCATTGCACTGCCCGCTGCATAACCAGCGTGCCCTTACAAACACTTGACAATGCGCTCACGTGCGTATGAGCCGCGATTTCTACTATCGATACTGCTGAATTGATATCGATATGGAGGTATGCGGTATGACGGCTGCTGCGGCGATGGAGCCTACGGAGCTTGAGGAACTCATGGAGGCGCAGGCCGAGGCCGCGCACGAGCGCGAAGTTGGGGATGCGACTCGCCCCACGGCGCAGGACCTTGCCGCCTCGCCGACGCGCATCGATGTTGAGGGCCTTAACCTGTTTTACGGCGACCATCATGCGCTCAAGGACGTGAACATCAAAATTCGCGACAAGCAGATCACCTCGTTCATCGGGCCTTCGGGCTGCGGAAAGTCGACGCTGCTGCGCTGCTTTAACCGTATGAACGACGGTATCAAGGATTGCCGCATTGAAGGCAAGATTGCACTCGACGGCCAGAATATCCTGGGCGATTACGATATCTGCCGCTTGCGCCAGCGCGTGGGTATGGTGTTTCAACGCCCCAATCCGTTTCCTATGAGCATCTACGACAACGTCGCCTACGGTCCTCGCGGTATGGGAGTGCGCGACCGCGTCGTGCTCGACGAGCTGGTCGAAGACTCCCTGCGACGTGCCGCACTGTGGGACGAGGTAAAGGACAAGCTCAAGGAATCGGGTCTGGGTCTTTCGGGAGGACAGCAGCAGCGCCTGTGCATCGCCCGCGCGCTGGCCGTGCAGCCAGACATTCTGCTGATGGACGAGCCGACCTCGGCGCTCGACCCCGTATCGACGCTGGTGGTGGAACAGCTGGCCTGCGAGCTCAAAGAGACCTGCACGCTGGTGGTCGTTACACACAACATGCAGCAGGCTGCGCGTATCTCCGACTCGGTCGCGTTCTTTTTGCTGGGCGAGCTGGTGGAGCATGCGCCCACCGCTCAGCTCTTCAAAAACCCGAACGATTCGCGCACGGCGGATTATTTGACGGGTCGTTTTGGCTGATACCATCTAATACAGGCACCTTTAGGGTTAAGATGCGGTCATGTCGGCCGCAAAGGGGTTCAACATGATCTATTACGTCGAGGACGATGACAACATCAGGGATTTGACGGTCTACGCACTGCGCAAGCAGGGAATCGAGGCCGAGGGCTTTTCGTGCGATGGCGAGTTTAAGGCCGCCGTGGCGCGACGGGTGCCCGATGCTGTGCTGCTCGACATCATGCTGCCCGATACCGACGGCTTGGCGATTATGCGTCGTCTGCGTGCCGATCGCCTGACGGCGACGGTGCCCATTATGATGCTCACCGCCAAGGACACCGAGCTCGACAAGGTCATGGCGCTCGATGGCGGTGCCGACGATTACCTGACCAAGCCGTTCTCGCTTATGGAACTCGCCAGTCGTTGCCGTGCGCTGCTGCGCCGCGGCGGCATGGTCAAGCAGGCGAGCGATGTGCTCAGCGTGGGCGATATCGTACTTTCGCCTAGCCACCGCGAAGTGACTGTTGCCGGTGAACCGCTCAAGCTCACGCTGCGCGAATTCGACCTGCTCGAGTACCTCATGCGCAAACCTGGCGTGGTCTTTACTCGCGAGTCGCTGCTGCAGAGCGTATGGGGCTGGGACTTCGACGGCGGTTCGCGCACCGTCGACGTGCATGTGCAGACGCTCCGCCAAAAGCTCGGCGAGCGTGCGAGCGCCATAGAGACCGTGCGCGGCGTGGGCTATCGTCTGGCCGAGCCTACGGCCGATGACGATGTCGAAGGAGCCGACAGCGCGGCTAGCGCATCGGAGGAGTAGCTCGTGGTCTTAGCCCCCCAGGGAAAACGTACCCTGTCACATCGCGTGTTCGCGACGATTTTTCTCTGCGCTATGGCGGTTATCGTGGCGTTTACGGTGTTGGGCGCGTTCTTTGTGCAAAATACCCTGGCAGATGCCACGAGCGCCAACCTTTCGCAGGAAACCGAGCTTATTGCCGCTGCCCTCAATGAGCAGCAGGAGCCCATTGCCTTTCTGCGCAGTCTCGATCGCGAGGACTTGCGCATCACGCTGATCAACAAGGACGGGTCGGTTGCCTACGACAACGAGGCGTCGCCTTCTATGCTGCCCAATCACGGCGATCGTCCCGAGGTCGCCAAGGCTTTCGAGAGCGGCTCGGGTTCTGCGGAGCGCGCAAGCTCCACGCTCGACGAGATTATGCTGTACCGAGCCGTCCGACTTAATAACGGCCAGGTTGTTCGCTTGGCGCAGGCCCAACCTGGCGTTGCGGCGATTCTGATGTCTCTCGTGGCGCCGATGCTTCTCATTGCGGCGGCAGGTGCGGTGCTCTCGTTTTTCTTGGCGCGTCGTGAGTCCCGTGCCATCATTGAGCCGTTGCAAGAGGTCGATCTGGACCATCCTCGCCGCAGCTACGAGCATGCTTATGCCGAGATGGTTCCCATGCTCGAGCGCATTGAGTCGCAACGCCAGGAGCTCAAGCGCCAGATGGCGGTGCTGTCGGACAACGACCGCATGCGCCGCGAGTTCACGGCCAATATCACCCATGAGCTCAAGACCCCGCTTACGGCAATCTCGGGCTATGCCGAGCTCATTGCAAATGGCATGGTCGAGGGCGAGGAAGACCTACGCAACTTTGGCGGTCGAATCTATCGCGAGGCGGGCCGTCTGGCAGCGCTGGTAAACGACATCTTGACGTTGTCTAACCTGGACGAGGCCGAGCGCGCGACCGAGGGCGAGGCAGTGCCTATTGGTTCCACGGAGCCCATTGAGCTCTCGCGCGCTATTACGACGGTGGAGCAGCGCCTTGAACAGGTCGCCCGACAGGCAGACGTGACCATCGCGCGCAAGACGAAGCCCGTTGTGGTCGAAGGTGTGCCACGCCTGATCGACGAGCTGATTTATAACCTGGCCAGTAACGCCATTCGCTATAACCAGCCCGGTGGCACGGTTACGCTTCGATGTGGGACCAATGATGAGGGCCATCCGTACCTAACGGTTGCCGATACAGGTATCGGCATCGCGCCCGAGGAGCAGGGCAAGGTGTTCGAGCGCTTCTATCGCGTGGACAAGAGCCGCTCCAAGGTACGTGGCGGAACAGGCCTGGGCCTGGCCATCGTTAAGCATGCCGCTGTGTACCACCATGCTTCGCTCGACCTATCGAGCGAGCTGGGTGTGGGGACTACCATCACGGTGACGTTTCCCGTACAGCAGGACGAATCATTTGCGTAACAATGCGACAAACGTGTTGTTTTGACGCCGCGCTGGGGGTTGCCGGCGCGGCGTTATTTTTGCGCAACATTGCCGTATACGCTGTATCTTATGTATAGAGTTCGGACTTCGCAGAAAAGATGCGATAACATATGAGCAGTTTTGTCGATATGAACTAGGGAAATGAAAGGCAAGCTGCATGACCCTTCTCGAACTGTTCCAGCTGCTCAAAAAGCACCTCAAGCTGGTCATCGCCCTCCCGGTGATTTGCGCGGTCGCCATGGGCATCGTGTCCTTCACCATGATGGACAACACCTACACCGCCACGACGAGCATGTACGTTCTCGCCAAGACCGACGATAGCGGTCAGATGAGCTACAACGATCTTTCGGCGAGCCAGATGCTTTCCAACGATATCGCCACGCTGCTCGATAGCGATAGCGTTAAGGGCGGTGCTGCCAAGGATCTGGGCCTTGCCGATCTGGACGACTACAAGATTTCCGTTTCCTCCGAGACCACGACGCGCGTCATCACGCTTTCGGTGACGGGCACCGATGCCGAGGAAACGGCGGAGGTGGCAAGGGCCATGGCCAGCTCGGTGAGCACGGTCGCCCAGAATGTCGGTGCCGCTCAGAGCATCAACGTTATCGATAAGGCTAAGACCCCCGAATCCCCCAGTGGTCCCAAGCGCACGCTGTACGTCGCCGTCGCGTTCCTCGCCGGCGTCTTTATCGCAATTGCCTATGTCGTTTTGGCGGATATGCTCAACACGCGCATCCGCGGTGTCGAAGAGGCAGAAGAGCTCCTTGGTATTCCCGTTGTCGGCCGAATTCCGGCTATGAAAGGTGGTAAATAGGCATGGCTAGGGCTAAGAACACCGATAAGCTCGTTGTACAGAATGCCGCCAAGACCCTTCTGGCCAACATTCGCTTTGCGAGCGTGGACGACCCCATTCGCACCATCACCGTTACGTCCTCGATTCCCAACGAGGGTAAGTCTACGGTTGCCATCAACCTGGCCCAGGCTATCGCCACCAGCGGCAAGAGCGTTCTTCTGGTCGAGGGAGATATGCGTCGCAGGTCTCTTTCCGACATGCTTGGTGTCCGTTCGCGTGGTGGACTCTACGCAGTCCTGTCCGAGCAGATTTCCATCGACCAGGCAATCGTCGAGACGGGTCAGAAGAACTTCTACTTCCTCGATGCGGAGCCTCATATTCCCAATCCTGCCGACATCATCGTGTCTCATCGTTTTGCCAAGCTGGTTAAGGCGCTGTCTGCCAAGTTCCAGTATGTCATCTTTGACGCTCCTCCGGTCGGCACCTTCATCGATGCTGCCGAGATTGCCAGCCTGACTGACGGCACGCTATTTGTGGTGCGCGAAGACTTCACCAAGCGCGAGGAGGCGCTCAACGCCATCGCTCAGCTTAAGAAGTCCGAGAAGGTCAAGCTCATCGGTACCGTTATGAATTGCTGCGAGACCGAGACCAGCGAGTATTACTATTCTTACTACACCAAGGAAGGTAAGAAGGTAAAGAACGGTTCCGCTGCTCAGGGTGCTTCTAAAAAGGGCATCTTTACCAACCGGGCAAACGTTTAGTTGATTAAGGCCGACCTATGCGCGACATTCATTGTCATATCTTGCCGGGTGTAGACGACGGCGCTGCCGATCTTGATGAGAGCTTGGCGATGCTTGCAGCTGCCAAGCAGGCTGGCGTAACCAGAATTGTCTGCACCCCGCACTGCCGAGATCCCTATTTTGACTACGACAAGATGTGGGACGCCTTTGAGCTATTGCAGGATAACGCAGATGGTTTTCCGCTTCAGATGGGCTTTGAGGTCAACCACCGAAAGCTCGTCGAGCTGGGCATCGACGCCGCGGAATACCTGCATTTCGATGGAACCAATGAGTTTCTGCTTGAGCTTTCGACGCATGCTGATCCCTATGCGTTTAGAGAGTACGAGAGCACGATTTACGATTTGCAATGCCGCGGCTACCAGGTGATTATCGCTCATCCCGAGCGGTATCGCGCTGTTCAAAAGGATGTGAGCGTGGCGGAGCGTCTGGTCGATATGGGCTGCAAGCTGCAAGCTTCGGCAGACTTTATCGCCGGCGGCCGCTTTGGGCGCGAGAAAAAGCCGGCGCAGCGTCTGTTCGATCAGAACTTATACAGCTTTATTGCGAGCGATGCTCATAACGTGGGTCACTACGATTGCCTGGCAAAGGCTTGCGCGCAGTATAGCGTGCGCGGCGCTCATTTTCGCTAAAATCTGTCCCTAACGTTTGCTTTGAACGGAGGGGTGGCTATGGATATTCAACTTAAGATGGGTTGCTTTGATGACGCGGCGCTGGTGCGCCGCGCCGTTTTTATGGACGAGCAAGGCTACGAGAACGAGTTCGACGCGATCGATGAGGCGCCGGCTTGCATCCATGTGACGTTGTACGTGGACGGCGAGCTCACCGGCTGCTCGCGCGTGTTTCCCGAGGAACTGGAGCGCGCGGCAGATTCAGAGGCTCCGGTTTCGCCGGCGTGCGATATGGACGAAGGCGTCGCAGCGGGGGAGACTTATATTATGGGCCGCGTTGCCGTGCTGTCCGCCATGCGCCGTCGCGGTCTGGCAAGCAAGATTGTCGAAGCCAGCGAAGCTGCTGCGCGCGATGCCGGCGCCAAACTCATAAAGTTGCATGCACAGGAGTACGTGCTGCCGCTCTATTCCAAGGCCGGCTACACGCAGATCGCGCCGGTGGACTACGAAGACGAAGGCCAGCCTCATGCCTGGATGGCCAAGCGCATGGGCGACAGATAGGGACATTCCTTTTCTGCCGGCAGTTGGGGACACTCCTCGGCAATCGACGCATGGGTGTTCCAACATACAGTTTTTCGATTCCGTATGTATATATGCGCGCTAATAGGTTATAAAATCTAAGTCTGAACATAGCAGGTCTGCGATGCGGCTCGGGCAACCGGGCCGTTTTTGCGGGCAGGGGTAGCGCGAAAGGACTGCACATGCGTCAATTTAAGACCGAGAGCAAAAAACTGCTCGACCTCATGATCAACTCCATCTACACCAATAAGGAAATCTTCCTGCGCGAGCTTATCTCCAACGCGAGCGATGCCGTCGACAAGCTCAACTTTAAGAGCCTTCAGGATCCGAGTGTCAAGCTCGACCAGGGCGACTTGGCAATCCGTGTTTCCTTTGATAAGGATGCCCGCACGATCACTATCTCGGATAACGGTATCGGCATGACCGCCGAGGAGCTCGAGCGCAACCTGGGCACCATCGCCCATTCCGGCTCCGAGGAGTTTAAGACCGAGAACGCCGAGCAGCAGGGTTCCGATGTCGACATCATCGGTCAGTTTGGCGTGGGTTTCTACTCCGCCTTTATGGTCGCCAGCCACGTGAAGGTCGTCAGCCGCGCTTATGGCGAGGATACCGCCCACGTTTGGGAGTCCGACGGTCTAGAGGGCTACACCATCGAGGACGGCGAGCGTGCCGAGCACGGTACCGACGTTATCCTCACGCTGCGCGAGAATGAGAAACTCGACGCCGATGGCGAGGCCGAGACTTACGATCGCTTCCTGACCGAGTGGGGCCTCAAGAGCCTGATTCAGCAGTACAGCAACTATGTGCGCTACCCGATTCAGATGATGGTGACCAAGAGCCGCCAGAAGCCCAAGCCCGAGGACGCTGGCGACGACTACAAGCCCGAGTACGAGGACTATCAGGAGCTCGAGACCGTCAACTCCATGACGCCGATCTGGAAAAAGCGTAGCTCCGACGTTGAGCAGAAGGATTATGACGAGTTCTACAAGTCCACGTTCCACGACTTTGATGACCCCGCGCGCACCATTAGCTTCCATGCCGAGGGCACGCTCGAGTACGACGCCCTGCTGTTTGTGCCGGGCCGCGCCCCGTTCGATCTGTACAGCAAGGACTACGAGAAGGGTCTGGCGCTCTACAGCTCCAACGTGTTGATTATGGAGAAGTGCGACGACCTGCTGCCCGATTACTACAACTTCGTGCGCGGCGTCGTGGACTCTGCCGACGTGACGCTCAATATTTCGCGCGAGACGCTGCAGCAGAACCGACAGCTCAAGGCAATCGCCAAGCGCGTGGAGAAGAAAATTACCGCCGATCTTGAGGATATGCGCGACAACGATCGCGAGGCATATGAGAAGTTCTTTGAGAACTTTGGTCGCGGTCTTAAGTATGGTATCTACTCGAGCTACGGCATGAAGGCCGACGAGCTCGCTGACCTGCTGCTGTTCTGGTCTGCCAAGGAGCAGAAGATGATCACGCTGGCTGAGTATGCCAAGGGCATGCCCGAGGGCCAGAAGGCCATCTACTACGCCGCCGGCGATTCGCGCGAGCGTCTGGCTAAGATGCCCGTCGTGAAGGGCGTGCTCGACCGCGGCTACGATGTACTGCTGCTGACGCAGGACGTGGATGAGTTTACCTTCCAGGCGATGCGTGAGTACGTGGCTGCCGATATGCCCAAGATCTACGAGGATGACGCTGCTCGCGAGGCTGCCGAGAAGGCTGTGGCCGACGGTGCCGAGCCCGAGGTCGAGGATCGTCACCTGGAGCTTAAGAACGTCGTGACCGGCGATCTTGATCTGGCGACCGACGACGAGAAGAAAGAGGCCGAGGACGCCACCAAGGAGAACGAGGACCTCTTTAGCGCTATGAAGGAAGCGCTTGGCGACAAGGTCGAAAAGGTCGCCGTCTCCGCGCGCTTGACCGATGCCCCCGCCTGCATCACCACCGAAGGCCCGCTTTCGCTCGAGATGGAGAAGGTGCTTCAGAAGGGTCCCGAGGGTGCGCCCGACGGCATGCCCAAGAGCCAGCGCGTGCTCGAGCTCAATGCCAAGCACCCGGTCTTCGCCAAGCTTGTCGCTGCCCAGAAGGCCGGCGACGCCGATAAGATCAAGCAGTACTCCGGTCTTCTCTACGATCAGGCCCTGCTGGTCGAAGGTATCCTCCCCGAGGATCCCGTAGCCTTCGCGGCAGCCGTCTGCAACTTGATGTAGTTCGGGGATACGGCACCGTAACTAGATTAGAACGAGAGTGGATAATCTCCCACTTTTGGCTCGGATGCGGGCTTGAAGTGGGAGATTTTCCACTCTCGTTTGCTTTTGTACGGAGTAGTCATTGGGGACGTTCTTAAACGACTAATCGGATTGCTAATTTGTGCGGGTTGTGGTTTTGGGAGCTGCTGGAATTTGAGTTACTGTACAACTGTACGTTAACTTATCTTCGTAGTATATTGCTACCCGCAAAACTCAGCACCATTGTGCTCTGAGACGCTAAAGCGCCTACGTACAATGGTTGTCGATAGTACGATTCGATTTAACGACAGGATGGATGGCCCAAGCGTGAGTCTCGGCAGCAAACTATCCGATGCAAAGGTCTCCTTTGCGATATTCAAGCGCGACATTAAGCGACTACTTGTGAACCCCGTCGCCTTGGTGGTTACCCTCGGCGTGTGCGTTATTCCCTCGCTGTATGCCTGGTACAACATCGTGGCAAACTGGGATCCGTACGGAAACACTCAGGGTATCAAGATTGCCATCGCCAACAACGATCGGGGCACCCAAAACGACCTGGTGGGTGAGCTCAACGCGGGTGATAAGGTCGTCGATCAGCTCAAGGAGAACGATCAGTTGGGCTGGACCTTCGTCGACTCGGCGGCAGATGCCAAAGAGGGCGTCGAAAGTGGCGAATACTATGCTGCCATCGTGATTCCCAAGAACTTCTCCGACAATCTCGTCTCGATGCTCGACGGCAATTACCATCAGCCGAAGCTCACCTATTACGTCAACGAGAAAAAGAGCGCCATTGCGCCCAAGGTCACCGATACCGGTGCCAACACCATCGAGGAGCAGATCAACTCGGAGTTTGTCTCCACGGTGGGCGAGACCGTCGCGGGCATTGCCAAAGATGCTGGCATCGACCTTAAAGACAAGGCAACCCAGACCAAGGATTCGCTGGCGGGCTCGGTGTCCGAGGCGTCTGATACCCTGGGCGAAGTACGCGATTCCATCGGCGACATGAACACCGCCATCGACAAGACGAGCAACTCGATTGCTTCGGCCGATGCTGCACTGGCGGGCCTGCAGGGGCAGGCGCCTTCGCTAACGCAGGCAATCGCTCAGGGTAATGATCTGCTGGGCGAAGCTCGCACCACGGCTGGCAAGTCCATCACCTCGCTCTCCAAGGCACTTTCGGAGGGCAGCATCGTGCTGAGTAAGACATCGGCTTCTGCGAACGCCGCGATTGGCAGGCTTACCGGTACGGTTACGTCCACGACCACTCGAATCGACAACTCGCTCGAATCCCTTCAGGCGACGATTGACCACAACAGCGCTGTCATCGAGCGCCTGCAGATTCTCGTTAACGATACGTCGACGGGATCGGAGAACGCCGATGCGCTCATCGCGTCGACCATCAATTCGCTTCGCGAGCAAAACCAGAAGCTGCAGAGCATTAAGGATGGCCTTTCTGCACAGTCGAGGGCCATGGCAAACGACGCTAAGGCAATCTCGAACGCGAGTAAGGCACTCAACACGGCAATTCAGACCGGTACGGCTAACCTCGGTCAGGCTCAGACCGATCTGGGGCAGAACGCGCTGCCGAAGGCTTCGAGCGCGCTTGACTCCTTTGCCGCCGTTTCGGGCGATTTGACCGGCATTGTATCGGGTATGACCCCCACGATAGCGAGCGCGCGCGGCACGCTGGCGCAGCTCGACGCCACGCTCAAGCAGGCAAAGACCACGCTGTCCCAAACCGATGCCTCCCTTGCCAAGGTTCAGGACAAGCTCGCGACCGCCGCTAATGACATTGCGGCGCTGCAGACCTCTGAGTCTATGGGCGAGTTAGCCGACCTCATGGACGTCGACGTCAATGACGTGGCAGATTTCATGGCATCTCCGGTTGAGCTGACGTCCAAGTCAATCTATCCGGTCAAGAGCTTTGGCTCGGGCATCGCGCCCTTCTACACCAATCTGGCGCTGTGGGTAGGCGGCTATGTGCTCATCGCTATCTACAAGCTCGAGGTCGACCGCGAGGGCATCGGTAGCTTTACGGCGCGTCAGGGCTACTTTGGCCGCTGGCTGCTGATGGTGATCCTGGGTGCGTTCCAGGCCATTATCGTTACGGTGGGCGACCTGGTCATTGGCGTTCAGTGCGTCAATCCGCTGCTCTTTGTGCTGGGCGGCATCGCTATCTCGTTCACTTACGTCAACATCATCTATGCGCTGTCCACCACCTTTAAGCATATCGGTAAAGCCATTGGCGTCATCCTCGTCATTGTGCAGATCCCCGGCTCGTCGGGCATGTATCCCATCGAGATGATGCCCGGCTTCTTCCAATGGCTGCATCCGCTGCTGCCCTTCACCTATGGCATCAACCTGCTGCGCGAGACCGTCGGTGGCATGTATTCGTTCAACTACCTGTTCAACCTGTGCATCCTGGGCGTGTTCCTGATCGTGGCGCTCTTTATCGGTCTGCAGCTGCGCCCGTTGCTGCTCAACCTCAACCTGCTCTTTGATAAACAGCTTTCCACGACGGGGCTCATGATCTGCGAGTCCAACGACCTGCCGCGCCAGCGCTATTCGCTGCGCACGGCCATGCGCGTCATGCTCGATTCGGATTCGTACCGTCGCGAGTTGCTCGATCATGCCGTGGCGTTTGAGCATCGCTACCCGTACTACATCAAGGGCGGTTTTGCCGCCGTGGTAGGCGTGCAGGTTCTGCTCTTTGTGCTTTCGACGGTGCTCGATATCGACAATAACGGCAAGATCATCCTGCTCGTTATCTGGATCATTTCGGTTATCGCCATCTGTGGCTGGCTCATCAACATCGAGTACATCCGCGCGAGCCTCAATACCCAGATGCGCATCTCGGCGCTTTCGGATGAGGACCTGCGTCGCGAGATGCGCGAGCACACGGCCGCCATTCCTGCTGCCCGTCGCATGTTTGGTCTCAACGCCAGCGAGCGGGGCACCAAGGACAGCGAACAGCCCACGAGCCGTCTGCCGCATATCGGTGCGCATCGTAAGGCTCAAGATGCCGACAACGTTGACAACGTAAGCGGAAATGACGGGGATACCACCCCGCTCGGCAAGCACTCCAAAGGAGGTGAGGCATAAATGAAGAACATCCTGCATCTGTTTAAGCGCGATGTCCAAAACGTGTCTCGCTCCGTGATTGGCTTGATTGTCGTGATGGGTCTCATTATCGTGCCGTGCCTGTACGCGTGGTTTAACATCGCCGGAAGCTGGGATCCGTATGGCAACACCGGCAATCTCAAGATCGCCGTGGTCAACACCGACGAGGGCTACGAGAGCGATCTGATTCCCGTCGAGGTCAACGTGGGCGAAAACGTAACCTCCACCCTGCGCGGCAACGAGAACTTCGATTGGGTCGTCCTCAACGACCGCGATAAGGCGATTGAGGGCGTTAAGTCGGGCGCGTACTACGCTGCCGTCGTTATCCCTAAAACGTTTAGCGCCGACATGATGACGCTTTTCTCGACCGAGGTGAAGCACGCCGATATCGAGTTCTATGAGAACCAGAAGGCCAACGCCATCGCGCAGATCGTGACTGAAAAGGGTTCGAGCGCCGTCCAGAGTCAGGTCAACGAGACCTTTACCAAGACCATCACGACCATCGGCCTTAAGACCGTGTCCAGCCTGCTCGACTATATGAGCACCGACCAGGTGAGCAACTTTATCGCCAATCTGTCCTCGACGCTGGGCGATTCGGTCCAGGACCTGCAGGACGTTCAGGCCAGTGCAACGTCGCTTGCGGGCATTTTGAGTTCTACGTCCGATTCACTGACATCGGCGGGCGGCATGCTCAAACAGTCCGGATCGACCGAGGAGTCGGTGAAGCAGCTCATGCAGCATGCCGAGAGCGGTATTGCCGATTCCGAGCAAGCGCTCAAGTCTGCCAGCGATGCGATCGATGCCGCTATTGATGGGAGCGCAGGTTCGTTCGATAACGTTTCTACCGAGCTCGCAAAGGCATTCGACGCTGCAAACAAGCATGTCAATCTTACGGTGTCTCAGCTCAACGATGGTGCAGTGTCACTCAAGAACCGTGCCGACGAGATTGATGCCACGGCGAATGAGCTCCGTAGTCTTGCTGGCCAGGTGAGTAACGATAAGCTCAAGGCAGGGCTTGAGGACGCGGCTGCTGAGCTTGACAAAACCGCGACGGAGTACCGCAACAATGCCAATGAGCTGACGAACATCGCGACGTCGCTCACGAAGAGCATGGCCGAGGTCAACAGCTCGCGTGCCGAGGTCGACCAGGCCATCGCCGATGCCAAGGCGGGTATCTCGGGTGCCAAGTCCGACTACGATTCTACGTTCTCGGTTAAGGCCAAAGAGCTCAAGAAGACCATTTCGGGCGTTCTGGATTCCCTGAACGGTATCTCGGGTGACCTAGATAGCGCCGTGAGCGGTCTGACCGACGCCTCTGGTTCGCTCGCGAAGGGTCTCTCCAAGGCTGCAAGGCTCGTCAACAAGGCTTCCGATCAGCTGGGTGAGGCATCGGACAAGATTAGCGCGTTCAAGGACGAGCTCGACGGTGCCCTTATGTCGGACGATCTGGCCACGATCAAGACGATGATCGGCAACGACCCCGATGGCCTCGCCGTGTCGCTTTCCGGCCCCGTTGCGCTCGATCGCAAGCCGGTCTATCCGATCCGCAACTACGGCTCGGCCATGGCGCCGTTCTACACGATTTTGTCGCTGTGGGTGGGCTCGATTGTTCTGGCGGCCATGATGAAGGTCTCGGTTGACGATGAGCTCATCAACGAGCTTATCCCCGTGCGCCTGCACGAGATCTACCTGGGTCGTTACCTGTTCTTTGGCGGTCTGGCACTGCTGCAGGCAACGCTCGTGTGCGCGGGTGACATCCTATTCTTTGGCATCCAGTGCGACAACCCGCTGCAATTTGTGCTGGCGGGCTGGATCGCGAGTCTTGTGTTCTCCAATATCGTCTATACGCTTACGGTTTCGTTTGGCGATATCGGCAAGGCGCTTGCCGTCGTGTTGCTGGTCATGCAGGTCGGCGGTTCGGGCGGCACGTTCCCCATCGAGATGACCGGCCCCGTGTTCCAGGCGATATATCCGTTCCTGCCGTTTACCCACGGCATCAACGCCATGCATGCCGCCATGGCCGGTGCCTACCATATGGAGTACTGGATTGAGCTGGGTATTCTGGCGAGCTATCTGATTCCGTCGCTGGCCCTGGGTGTGGTCTTCCGCCGTCCAGTCATCAAAGCCAACGATTGGATCATCGAAAAGCTGGAATCAACCAAATTGATTTAGCGCAGCAATGTGGCGTTGCCGGAACATCGAGGATTTCCTGCTCGATACTTTAGCGGGCTGGATTGCGGCGCAGCGCTGGTTGTTGCTACAGTAGCGGGGCGTGCCGGGGGTCCGGCGCGTCCCGTTTTTATTTGACCATGAGGCGGCACGCAGCCATACGCGTGCGGACACCACGCCCAGTTTGAGTGTGAGGATGTTCCATGGCCCAATACGCTGCCAACGAAATTGAAAACATGCCCGATAGCCCTGTTGCTCGCGAGGACCTGGGTGCGGGCGGCAACTCCCGTGGTGCCGGTGCTCGTTCGCCGTTGTTCTGGAAAGTTCTACTGCTTTCGGTGGCGATTATCTGGGGCTACTCCTTTACCACTATGAAGGACGCGCTCGACACCATTCCGGTGTTCGAACTGCTCTATATTCGTTTTCTTCCCGCAGCGCTGGTCATGCTTGTTATCTTTCGCAAGCGCATCGCCGCCCACCTTAACGCTCGCAATCTGATTGTTGGTCTGAGCATGGGCGCGCTCATGTGGGCAGCCTATGCCTTGCAGACGGTCGGTCTGGCTCAGACCACGGCGGGTAAGAACGCTTTTTTGACGGGCACCTATTGCATTTTGGTCCCGTTCGCGAGCTATTTCCTAAGCGGCGAAAAGCTCACTCGCTACAACTTGGGCGCCGCATTGCTCTGTCTGGCGGGCATTGGCCTGGTGGCGCTCGATAGCGTCGAGTTCAACATCGGTGATGCCATCACGCTGGGCGGTGCGGTTTTCTTTGCTGTTCAGATGTCGGTGACGGCCAAGTACGGTCGCAAAATGGACATCAACGTCATCACGTTTTGGATGTTTGTGGGCAACGGCGTGCTGAGCCTGGTCTCGTCGCTGCTATTCGAGACCCAAGCGCCTCTGTCCGTGTGGACGCCGAGCTTTATCGGCGTGATGACCTTTCTCTCGGTGGGCTGCACGTGCGTGGCGCTGCTCATCCAAAACGTCGGCTTGGCGCACGTCCCGGCCTCGACGGGCTCATTGCTCCTATCGATGGAGTCCCCTTCGGGCGTGTTGTTTTCGGTGCTGCTGATGGGGGAGGCGCTCACCTCGCGTCTGCTTGCCGGCTTCGTCCTCATCTTCTTGTCGATCATCTTGAGCGAGACACATTTCGATTTTTTGCGCCGAAATAATTGCGCGCAATTGTAAACAACTTGTTGCGCCGCCCTCCTGGGGCGGCGTTTTTTATGTAACGCCCTTACAGTTATGCCTTGCACTTTAGACCATCAAAGTGCTTGCAGCACAAATAATACTGGAGGGCATCTATGGCACCAGCTCTGTCCGATTTTCAACCGCAACCAGCGCCCAAGGCCACCCCGGCAGCGCAAGCCGCTATCGGTGACGGTCTTGTTGCCGAGGCTCAAGCTTTTGCAGACAAGCTTGCTGCGTGGCGCCACGACCTGCACCAGACGCCCGAGTTGGGTAATCGCCTTCCGCAAACCTCTGCGTATATCCAGGCACGTCTGACCGAGATGGGCATCCCGTTTGTCACGCTCGTCGACGGCTCCTGTGTTGTGGGCTTAATCGGTGCCGGTGCGGCCGTGGCGGCCCAGGGCAACGGTACGTGCACGGACGATCAGGCCGGCACGGTCATCATGCTGCGCGGCGACATGGATGCCCTTCCCGTCGCGGAAGAGTCGGGCGAGCCTTTCGCCTCTGTCAACGGCTGCATGCATGCTTGCGGCCACGATATGCATGCGACGGCCCTGCTTGGTGCCGCCCGCCTGCTCAAGGCTCGCGAGGCCGAGCTTGTCGATGCCAATGCCACGGTTAAGCTGCTGTTTCAGCCGGGCGAGGAAACCTTTGAGGGCGCCCGCGCTGCCATTGCCGATGGCCTGCTGCAGAACCCGCGTCCCCAGGCGGCTTTCGCCATGCATGTTAACAGCCAATCGCCGCTCGGCTTGGTGCTCTATGGAAGCCCGGCGCTTTCGGGCGTGTACGGTTTCCGCATTACACTGCAGGGCAAGGGCGGCCATGGCTCGAGCCCCGAGATCTGCATCGACCCCATCACGGCCGGCGTCCATGTGCATCTGGCGCTTCAGGAGCTCATCTCCCGCGAGGTGCCGGCGGCCAAGGAGGTCGCGCTTACCGTTGGCAAGTTCGCTGGCGGTCAGGCGGCAAACGTCATTCCCGACACCTGCGTGCTCGAGGGAACGCTGCGTGGCTTCGATGTCGAGCTCATGGCGCATCTTAAGAGCCGCATTGCCGAGGTCGTCAATGGCGTCGCGGCAACGTATCGTACGCCGGCGACCATCGAGACGCTCTCGGATGTTCCGCCACTCGTACTCGATGACGATATGACCCAGGCATCGCTGGGCTATGTGGGTGCGACATTGCCCAAGGCAGCTTTCCTGCCGTTGTTCCACGCCATGGCGAGCGAGGACTTTGCGCTTATCTCGAGCGAGATCCCGAGCGCGTACTTTACCGTGGGCGCCGCTGTAACCGATACGGATGAGCATTTTGCCCAGCACCATCCCAAGGCGCGCTTTAACGATGCCGAGCTGCCGCTCGGTGCCGCGGCCTATACCGCCGTCGCTTTGGGCTATATCGCCGACCACCGGTAGCACCCAACCTTGCCTTTCAAGCCTGCGGGCATGGCCGTAAGGCCTATGCCCTTGTCTTTCAAGGCAATCTTGGGCACTACCGGCGCCCGGCGCCGGCTATTCGTTTGTTAAATAAGGAGCAGTATGTCCCGGCAACGCAAGTTCTTCCCCGGCTGGCTCGTGGTGGCCTCCGGCTTTGTGATCATGGCCACGTGCTACACGATTTTCGTCAACTGCATGAGCCTGTTCCAGCCGCTGATCGTCAGCGACCTGGGCATTTCCCTTGCGCAGTACAACATCTCCAATGCCATCTCCACCGTGGTGAGCGTTGTGGGTTCGCTTGTGATCGGCCATGTTGCCGATAAAGTAAGCGGCCGCGTTCTGGGCTCCCTCACCGTTATCGCCACCTCTGCCGTGCTTGTCGGCATGAGCTTTGTGGGCGAGCTTTGGCAGGTCTACGTGCTCTTTGCCGTCTCGGGCTGCTTCGCCGTGGCCTCGACCCGCCTGCTCATTAGCCTCGTCACTGCCAACTGGTTTACAGCCAAACGCGGTCTTGCTATCTCCATTGCGCTTTCGGGCTCGGGCTTTGGCGGCGCCATTCTCTCGCCGATCGTGAGCTCGCTAATCGTGAGCGTGGGCTGGCGTTCCGCCTTCTTGGTGCTTGCCGCCGTCTGCATTGTGGCGGCGCTGCCCATCACGGCGTATTCCTTCCGCACCAAACCTTCCGAGATTGGCCTGAAGCCGCTCGGCGAGAACCCGGGCGATCCGTCTGTTTCCACCGCGGGCGATAGGGACGAGCATACGGCCCCCGACGTCAGTGTTGGTTGGTCGCGCATTAAGAAGAGCTCGGCATTCTGGCTGCTCGTCGTGGCATTCCTTTTTATGGGCCTTGTCAATGGCGCCATCCTGCCCAACCAGGTTACGAATATGACGAGCGTCACCGTCAACGGCGCCAAGATCGTTACGGGCGGTCACGACCCTATGTGGGCAGGCACCGTGCTTTCGGCCTATATGGTTACCGTCGTTATCGCCAAGATTTCCCTTGGCGCCATCTATGATCGATTTGGCCTGCGTTTTGGCAATGTGTTGGGGTCCGTTGCGTGCATCGTTGCCTGCGTCGCCCTGTGCTTCCCCGCAACCGACCTCGGCCCCATCGTGGCTGCCATTAGCTTTGGTATCGGAACGTGCATGGGCACCATTACGCCCACGATCGCTGCGTCTAAGCAGTTTGGCATGGCCGACCTGGGTAAGGTCACGGGCACCATTACCTCGCTCGAGATGGTCGGTGGCACCGTGGGCGCCATCGTCTCGGGTGTGCTGTTCGACGCTACGGGCTCCTTTGCGAGCACCTGGATCGTGTGCCTGGTGTGCTCCGTGGCTATGCTCGTGTTTCTGTTGGCGTCCGAGCCCATCGCCGCCAAGCTGCGCGCGAGCGTGGCGGGGGAGTAGACGTCCGTCGCTCTTTTCTGTTCGCCCCGTTCTGTCCGTGGCTGCCCTGGAAGCCGAATGGATGCTCGTACCATCATTCGGTTTCCAAGGCGGCCACGGGCCTACGAAATGATCCGTTTTCCTCCGTCCCCAACAGATCACGTGATTCGAAGGGGACGGAGGAATACGGATCACAAACAGCGGCGGCGCGTCTGGCCGAACGAGCCCCCATACCCTCGTTCGGTCAGACGCGCCACCGCGTTTTGTTTTTGTGCCGTATAATGACCGTTACCTATGACGCGATACAAAAGAAAGGTGTTTGCCCATGCAGGCACAGAAGGCGGAGGGAACCCGCGACCTTATCGGCGCCGAGATGCGCGCCTGGCAAAAGATGCAGCAGATTGCGGCCGGCGTGTTCGAGCCGTTTGGTTTTAAACCCATCGAGACGCCCGCGATTGAGCAGGTGGACGTGTTTGTCCACGGTATCGGCCAGTCGACCGACGTCGTGCGCAAGGAAATGTTCCGCGTGTTCAGCGGTGCCAACCTGGAGCGCGTCTTTACCGAGGGCACCGACACCAAACTCAAGCCCAAGCAGCGCCTGGCACTTCGCCCCGAGGGCACGGCCGGCGTGGTGCGCGCCGTCGTCGAGAACAATCTGGTGCCCCAGGGCTCCACGCCGTTTAAGGCGTACTACGCCGAGGCCATGTTCCGCGGCGAGCGTCCCCAGAAGGGCCGCCTGCGCCAGTTCCACCAGGTGGGCATCGAGTGGCTCGGCGCTCCCGATCCGGCGGCAGACGCCGAGTGCATCATCATGCTCATGGAGTTCTACAAGCGCCTGGGCTTCGATCTTTCCAAGCTTCGTCTGCTCATCAACTCGATGGGTGACGCCCAGTGCCGTCCGGCTTATCGCGAGCAGGTTAAGCAGTTCATCCTCGATCACGCCGACGAGATGTGCGATGAGTGCCGCGAGCGCGCCGAGCTCAACCCGCTGCGTGCCTTCGACTGCAAGAACGACCACTGCCGCGAGATCATGGCCGAGGCTCCGCTGATGGGTGACAACCTGTGCGATGAGTGCCGCGAGCACTACGAGCAGGTCAAGCGCTATCTGGATGCCGCCGGTATCGAGTATGTCGAGGATCCCACCTTGGTGCGCGGCCTGGACTACTACACCCGTACTGTCTTTGAGGTCGAGGCCCCTGGCGCCGGCGTCGGCTCCATCGGCGGCGGCGGCCGCTACGATGGCCTGGTCGAGCTCGAGGGTGGCAAGCCCACGGCGGGCGTCGGCTTTGCTGTCGGTTTTGAGCGCGCCCTGCTGGCCCTGCAGGCCTTTGGCAGCGATTTGGGTGCCGATGAGGCCCCGTGCGTCTATGTCGCCAACGCCGGCAAGGAGCTGCGTCAGAACGTCTTTGCCATTACGCAGGAGCTTCGCGCCGCAGGTATCGTGACCGAGGCCGACTATCAGGGTCGTTCGCTCAAGGCCCAGTTTAAGCAAGCCGATAAGGTAGGCGCCAAGCTCATCTTGGTCCTGGGTGGCGACGAGCTTGCCGCCGGCAAGGTCAAAGTGCGCGACATGCAGAGCCATGACGAGGTGCTCGCCGATCTGGACAACGTCGTCGAGGCGGTTCGCGAGCGCCTGTAGCGCATCTTTTTGAGCTTCGGGCCTGCTAACGTGCCCTGCTCATGGAGAGCGATTGTTACGGGGGTGTTTCGCTTTTATGCGGAATGCCCCCGTTTACGTATGCCGCCCACCGAGAAATACGACCATTTAGGGCAAAAACCTTTGCAATGCAGAAAATACTTTTGTGTGGTAAAGCGCAATCAGTGTCGAAAGTATTTCTCAAGCGCCTATAATGAATACCGCATGTTACGTGCATAGAAGGAGGAATGGGAGGAAACGTGGCTGAGAACCTAAGCAACCAGTCTGTACCCGAAGCCGCGGCGCGCGTCGCTGCCGTGGTCAACCGCCTCGTTAACCGAATCGGCTCGAATGCCGAGTCCAGGGAGCGTCTCGCCGAGATCGAGATCCCCGAGGAGCTGCGCGACAATCTGGCGCTGTTCTTGCGCCTGGAGCGCCGTGTGCTTAGCGAGTATGATCCCGAGATCGCGGACCTGTTCGACAAGATTTTGACAGCCGAGATTGTGGTCAATGCCGGCAACCCCGGTACCTGCGCTGCCGACGAAGCCGTCGACGAGCAGGGCGTGCCCACCGCCGACGAGCCCACTGCCGTGGCATTTCGTGAGGTCGTCGATTTGATCGACAGCCTGCCGCTCGATAAGCAGCAGGTCATCGTTCGCGCCTTTACGAGCTTTTTCCATCTGGCAAACCTGTCGGAGGAGAACTACCGTGTGGCGCAGCTGCGCGAGCGCGAGGCCGGTGCGTCGACCGATACCGAGGTCGATCCTGCCAACGAGCTTACCGTTGCCTATCACCAGCTGGTGAATGAGCTGGGTGTCGAGGGTGCCAACGAGCTGCTCGACAAGCTCGAGTTCCACCCTGTCTTTACCGCACATCCCACCGAGGCCCGTCGTAAGGCCGTCGAGGGCAAGATCCGCCGTATCTCCAACCTGCTGGAGGAGCGTCCGCGTCTGGGCGGCTCCGACCTGGTGGAGAACGAGCGCCATATGCTGCAGGAGATCGACGCCCTGGTGCGTACGAGCCCCATCGCGCTCAAGAAGCCCACGCCGGTCGAGGAAGCCGATACCATCATCGACATCTTCGATAACACGCTGTTCGACGTTATCCCCGTTATCTATCGTCGTTTTGACGATTGGGTGCTGGGCGACAAGGCCGGTACTGTGCCGCCGCTGTGCCCGGCGTTCTTCCATCCCGGCAGCTGGATCGGTTCCGACCGCGACGGTAACCCCAACGTCACCGCCAAGGTGAGCCGTGAGGTCGCCGCCAAGTACTTTACGCACATGGTGCTCAAGCTCGAGGACAAGTGCCGCCACATCGGCCGCAACCTCACGCTCGAGGCCACCTACAGCAAGCCGTCGGCCGAGCTCATTAACCTGTGGAACCATCAGGTCGAGATGAGCCCTCGTTACACGGCCCGCGCCGAGCTGATCTCCGAGCACGAGCCGCATCGCGCCGTCATGCTCGTCATGGCCGACCGCCTGAACGCCACCGTCCGTCGTATCACCGACACCATGTACCACAGCGCCGACGAGTTCCTGGATGACCTGCGCGTCGTCCAGCGTTCGCTGGCCGCCTGCGGTGCCGTCCGTGCTGCCTACGGCCCGGTCCAAACCATCATCTGGCAGGTCGAGTCCTTCGGCTTCCATATGGTCGAGATGGAGTTCCGTCAGCACTCCGTGGTGCATGCCCGCGCCCTTAAGGATATCCACGAGAACGGTATCCATGGCGACCTGCAGCCCATGACGCGCGAGGTCATCGATACCTTCCGCGCTATCGGCTCCATCCAAAAGCGCTACGGCAAGAAGATGGCGCACCGCTACATCATCTCGTTTACCAAGAGCGCTCAGCATGTGGCCGACGTCTTTGAGCTGGCGCACCTGTCCTTTGCACACGAGGAGGATGTCCCCGAGCTCGACGTGATCCCGTTGTTCGAGCAGCTCGAGGACCTCGAGGGCTGCGTCGACGTGCTCGATCAGATGCTTACGCTGCCCGTGGTGCAAAAGCGCCTTGCCCAGACCAACCGCCGCATGGAGGTCATGCTGGGCTATTCCGACTCTTCTAAGGATGCCGGTCCTACCACGGCCATGCTCGCGCTGCACTCCGCGCAGGAGCGCATCGCCAAGTGGGCAGAGAAGAACGATATCGACCTGGTGCTCATGCACGGTCGCGGCGGTGCCGTGGGCCGTGGCGGCGGCCCGGCCAACAAGGCCGTGCTGGCGCAGCCCAAGGGTTCGGTCAACTGCTTCTTTAAGCTTACCGAGCAGGGCGAAGTCATCTTTGCCCGTTACGGCAACCGCACGCTGGCTCAGCGCCATGTTGAGTCCGTTGCCGCCGCAACGCTTTTGCAGTCGGCCCCGAGTGTCGAGAAGACCAACACCGAGACCACGCAGAAGTTCTGGGATATGGCCGAGAAGCTCAACGCCGCAAGCCACGAGCGCTATCTGGACCTGCTGAACACCGAGGACTTTACACCGTGGTTCTCGACCGTGACGCCGTTGACCGAGGTCGGTCTGCTGCCGATCGGCTCGCGTCCCGCCAAGCGCGGCTTGGGTGCCAAGTCGCTCGACGACCTGCGTACCATTCCGTGGATCTTCAGCTGGAGCCAGGCGCGCATCAATCTGGCCGCTTGGTACGGCCTGGGTACCGCCTGCGAGCAGTTTGGCGATCTGGACCAGCTTAAGGCTGCCTACCAGGAGTGGCCGTTCTTCCGCACCTTTATCGACAACATCGAGATGTCGATCGCTAAGACCGACCAGCGCATCGCCAAGATGTATCTGCACCTGGGCGATCGCCAGGATCTGTCCGAGAAGGTCTTCACCGAGATGCAGCTCACGCGTAAGTGGGTCCTTGCCATCGTCGGTGACGAGTGGCCGCTGCAGCGCCGCCGCGTGCTTGGCTGCGCCGTCCGCGTGCGCAACCCCTACGTCGACGCCCTGTCCATCGCCCAGGTCCGCGCCCTTCGCGAGGTGCGTATGAACCAGGACGAGATGGCCGAGGAGAAGAAGGCCGAGTACATGAGCCTGATTCTTTCGACTGTGACCGGCGTCTCGGCAGGATTGCAGAACACGGGGTAATCGATAGCCCTGTGGCTCTCACCGGGACCCGATGGGTTTCCCTCTGAATGCGTCCTCGCACTTGAAGCCCCCTTATCCTGCTCCTCTGGAGCTGCGGATAAGGGGGCTTCGTGCTGCGGAATGCATTCAGAGAGAAACCCGTCGGGTCCCTTCGTCCTCGGTCTTCGGGGATTAAAGCTGAGGAGAAGAATGGCGCGCTTCGCGCTTAATGTGGAGTGCGGCGAGGGCTTCTTGCGTCCTGCGGAGTGTGCCTAAAAGTAAACTGATGGCGGGCCCTGCGATGTCCGGTCTTCGGCGGATCAGCCGCTGGGTGAGGGTGGTGCTTGGGACGACGTGCAAAAAACGGAGTTTTCAGCAGCCAATGATTGATGTATAGGACCATAGGTGGCGTTTGCGGTCTTTGTTGATGCCTTTGCACGACGATTGGGCTTTGGCGATGTTCATATATGGCTGGTTTCTCGCCGCATGCTATCCAGATGGGACGAGTCATGAGGACTATCTACCTTTTGAAAGACTTTTGACACCAAAATCTTATCCCGCGATGCTGAATACTCGCAAAAATGCACGCTCCGGAGGGTACCACCCTGTTACGGCTAGAAATCCATGCGCCATTTTATGCAATTAATTAACGCATTTATGCAAAATGGCTTACGTGCGTACGTCTCGGGCTAGATGTTTGCCTCGGCGCTGCGTAAATCATCCTGTCTATAGTGTCTTTGACAGGCGGCCGCGGTCCCCTTTGGGGTCGCGGCCGTTTTGTTGTGGGTCAAATATGAACGTTGTGTTAACGAGTCGGTGGACGGTGGCGTTTTTCGGTAAGCGGCGTATCCTTCCAACGGGTTATCTAATGTGTCAGTTGAAAGGAAGAGGGCGCTCGTCATTGTTTGAATGTGAACTGCCGTTTGACCACAAGACGTTGCATCTGGAGCTCGAGGATAAGAACTTCGCGGGTGTGATGGAAGGTCATCAAAACGAGTTTAAGACTACAAAATCGCAGGAAGAGCTTGTGGAGGAGTCGCTTGCCAACCCTTATGGCTCGCCTTCGCTCGAGGAGCTTTGTGCTGGCAAGAAGGATATCGTCATCATTAGCTCCGATCATACGCGTCCCGTTCCCTCGCGTGTGACGATGCCTATTCTGCTGCATCACATCCACTCCGCTGCGCCCGAGGCTCGTGTGCGTATTTTGGTTGCTACGGGTATGCATCGTCCGTCGACGCACGAGGAACTCGTCAACAAGTACGGCGAGGAGATCGTTGCCAACGAGGAAATCGTTATGCACGTCGCGACTGATGACAGCATGATGAAAAAGATCGGCACCCTGCCTTCTGGCGGCGAGTGCATCATCAACAAGATTGCTGCCGATTGCGATCTGCTGCTTGCCGAGGGCTTTATTGAGCCGCACTTCTTTGCCGGTTTCTCTGGTAGCCGCAAGTCCGTCCTGCCTGGCATCGCCAGCTACAAGACCATCATGTACAACCACAATGGTCAGTTTGTGAACGATTCCCATTCGCGTGCCGGCAACCTGTGCCACAACCACGTGAGCGAGGACATGTTTGCCGCTGCCGAGATGGCTCACCTTGCCTTTGTGCTTAACGTGGTGCTCAACGGCAAGCACGAGGTCATCGGCTCCTTTGCCGGCGATATCCACAAGGCGCACGAGGCTGGCTGCGAGTTCGTGAAGAGCCTTGCCGGCGTTGAGCCCGTCGAGTGCGAGATTGCCATCACCACCAACGGCGGCTATCCGCTCGATCAGAACATCTACCAGGCCGTGAAGGGCATGTGCGCTGCCGAGGCCACGCTTCCCGAGGGCGGCGTGATCATCGATGTCGCCGGTTGTGCCGACGGTCACGGTGGCGAGGGCTTCTATCACAACATCGCCGATAACGATCCGGCAGAGTTTGAGCGCGCCTGCATCGACCGTCCTAAGGACGAGACCCTGCCCGACCAGTGGACGAGCCAGATTTTCGCTCGCATCCTGGCGCATCACCCTGTGATCATGGTCACCGACCTGTGCGATCACCAGATGCTCAAGGATATGCACATGACGCCGGTCAACACTATCGAGGAGGCGCTCAAGCTCGCCTTTGAGATGAAGGGCGCCGATGCCAAGGTGGCCGTCATTCCCGATGGCCTGGGCGTTGTCGTCGCGCAGCACTAGCGTGCGGCCCAAACGAATCGTTTATAACCGACAAGAAAGATAAGGTTTTATGCTTACCAAACTCCTCTGCGAATTCGGCGCAACGGCCCTCATGATCATCTTTGGCGTGGGCGTGCACTGCGATACCGTGCTTAAGGGCACCAAGTATCAGGGCTCCGGCCACATGTTTGCCATCACCACCTGGTCTTTTGGCATCTCGGTTGCTCTGTTTATCTTTGGCGGCGCCGTGTGCATGAACCCCGCCATGGTGCTTGCCCAGTGCATCGTAGGCCTGGTGCCGTGGAGCAGCTGCATCCCCTTCATGATTGCCGATATGCTCGGCGGCTTTGCGGGTGCCGTGATCGCGTGGTTGATGTATGCCGATGAGTTCAAGGCTTCCGATGGTGTCGTCGATCCCATTGCCCAGCGCAATATCTTCTCGACCAACCCCACCACCGAGGGTACGAACTATGCCCGCAACTTCTTCTGCGAGGCTATCTGCACTTTTGTGTTCATCAGCGCCATCCTTGCTGCTGCTAACCGTGCTGGCGAGAACGTCCTGATGCTCGCCATCTGCGTCGGTCTGATCGTTTGGGCTGTTGGCATGGGCATGGGCGGCATCACCGGCTTCGCCATGAACCAGGCTCGTGACCTTGGTCCTCGCATGGCCTATCAGGTGCTGCCGATCAAGAACAAGGCCGACAACAACTGGAAGTACGGCCTGCTCGTTCCTGGCATCGCGCCGTTTGTCGGTGCCGCTCTGGCCGCGCTGTTTGTGCATGGTTTCTTGGGCATGTTCTAGTCTGAGGCTACATAGTTACCCCATGCGGCCAGCTGCGGGGTCTTTGCTGCGCTCGAGCAAGCAGCCCAACATATAAATCTGAATTTGGATTTGGATGGGAGGGGCTTGTTGCTGTTGAGGGCGGTGAAGCGCGAGTGACACTTTGGGATGCGTGGCGCCCTGGGTTGGGGCGATGCTTTGGGATGATGTTCTTACTTAGTTGAAGAGGGGTTTTATGGCTGATAAGTAGTCTTTGGCTACGTCGGCTTTGTCTGCTTGGAAGTTGTGCCAGGCCCACCATTGGACGGTGGCTACGAAGCTTGAGGCTATGTGGTGTAGTAAGAAACTGCGGTCCATGGTGCCAGCGGGGCCTGTGGGGTCGGCGGGGACGGTTTCGGCTGCTCGTGACATGATGGTCTTGCGTAAACAGTCGGCGAAGACGCGTGAGCCGGCGCCGGCTACGAGGGCTCGAACGCCCTGGCGGCGCTCCCAGAGGTTGTTGAGGATATGCTCGACCTGCACGAGTGGGTCGTCGAGCGGTGTGCCATCGTCGTCGAGGGCGTGGGTGCAGATGTCGCTCACGAGCTCGGACAGTAGGTCGTCCTTGCTCTTAAAGAGACCGTAGAATGTCGCACGGCCTACGTGAGCGCGCGCGATGATGTCGCCGACGGTAATCTTGCCGTAGTCCTCTTCGCGTAGCAGCTCGGAGAACGCCGCAACGATGGCGGCGCGGCTTTTTTCTTTGCGGGCATCCATGGCTATGCATCCACGTGAACGAGCAGACAGCGGAGCGTGCCGGAGCAACCCTCGTAGGGGCGCTTGCCGGCGCCGTAGCCGACGGCTTCGATGTGGTAGCGTGAGGGCAGTTGGTCGGACGTGCGCAGCGCGGTGACGATGGCGGCGCCCGTGGGCGTCACGAGCTCGCCAGCGACTGGTGCAGGCATGAGGGCGATATTGCCCGCCTGGCACAGGTTGACGACAGCGGGGACGGGAATGGGCATAAGGCCGTGGGCACAGTGGATGGTTCCGTGGCCCTCGGAGAGCGACTCGACAACGATGTCCTCAATACCCAGGTCATCGAGGCAGATGGCGACAGAGCAGACGTCGACGATGGAATCGACGGCGCCTACCTCGTGGAACATGACGGTCTCGGGCGTTTTGCCGTGGGCCTTGGCCTCGGCGGCGGCGAGCGCGGTAAAGATGGCGAGCGCACGACGCTTAGCGCCATCGCTTAGCTGCGAGCCGTCGATGATGGCGGTGACGTCCGCCAAAGAACGATGGTGATGGTGGTGGGCGTGATGATGCCCCTCGTGGCCATGGCCGTGGGCCTCATGATCATGCTCATGGCAGTGTTCGTGCTCACCATGGTCATGATGGTGGTGCTCGTGCTCGGCAGCTGCTTCGTTGCCGTAGAGCCAGGCCATGTCGTGGTCGTGGTTCTCGAGCCCCTCTGCCAACTGAACGTCAAAGTCGCAGGCGTCGATGCCATGCTTGTTTACGCGCGTTACAGCGATCGAAAAGCCGTCGACCGGCAGCGTGGCGAGCTGTTCGCGCAGGTGCTCCTCGCTGGCGCCCAGGTCGAGCAGGGCCGCGACGGTCATATCGCCGCTGATGCCCGAAGTGCCGTCGATGATAAGCGTGTGCTGATGGTTGGACATGGAATGCTCCTTAACGGGCGCAGGATGTGCCGGCGCTCAGATGATTGATAAGACTTGCCTGGTAGGCGGCACCAAAGCCGTTATCGATATTGACGACCGATACGCCGCTGGCGCAGGAGTTGAGCATGGCGAGCAGCGCGGCTACGCCTCCAAAATTTGCGCCGTAGCCCACGCTGGTGGGAACGGCGATGACCGGACAGCTCACCAGACCGCCGATAACGCTCGCCAGGGCGCCCTCCATGCCGGCGATGGCGATGACCACCTGCGCCTGGGCAAGTTCCTCGGCATGCGCGAGCAGGCGGTGCAGGCCTGCGACACCTACGTCGTAGAGGCGGTCGACCTCGTTGCCATAGAATTCGGCCGTCAACGCGGCTTCCTCGGCGACGGGCAGGTCGCTCGTACCGGCGCAGGCGACAACGATGCGTCCGTTGCCGGTAGGGGAGGGCTTGCCGCCCACGAGGGCGAGCTGTGCGTCTGGGACATATCCCAGGTCGATGCCGTTGCCGAGGAGCTTCGAGGCGCGGGCTGCCTTTTCGGCGTCCAGGCGCGTGACCAGGATGCGCACCTGGCCGGCATTGAGTAATGCTTTGATAATGGCGGCAATCTGCTCGGCGGTTTTACCGGCGCCGTAGACAACCTCGCCGGCTCCCTGGCGCACCCCGCGCGAAAGATCGAGCTGCGCAAAACCCAGATCGGCGGTTGGCGCCGTCTGGAGGCGCGTGAGGGCGACTGCCGGGGTGACTACTCCGTCGGCAACATCGCTCAGCAATTGCTCAAGATCTCGCTTATCCATATATGTTCCCTTCGACGGCGCAAAGTCTAGCACTCAAAGGGTATGTTTCCGAACACTAAGACAAAATTGTTCGGAAACTATAGGACAGACTGATTCTCTTGTTAGAAGGATCGACTAGTCGCGCAGGATGATGTCCATGGCGAGCATCAGGTTGCGCTCATCGATGGCAAACGGGGCGGCTTCGCGCGTCTTGGGCTTGGCGCAAAACGCGATGCCCGTGCCCGCGGCCTGAATCATGGGGATGTCGTTGGCGCCGTCACCGATCGCGACGGTGTGGGCCATGTCGACACCGCACTCAACCGCCCAATCCAGCAGCTGGATGAGCTTGGACTCCTTGGTCACAATGTCTGCCGCCAGCTTGCCGGTGAGCTTGCCGTCCACGACTTCCAGACGGTTGGCCAGGCAAAAATCGATGCCCGCGGCGGCCACGATCTTGTCAGCGACCTCGTGAAAGCCGCCGCTTACCACGCCGACCTTCCAGCCTTTGCTGTGCGCCGAGCGCACAAGCTCCAGCGCGCCGGGGGTAAACGTCACGCGCTCAAAGGTGCGCTCGAACACACTCTCGTCCAAGCCGGCAAGCAGCCCCACGCGCTCCTCGAGCGCCTGCTTAAAGTCCAGCTCGCCGCGCATAGCGCGCTCGGTGATTTGCGCAACTTGCTCGCCCACGCCGGCCTCCTCGCCCAACAGGTCGATGACCTCCTGGTTGATGAGCGTGGAGTCGATATCCATAACAATGAGGCGTGCAGTCATGACGGGCCTTTCCAAGTGCTGTTTTATTGGGGCATATTGTCGCACGTGAATAGCGCGGGCGGGTGCCGCGGTGCGTCAATTGTTTCGTCTCCGTCAAGTCTTTGGGCAAGAGCTACTTTTTCGTGGTACATCGACGCGGGTGCGATAAGATAGAACGCCATGTCCGGCTGCGCGGTTTACGCAGGCTGGGCAAATCTGTACGACGCCGCCCGGAACGACACGGGGCGGCACAGATCCATAAAGGAGGATCACTGGTATGAGCCAGACCCGTCCCATCGATGAGCATTCCATGCACACCCGTACCTGCGGCGAGCTTCGCTTCGAGAACGTGGGCGAAGAGGTCACCCTCACCGGTTGGGTGAGCCGTCGCCGCGACCACGGCGGCCTTATCTTCTGCGACCTTCGCGACCGCGAGGGCATCACGCAGCTCACCTTCGACCCCGAGCACTCCGATGGCGATGCCTTTAAGATCGCCGAGACCATGCGTCCCGAGTGGCCCATCAAGATCCACGGCGTCGTGCGCGCCCGTGGCGAGGAGACCACCAACACCAAGCTCGCGACCGGCGAGATCGAGGTCCTGACCGACCACGCCGAGGTGCTCAACACGTCCGTCACCCCGCCGTTCCAGATCGAGGACGGCATCGAGACGAGCGAGGACACCCGCCTGCGCTATCGCTATCTGGACCTCCGTCGTCCCGAGATGATGGCCAACCTCAAGCTGCGCTCCGACTTTACCTTTGCCATTCGCGAGGCGCTGCACAACCGTGAGTTCATGGAGGTCGAGACGCCCTCCCTGTTCAAGTCCACGCCCGAGGGCGCTCGCGACTTCATCGTTCCCAGCCGTATTCAGCCGGGCAACTTCTACGCCCTGCCGCAGTCCCCGCAGCTCCTGAAGCAGCTGCTCATGGTCGGTGGCGTCGAGCGCTACTACCAGGTTGCCAAGTGCTTCCGCGACGAGGACCTGCGTGCCGACCGTCAGCCCGAGTTCACCCAGGTCGATATCGAGATGTCCTTCGTGGACCAGAACGATGTCATGAGCGCGCTCGAGGAGGTTCTTGCCGATGCTTTCGGCCGCATGGGTGTCGAGATGCCCACGCCGCTGCGTCGCATGAACTACTGGGATGCCATGGACACCTATGGCTCCGATAAGCCCGATACCCGCTATGGCATGCACCTGGTCGACCTGACCGACATCTTTGCCAACTCCAAGTTCAAGGTCTTTGCGACTGCCGCAAACGAGGAGGGCTCTGTCGTCAAGGCCATCAACGCCAAGGGCGCCGGCGCCTGGGCACGTGCCAAGATCGATAAGCTTGCCGGCGTGGCCTCCACGTTTGGCGCCAAGGGCCTGGCTTGGATCGCCTTCCGTGAGGACGGCTCCATCAACAGCCCCATCGTCAAGTTCTTCTCGGACGAGGAGATGGCGGCTCTGCGCGAGCGCATGGACGTCGAGCCCGGCGACCTTGTGATGTTCGCCGCCGGCCCGCGCCTGCTCTCCGACGAGATCCTGGGCGGCATGCGTTCCCACATGGCCAATGCGCTCGAGATCAAGCGCGAGGGTCACGACTTCCTGTGGGTCGTCAACTTCCCGCTGTTCCATTGGGACGAGGATCGCAAGGCCTATGCCGCCGAGCACCAGCCGTTCACTCTGCCGACCGAGACCGACATCGCCAAGATCGAGGCTGACCCGTTGGCAGCCGGTTCTTGCACCTACGACTTTGTCATGGACGGCTTTGAGGCCGGTGGCGGCGGCATGCGTATCCACAACGCCGAGATGCAGATGTCCATGCTCAAGCTTCTGGGCTTTACCGAGGAGCGTGCCGAGTCTCAGTTCGGCTTCCTCATGGAGGCACTCAAGTTTGGTGCGCCCCCGATGGGCGGTTTCGCTCTGGGCCTGGACCGCGTGTGCATGCTGCTCACCGGTTCCGACTCCATCCGTGACGTCATGGCGTTCCCCAAGACGGCCAGCGGCTCCGACCTCATGTCGGGCGCCCCGAGTGCCGTTAGCGGCGCCCAGCTCAAGGACGTCAGCCTGCGCCTGATGTAGGCAAGCGGCTACATATTGCCCGTAACGAGGGAAGGACGCGTGCCTTCCCTCGTTTTTTATGCGCGGGCGTTGCGAGGGCATAGGTTGACTGGGCGTCGCGGAAACTGCGACCCGGAATTTGCGTCCAAAACGGGTCGCAGTTTCCCAAACAGGGTCCTTTTGGAAACTGCGACCCAGAATCCAGCCAAATAACGGGACGCGCTTTCCGGTTGAGCCTTCTGGCGGAAACTGTGTCCCATCATTGACGCTCGAAATGGGATGCGATTTCCATCCCGCCCTCAACAAGCATCTAACGCTACAATAACTACCACGTGGCTGGGTTTTGCCGGCCGATGTGCGATGTCGCGGGAGGGGACATGGTCGAGTTTACGAAGACGATTAAAGATCCGTTGGGATTACATGCCCGCCCGGTTGCGCTGCTCTATGATATTATCGCCAAGCATCGTAGTGACGTGTCGGTCAGCATTGGCGACCGTCATGTCGATGGTCGCGACGTGATGGGCCTGATGGCCCTCTATGGCGAGTGCGGCGAGGATGTCGTGTTCCGCGTTTCGGGCGTGGATGAGGCTTCCTGCGTCACGTCGATCAGAAACCTCTCGCTTTAAGCATGACAGGGCGCGGCAAAGGACAGCTCTTTGCCGCGCCCTTTTGTTTCATATAGGAAACTTTTTCGAAATCTGAATGGGGACCCTTTCCAAAAAGTTAACCACGTGTTAGTTTACTAAAGCGAACATAGATGTGGCTAACTTTTACCATGTCGATGTGAAGGACGAACTGACGTTAGGAGCCACTCATGTCTTGCGGACCGCAGATGCCGGCAATGCCGCTTTCGATGGTAAAAGCGGGCGAAACCGTGCGCGTGTCTCGTGTAAAGGGCAATGAGGACATGAAGCACCACCTCAAGGACCTCGGCTTTGTCGAGGGCAGCGAAATCCACGTGGTGAGCTCGAGCGGCGCCAATATCATCGTTACGGTGCTGGGCGCACGCTTTGGTATCGATTCCAAGGTTGCCATGCACATCATGACCGTCGGTTAGTCTGCAGCATTTCATAAAAACCGAAAGGGGGACAAGAGGATGAAGACGTTGGGTGACGTTAAGGTGGGCGAGAGCTCCACCATCGTCAAGCTTCACGGTGAGGGTGCGCTTCGCCGCCACCTTATGGACCTGGGGCTCATCAAGGGCACTTCGTTCAAGGTCGTGAAGGTTGCACCGCTCGGTGATCCGGTCGAGATCAACGTGCGCGGCTACGAGCTTTCCATCCGCAAGGAGGAGGCCGCCGTCGTCGAGGTTCAGTAAGGACTCGCGGCGCATATTTCTGCAGATAAAGTTAGGTTTTTCTAACTTAATGCAGCATCTTTGAAGCACATTATCCAGCCTGCGCGGAGAAAGCAGCGCAGGCACACAAGGAAGAAGGATTGAATGGCGGATTCTCAGATCCATGTCGCGCTGGCGGGTAACCCCAACTGCGGCAAGACCACGCTTTTCAACCTGATCACCGGCGCCAACGGCTACGTTGGCAACTGGCCCGGCGTCACGGTTGAGAAAAAGGAGGCCAAGCTCCTAAGCGACAAGAACGTTACCATCACGGACCTCCCTGGCATCTACTCGCTTTCCCCCTACAGCCCCGAGGAGCAGTGCTCGCGCGATTACCTCATGAGCGGCGAGCCCGATGTTGTCGTCCAGGTTGTCGACGCTACCAACCTCGAGCGCAACCTGTATCTGGCGCTTCAGGTTATCGAGACCGGCCTGCCCGTGGTCGTTGCCCTCAACATGGCCGACCTGGTCGAGAAGAACGGCGATAAGATCGACACGGACAAGCTTTCCAAGAAGCTCGGTTGTCCGGTCATGATGATCTCGGCTCTTAAGAACAAGGGCATCAAGGAACTCTTCGAGCAGGTCAAGAAGTCCGCTGCTTCTAAGGGCCAGGTGCCGGAGCACAAGTTCGATTCCTCCATCGAGGACGTTCTGGACCACATCGAGAACAACCTTCCGGCGAGCGTTCCCGCTAACAAACGTCGCTATTACGCTGTCAAGCTGTTCGAGCGCGATGCGGACGCCTGCAAGCTCATCAACCTCACCAAGGAGAAGGCCGCTCGCGTCGAAGAGCTGGTCGCTCAGTGCGAGCAGGACTGCGACGATGACGCTGAGTCCATCATCACCGGCGAGCGCTACGGCGTCATCACGCACATCATCGACGAGTGCCTCACCAAGGCCCCGGCCAAGATGAGCACCTCCGAGAAGATCGACCGCGTGGTTACCAACCGTATCCTGGGCTTGCCGATCTTTGTGGTCATCATGTTCTGCGTGTACTACATCGCCGTTTCCACTCTGGGCGGCACGGTGACCGACTTCACCAACGACCAGCTCTTCGGTACCGACGGTTGGTATGTGCTCGGCCAGGGCCGCAACGCCTACGATGAGGCTGTCGAGGCCGCGGGTGACGACGCCGACTCGGTCGACCCGGCGCAGTATGGCCCGTATGTCCCGGGTATCACCACCGTGGTGCACGACGCCCTTGTGGCGGGCGGCACCGAGGACGGTGGCCTGGTCGATTCGCTGGTCTGCGACGGCATCGTCGGCGGCCTGGGCGCCATCTTCGGCTTTGTTCCACAGATGTTCCTGCTCTTTGTGATGCTGTCCTTCCTGGAGGACTGCGGCTATATGGCTCGCGTCGCCTTCATCATGGACCGCGTGTTCCGCCGCTTTGGTCTGTCCGGTAAGTCCTTCATCCCCATGCTCGTGTCCTCGGGCTGCGGCGTCCCCGGCGTCATGGCTACCAAGACCATCGAGAACGAGAAGGACCGCCGCATGACGGTCATGACCACCACGTTCATCCCCTGTGGCGCTAAGCTGCCGATCATCGCCCTGCTCATGGGCTCCATCATCGGTGACTCTTCCACCACCGCCGCGTGGATCAGCCCGCTGTTCTACTTCCTGGGCGTCTTTGCCGTCATCGCTTCGGGCCTCATGCTCAAGAAGACCAAGCTCTTCGCCGGCCGCCCGACCCCGTTTGTCATGGAGCTCCCGGCTTATCACTTCCCGGCGATCCGCTCTTGGGCGCTGCACGTGTGGGAGCGCTGCTGGGCCTTTATCAAGAAGGCCGGCACGGTCATCTTCGCCTCCACCGTCGTGGTTTGGTTCCTGTCCAACTTCGGCAGCTACAATGGTGCCTTCGGCTTCCTGCCTGCGATGGACGGCATCCCCGAGGAGTTCATGGACTATTCCGTGCTCGCCATGCTCGGCAACCTGGTCGCTTGGATCTTCGCCCCGCTCGGCTTTAGCACTTGGCAGGCCACCGCGCTGACCGTCTCGGGCCTCGTCGCCAAGGAGAATGTCGTCGCTACCGCTGGCTCGCTGCTGTCCGTTGCCGATGCCGGCGAGACCGATCCGAGCCTGTGGACCGCATTTGCTGGTATGTTCCCGACCATGGGCGCTTGCGTGGCATTCGGTGCCTTCAACCTGCTGTGCGCCCCCTGCTTCGCCGCCATGGGTACCATCCGCAACCAGATGGACTCCGGCAAGTGGACCGCGATTGCTATCGGCTACGAGTGCCTCTTCGCTTGGGTGATCGCCCTGTTCATTAATCAGTTCTACAACCTGCTTGTGTTGGGACAGTTTGGTATCTGGACGGTTGTGGCCATTGTGCTGCTGGTTGCGATGCTCTTCCAGATCTTCCGTCCCATGCCCAAGCACGCTTGGACCGACGAGGACGAGACCAACACTGCTTCCGCTGCAGTTTCCGCTTAAGTCCGAATAAGGATCAACCCCTTTCCACGAGCCCGGGTGTCCCAGCGACCCCGGGCTTTTTGTGCATGGGAGACAGATTGCTTTGCCCCAGAAGTTAAGATGTGGCGTTTCCGCAGATAAAACCGACCAAAATAAACCTTTCCCCTTTTGGCAGGTGGAGAATAGGGTAAAGTAAGTGGTGGTTAACTAGAGGAGGCTTGCTATGGCACCTATCGATATTGTTGTACTGGCTGTTATCGGCGTTGCGTTTGTCGCCGTGTGCGTGCGCATCTACCGCAAGGGCACCTGCGCCGACTGCGCTCAGGGTGGCGTTTGCACGGGGCATTGCTCCAACAAAAAGACGTGCGCTGCACTTAAGGGCGTAGACAAAATCGCCGAAGACTTGGGCCGCGGTATCAAATAAGGTCCGGACATCCAAGCGCTCCGCGGGCATCCGTTCGCGGGGCGCTTTGTGCATTTGAGGGAGAGCACGGCGAGTCGAAGAGTATTTTTGGGGTATCGTTAACTGGACTATTAATTGGCAACTTATCTATAACGGAGTAACCGCATGAGCGCTCGCGTAACCATGAAGGACATAGCCGCCGAGCTTGGCGTTTCCATCAATACCGTGCACAAGGCTCTGACGGGAAAGGCCGGCGTGAGCGAATCCGTGCGCGCCAAGGTGAACGCTAAGGCCGAGGCCATGGGCTATCACCGCAACACAAGTGCCTCAAGCCTGCGCCGCAAGGATATCAATCTGGTGTTTTGCCTGCCCCGCGCATCGCGCGAGGGAGCGTACTTTTTCCGTTACCTGTGGGAAGGCTGCAATCGCTTTGAACAGGAGGTCATCGACCGGGGCATTACGGTTGAGCGCGTTGAATTTGGCGTGGGCGGCTACGCTGATGCACTCGAGCAAATCGACGAGCGTCTGCAGGTGGGCGAGAAGATTGATGGCTTGCTCGCCTATGCGCCGGGCGACGATCGTGCGACTGAGCTTTTGGGGCAGATCGCCGAGGCGGGCGTGACGATTGAGCTTGTCGACGGCGACCGTCCGCATTTGAATCGTTTGGGTGCGAGCTTGGCCGATTATTCGACGGCAGGCAGCCTTATGGCCGAGCAGGCGGCAAACCTGGTCCATGCTTCTGGGGCCGACGCCCGCGTGCTCCTTTTGACAGGCGACCCATATACCGATTCGCACTATCTAACCGCCCGCGCCTTCCACAATTACCTGCGCGAACGTGATATTCCATGGCAGGTTGAGGATCTTGCAGGTGCCCATGCGCAAGTCAAACAACTCGAGCATGAGCTCGAAAAGCGCTTGAGTGCGCCGGACGCCCCCGAACTTATCTGTAGCGTTTTTGCCGTTGGTTCCGAAGTGGTTGCCGACGCGCTCGTCTCGACCGGCAAGGCCGGTCAGGTCATGGTGATCGGCAACGACCTGTTTCCCGAAAGTGCTCTGGCCTTGCGCCGCGGTATCTTTACCAATATTGTCTATAAGGACCCGACGAGCCTGGCGTATCGCGGCGCTAAGACGCTGGGCGATTATCTGCTGTGGGGAAGGACCCCGACGGTGCCCGTCCAGAAGGGCGCCGTCGAGATGGTATTTGCCAGCAATGTCGACCGCTACTGCGAACTTGCGGGTATTTAGCCGATTGAGCAGGTACCCCCTCTTGCGACGTGCATTTTTGGGAGTATTCAGCATTGGCATGCCCTGAATGAGGTGCAGAACGACTGTTTTAAGTGCCCCCGATGGCGTAATTTGCCATCGGGGGCACTTTTTATGCCGATCGGGCGCTATCTGCGTTCCAAATAGGACGCTGAGGATGGCGCACGGTGCGCTCCAATGCTGAATACTCCCAAAAATGTACGTCGGGACATGACCCACCTGAGCAAAAGCGCTCAAGTTCGGTGTTCGGGGACGCCAACCAGTCCGCAATACATGCAAGTCACATCCCCAGCAACCGTTGAACGGGCAAAATCTACCGTTCACCCCGTGGTGGTTAGGTGAACGTTCACCTTTTGAGGTGCAATGGATTAGTATAGTGAACGTTCACCTAAAGGATAACGAGCGCGCCGTGCGCCCGCCTTGCCAGCAAAGGGGCTGTTTGATGAAAAACTTTATGGACGATCAGGATTTCCTGCTGAGCACCAAGACCGGCGAGGAGCTGTTCCACAACTTTGCCGAGGGCATGCACATCGTCGACTATCACTGCCACATTTCTCCTAAGGAGATTTGGGAGGACAAGCGTTTCGAGAACATCACCGAGGTTTGGCTGGGCGGCGACCACTACAAGTGGCGCCTGATGCGTGCCAACGGCGTCGACGAGCGTTTTATCACTGGCGACGCCCCTGCTCGCGAGAAGTTCCAAAAGTGGGCCGAGACCCTGGGTCGCTGCGTCGGCAACCCCGTCTTTGAGTGGAGCCACCTGGAGCTTAAGCGCTACTTTGGCTACGAGGGCGTCCTCAACGGCAAGACCGCCCAGGAGGTCTGGGACCTTGCCAACGCCAAGCTCGCCGAGGCCAGCTTCACCTGCCGCAACCTGATCAAGCAGTCCAACGTCCGCATGATCTGCACTACCGACGACCCCGCCGACAGCTTTGAGTGGCACAAGAAGATTGCCGCCGACGACAGCTTTGACGTTCAGGTCGTTCCCGCCATGCGCCCCGATGCCGCTTTGCGCATCGAGCGCGGCCAGGAGTTTGCCGACTACTGCAAGCGCCTCTCCGAGGTTGCCGGCGTTGAGGTCAGCGACTTCGAGGGCATGAAGGCTGCCATTTCCAAGCGCTACGACGTTGCTCACGAGCTGGGCTGCCGCGCCTCCGACCACGCACTCGACTACGTTATGTACGTCCCGGCTACCGTCGACGAGATCGAGGCTATCTTTGCCAAGGGTCTGGCTGCCGAGCCGCTCACCGAGGAAGAGGTCCTCAAGTACAAGACTGCCTTTATGCAGTTCGTTGCCGGCGAGTATGTCCGTCTGGGCTGGGCCATGCAGCTGCACTTTGGCTGCAAGCGCGACAACAACCGCGCCATGTTTGCCAAGCTCGGTCCCGATACCGGCTACGATTGCATCTCCAACTACACGCCGTCCGACCAGCTTGCCGATTTCCTCAACTCCATTCAGGAGACCTGCGGCCTGCCCAAGACCATTCTGTACAGCCTGAACCCCATCGATAACACCATGATCGATACCGTCATGGGCTGCTTCCAGGAGGCTCCGACCGCCGGTAAGATCCAGAACGGCTCCGCCTGGTGGTTCAACGACAACGAGGTCGGCATGCGCGAGCAACTCACGGCTCTGGCTAACGAGGGCGTCCTGGGCAACTTTGTGGGCATGCTTACCGACTCCCGCTCTTTCCTGTCCTATCCGCGCCACGAGTACTTCCGTCGCGTGCTGTGCAGCGTGATCGGCGAGTGGGTCGAGCAGGGCAAGTACCCGGCCAACATGGAGCTGCTGGGCAGTATCGTGCGCGACATCAGCTACAACAATGCGGTCCGCTACTTTGGCTTTGACCTGGACACCGTCGAGGCCTAAGCCCGCATCGAATCACATCGAACTCGGGAGCGCCGTTGCCACACACGGCGCCCCGTTTTGCTTGCACGCTAACAGTTATCTAAGGAGAGACATAGATGGAGAACATCAGCTACGATGCGCTCGAGAAGATCGGCTACAAGGGCTACCTGCTGCCCAAGGACGCTCCCGAGAAGGTTCTGCAGTTTGGCGAGGGTAATTTCCTGCGTGCCTTCGTCGATCGCTTCTTTGACATGGGCAACGAGGCCACCGGATGGAACGGCAAGGTTGTCATGGTGCAGCCCATCAGTGGCGCCTTTGGCTTCGCCGACGGTATCAATGCCCAGGACGACCTGTACACCGTGCTGGTGCGTGGCAAGGAGAACGGCAACACGGTTGACGAGTCTCGTGTAATCAGCGCCTGCAGCCGCTGCCTTAACCCGTATCGCGAGGACGACTATCGCGCCATGATGGAGGTCGCTGTCTCCGACGACCTGGAGATCATCGTCTCCAACACCACCGAGGCCGGTATCGCCTACGACCCGTCCTGCAAGGCCGACGACATGCCGCCCGCGAGCTTCCCTGCCAAGCTTGTCCAGGTCCTTCACGCCCGCTGGGCCGCCGGTAAGTCGGGCGTTATCGTGCTCGCCTGCGAGCTCATCGATCACAACGGCGAGGAGCTGCTGCGCATCATGAACCAGTACGTGAGCGACTGGGGTTGGGAGGACGAGTTTGCGCAGTGGATGGCCAACGACTGCACCGTCTGCACCACGCTCGTCGACACCATCGTCCCCGGCCGCATCCGCGATCCTAAGGAGGCCGCCGCGGTTGCCGAGCGTCTGGGCTACGAGGACCCCTTCCTGGCCGTGCGCGAGCCCTTCCAGATGTGGGGTATCCAGGGCGACGAGTCGCTCAAGGAGCGCCTGCCGTTTGTGAAGGCCGGTCTCCCCGGCGTCTTCGTGACTCCCGACGTCACCCCGTACAAAAAGCGCAAGGTCCGCATCCTCAACGGTGCCCACACCGCCTTCGTTCCGGGTTCCTGGGTTGCCGGCTTTGATATCGTGCGCGACTGCATGCATGACGAGACCATTCGCGGCTTCATGAACACCATGCTCTACGACGAGGTCATTCCGACGCTTGCCGCCGACTTGGATGTCGAGGACTGCAAGGCCTTTGCCGCCGCCGTCGAAAACCGCTTCGACAACCCGTTTATTGATCATGCGCTGCTCTCCATCTGCCTCAACTCCACGGCTAAGTGGCGCGCTCGCGACCTGCCCACGCTCAAGGACTACGTTGCCGAGACCGGCAACCTGCCCAAGTGCCTGGCGACGAGCCTCGCTACGCTCATCTCCTTCTACACGCAGGAGCTCGTGTCCCGCGAGGGCGACGGCCTGCACCTGCGTCGCTCCGACGGCACCGAGTACACCGCTCAGGATGACGCCTTCGTGCTCGACTTCTACGCCGCCCATGCCGGCGCCGACGATGCCCAGCTGGTGCACGACGTGCTCACCAACGAGCAGATGTGGGGTGAGGACCTTACGCAGATCGCCGGTCTTGAGGAGTTTGTCGTCAGTGCGCTCGCCGTCGTGCGCACCGAGGGTGCCAAGCAGGCCTTCGCCAACGCTCAGGCGTAAATTTCCGGCGCAGACGCGGGCGCGGGACGGCGTGCCCGCGTCTCGACTTCTGCTCAACCTGTAGGGTTAGGACCATTTGCAATGAACACTATCCAGATCAATCCGGCCGACAACGTGATCGTCGCGCTGTCGCCGCTTGCCAAGGGCACCGCCGTCGCGGTTCCCGGGGTGGGCGAGGTCGTGGCCGCGGAGGATATTCCGCAAGGCCACAAGATGGCTGTGCGCTCGATTGCCGCCGGCGAGGACGTCATTAAGTACGGCCTTCCTATCGGACACGTGACGGGCGATGTCCAGCCCGGTCAGTGGCTCCACACGCACAATGTGAAGACCAACCTTTCGGGCGAGGTCGAGTACACCTACAACCCCACGCATCCGGTCGTTGAGTCGGTTGAGCCCGAGACCTTTATGGGGTTCCGCCGCGCCGACGGTCGTGCCGCGACGCGCAACGAGCTGTGGATCATCCCCACGGTCGGCTGTGTCAACGAAGTCGCCCGTGCCATGTGCGAGCAGGCCCAGGATCTGGTGGATGGCTCGCTGGAGGGCGTCTACTACTTCCCGCATCCGTTCGGTTGCTCGCAGACCGGCGCCGACCATGTCCAGACGCGTCGTCTGCTGGTGGCGCTCTCGCGTCACCCTAATGCGGCCGGCGTGCTGTTCCTGTCGCTCGGTTGCGAGAACTGCACACACCAGCAGGTGCTCGACGAGCTCGGTGACTTCGATCACGAGCGCGTTCGCTTTCTCACCTGCCAGGATGTAGCCGACGAGCAAATCGAGGGCCACAAGATTCTGGCCGAGCTGGCAGACCTGGCAAAGCAGTCCAAGCGCGAGCCCATTCCGGCCTCCGAGCTGGTCATTGGTCTTAAGTGTGGCGGCTCCGACGGTCTTTCAGGCATTACCGCCAACCCCACGATCGGTCGCGTGAGCGATATGGTCGTCGCCCGTGGCGGCACGTCGGTGCTTACCGAGGTGCCCGAGATGTTTGGCGCGGAGAGCATCCTGCTCGACCGTTGCGAGAACGAGCAGGTCTTTAACGCCGCTTCCGACATGCTCAATGGATTTAAGGACTACTTTATTAGCCACGGCGAGGTCGTTTATGAGAACCCGAGTCCCGGCAACAAGGACGGCGGTATTACCACGCTCGAGGACAAGAGCTGCGGCTGCGTGCAAAAGGGCGGATCTGCCCCCATCGTCGACGTGCTGCCGTATGCCGGCCAGGCTAATAAACACGGCCTGAACATGCTGTGCGGTCCGGGCAACGACATGGTATCCACCACGGCGTTGACGGCTGCCGGCTGCCACGTGATTCTGTTCTCGACCGGCCGCGGCACACCGTTTGGCGCGCCGGCGCCTACCCTCAAGGTGTTCACCAATCAGCGTCTGTGCGACCACAAGGCCAACTGGATGGACTTTAACGCTGGCGTGATTGCCACGGGTGAGCGCACGCTCGACGAGGCTGCCCACGATCTGTACCAGCTGGTGCTACAGACGGCGAGCGGTAAGCTCACGAGTGCCGAGCGCCGTGGCTGTCACGAGATCAGTATCTGGAAGGATGGCGTCTGCTTGTAGCGGCAAGTGCGCCCAAGCATAGCGCGATGTCATCGGCCCCGTCGGGAGTGTTCCCGGCGGGGCTTTTTCGTTTCGTGGTTAAGTGAATATGTTGGAAAATCTGATAAACGTTCACCTATCTCATGGCTGTCCAGCATGGCACCTTTACCAGCAGAAAATAGGTGTGAGGATCTCAATTGTGTCCGTTCAGCGGTAAAAATCGACCGTTCAAGGATATTATTCAAGTGAACGTTCACCTGTCGTAAGCAATCGCGCATAATCTAACTAAACGTTCACCCTGAACGCTGGGCAGACAGATGTCAGTGTGGACTCCAATGTCTTGCTGCAAGACAATCGAGAAAAGAGAGGGAGCTCGATGACTAATAAGATCGGAAAAAAGCGTAAGATCACATTCTGGACGCGCTTGGGCTTTGGTATGGGCGGTATGCTCAATTCCGGTGCCCTGACCTTTACGCACAGCTACATGGTGCTGTTCCTGTCCACGGAGTGTGGCCTGTCCGCAGGCGAGGCTGCACTGATCAGCTCGTTTGCCATCTATGTCAACGCTATTCTTTGCCCGCTGATGGGCTTTGTGGCCGATAACTTCTATGCCACCAAGATTGGCCGCATCTTTGGTCGTCGTCGTTTCTGGATCTTGCTGGCCATCCCGATGATGATCGCCGAGCCGCTCATCTTCGTGGCTACGCCGTTTGGCTTCCCGTACTACTTTGTGCTGTACCTGATCTACAACGTCGCGTATACGTTCTGCACCGCCAACCTGTCGCCGCTTACCATCGAGATGACCGACGACTTCAAGGAGCGTACGTACCTCACCGGCTACAAGCATCTCTTTGGTAACGCCGCCGGCTTCCTGATGGCTGCACTTGTGGGCTTCGGCTTTGGCACCTTCGGCGAGACCAACCCGTTCAGCTACTTCATCATCGCTACGATCAACGCTTCGGTCATGGCAATCTCGCTGCTTTGTGTGTACCTGTCCACGTGGGAGCACACCCCCGAGGAGGTCGCTCAGGAGAAGATCGAGAGCGTCGGCGAGGGTATCAAGAAGTTCTTCATCGACGTAATCTCCACCTTCCGCAACAAGTCCTTCCGCAAGGTCCTGTACGCACAGGTCTCCACGAAGCTCGCTGCTGCCTGCTGGTCTGCCTGCCTGTCCTTCTTCATCGTCTACTGCCTGCAGATTCCTAAGTCCTACGAGTCCGTGATGGAGATGCCTGGCAAGGTCGTCGCTATCGTCTGCACCGCCATCTGGGTCGCTCTCATGGCCAAGAAGGGCTTCCACAAGTCTTGGTACCTGGCCAACGTCGGTTGCGCTGCGTGCATCATCGCCTACAACTACTTCGCCTTTGGTCAGATCAATGGCACCTCCACGGTCGCCATCGCCATGATCGCCTACCCCATCATCTTCGCCATCTGGAAGTTCTTCTACGTCGGCTTTCAGTACCTGCCCGATGTTCTGCTCAACTACATCCCCGATGTCGATGAGCTCATCACCCTGCGTCGTCGCGAGGGCATCTACAGCTCCGCGCAGCAGCTCTGCCAGCAGATCGCCCAGGCTATCGCCGTCAACGTGTGGGCTATCGTCCTTGCTGCCTCCGGCTTCATTCAGACCGCCGGCAATAGCGACGCCGTGACCCAGCCCGCTACCGTGCCTCTGTATATCTGCGGCTACATGATCATCGGCTGCGCCGGCTTCTTCCTGCTTGCGGCCGTCCTTGCCCGCGGCATCAAGATCGACAAGGAGCAGTGCGACATCCTTTGCGACGAGATTCACCGCGTCAAGGAGGGTGGCAAGATGGCCGACGTCAAGCCCGAGGTCAAGGCGCTTTGCGAGGAGCTCTCCGGCTTTAAGTACGAGGACTGCTTTGCCCACAACAACGTTGGCTTCCAGGACGGTAGCGTAACCCCCGCCGAGTAAGGCCGACATATCGTCCAAATCACAGGGCCGTGCCACCGGAATTCCGCCGGCAGGCACGGCCCTTTTTCAGCAGCGTACAATTTGCCTTTAGAGCATCTTTTTGAGGGAGAAATCCATGGAGACGAACGTTATCTGGCGCAACGCCCGCGCGGCCGTGATCGAGCTTGACGACGGCGGCTACTTTACCTGTGCCGATACGTGGGAGATCTTTGTCAACGACGAGCCCGCCGGTACCACGAATACGGTCGAGACCTATGTCGACGGCCTGACCCCCGGCAAGCGCAACCTGGTTCGTTTTGTTTGTGGCGAGCGTGAGCTGAGCGTAGGTGTCACCACGCCGGCTGAGCCTTTTACCATCAACGTTCGCGACTGTGGCGCCAAGGGCGATGCCGAGCATGATGACACCACCAACATCCAGGCTGCCATCATGGCCTGTCCCAAGGACGGGCGCGTGCTGATTCCCGCCGGCAGCTATCGTATCAAGTCCCTCTTCCTTAAGAGCAATATCAACATCGAGCTCGCCGAGGGAGCGGTGCTGCTGGCTCGCCACGATCGTGCGGCGCTTGCCTACATCCCCGGTACGGTCACGGGCGACGAGGGTGCTGGGTATGCTGGCACCGATATGCTGCCCCTGGGCCGCTGGGAGGGCGAGAGCTTCTCGACATACTGCTCTACCTTTACGGGTCTGAGCGTGCACGACGTGTGCATCTATGGTCGCGGCGCGATCGACGGTCAGACTGATTTTGCCGAGGACAACTGGTGGAACAAGGACTTTAAGAACATCTTCCGTCCTGAGGAGGGCCGCGAGGTCGCCCGCCCGCGCATGATTTTCCTGTCCGAGTGCCAAAACGTGAGCTTGGCCGGCTTCACCGTCCGCAACAGCCCGGCGTGGAACATCCACCCCATCCTGTGCGAGCACGTCGATGCGCTCTGCCTGTCCATCGAGGGCCCCAAGAACTCCCACAACACCGACGGTTTCGATCCCGAGAGCTGCGGCTTTGTCCGCATCCTTGGCTGTCAGTTCTCGGTGGGCGACGACTGCATCGCCATCAAGAGCGGCAAGCTGGGCATTGAGCCCGAGCTTCGTCCCGCCACGCACGACGTGCTGATCTCTCACTGCTACATGCACGATGGTCACGGCGCCGTGGTCCTGGGTTCAGAGGCTGCCGGCGGCATCAAGGACCTTACCGTGAGCAAGTGCCTCTTTGAGCGCACCGACCGCGGCCTGCGCGTCAAGACCCGCCGCGGGCGCGGCAAGGATGCCGTCAACGAGGGCATTACCTTTGAGCACATTCGCATGGACGAGGTGCTCACGCCCTTCGTGGTCAACTCGTTCTACTTCTGCGACAAGGACGGCAAGACCGATTACGTGCAGTCTCGCGAGGCGCTGCCCGTCGACGACCGCACACCCGGCTTTGGTGCCACGACGTTTTGTGATATCGAGGCTACTAACTGCCACGCGGCTGCTGCTTACATCACGGGCCTGCCCGAGAGCAAAGTGACGCGCCTGACGTTCCAGGATGTCCACGTGACCTTCGCGCCGGATGCCGAGCCCTTTGTCCCGGCCATGGCCTGCGGCGTTGAGCCCATGGTGCGCCAGGGCATCATCGCGCAAAACGTCAAGGTACTCGACCTGCAAAATGTGGTGATCGAGGGCCAGGACGGCGAGGAACTGCAGCTCCAGAACGTCGACAAGGTCGTCCGTGCGTAGGCGTTTGCTCCTAAACAATTAAATTCGGTATGTCGCGGCGCGCGATGGGCAGGGCCTTCCCGACCCATTGCGCGAACTTTTTATATGCCGAAACTGCAACGTAGACGGTCTACGACGAAAGGACGCGGTGACTGATGATGAGTGAGAGACGATTTTTTGAGGTTTCGCCCGAGCGTGCGGGGGCATATCACAGTATCTCTAAGGCCTTGGAGGCAATTGACGAATCCTGTCCGAATGACGGACGGCCGGTGACAATCCATATCGAGCCGGGTGAGTACCGCGAACGGGTCGAGATTCATCGCCCGCATGTGACGATTGAGGGAGAGACGGCCGACAGCGTGCGTATCGTGGGCAGCCTGGGTGCCAAGATGCCTTCGGAGGACGGCTCGGGCGTCGACGGCACGCTCGGCACGTTTAGGACCTATACCGTTTTGGTCGATGCCGACGACGTACGGCTCGAGAACCTCACGATCGAAAACGATGCGGGCGATGGGCGCGAGGTCGGTCAAGCGATTGCCCTGTATGCTGATGGCGACCGTCTGGTTGTCGATGCCTGCTGCATTAAGGGACACCAAGACACGCTGTTTTTGGGTCCGCTGCCGCCGCATGAGGCCAAACCGGGCGGGTTTATAGGACCCAAACAGTATGCGCCGCGCCGGGTGGGACGCCAGTATTTTCGACGTTGCCGGATCGAGGGCGATGTCGACTTTATCTTTGGCGGCGCGCGTGCCTACTTTGAGGGGTGCGAGATTCGCTCGCTCAACCGCGATATGGATGTCAACGGGTATGTAACGGCAGCCTCCACGCCTAAAGGCGAGCCGCACGGCTTTGTGTTCCACGGCTGTTCGTTTACAGCTCCGGATGGCGTGGCGCCGGATTCGGTCTACCTGGGTCGTCCTTGGCGCGAATGGGCACAAACTGTGCTGATCGATTGCTGGCTGGGGCGACATATCAAGCGCGAAGGCTGGTGGGATTGGAATAAGCCGGCAGCGCACAACTGCGTGCAGTATGCTGGCGCGATCCTGCATGGGCCGGCGGGTGATGCTACCGGCTGGGTGCCGTGGGCGAATGAACTCGATGTGATGGCTGCTGCCGGGTACGCCCGCGAACAGGTGCTTGCCGGTGCGGATGGCTGGGATCCCGAGGGAGGCACCGGTGATGCGGTTGAGACGGCTGGGCTATCTGCCAATGGTCGCACCGTGCACATCGAGACGTACTGCGAAGACGAGCCTGCGCTGCGTGCCCGGCTGAAGCGCGAGGGGCGCTCTGCCGCATTTGCGGGCCAGACTCCTGCAGATTTTGAGGCATGGAAGATTGCGACCAGGACTCGCCTGTGCGATGTTTTGGGCCTTTCGCTTATGGACCGCGCCCCGATTGAGATTCGTGAACTCAGCCGTGTGCGGGTTGCCGGCGGCATCGTGCGCACCCATGCGATGCTGCAGGTGGAGCGCGACGTTTGGATGCCGTTCTACCTGTTGGAGCCGTCTCATCCTAAGCTTGATGAGCGGGGACTCAAACGCTGTTATATCTGCCCGCATGGTCATCAGGGAGCGGGTGCTGCAAGCGTAGCCGGTGTTGCGGGCGTGCCGGCTGTCGATGATGCCGTGCGTAAGTTCAATTACGACTACGGTCTGCGTTTGGCACGCATGGGTTACGTGACCGTCTGCCCTGATGCGCGCGGTTGGGGATACCGTCGTGACTGGAAGGGTCAGGGCGATGACGAGAACAGCTACCTGCGCGGTACGTGTCTGAATCAAGCACGTATGGCCGAGCCGCTGGGTCTTACGGTTGCGGGCCTCAACGCCTGGGATAACATGCGTCTGATCGATTACCTAGAGGCGCGCGGCGACATTGCCATGGATGACCTGGGTTGCTTTGGTTTTTCGGGTGGCGGCTACATGACGTTGTACCTGGCCGCACTCGACCCGCGTGTGCGCAAGGCGTTTGTCTCGGGCTATCTGTACGGTGTCGACGATTCGCTGCTGCATCTCAATGGCAATTGCAGCTGCAACTACACACCCGGACTTTGGCGCTTACTCGACATGGGCGATATTGCCTCGCTTATTGCACCGCGCCCGTTGTTAGTGCAGAGCTGCGAAGAGGATCATCTGAACGGTTCGCGCGGGCTGAAAAATGTCGATGAACAGCTCAAGATCGTGCGCGATGCCTACAAGTTGCTGGGCCGCAGAGATGCTCTGCGGCACGAGGTGTGTCCGGGTGGACACCATCTGGGCGTGGCACATCTTGCCGAGGATATCGAATGGCTCGATTCGCACGTTGCGGAATGCGCCCGTGCATAGCCCCTCGGCATGCTGCAAATAAACGGTACGTACCTGTATGGCCGCCAATGGGCGGATGAGGAGAAGATTATGGAAACGAAGAACTTGAGTGAATCGACCATTTGCTGCTTTGGCGATTCGACCACATGGGGGGATAACGGATGCGGTGGGGGAGGCAACGACATCTCGTGGACCTCGCATTTGGGCGCGTTGCTGGGAGGTGCAGTCGTCGAGAACTTTGGCATCAAGGGTTCGCGTATCGCCATCAAGGCCGACCGTACCGATTCATTTGTCGAGCGCTTGGACGGCATCGACGATGCGGCCGATGTCTATGTTGTCTTTGGCGGCGTTAACGACTTTAGCCGCAACGTGCCGCTTGGCGAGTTGGGCAGTACCGATGTGCATGAGTTCTACGGTGCGCTCGATTATCTGATCCGCACCATCACGGCACGCTCGCCTCGGGCAAAGCTCGTGTTTATGACGCCGTGCAAGACGAGCGGCAAGCACGAGAAGGATATCCCTGCAAGCGACGAGCTCAACCATTTGGGGTTGACGCAGGTCGCCTACGTAAAGGCGATGCTCGAGGTCTGCGACCGCTATTCCGTGCCGGTGATTGACCTGTATGCGCAAAGCGGCATCAGCCCGTTTTTGTCAGAGCACCGCGAGCTCTATATGCCGGACGGTCTGCATTACAGTCCTGCCGGCTATGAGCGCCTGGCGCATCGCATCGCCGCGGGTCTCACCGCCGTTTGCCGCTAAAAGTCTGCCGTTCGCGGGGAATATAGGGTTAACGTTCACCCTATATTCCCCGTTCGCGTTACACTAGGGGTAACGTTCACCTATCATTAACGTCAGAGGGGACAGCAATGGGTTGCAATCAAATCCTGGACCGTTATATCGAGCAGTTGATCGAAACCTCTACGCCGCAGGCGCCGGCTTGGAATATCGAAAAGATTCGCGCCGGCAAGGAGAACACCTGGAACTATATCGACGGCTGCATGATCAAGGCGCTCATCGAGCTGTACGAGATCACGGGCGAGCAGCGCTACCTGACCTTTGCCGATGACTACATCGATTTCTTTGTCCAGGACGACGGTACCATCAAGCATTACAACCCGCAGGAGTACAACCTCGATAACGTCAGTGCGGGCAAGACCCTCTACAAGCTGTATGACCTGGTGGGCAAGCCCAAGTACCGTGCCGCCATGGACACCATCTACCGCCAGCTCGAGACCCAGCCGCGCACCAAAGAGGGCGTGTTTTGGCACAAGGCCGTCTATCCCAACCAGATTTGGCTCGATGGCATGTACATGGCACAGCCGTTCTACATGCAGTACGAGCTGAGCTTCCACAACCGTCGTGCCTGCTCGGACAGCTTCCATATGTTCCAGGTCGTGCATGACCTGATGCGCAACCCCCTCAACGGTCTGTACTATCACGCTTACGACGCGAGCCGCAAACAGTTCTGGTGCGACCCGGTCACCGGTCTTTCGGCTAACTTCTGGCTGCGCGCCGAGGGCTGGTTTGCCATGGCGCTCATCGACACCTGGGAGCTTATGCCGCCTTCGATGTCAGCCGAGAAGGACGAGATTCGCAAGATGTTCCACGACCTGATCGACGCCATGCTGCCGTATCAGGACGAGAAGACCGGCATGTGGCATCAGGTCATCAACCTGCCCAATATCGCTCCTAACTACCTGGAGGAGTCGGGCAGCGCGATTTTTGCCAATGCCATCATGAAGGGCGTGCGTCTGGGCGTGCTGGGCGAGCGTTACTACCAGTACGGCCGTCGCGCCTTCGACGGCATCTGCGAGACCTGCCTGTCCGAGCATGATGGCCAGCTGGCGCTCGACAACATCTGCCTGGTCGCGGGCTTGGGCAACACCGCGCACCGCGAGGGCACGTTTGATTACTACATGAGCGAGCCCGTGGTCAAAAATGATGCAAAGGGTGTGGCGCCGCTGGTGCTTGCCTATATCGAGACCATGCATCACGACAAGCTGGCCGGTAAGCGCGATCCGCTCGCCCCCTCGGGCGTGTGCTCCATCGAGGACCCGTTTGGCGGATACACCCCGGGCATCAACGCTCATAAGGGATGTGAATAACGTGGGGGCTATTACTCCGGGTGTACGTTTGCACGACCTTCCGCAGGGGACCGTCGAGGAACGCATCCGCATGGCGGGAGAGCTGGGCTTTTCGTGCATTCAGCTGCCGAGCAAGGTGCTCTACGCATCGATGGGGATCGATCGAGGCGGCCTGACCAGCGAGCTTGCCGACCATTTGCGTGCCGTGCTCGATGAGTCGGGCGTTTCGGTCGCCGTGCTCGGCTGCTATAAGAATTTGGCGACGCCCGATCGCCAACAGCTCATGGATAACATTGCCGAGTACGAGGCATGCCTGAACTTTGCCCAGATGCTCGGCGGCTGCCCGGTGGGTACCGAGACCGGTCGCCCCAATGCGCAGAACCGCGTCGCGGACGACCGCATGACCGACGAGGCACTCGATGCGTTTGCAGACGGACTTGCACGCGTCTGCGAGCGCGCCGAGGCCGTGGGCGGGCAAATACTGATTGAGCCTGGCTGGAACGAGACGGTCAACACGCCGGATCGCTGCCGCGAGGTGCTGGAGCGCGTCTCGAGCCCGTCGCTCGGCGTGATCTATGACCCAGTGTCGCTGCTGCACCCCAGCGTCGTTGACGAAGCGCAGGAAATCACAGCGCGCATGCTCTACTTATGCGGCAGTAAGATCCGCGTGCTGCACGCCAAGGATTTTGAGGTCGTTGATAACGAGGACGAAGCCGGTTGGTGCGACGGTACGGGTTCACGCTTGGTGTGTCATGGCGTGGGCGAGACGGGACGATATGACTTTGAGCCCGTGGTGGCCTGGGCGGCTGCCGCCTGCCCTGGGATTCCTTGCGTGGTCGAGAACAGCGTGCCGGCGACGGCGGCTGACTGCCTGGCGACACTCGAGCACATGTCCGCTCGCTGCGGGGCTTCGCATCGCGAGCTATAGCATTGGCTTTTGCCGTGTCGGCAGATTGAGATTACCTGTATGGGGGCGGCGGTGAAGGGTCTTTATCGTCGCCCCATTGGATTGCATTAAAAAGGGGAGTTGCGTGGCTATCCACATTGTCGAAGAGGCGAATCGTTGCCTAGGTTGCAAAAGGGCGTTCTGCCAGCTTAAAGGCTGCCCGGTTCAGACACCTATCCCGCAGGTCATTGACCTGTTCAAACAGCGTCGTCTGGAAGAGGCGGGCGAGCTGCTGTTCCAGAACAATCCCATGAGCGCGGTCTGCTCCATGGTGTGCAATCATTCGGGCCAGTGCGAGGGCGCTTGCATCCAGGGCCGCAAGGGTACACCGGTGCATTTTTCGAGTATCGAGAACTATATCTCGACTGCATATTTGGACCGCAAGGAGTGGAAGCCCGCGCCGTCGTGCGGCAAGCAGGTTGCCGTGGTCGGTTCCGGTCCTGCCGGCATTACCGTGGCCATTAAGATGGCCCAGCTGGGCTGTGCCGTTACGGTGTTTGAACAGCGCCCCGAGATCGGCGGCGTGCTGGAGTACGGCATCCCCGAGTTTCGCCTGCCCCGTGCTCTCGTGCAAAAGTACCGTTACGTGATGTGCTCGCTTGGCGTGCGCGTCCGTCCCTCGACCACCATCGGTGGCGCGCTGCATATCGACGACCTGCTGCGCGACGGCTACGATGCGGTCTTTGTGGGTACCGGCACCTGGCGCGCCCGCAAGCTGGGTATTCCCGGCGAGTCGCGCGGCAACGTGCTGTTTGGTATCGATTATCTGGTCGATCCCACGAGCGTGGCGATCGGGCAGAACGTGGCGGTTATCGGCGCCGGCAACGTTGCCATGGATGTTGCCCGCACAGCCCTGCGCTCGGGCGCTCGCAAGGTCACCGTGTATGCCCGATCGCGCCATATCTCTGCCATCGATGATGAGGTGGAGCTGACCGAGCTTGACGGTGCCGAGATTGTGCGCGGCAAGGCGATCTGCGCCATCGACGATAACGGTCCGGTCTTTGAGACGGCTATCTTCGATGAGGACGACAGCGTGGTGGGCTACGAGGAAGAGCTCGACCATGCGTCCGCCGACACAGTGGTCATCGCGGCCTCACAGGTGCCCAAGGACAAGCTTGTGCTTACGACGGGTGGTCTGGAGACTGACCATCGCGGCCTGCTGTCGGTCGATGAGCACGGCATGACCACCGTGCCTGGCGTCTTTGCCGCCGGCGACGTGGTCAACGGCCCGCTCACGGTCGTCCATGCCGTGGCCGGCGCCAAGCTCGCCGTCGAAGGTATGACTGCCTATTTGGGTCTCTAACACATCCCACCCATCAGTTGCGGTGAAATACGGACTGTTTTGGCTGTTAAAAGCCTCGGCTGCCCCGTATTTCACCGCAACTTTTTTGTGAGGGTCAGGATTGAAGGTGGGGAGTGCGAGCGAGTGCGAATGCGGCGGATACTGATACGATAGGTACGTTAGCAACTGCCGCCGAGCGGCTCAAACGAAAGGAAGCCTGTATGGAGTCCTCTGCCTATCCGATGCTCTTTAGCCCGATCAAGGTCGGTACAACCGAGGTCAAGAACCGCGTCTTTATGCCGCCGGTGTCCACGAACCTGGCCGATCATGGCTATGTGACCGACGACTTGGTCGATCATTACCGTGCCCGTGCCAAGGGCGGCGTTGGCCTGATCATCACCGAGGTCGTGACAGTCGAGCCCACCTATACCTATCTGCCGGGTGACATGTGCTGCTACGACGACACGTTTATCCCTGGCTGGGAAAAGCTCGCCGCGGCCGTCCACGAGTATGGCTGCAAGATCATGCCGCAGCTCTTCCACCCCGCCTACATGGCCTTTAACATTCCGGGCACGCCTCGCCTGATCGCTCCGTCCTTTGTGGGCCCGTCTTACGCCCGCGAGGCACCGCGCCCCATTACGGTCGATGAGATCCACGAGCTCACGCACCAGTTTGGCGACGCCGCCGTGCGTATGCAGAAGGCCGGTGTCGATGGCGTCGAGGTCCATGCGGCGCACGCCCACGGCATGCTCGGCGGTTTCTTGACCCCGCTCTATAACAAGCGTACCGATGAGTACGGCGGCTCGCTCGACGCCCGTATGCGCTTCCTGCTCGAGGTCATCGCCGAGATTCGCGAGCGCTGCGGCAAGGACTTTATCATCGACGTCCGTATCTCGGGCGACGAGTACACCGATGGCGGCCTGACCCTCAACGACATGATCTACGTCTCGCGTCGCCTGGAGAAGGCCGGCGTCGACATGATTCATGTGTCGGGTGGTACCACCATCAAGCGCGGCTCCGCAATTCCCGCCGCCGGTACTCAGCAGGCCTCGCACGCCGCCTGCTCGCGCGAGATCAAAAAGCACGTCAACATTCCCGTTGCCACGGTCGGCCGCATTAACGAGGCATGGATTGCCGAGGAACTGATCGAGGACGGTGCTGCCGACATCTGCATGATGGGCCGCGCCAATCTGTGCGATGCCGAGTTCTGCAACAAGGCAGCCGCCGGCAACGCCGACGACATCCGCCCCTGCATTGGCTGCCTGCGCTGCCTGAACGGCATTATGTTTGGCAAGCGCATCTCCTGCACCGTCAACCCCGATGTTGAGCGCGACGAGGCCGGTTACGAGCCTGCCGCCGAGGCCAAGAACGTACTGGTTGTGGGCGCTGGTCCTGCGGGCATGGAGGCAGCCTACATTGCCGCCAAGCGCGGCCACAACGTGGTGCTCGTGGATAAGCAGGACGAGCCGGGCGGCGAGATGCGCATCGCAGCCGTTCCGCCGGCAAAGCAGGAACTCACCCGTGTGATCAAGTATCAGTATCGTCGTCTGGCCGAGGCCGGCGTGAAGTGCGTATTTGGCACCGAGCTTACTGCCGAGGACATTCAGCGTGACTACGCCGGCTACGAGGTCGTCCTGGCCTATGGCGCCGAGCCCATCGCCCCGGCCTTCATGCAGGGCTTTAAGCAGGTTATGACAGCTGACGACCTGCTGGGTGGCAAGGCTTTCCCGGGCAAGAAGATTGTCATCGTCGGCGGCGGCACCGTCGGTTGCGAGACGGCCGACTACCTGGCCCCGCTGGTCAACGACCTGTCGCCGGCCAACCGCGATGTCACCGTCATCGAGATGACCAAGACGCTCGCCGCCAACGAGGGCGGTGCCGGTCGCGCGGTGCTCATCACGCGCATGCTCTCCAAGGGCGTTCACGTGCTGACCGAGGCCAAGGTGACCGAGATTACCGAGGATGCTATCAGCTATGAGAAGGACGGCGAGGTCCACACCATCGCCGATGCCGATACGCTGGTGCTTGCCATGGGCTATCGTCCCAATACCAAGCTGGCCGACGACCTTGCCGCTGCCGGCGTTGCCACCCACGTGCTGGGCGATGCCAACAAGTGCGGCAACATCCGCGATGCCATCGGCGACGGCTACAAGGTTGCCTGCGAGCTCTAGTTAACCCCCCTTGCGCTATTCGATAGATAGAAAAAAGCGGCGGCTGCCCTACGTGTTGGGCAGCCGCCGCTTGCGTTCAACGGAAAGGTGCAGAATGCCTGATTAGAGGCCCAAGATTTCCTTGACCTTGGCGATGATGGCCTCGTCGGTGGCGTTGGCAAAGAAGTACTCCTGGAAGTGCTCGCCGGCAAGTGCGCCCTTCACCAGGTCCTGATCGATCTCGCCCAGGACGTCGACGAGCGGACGCATGGTCACAGCGCGCACGCCGTCGAGGATCTTCTTGTTACGCTGCTCGGGCTCAACACGCTCGGCGGGGTAGCCGTTGCCCGAACCAAAGCCAAAGAGCTTCTCGAAGGTGTACTCAAGGTTGAGCTCCTGGCCCCAGCCGTTCTTGAGGGCGAAGGGCATGGCGACGGCGTTGCCATCGTTGACCTGGGCAAAGGTGTAGGCGTCGAGCGGGTCGGCAACGTGGCCGCACAGCACGCCGGGGAAGGAGTTACAGGCGAGCATGGCGCCCTCGCCGGTGCCGCAGCCGGTCACGACGTAGTCGGCAGCACCGGAGTTCAGCAGCACGGCGGCAAGGATGCCGTTCTGCACGTAGGTGAGGGGCTTGGAGTCGGCGTCGGCATACATACCATAGTTAAAGACGGTGTGCCCCATGGGCTCGACAACCTTCTTAAGGGCAGCCTCGATCATGGGGTTCTTGGAGTTCTGAGAGTTCTCATTGATCAGAGCGATCTTCATTGCGAATTACCTTTCTATTTCTAACTTGCGGTGAAATACGGACTGTTTTGCCTGATAGAAGCCAAAACCAATCCTTATCTCACCGCAACTCAAATGAAAAACGAGTGGATGAAACCTGGTATGGGCAGTTGCGGCGACGCTTATTGAGGCTGCTTTCCAATGTATGCGAGGATTCCGCCGTCGACGTAGAGGATGTGGCCGTTGACGAAGTTCGACGCGTCGGAAGCCAAGAACACGGCGGGGCCCTTCAGATCCTCGGGCGTGCCCCAACGGGCGGCCGGCGTCTTGGCAATGATGAACTGGTCAAACGGGTGGCGGCTGCCGTCGGGCTGCGTCTCGCGCAGCGGTGCGGTCTGCGGCGTGGCGATGTAGCCGGGTCCAATGCCGTTGCACTGGATATTGGCCTCGCCAAACTCCGAGCAGATGTTCTTGGTGAGCATCTTGAGTCCGCCCTTGGCCGCGGCATAGCCGGCGATGGTCTCGCGGCCCAGCTCGCTCATCATCGAGCAGATGTTGATGATCTTGCCGTGGCCCTTGGCGATCATGCCGGGCAGGCAGGCCTTGGACACGATAAACGGTGCGTTGAGGTCAATATCGACGACGCGGCGGAAGTCCTCGGCGCTCATGTCGAGCATCGGGGTGCGCTGGATGACGCCAGCGTTGTTGACCAGGATGTCGGGCGTGGTGCCAAAGTCGGTCTCGATCTTGGCGATGAGCTCGGCGACGACGGCCTCGTCGGTGACGTCTGCCACGTAACCATGAGCCTCAAAGCCCAGCTCGCGGTAGTGCTTCTCGGCCTCGGCTACCTTGTCGGCGTGACGTGCGTTAAAGGCGATCTTGGCGCCGGCCTCTCCGAGCGCCTCGGCGATGGCCATGCCAATGCCATAGGTGGCGCCGGTTACCAGTGCGACCTTGCCGTCCAGACGGAAGCTGTCCATAAGATCAGACATAGCGATCCTTTCAAAAGAAACGTTCATCTATATAAGTCTTGCTTTTCATACAAGGTCAGTATAGGAGAAGAGGAGGATTTAAAAATCAGATTCTCCTAAAATCAGGTGAACGTTCACTTTTAAAAGGTAAACGGTGATCTCGCCCTTGCCGCGCGGACGTTTATTCGCTCTGTTCCTGCGTGCTCTCTGCGATCATGTTGCGGTTATACACCAGGTGCAGATACATCGCGTCGTGCGCGGCGGTGGGATTGCGCGAGGCGATGGCGTCGGCCACATCGCGGTGCGTGCGGATAGTTTCCTCGACGAGCTTTTTGCCGGTCACGTGGATAAAGAGGGGGACGGATGCCTTGAGCACGTCCATCAGGCGGGGAACGACGAGGTTTCCGGAGCTCTCGGCAATGGCATTGTGGAACGCGGTGTCGGCGGCGGAGTAATCCTCACCGGCCTCGGCCAGGCGCTCGGATTCGTCGCAGAGCTCTTTGATATAGACGACCTGGTCGTTGGTTGCGTGCTCGGCTGCCATGCGTGCCATCTGCGGCTCGATCATAAAGCGCACCTCGAGTAGGTCGTGCGCCAGACGCTGCTTGTCGTCGATAAAGGTAAAGCCCAGCGGGTCGTCGGCAACGCCGGGGTTTGACGCCACATAGGTGCCCGAACCCTGCTTAATGCGCACGATATTGCGCGACTGCAGCAACTTCATGGCCTCGCGCACAGTGCTCCTGCCGGCGCCCAAGCGCTCGACCAGCACGGTTTCCTTAGGCAGGCGATCTCCTTGCTCAAGGTGTTCATCCAGAATCAATTGAATGATTTTCTCCGATATTTGCTCGGGGAGTCCCGATTCGGCGCGGGCCATAGCTATACCTTTCATTACAAAATTCATCTGAGCTATTTTAGCGCACCACGGATGCGATATTGGCCGCTGGATTTGAGCCAGGCGGCTTAGATATACCGTTCGCAGCGCAAATACGACCGTTCACCAAATACATCAGATGTATTTCGAACAAATTTCAAAATAAAACATCAGACCTTTCCAAAACACGCTATAGTCATCAGGCGAATTCAAAAGGTCTGATGAATTGGAGGAAAGATGTCAGACCCAACGTTTATGGCCGATCCCACCAGGCTGGTCATCGCCGCCATCGTGGGCATCGCGCTGTTGCTTGCGCTCATCATCAAGTTCAAGCTGCATCCTGTGCTTTCGATGATGGTCTCGGCGCTCGCGATCGGCATCGGCGCCGGTATGCCGCTCGACCTAGTGGCGGACACTGTCACCAAGGGCGTGGGCACCACGCTGCAAAACATCGCCCTGCTCATTGGCCTGGGCTCGATGTTTGGTCAGATTCTTGAAGAGAGCGGCGGCGCCAAGAAGATCGCCCAGACCTTCATCGATACCTTTGGGCAGGGTCATTCCAGCTGGGCGCTGGGAATTACCGGTCTGGTTATCGGCACTACGGTGTTCTTTGAGGCCGGCGTGGTCGTTTTGATCCCACTTGCGTTTAGCGTGGCATCGCAGACCAAAAAGTCGACGCTCTACTACGGCATCGCGCTGCTCGCAGGACTTGCCGCTGGCTATGCGTTTGTGCCGCCATCGGCCGGTTCGGTTCTGGTCGCCGGCACGCTCGGTGTCGACCTGGGCACCATGATTCTCGTCGGTATCCCTACCGCCTTCATCGCTATGGCGATCGCCGGCGTCATCTGGGGCCGCAACGTGGGCGGTCGCATCTTTACCGATGTTCCGGAGCACTTTACCTCTGCCGAGGGCGCGAGCGACGAAAAGGAGCTTCCCTCCTTTGGCATGGTGCTTGCCATCGTGCTCACGCCGCTTTGTCTGATTTTGCTGGGCACGTTGTCCTCTTATATCCCCATGCCCGCTGAGCTCGCCTCGATTCTCGCCTTCCTGGGCAAGCCGTTCGTCGCTTTGACGCTCGCCACGCTCGTCGCGATGTATCTGCTGGGCGCGCGGCGCGGCTACTCCGGCGCCGAGCTCAAGGCCCTGCTTGACCGCTCTCTTAAGCCCGTCGGCATGATCTTGCTGGTTATCGCCTGTGGCGGCGTCATTCGCTGGATGCTGCAGGACTGCGGCTTGGGCCAGGTTATCGGCCCTATGCTCGAGGCCTCACCGCTGCCTTTGGTGGTCGTTGCCTTTTTGATTGCCGTCATGGTGCGTGCCTCGGTCGGCAGCTCCATCGTCGCTATGACCATGGCATCGGGCATTATGGCCGCCATGCCCGCGGTTGCCGGTGCTTCGGTGCTCATGCGTGCCGCTATCTGTCTTGCTATCTGCGGCGGTGCCACGGCCCTCTCGCACGTCAACGATGCCGGTTTTTGGATGTGCTCCTCGTTCCTGGAGATTGACGAGAAGACCACCCTCAAGTCCTGGACCGTTATGGAGACGCTCATCGGCCTTTCGGGTCTTGCCTGCGCCCTGGTGATTTCGTTCTTCGCCTAGTTCGCGTAGCTAAGCATCTTTCGCCGAGTGCATCGCTCGGTACCCATTTTCACCTGATTCATTAACCAACGATTGGTACAACCGTTCAAACCAAAAGAGGAGAGCATTATGGACGAGAAGACCAAGGCACAGATTCAGCAGGAGGCAGCCGACTTGGTTGCCAAGCTGCAGCCGCGTTCCGGCAAGTTCCGCACCATCAGCCCCGAGATGGACCCGCTGCGTCTGGGGTCTGGCTGGACCATCGAGGATCTGGACAAGCCGCAGGTCATTATCGAGTCGACGTTTGGCGACTCGCACCCGGGTTCTGCCGGCCTGTTTGATCTGGTCGAGGAGGTCCGTGCCGGCGTTGCCGAGGCTGGCGGTCACGGTGCCCGTTACTTCTGCACCGATATCTGCGACGGCGAGGCCCAGGGCCACGATGGCATCAACTACTCGCTGCCCAGCCGCGACATGATCGCCAACATGATCGAGATCCATGCCAAGGCCACCCCGTTCGACGCCGGCGTCTTTGTCGCCAGCTGCGATAAGGGCCTGCCTGCGAACCTCATGGCCATGGGCCGCATCAACATCCCCTCCATCGTCGTTACCGGCGGTGTCATGGATGCCGGTCCTGACCTGCTGACCCTGGAGCAGCTCGGCGCGATTTCTGCCCGCTACGAGCGCGGCGAGATTTCCCGCGAGGAGCTTGAGTTTGCCAAGCACAACGCATGCCCCAGCTGCGGCGCCTGCTCGTTTATGGGCACCGCGTCGACCATGCAGGTTACCGCCGAGGCCCTGGGCCTTATGCTCCCCGGCACGGCCCTGCTGCCCGCAACCAGCTTCGATCTGCGTGAGTTTGCGCGCGAGGCCGGCCGTCAGTCCGTGTGGCTCTCCGAGCACAACCTGTGTCCGCGTGACATTGTGACCAAAGAGTCCTTCGAGAACCTCATCATGGTCCACGGCGCCATCTCCGGTTCCACCAATTCGCTGCTGCACATCCCCGCGATCGCCCGCGAGTTTGGCATCGAGATGTCCGCCGACGATTTCGATCGCCTGCACCGTGGCGCCCACTACCTGCTCAACGTTCGCCCCGCAGGCGAGTGGCCGGCGCAGTTCTTCTACTATGCGGGCGGCGTGCCGCGCATCATGGAGGAGATCAAGTCGATGCTTCACCTCGATGTCATGACCGTCACCGGCAAGACCCTCGGCGAAAACCTCGAGGACCTTAAGAACAACGGCTACTACGAGAAGTGCGGCCGCTACTTGGAGAAGTGGAACCTCAAGCGCGAGGACATCATTCGCCCGTTTGACCAGGCCTTCGGCACCGACGGTTCCATCGCCATCCTCCACGGCAATCTTGCCCCCGAGGGCGCCGTCGTCAAGCACACCGTCGTTCCGCGTGAGATGTTCCAGGCTACGCTCAAGGCCCGTCCGTTCGACTGCGAGGAGGACGCCATTCACGCCGTCCTGACGCACGAGGTCAAGCCCGGCGACGCCGTCATCATTCGCTACGAGGGCCCCAAGGGCTCCGGCATGCCCGAGATGTTCTACACCACCGAGGCTATCGCCAGCGACCCCGAGCTGGGCGCGAGCATCGCCCTGATCACTGACGGCCGCTTCTCTGGCGCTTCCAAGGGCCCGGCTATCGGTCACGTTTCGCCCGAGGCTGCCGTGGGCGGCCCGATTGCCCTGATCGAGGAAGGCGACCTGATCCAGATCAATATTCCCGAGCGCTCGCTGTCCATCGTGGGCATCGCCGGCAAGAAGATGGAGCCGGCCGAGGTCGACGCCGTCCTGGCCGAGCGTCGAGCCGCTTGGAAGCCCAAGGCTAATCGCTATACCTCCGGCACGCTCAAGTTCTTTACCGAGCATGCAGTTTCCGCCATTCAGGGCGGCTACATGGAGTAGCGCCCATGCGCATCAAATATCTCCTCTCATAGATGTGCGGCACAAAGAGCCCCGAGCCACGTCACCGGGGCGCGTTGTTCAGCGCCGCCGGGGCGCTCCACTCAAACGACAAGAGACGTCTTACGCAAGCGCCCGCGCCCGTGGATAAAACCACGGGCGTGGGCGCTTCACTTTATTCCCAGCCCTTCCACACGTCAGGCTCGTAGCCAACGGTTGCCTGGCGGCCGTTGCGAACGATGGGCTCACGAAGAATCTGCTGGTTATCGAGCACCTTTTCGAACTTCTGGTCGGCAGCAAGATACTGTACGAGCGCAACCGTGTCGGCATCTTTCGCCTTTGGATCGATCACAGCGTCGATCCCGCCGACGGCGCGCGCCACGCTTTCGAGCTCGCCTTTGCTCATCCCCTTTTCCTTCAAGTCGATGAACTGGAACTTCACACGACGTTCCTTGAAATAGCGCTGCGCCTTCTTAGTATCGAAGCTTTTCTTCGTGCCGAATATCTGGATGTTCATACGTACCGCCTTCGCTCAATTCTCGTCCGTCCATGATACGACAAGGGAGCCGAGCAAAAACAGAGCAGGCGGAGATGGAGGAGGACGGCGACCGACCGTCGGCAAGAGTCGGCCGGATCGGACTGGCGCCCAGCGCGCGCCGGCGACACGCTCGCAGCTGCACACATAGCCGATGTACAAGCTCGCCGCGGCGTTCCCTCGCCCCGCGGTGTGGCGATAGAGAAGCACGCCACCCGTCAACGATGGCGCCTCGGTGAAGAAAATCAACGTCTTGGTTACATCCCTTGAAAGGGGCGAAGACGGCTGCTAGAATACCTCCCCGCTATGAAGGATTTGACCAAAGCATACATCGCAATTCGGCGGCCCCTGGTATACGGGGCCTCTCCTGTTGTTCCCCAAGTGCGCTCTGAGCAGCCGCTTTCTTCCTGTCGTATCTGATGCACGCATAGCACGTGCATGTTATTTCGCCCGTGGGCCGGCGCGCCTTCGGCGAAGAATCGAATAGATACGAAGGAAGCTTATGTCTGATAATTGTACGGTCGCGCCCGCCAATGGGCGCATTACCGGTACCCAGATCCGCATCGTCGCGGTCGTCGTCCTGGGTGCCTTCTTGGCGCTACTGAACCAAACGGTGATGTCGCCTGCGCTGCCGGTCATCATGTCCGATTTCGCCATCGATGCCTCGACTGCCCAGTGGATCATGTCCATATACCCGCTGGTGAGCGGCATCATGGTCCCCGTTTCGGCGTTCCTTATCGACAAGTTCAGCACCCGCGCGCTATTCTTCGGGGCGACGCTGGTGTTCGCGCTGGGCACGCTGCTGTGCGCCGCAGCCCCTGATTTCCTGTTCCTCATCATCGGTCGCGTGTTGCAAGCGGCGGGCTCAGGCGTGCTCATGCCGCTTGTCTCGGTGGTTCCCATGCTGGTGTTCCCCGTCGAGAAACGAGGAACGGCTATGGGCATGGCGGGCATCGTCATGTCGGCGGGTCCCGCGGTCGGCCCCGTCGTAGGCGGTGCGGTGATCGACACGTACGGCTGGCGCACCATGATCGGCGCCATCGTCCCCCTCGCAATTCTCGTGCTGGTGCTGGGCGTGTTCATGCTGAAAAACGTGGGCGAGCTGAAGAACCCCAAGCTCGACCTGCCCTCGGTTGTCCTCTCCACCATCGCCTTCGGCGGACTTCTCTACGGGTTCTCGAGCGCCTCGTCGATGGGTTGGGGCAACCCCGTGGTGCTCGGCTCGATCGTCGCGGGTGTCGTGTGCTTGGTGCTGTTCGTCGTACGCCAGGGCAAAATCGAGGACCCGCTGCTTCAACTGGGCACGCTCAAGACGCGCGAGTTCCGCGTGGCCGCCATCATCGTCACGCTCATCAACGCCGCATGCCTGGTCACCAACACGCTGTTGCCGTTGCTGCTGCAAACCTCGCTTGGCGCTTCGGCCTTCGAAACCGGCATGGCCATGCTTCCCGCCGCGGCGGTGGGCATCATCATCAGCCCTATCTCCGGCGTGGTGTTCGACAAGTTCGGTCCGCGTGCCATCTCGATCGTCGGCCTGGCCCTCATGACCGGCGCCCTGTTCCTGCTCTCGCTTTCGACGGTAAACACGCCCATCTTGGTGGTTGCGCTGTTCTGCATGCTGCAGTCCGCCGGCCAGTCGCTCGCGAACATGCCGGTGAACACATGGGGTGTCAATGCCTTGAAAAATGACATGATCGCCCACGGCAACGCCATCGCGAACACCGGCCGCCAGGTCGCCGGCGGTTTGTGCACGGCGCTCATCATCACGGTCATGACAAGCGTCACCGCGTCGGCCGGCGTCGATGCGAGCATCCAAGTAGCCACCGCCGTGGGCGCGGGCGTCGCTTACAAGGTGTGCGCGGCGATCGGCCTCGTTTCCCTTATCTGCGCCATATTCAGCGTGCGCACCAAGAAAACCGCACCGAAAACGAAGGAGGCATAAGCGATGTCCGAGATTCTGTCCGAGCGCATCCCGCTCGAGCTCGAGGGGACGCCCGTTTCGAGCATCATGATTGAAGAGCCGTTCACCTGCACGCAGGATTGCACGATTTCCGACGTGGTGCGCATGCTCGCCGAAAACGAGGTGAGCAGCATGCCCGTAATCGATGAGCGCAACCAGGTGGTCGGGTTCATCTCCGACGGCGATGTCATGGGAGCCATCGCGCAGCATCGCGCTCACACCATCTTCACGGGCGGCGACGCGTCCATGCTGTACTTCGACGATCAGAGCCTTGAGCAGCGCATCGAAGACCTGAAGGATCGCTGCGTCATGGATTTCGCGACGCGCCAGGTAGTGTGTGCCCGTCCCGAGCAGGGCATCGCCCGCGTCGCCGCGCTGCTGGCGAAGAAGAAGTTCAAGAAGCTTCCTGTGGTTGATGACGAGGGCAAACTCGTGGGGGTCATCCGCCGCTCCGCCATCACCAAATACATCTTCGGCATCCTTTTCCAATAGGGGCAGGTCGCACTTGAGGCGAACATCTCGAGGCATCGAGCCAGCAACTGGACCAGACAACCTTGACACGCACGCGCTTTCCCTCGATGCTTCGGTAAGGGGAGCTGCGAAAATCGCAGCACGGGTGATCGGCGCCGCGCCCCCGAAGGCAAAAGCGAACACGGGAGCGATACGATGGGAAAAGTCCTGGACGAAGATTTGGTTTATGAGATTCTCTCCGTCGTGGCAGAGATTCCGGCGGGATGCGTCGCCTCGTACGGTCAGATAGCGCGCCTCATCGGCAGGGAGAAAAACTCTCGCCTGGTCGGAGCGGTGCTGAGCGAGGCGGATCGCTACGGCGATTATCCCTGCCACCGCGTCGTCAACCACGCGGGACGCCTCGCGCCAAACTTCCCCGACCAGCGAGCACTACTGACGGAGGAAGGAGTCGCCTTCCGAGACAACGGCTGCGTCGACATGAAAAAGCACCAGTGGAACGAGTAGCCAGGCAGCGTAGCGTCGAAAGGAGCGACGCCACGGGGAACGACCTGCGCCCCGCCGCCGGACAACCTATGGCAAAGTGACACGTCCCACAAAGAGCGGCGCACCAGTACGAGACACGACCGCGATGTAAAAAGACCCTATGATACTCGTAAGCATCTATCTGATTGCCCGCCTCGAGGTACCCAAAGAACGAGAGATGCCGAAACCCCTAGACAAAGAAAAAGGTCGGGAGCTTTTATGCTTCCGACCTGAAGTTTCATGGTCGCGGGGGGCGGATTTGAACCACCGACCTTCGGGTTATGAGGTCGCTACGACGTTGTTTCATTCAGACATTTCGACCCAAATTGAAGTCAATATAACTCCAGGTCATTTGATGTTTTCATAGATTTACGAAAGAAAAGTACGCGGAATAATTCGACCCAAATTCGACCCACAACGAGCTTGAAAGCGGTCAGGCGGAGCATTACCCTTGGGGTGTGACCCCACGCAGGGCCCACCACCAAGGGTAATGCCCACCCGCCCCAGCCCTTTGCGCCATTCCGCGCAACCGAGCGCGATTCTCAGGCACTTCAGGCAAGGAACACGATGAACGACCGACCTCTCGTCATAGGCAAAGGAACGAAGCAACGCCGCGACAAATACACGTGGCGCTACCGTCACAGCCTCGGCAAGGATCCGGTCACGGGCAAATACCGCTATTCGCCGTGGCAGACCATACATACCACCAAAAGCCGAGAGGTCGACGCCGCACTCGAAGCCTACAAGGCAGAACTCAACAGCGGCACCTACGTCCAAAAATCGAGGGACACCGTCGGCTCGTACGCAAAAAAGTTCCACGACAACCGCGAAGGAACCATCACGCCGCTCGCCTACTCGACATCCTACTCAATCGAGAACCGGACGCGCACATCACATGCGTGATGCTCATGCTCGACACCGACATGAGAAGGGCAGAAGCCCTCGGGATGACGTGGTCCGATGTCTCCGTCGAGAACAGAAGCATCCTCATTGAGCAGCAGTTCGCGGCCGATCGAAGCGTTCGCTCGCCCAAAAGCAAGAAAAGCGTGCGGAGGATCTCGATAAGCGAGACGCTGACGTCGTATCTCGAATTCTGGAAAAAGGAGCAGGCCCGCGAAATGGAAGCCTTCGGCCTGGAACAAGTCAAAGGCACTCCGCTCGTCCACTCATTCGAACGAACGAAAGACAGGCATCCCCAAGTCAACTTCATGGACCTGAATGGGTTTTCGCGCTGGTTCAGAAACTTCAGCGTCGAGAACGGGTTCGGCAAGTTCGAAGGCGTTCGAACATACCATTATGTGAAGGAAACTGTCGACGGGGAAACGATTTCGAAGCGTTATGAGCATAAAGAGTGGCTCGAATTGAGGGATTACCTCAGGAAGCATCCCAAGGTTCGCGAGGCGAGGCATATCAGCACATATGAGAGCGAGCACCTTCCTTACGGATATTCGGGCCTATCGAGCCACACCGCTACTGCCGCTACTGCCCGCTACTGCCCGCCAGCTTCCGAACCAGCGGGCGGTAGCAGCACCCCGAACATCTCGCCGACAGCGCAGAGAGTCGTCGACCTGGCGGCCAAGGCCGACATCGAGGACGTGATGCTGTGCGACCTGCCCGGCGTCCTGTCCTTCCTAGGGCTGCCACCTGAGACGGAGATGCCGCCGGGCAACAAGGGGAAGACAAAGCTCAAGAAGCTCTACAGGAAGGTGGCGCCGAACAAGGCATACCACTCCGGCGAGCGCGCCAAGGATTTGATCTCGCACCTCGACATGGCAGAGATTGGAGTGGGTATGATGAATTGGACACCTATTTAAGAGCGAAAGGTGTTCAAGATG
>URKG01000002.1 GCA_900548265.1 uncultured Collinsella sp.
GCGGCGTGACCGGCGACACCGACATCAACATCATCGACACCGCCGAGTTCGCGATTCCCGGCCTTGACGACGAGTTCCGCGTCATCGTGTCTCCGTGGATCCTCTCCTCGCTGATCACCGATCGCCTTGCCGCTTACTACGAGACGGTCACCAAGCACAACCTCAACTACCGTCGTTACTATCACCAGTTCGACTACTAATCGGTGACAAATAAGCTACTGATCAAGAAGCATCCTGCCCGGGCGCATGCGTCCGGGCATTTTTATGCCGAAATTCGCTAGGAAGGGGAATCGAATGAGGCAGTTTATCGTGGCGTCCCATGCTCATTTCGCGTCTGGAATCGTCGAGAGCATCGGCCTGCTTTCCGGTGAGCGCGAAAACGTCCATGCGCTCTCTATGTATGTCGACGGAAACGAGGACCTGTCCAAGGAGGCTGCAGCGATTCTGGACGGCTTTGCCGCGGACGACGAAGTTGTCGTGTGCACTGACCTGTTCGGCGGCAGCGTCAACAACGAGTTCACCAAGATCGTCCAGACGCGTCCCAACACGCACCTCGTGACCAATATGAACTTGCCACTCCTTATTCAGCTGCTGTTCGTACCCGATTCCACTCCGATCGACGAGGCCATTCGTCAAATCGTCGAGGCGGACGACACTAAGGTCAAGTACGTCAACGACCTGCTGGGGCAGGCCGAACTCGATGAGTTTTAATCGTTAGGAGCACATCATGATTCAGATGATTCGCGTAGATTATCGACTGCTTCACGGCCAGGTTGCCGTTAGCTGGACCTCGGCTCTGGGTGCCGACTGCATCCTGTTAGTGAGCGACACGGTCCTCAATGACAAGCTTCGTCTGCAGGCCCTGTCCCTTGCAAAGCCCGAAGGATGCAAGGTCGTCGTCAAAAACACCGAGGATGCTGTCAAGGCGCTCCAGAGCGGTGTGACCGATAAGTACAAACTCTTCGTGGTTTGCGAGACGATTCAGCAGGCCGGTGCCGTCGCCAAGGCGATGGGAGTCAAGAAGATCAACCTCGGCAACGTTGCCTTTAGCGAGAATGCCCGCCAGGTCTCGACGAGCGTGTTCCTCACGCCCGAGAACGAGGCCTACGTGAAGGAACTGCTCGGCGAGGGCTATGAACTGTTCATTCAGATGATTCCGGCAGATGCGAAGACTGACGCTGCGAAGGTCATCGGTTAGGGGCCGTCATGGTTATCAAGACAATCCTGATTTTCCTGATTGCCCTTTTGGGTTATTCCGAGTGGCTGACGGGCACGAGCTACCTCCAGCGCCCGATCGTGCTCGGACCTCTGGTTGGCCTTGTCATGGGCGACATGGTGACCGGCACGATTATGGGCGCCACGATGGAGCTTGCCATGGTCGGCGCCATCTCGGTCGGCGCCTATAACCCGCCCGATACGATTTCCGGCACTATCCTGGGCGTATCTCTTGCCATGCAGGCCGGCGCGGACGCTTCGGCGGCCCTGACCCTGGGTATTCCTATCGCCACGATCGTCCTGGCGCTCGACACGGCCCTGGGCCAACCGGTCATGCTGCTGCTGGTGCACCGTATCGACAAAAACGTCGAGGACGGAGACACCAAGGCCATCACGCGCAACATGCTCATCGCCGGTTACGCACAGAGCTGGTGCGGCCTGCTGATTATTCCCCTGGCATTCTTCTTTGGTGCCGATGCTGTTGCCAGCCTGCTCAACATCATCCCCGATTTCGTTCAGACCGGCATGGATGTCGCCGCCGCCTTCTTGCCCGCACTCGGCTTTGCGATGCTGGCGCAGATGATTATGAACAAAACAGTGGCTCCGTTCTTCTTCGCTGGCTTCTTCCTCGTCGCCTACTTTGGCATTAGCACGACGGGCGTGGCGATCTTTGCCGCGATCATCGTCGTCGCGATGACGGTTTTGGGTGATAAGAAAAAAGCGGAGCAGCCCGCAGCGGCAACCGAGGATCCTGCGATTGGGAGTGGGTTCGATGAGTTTTAAGTTTGAGTCTTCTTACGACGGGCTGATTTCCCGCGCAGACCTTAAGAAGCTGTTCTGGCGCTCGATTCCCTATGAGCATTCCTGGAACTACGAGCGTATGGGCCATATCGGCTTTATGTGGGCCCTTATGCCGATCCTTCGCAAGCTGTATCCGCAGGATGCGGACTTTAAGGCCGCCCTTAAGCGCCATATGGAGCTCTATAACGTCACGCCGTACATCTCGACGCTTCCCATGTCCATCGCCGCTGCAATGGAGGAGGTCAACGCTACTGACGATAGCTTTGACACGAGCGCGATCTCTAATGTCAAGCTTGCTTTGATGGGACCGCTGTCCGGCGTGGGCGATGCCTTCTACTGGGGCACGCTGCGAATTTTGGCAACGGGTGTAGGCACGTCGCTGGCACTGCAGGGCTCTATTCTTGGCCCGATTTTGTTCCTGCTCGTGTTCAACGTCCCTCACTACATCATCCGTTACCTGCTGACGTTTGTGGGATATCGCTTTGGCTCGGACATGATCAGCAAGGTCCAGGAATCGGGCATTATGGACACGATCGTCAAGATGGCCTCCATCATGGGCGCCATGGTGATCGGTGCTATGACCATGGAGATGGTCACCGTGGACATTCCGCTCATGGTCGGCGCAGGCGATGGTGCCCAGACGCTCGCCGAGCTGCTCAACGGAATCTTCCCGGGCTTTGTCACGATGGGGCTGTTTGGAATCGTCTATCTCATGCTCAAGAAGAAGATGAATCCGCTGCTCATCATGCTCGTAATCCTGCTCGTGAGTATCGCCGGCGCGTTCTTTGGAGTGCTTGGTGTCCAGTAGAGTATCCGTCATAATGAGAACAATGTAAGAGGGGGCGTCGCGCACACTGTGCTGCGGCGCCCTTTTGCCGAAAGGTGGACAAGATGGAGTATCCGCAGCTTGCCGTCATGAATATCAGCCATCGTTATTTTGACCTTGAGGAATTCTTTTCTTCGGCAGCGGCCTCGGGCTATACGTGTTGCGAGCTTTGGACCGGGGCGATGCATCTGTATGTCGATTGCCATGGATACGATTCGCTCGAGCAGGTGCGGGAGCTGTCACAGCGGTATGGGGTTCGGATTGTGGGGCTTTGTCCCGAACAGAACAACCCCAAGCCGTGGAATATCGCGGCGCGCGGGAATGAGGCGCGTGCCCGCACACTCGCGTACTTTAAGAACGTTGTAGACATTGCGGAGGAACTTGGAGCCGAGCAGGTCATGGTTTCGAGCGGCTGGGCATTTTTGAACGAGCCGATTGAGGACGCGTGGGGTCGAAGTGCCTCGATGCTGCGTGCGATTGCCGAGCATGCGGGAGAGCGCGGCGTGCGGCTGGTGCTCGAGGCCCTACAGCCGGTTGAGTCGATGATCGTGAACTCGGCGGCCGACACGAAGCGCATGATCGAGGCAGTTGATCATCCGGCACTTAAGGCGTGTCTGGATTTGGGCGCTATGGCGGTGGCGGGGGATACCATCGACGATTATTTCGATCTGCTTGGCGATGATGTCGCCCACGTGCATTTTGTCGATGTTGCGGCAGACGGCACGACGCATCTTGCCTGGGGTGACGGCGACCGCGATATGCGCGCCGACCTGGATAGGCTGGTGGCGCGCGGCTATCGCGGAGTTGTTTCGGCCGAGACCTATGACTGGCGCTATTTCGCCAATCCTGCGGCGGCCGACGCTCAGGTTATGGCGGAGTACCGACGCGCGATTGGCGCCTAGGTGGGGTTGGGTTGCGGCAATCTGCCCTATGTTTCCAAATGAATACGGTGTGAGCGGCTGCGATGGATTTTCCCCGCAAGCACTCTAGTATGCTAAAGTACCCAGAAGACCGGCGGAGCTATGCCGGTCTTCTGTTCTATATGAAACGCAGCATGAGGAGGCTCACCAGATGACGGCCACACCGTGGGGATTCCGGGACATATTGCCCGAGGAGGCTCAGGCGCGCGAGGAGATCGCATGTACGGTGAAGGGCTGCTTCAGGGAGCATCATTACCTTCCGGTCGAGACGCCGCTGCTCGAGGACAAGGGCTCGCTCGAGGAGGGCGGCCGCATTGCGGACACGCCGTTTAAGCTCTTTGATGACGACGGTCGCCTGCTGGTGGTCCGTCCCGACAACACGCTGCCGATCGTTCGCCTGGTTTCGACTCGCATGCGTGCGGCCGATCTGCCGCTGCGCCTGCGCTATGAGGCGCCGGTGGTCCGCGAGTGTCAGCGCAATGCCGGTGGCTCGCGTCAGTTTACGCAACTGGGTTTTGAGCTCATCGGCGCGGGCGACACCGCGGGCGATGTCGAGATTGTCTCACTGGTCGCCGAGGCCGTGCGCAAGCTGGCACTTCCCGGTGCGCGCATTATCGCGGGCAGTGTGCGTCCGTTTAAGGAACTGCTTGCGGCGTGCGAAGATCGCGAGCTGGCTGCCGAGGCGCTGCGCTGCGTGCACGCCAACGACTTTGTGGGCCTCGATGCCCGCGTGGCGGCAAGTGCCGAGCCCGAGGCCGTCAAGGCCGCCATTAGCGAGCTGCCGCGCCTGCACGGTGGTGCCGAGGTGCTCGACCGCGTCGACGCGCTGCTGGCGGCGGCGGGCATTGTTGCGCCGCTCACGCGCGAGCTGCGTGCCCTGGTCGAGGGCCTGGCTCCCGAGGACGCTCAGGTGCTGTCCTTCGACTTCTCCATCATGAACTCGTTTGATTACTACACGGGCCTGGTCTTTAAGGCCTATGCCGGCGGCCTGCCCGATCCGGTGGGCTCGGGCGGTCGCTACGACTCCATCTTTACCGGCGCGTTCGGCGACGGCGTCGAGGTGCCGGCGGCGGGCTTCGCTTTTTCGCTCGAGCGTCTGGAGGCCGCGCGCACCTCGGCCGAGGACGCCGCTTCCGACGGCGATCACGCCGTGGGCCGTGGCGCCGAAGGTCCGCTGCGCATTGCCGTGCCCAAGGGCTCGCTTAAGGCCGACACGCTTGACGTGCTCGAGGCAGCGGGCTTGGATGTCTCGGAGCTGCGCGATCCTGGTCGTCACCTCATCGTGCGCGGCCGCGACACGCGTGCCGGCGAGGGTTCGGTCGGCGATATCGAGTTTGTCATCGTGCGCCCCAGCGACGCGCCCGCCTTTGTGGGCTGCGGCGGCGCCGACTGCGGCATCTGCGGCTGGGACTCGCTTATCGAGGCCGACCTCAACTTGCTGCAGCTGGTCGATTTGGGCTACGGCCTGTGCACGTTTATAGAGGCGGAGCCCGCGTGGCGCGCCGGCCAGGCCGAGCGCAACTATGCCCGCCGCGGGTCGCTTCGCGTGGCAACTAAGTACCCGCGCATCGCGAGTGCCTGGTATGCCGAGCGCGGTGTGAATGCCGATATCGTCTCGCTGCACGGCAACATCGAGCTGGGCCCCATTGTCGGCATGACCGATCGCATCGTGGACATTACCGCCACGGGCGCCACGCTGCGTGACAATGACCTGGTCATCACCGGCCGCATCATGGACTGCACGGCCCGCTTCTTTGTCAATCCAGGCGCCGCACGTCTGGATCCGCGCGTACGCAATCTGGCAGATCGCTTGGCGGCAGCCGTGAAGGACAAGCATTTTGAGCCCGTTGCGGGCTCGGCACAATAGCGCGAGCACGCAACGGGCGCCCCAACGTCCGGGCTGCGGGCTGATTGGCGCCGCCGCCCGGTCTCTCGTTTTTCGAACAAAACCTCGACCGATAGGGGATACCGATATGAAGACTATCAAGCTTGCTCCCGGTGAGCGCCTCGTTACCAACCAGCTCAACCGTAAGGGCGTGCTGCCGCAAAACATCGTCGACGCCGCTCGCGATATTGTGGCCAACGTGCGTGCCAACGGCGATGCCGCGGTGCGCGACTATTGCCAGCGCTTTGACGGCGTTGAACTGCAGAGCTTCCGTCTACCGCAAGAGCAGATCGATGCCGCGCTCGAAGGCCTCGATCCCGCTTTTGTCGCGGCGCTCGAAAAGGCTGCACGCCAGATTCGCGAGTTCCACCAGCGCGAGGTCGAGCAGAGCTGGTTTACCACGCGCCCGGACGGCACGATGCTCGGCGTTAAGGTGACCCCGCTTGCCGCAGCTGGCATCTATGTGCCGGGCGGTCGTGCACAGTACCCTTCCACCGTGCTTATGAACGCCATTCCCGCCAAGGTGGCCGGCGTCAAACGCGTGGTCATGGTAACCCCGCCGCAAAAGGATGGACTGATTAGCCCGTATACGCTCGCGGCAGCCAAGCTCGGCGGCGTGGACGAGATCTATATGGTGGGCGGCGCCCAGGCCGTGGCCGCGCTAGCGTACGGTACCGAGACCATTCCGCGTGTCGACAAGATTACCGGCCCGGGTAACGCCTTTGTCGCCGCTGCCAAGCAGATTGTCTCGGGTGATGTGGGTATCGATATGGTCGCCGGTCCCTCCGAGGTCTGCGTGCTGGCCGACGCCACGGCCAAGCCCATGGTGGTCGCGGCCGACCTGATGGCCCAGGCTGAGCATGATCCGCTGGCGGCCTGCTATCTGGTGACCTGCGACGAGCAGTTTGCGCGCGAGGTCGAGGCGGGCATCGACATTCTAGTAGCGCAGTCGCCGCGTGCCGAGATCACACGCGCCTCACTCGATAACGAGGGCACCATCGTGGTGGCAGCCGACATGGCGGCTGCCGTCGAGGCGGTGAACACCGTGGCGCCCGAGCACCTGGAGCTGCACTGCAAGGATGCGATGGGCCTGCTTGGCGGTATTCGCAACGCCGGCGCCATCTTTGTGGGCGCTTGGAGCTCCGAGCCACTCGGCGATTACGTTGCCGGCCCCAATCACACGCTGCCGACCGGCGGCACGGCCATGTTCTCCAACCCGCTTTCGGTGGAGGAGTTCGTCAAGCGCTCGAGTGTCATTTGCTATACGCCTGAGGGCCTGCTCTCCGACGCTCCCGCCACGCAGCGCCTGGCCGAGGCCGAGGGTCTGTGGGCACACGCACTTTCCGCCGCGCTGCGCCGCCGCGTGTTGGAGCAGGGCGAGGATGCCGTGAGCGCCGAGTCGCTCGCCGCGGCCGACCTGACCAAGGTTGCCTGGCCGGGCGACGCCGTGGCGACGGTTGCCGAGGGCGTGGACCTGGCGGCTGCAAGCGCGGATGGCGCCGGCGCGACCGGCAAGGAGGCCTAATATGGCCGAGCTCACGCCCCGCATGAAGGAGCTCGTCCAGCCCTACTTGGCCGGCATTGAGCCCTACGATCCCAACTTTACGCCCACACGCATCAACCTTTCGGCCAACGAGAACACCTATCCCGTGCCGGCTGGCGTGCGCGAGGCGGTCGACGCCGCCCTGGCCGCTACACCGCTCAACCGCTATCCCGATCCTGTGTCCAACGATCTGCGCGACGAGCTGGCCGCTTGGCATGGTGTTGTGCGCGAGAATGTCTGCGTGGGTAACGGCGGTGACGAGCTGCTCTATAACTACCTGCTGGCGTTTGGCGGCGCTGGGCGGACCCTGCTCAACTGCCCGCCGTGCTTTAGCGAGTACGCGTTCTTTGCGTCGCTCTGCCAGACCGAGGTGCGCGACGTGTGGCGCGATCCGGCGACCTTTGAGCTCGACCAGGCAGCCGTGCTTGCCGCGGCGCCCGAGTGCAGTTTGGCCATCGTGACCTCGCCCAACAATCCCACGGGCGACGTGGCGCCGCTCGACTTTGTCGCGGCCCTGTGCGATGCGTGCCCCGGCATGGTGATGGTCGACGAGGCCTACGTTGAGTTTGCGGACGATTCGTTTGGCGCGGCTACCACGGCGCAGGGGCTTATCGCCGAGCATCCCAACCTGGTGATTCTGCATACGCTGTCCAAGGCGTTTGGCGCCGCCGGCACGCGCCTGGGCTACGTGATCGCGGCGCCCGAGGTCATCGACGTGTTCGCGGCGATTCGCCAGATCTATTCGGTTAATGTGCTGAGCCAGGCCGCCGCGCTTGCCTGCGTGCGTGCCCGTGATGCCTATGCGCCTGTGGTGGCGCAGGTCGCATCCGAGCGCGAGCGCGAGCTGGCCGCCCTGCGCGCGATGGCTGCCGAGGGCCTGCCCGTGGAGGCGTGGCCGAGCGCGGCGAACTTTGTGCTCGTGCGCACGCCGCATGCCACGCGCGTGCGCGAGCGTCTGCGCGATGAGTATTCGATTTTGGTGCGCGACTTTAGCTATGCGCCGGGGCTTGCGGACTGTCTGCGCATTACCGTGGGTACCCCGCAGGAAAATGATGAGGTGCTGGCTGCGTTTGCCGCGCTGGTGAAGGAGGAGATGTAGATGGGCCGCTATGCCGAGGTGACCCGCAAGACGGGGGAGACCGATATTGTCGTCAAACTCGACCTGGATGGAACCGGTACGTGCGATATCTCGACCGGCGTGCCGTTTTTCGACCACATGCTCAACGCCTTTGGCCGCCACGGTTTGTTTGATTTGACGGTACACGCGGTGGGCGACGTTGAGGTCGACGCGCACCATACCGTCGAGGATACGGGCATCGTGCTGGGCGAGGCGTTTTGTCAGGCGCTGGGCGACAAGGCGGGCATTACGCGCTTTGCCGACGCGGCGATCGCCATGGACGAGACGCTTGTGATGGCTGCCGTTGATATTTCGGGCCGCGGGCAGGCCTACTGCGAGCTGCCCGTGCCGACCGAGCGCGTGGGCACCTTTGATACCGAGCTGGCCGTCGAGTTCTTCTACGCCTTTGCGCGCGACGCCAAGCTCACACTGCACGTGCGCGAGCTGGCGGGCGGCAATTCGCACCACATTATCGAGGCCGCCTTTAAGGCTGTGGGCCGCACGATGCGCCGCGCCTGTGAGCTCGATCCCCGCGTGCAAGGCATCCCCAGCACCAAGGGCTCGCTGTAACCTGCCAAAAAGGGACAGGTTTATTTTGGCAGGTTTTATCTGCGGAAATGCTGTCTCATGTGGTGGGTGAACGTTTAACCGACCAAAATAAACCTGTCCCTTTTTGGCGGGTTTTGAATGGGAAAAGGGAGGGTCGCGTGGGCGAACCGAAGATCGTGGTGGTCGACTACCACAAGGGCAACTTGTCGAGCGTCGTGCGCGGGCTTGTGCGCGCCGGTGCCGCCGCCTGCACGTCGGACGACCCGGAGCAGATCCGTAACACCGACGGCCTGGTCATCCCGGGCGTGGGCGCGTTCTACGACGCGATTGCCTTTATGCGCGAGAGCGGCGAGGCGGACGCGGTGCTCGATGCCGTCGCCGACGGAACTCCGCTGCTCGGCATCTGCCTGGGCCTTCAGCTATTTTTTGAGCGCGGCAACGAGGGCGTGCCTGCGGACGAGGGCGCGGACGCGGACGACGATGCCTCCGAGCAGGCCGGTGGTCCCTGGGTCGATGGCCTGGGCATCATGCGTGGCTCGTGCACGCACCTGGAGTCGAGCCGTCTGAAGGTCCCGCACGTGGGCTGGGACCAGGTGCACATGACGCCCGCCGGTGCGGCCGATTCGTTGCTTGCCGGTTTTGCCGAGGGCGCCAACATGTATTTCACTCACAGCTACGCGGTGGCCGACGACGTCGATGCCGCCGATGTGTTGGCACGCACGCACTATACACGGAGCTTCCCGTGCATCGTGCGCCACGGTAACGTGTGGGGCTGCCAGTTCCATCCCGAGAAATCCTCCGCGCTGGGTCAGCGTATTCTTAAGAACTTCGTGAGCATCGTCGAGGAGGTTGGCCGATGATCCTGTTTCCCGCAATCGATCTGATCGGCGGCAAGGTTGTGCGCCTGGAGCGCGGTGACCGCAACCGCTGCAAGGTATATTCCGATGACCCCGTGGCCGTCGCCCGCTCGTTTGCCGAGCAGGGCGCAAGCTGGGTGCATGTCGTCGACCTGTCCGCTGCCTTTGGTGAGGACGAGGACACATGCGCTGCCAACTCGGCGGCGATTAAGGCCATCTGCGGCGTCGGCGGTCTGTCCGTGGACGTGGGCGGCGGCGTTCGCTCACTCGCGCGCATCGATGAGCTGGCGGGCTATGGTGCTCGCCGCATTGCGCTGGGCACCGTGCTCGTGACCGAGCCGGGTTTTGCTGAGGTGGCAGCCCAGGGCTTTGGCGAGCTGTTGGTCGCCGACATTGCCGCGCGCGACGGCCAGGTTAAGGTGAACGGCTGGCGCGACGGCGCGGGCGTGGCACTCGACGATGCCGTGGCGCAGCTTACCGAGCTGGGCTTTAAGCATCTGGTGTATACCGACATCGCGCGTGATGGCATGCAGACGGGCATCGATGTGGCGGCGTATCGCCATGTGGCGCAGGTCGCGGGCTTTCCCGTCGTGGCGTCGGGCGGTATCTCGACGCTCGACGACATCCGCGCGCTGGCCGCGGTGGGTGAGGGCGCGATTGAAGGCGCCATTACCGGTCGTGCGCTCTACGAGGGCAACTTTACGCTGGCCCAGGCGCTGGCCGCCGCTCGAGGGGAGGAGTAGCCCATGCTTACCAAGCGCGTAATTCCCTGCCTGGACGTCAAGGACGGCCGTGTGGTCAAGGGCGTCAACTTTGTGAGCTTGCGCGATGCCGGCGATCCGGTGGAGCTGGCCCGCGCCTACGACCGCGAGGGTGCGGACGAGGTCGTATTTTTGGACATTACCGCGACGAGCGATAACCGTGCGACGACTATCGAGATGGCGGCGCATGCGGCCGAGGAGCTGGCCATTCCCTATACCGTGGGCGGCGGCTTTCGCGACCTGGCGGGCATGCGCACCATGGTTGCCGCCGGTGCTGACAAGGTGTCGCTCAACTCTGCCGCCGTGCGCGATCCGTCGTTGATCAGCCAGGCCGCCGCGGCGTTTGGCAGCCAGGCCGTGGTCGTGGCGATTGATGCCAAACGCGTCGGCTTACCCGGCGCATCCGGAGCCGACAAGTGGGAGGTCTTCACGGCGGGCGGTCGCAACGCCACAGGTATCGATGCGGTGGCGTGGGCCGAGGAGGCGGCTCGTCGCGGCGCCGGTGAGATCTTGCTCACCAGCATGGATCGCGACGGCACCAAGGCTGGCTTCGACCTGGCACTCACCCGTGCCGTGGCGCGCGCGGTGCCGATCCCGGTGATTGCGAGCGGCGGCGTGGGTACGCTCGAGCATTTTGCCGAGGGTGTGATTGAGGGCGAGGCCGATGCCGTGCTGGCAGCCAGCGTCTTTCACTTTGGGACGTTCAGCATTCGCCAGGTGAAGGAGTATATGGCCTCTCAAGGCATCCCTGTGAGGTTGGACTTCTAGTGCTGCGGGCTGCGCTGCGGCTTGCCCAGGCACCGCATCTTGCCACTCAAACCGTCGCTCGCGTACCAAAGTACGCGTCGCTCCTCTTTCGCGGCAACCTGCGGTACCTGGACAACCCTCGCCGACCTGCGAAGTTTGAATTTGGGGAATTGAAATGAAAGAAATTACTACTCCAGCGGATCTTAAATACGACGCCCGCGGGCTGATTCCTTGTGTGGTTCAGCAATATGACACCGGTGAGGTGCTTATGGTTGCTTGGATGAACGAGGAATCGGTGGGGCTGACGCTTAAGACCGGGACTACGTGGTTTTGGAGTCGCAGCCGCCAGGAGCTCTGGAACAAGGGCGCGACGAGCGGCAATATGCAGGAGGTCAAGGAACTCTGGGCCGACTGCGATAGCGATACGCTGTTGGTCAAGGTTGACTCTCCGGGCCCGGCTTGCCACACCGGCAACCGTACCTGCTTCTTTAAGAAACTCGCCTAAGGCGGGCGTCCTGTTGGGCGCTCGGTAAAACGGAAAGGATTGAACTATGGGTGTGCGCACCGCAAATGTTCAGGATGGAAATATCGGCGAGACGCTGACGGGGCTGGCCGAGGTGATTCATGGTCGTCGCGACGCGTCGCCGCAGGAAAGCTATACCGCTCGCCTGCTGACCGACGTCGAGGACGAGCTGCTCAAGAAGCTTGCCGAGGAGGCGAGCGAGGTCATCATGGCCTGCAAGGATAACGATCACGACCACATCCGCTACGAGGCTGGTGACCTGGTCTACCACCTGCTCGTGACGCTCGAGCGCTACGGTATCACCCTCGACGAGCTGGCCGGCGAACTCAACGCCCGCCGCCGCTAGTCGAGCTTTTGGCGCAAGGGGGGACAGGATGCTTTGCTCCAATTGATCCGTTTTCCTCCGTCCCCAACGGATCAAATGGAAGTTGCGGTGGAATAGTTCTTGTTTGACGGTCTTAGGGCTATAAACAGGAACTATTTCACCGCAACTAATGAAGGGATGGCTAGGCGAGGGGCGTGGATTCCCATTTGCCGGTGGGGTGGGGGATATCGAAGGCCCGGTAGTCGCAGTCGTAGGCGTGGGCCTGGGCCTCGCGGATGTTCCAGCAAATATCACAGGCGCGGTGCGCGTCCGAGCCAAAAGTAATCGGCACCTCGGCATGGGCAAAGCGACGCAACAGCCCGGTCGCGGGGTAGTAATCGTCGAGCCCCTTGCGCGGCGCAGCCGTCGAGACCTCAACGCGGCGACCCGTATCGTGGGCGCATTCGGCCATCTGCTCCCAAAACGGCGCCGGGTCAAAATCGGGCGCAAAGCCCTCCTTCGAAAAGCGCATAACCAGGTCGGGATGGGCCATCACGTCAAAGTTGAGTGAGCTTTCGCAAGCGCGGCACCAGTCGTCGACGTAGCGCTCCCACACGCCGCGTACCCCCAGGTTTTCCCAAACGTGCAGGTTGGTGTCGTCGTCGATCCAACCGCAAAGGGAATCGGGTGTATCGGGGCGAGCGACGTTTTCCGTTCCCGCCGTACCCGCGGCACCGGCCATGATATCGCCGGGGTCGCCAATCCAGTGCACGCTGCCCAAGCGCACCACGGCGCTCGCTGACCAGCGCTCAACCAAAGGCTCGCAGCCCTCGTACCAATCGCATTCAAAACCGTAGATAAAGGTGAGCTCCGGCGCAATCTGCGCGGCGAGCTTGCGGGCGTCCTCAAAGGCCAGACGATGTGCCGGCAAGTCGCCCTCGACAACCTGCACTTCGCAGTTGGCGTCCATGCTGGCGGGCAGGGTGAGGTGGTCGGTCGAGACCATGACGCGGCAGCCGGCCGCAGCAGCGGCGCGAACGTTGTCCTCAAACGAGGCATGGCCGTCCGAGAACGAGGTGTGGGTATGGCAATCGACCAGCGGGCATGCGGGCATGGCGGCTCCTTTGCGTCAAGCGAATCCGCTCCATTGTAATAGCGCAGCCTCGGCGCGTCGTGCACGCGAGGTGCCGAAATCGACTGGAAAGGCTGCGCGGCGCGGCCTCGCTTGCTCTCAAAACGTGTACATCAGCCTCCAAAAGCTGCAAAAAATGACATGTTTGGAGGCTAATGTACATGTTTGGATTGGGGCGAGGGCGGCAACGGACGAAAGTCGCGCCTGTGCCACGTCCGATGTGCTAGCGTTTGGATGAACAAAACGAGCCCGTGCGGAAAGGATCCGGACCGTATGCAACGTGGAAGTACATCTCCGCTGTCCCGCGAGACCGATGCGCCCGAAACCATCGTCAAGCTGGAGTGCGACATCGATGACGCTTCGCCCGAGGTGCTTGCCTACGCTGCCGATTGCCTGCGCAAGGCCGGCGCCCGCGAGGTGCATTGGTTGCCGCTTTACTGCAAAAAGGGCCGCCCCGGATGGCAGTTGCAGGTGATCTGCTCGCATGAGGATATCGAGCGCCTACAGACGATTATCTTTTTGGAAACCACGACCAATGGCATCCGCCGCCAGGTTATGGAGCGCGTCTGTCTGCCGCGTCGTTTTGAGCAGGTGGCGACGCCTTGGGGCGAGGTGTCCGTTAAGGTGGCGACCCTGCCCGATGGCAGCGAGCGTGCGGCGCCCGAGTACGAGGACTGCGCCCGTCTTGCCCGTGAGCACAGCGTGCCGCTCCAACGCGTGATGCAGGCGGCTCAGAGCGCGGCACTGCGATTTGAGTAACGCGGCCGGCGGCACGCCACGCCCAGCCCCATCAACCCCACCCGAAAGGACCACCATGAAATACCTTATCGCTTCCGACATTCACGGCTCGGCATACTGGACCGAGCGCCTCTGCGCCGCCATCGAATCCCAGCAGCCCGACCGCATCGTCCTGCTGGGCGACCTGCTCTACCACGGTCCGCGCAACGACCTGCCGCGCGACTACGCCCCCAAGCGTGTGATTCCGCTGCTCAACGCCCTGGCCGACCGCATCATCGCGGTGCGCGGCAACTGTGACGCCGAGGTCGACCAGATGGTGCTCGACTTTCCCGTTATGGCCGACTATGCCACGCTGTTTGACGAGGCCGACCGCGAGCTGTTCCTGACGCACGGCCACGTCTTTGGCGCCGGCATGCACAACAGCGTCGACCACGCGCCCGCGCTGCCCGAGGGCTCCGCGCTCGTCTACGGCCACACGCACATCAAGGTTAACGAGGCAAGCGAGGCGCATCCGGGCCTGTGGCTCTTCAATCCCGGCAGCGTGAGCATTCCCAAGGACGGTACGCACAGTTACGGCATCTACGAGGGCGGCGCGTTCCGTCATGTGATCCTGGAGGAGGACTAACCATGGCTCAGCAAAATGCCGAGGGCTCGCGCGATCTGTCCACGCTGGTTGACGCGTCGGCCGAGCTGCAGCATCTGGTGCAGACCATCTGGCGTCTGCGTCAGCCCGATGGCTGCCCGTGGGACCGCGAACAGACGCACCAGAGCATCGGCAAGAACATGATCGAGGAGGCCTACGAGGCGCTCGATTGCATTGAGGCGGACGACGCGGCGCACCTGCGCGAGGAGCTCGGCGACGTGCTCATGCAGGTAGTGCTGCATGCGCAGATTGCGGCGGACGCCGGTGAGTTTACGCTGGCCGATGCGGCACGCGATATCGACGCCAAACTCATCCGACGCCATCCGCACGTGTTTGGCGATGCGGATGCCGATAACTCCGACGAGGTACTCAAGATCTGGGACGAGGTCAAGCTTGCCGAGAAGGCCGCCAAGGACAAAGCCGTGGCGGCAGGCGAGGCTGCGCCCGAGGGCCTGCTCGACGGTGTGCCCACGCATCTGCCGGCGCTGATGCAGGCCCAGAAGGTGTCGCGCAAGGCAGCGGCCGTGGGCTTTGAGTGGGAGACGGTCCAGGACGTGTGGGACGAGGTCGCCGAGGAGCGTGCCGAGTTTGAGGCCGAGGCTCCCGGCTCGCCCGAGCGCGAGATGGAGTTTGGCGACCTGCTCTTTGCCCTGGTCAACGTTGCGCGCAAGGAGGGAATCGACGCCGAGAGTGCCCTTCGTGCCAGCACGGCAAAGTTCCGCCGCCGTTGGGCCGCGATGGAGCAGATGGCGGCCAACGCTCATGTAGATCTGGCTGAGCTTTCGACCCACGGCCTCAACGACCTCTGGGATGCCGCAAAGGCGGAGGAGTAAGACTGCGGGAACGACGGGCTGACATGCCTCATCGTTCCCGCTAAATTTTTCGAAAAACAATTGTATCCCTCGGCTAACTTAGGGCATAATGCAAAAAGTGCGACATGGCTAACTTACGGAGGCGCACCGATGGTGCACGGTCGGCCAGTCGCTTGCATCAACTACGTTTCCAAGTGAGAGGGAGACAACATGAGCGATATTTTGGACGTCTACGGTCGTGAGGTTCTCGACAGCCGCGGCAATCCCACCGTCGAGGTCGAGGTCGTGCTCGAGGACGGCAGCTTCGGCCGCGCGATGGTGCCTTCGGGCGCTTCGACCGGCGCCTTTGAGGCATGCGAGCTGCGCGACGGCGACAAGGGTCGCTACCTGGGCAAGGGCGTCTCGCAGGCCGTCGAGCACGTCAACAACGAGTGCGCTAACGCCGTCGTGGGCCTCGATGCCTTCGACCAGCGCGCCGTCGATGCCGCACTGATTGCCGCCGACGGTACGCCCAACAAGACCAAGCTCGGCGCCAACGCCATTCTGGGCGTGTCGCTGGCCGTCGCCCGCGCCGCTGCCGAGTCGGCGGGCCTGTCGCTGTACCAGTACCTGGGCGGCGTCAACGCCCACCTGCTGCCCACGCCCATGATGAACATCCTCAACGGCGGCGTGCATGCCGACAATAACGTTGACTTCCAGGAGTTCATGATCATGCCGGTGGGCGCCCCGAGCTTTGCCGAGGGCCTGCGTTGGTGCGCCGAGGTCTACCACACCCTCAAGGGCGTGCTGCACGAGGCAGGCCTGGGCGGCGGCGTGGGCGACGAGGGCGGCTTTGCGCCCAACCTCAAGACCAACGCCGAGCCGTTCGAGTACATCACCAAGGCCGTGGAGAAGGCCGGCTTTAAGCCCGGCGTCGACTTCATGTACGCCATGGATCCGGCCTCGACCGAGTTCTACAACGCCGAGACCGGTATGTACGAGCTCAAGGGCGAGGGCGTGGAGTACACGAGCGCCCAGATGGTCGATTACTGGGAGAAGCTCGTCGACACCTACCCCATCATCTCCATCGAGGACGGCATGGCCGAGGAGGACTGGGACGGCTGGGTCGAGCTCACCCGCCGCATTGGCAACAAGGTGCAGCTCGTAGGCGACGACCTGTTCGTCACCAACACCGAGCGCCTCAAGAAGGGCATCGAGCTGGGCGCCGCCAACGCGATCCTGGTCAAGGTCAACCAGATCGGCACGCTCACCGAGTCGCTCGAGGCCATCGAAACCGCCAAGGAGGCCGGCTACGCTTGCATCGTGAGCCACCGTTCCGGCGAGACCGAGGATTCCACGATCGCCGACCTGGTCGTGGCCGTCAATGCTGGCCAGATCAAGTCGGGCGCCCCGTGCCGTAGCGACCGTATTGCCAAGTACAACCAGCTCATCCGCATCGAGGACGAGCTCGAGGGCAGCGCGCGCTACGCCGGCAAGTCTGCGTTCTACAACATCCGCTAGACAGATGAGCCTGGCGGGGAGGGGGTGGACTCGGTTCCGCCCCGCCTTGGCCGGATGCCGCAAAGCACTATTGGCGCTGGGCCGTGTGGCTCAGCGCCTTTTTTATGTCGAGCAAAGGCTGGCGAAGGCGGTGCGGGCGCTCGTGCTATAACTAAAGGACTTAGCGCAAACAAACCTCAACCGCACAAGGCGCACATGGATCAGATTTACGACAACAGGTACTATTCCGCCGGTTCGCGTGAGCCGTCGTCTCGTCGTGCGCATTCGGTGCAGCTTGGCGGGCCCGATTATACGGGCGCTGCCCGTCCCACGCATCGCACGGCAGGCAATTCGGACTCCCATGCTCAAATGAATATGTCAACGGACCGCCCGTCACGTTCGGCGCGCCCGACGCATGCTTCGCGTACGCAGCGCCCCTCGGCTCAAACGCACGAAAAGTCGACCAGGCCCTCAAGCCGTCTTTCCGGCTCGGACTTTATGCACTACGCCAACGACAACGCAGTGGTCAAGGCAATTTACGACTTTACCCACGGTCCTCAGCGAGGGCTATTCATCGGCATTGTCGTTGCCCTGGTGCTCGTGAGCCTGTATTTCCCTGTGCGCGATCTGTACGTGGCAAAGCGTTCGAGCGATATCTTGGCCAAGCAGGTCGAGATTCGTCAGCAATACAATGATGAGCTGCAAAAAAGCGTCGACAAACTGCTCTCGGAGGAGGGCATTAAGGACGCGGCGTCCGAGGACCTGGGCCTGGTGATGCCCGGCGAGACCAAGATTGACGTGCTGGGTCTGGATGACGATTCAGATTCGTCTTCGAGCAAGAAGTCGTCGAACGCCAAGAAGGCCAGCGAAGTTGCCAAGGAAATCGAAGAAGTCGGTAAGGACGCGCCGTGGTACATCCAGGCGCTCGACATGCTGTTTGGGTTTAACGGTGTCGAGGGCCAGGCGGTCGTGTCCAACGGCAAATAGCGCCCGGAGGGGGGCCGCAATGACAAATTGCAAACGCTATAAGGTGGCGGCGATCGACCTGGGAACGGTGTCGTCGCGACTGGTGTTGGCCCAGGTCGAGGGCGGGGCGATCGTGGAATCGTCCAAGCACACCGAGATTACCGATCTGGGCGAGGGCGTCGACGCGACGGGCCGCTTTTGCGAGGCGGCGGTCGAGCGCGTGCTCGCTGCATGCCGCATGTTTGTGGACGAGGCGCGTGCCTTTGGGGCCGCGTGCATTTGCACCACATGCACGAGCGCCGCGCGCGATGCATCCAATGCCGCCCTGCTGCTGGACGGCCTGCGTAAGCTGGGGCTCGAACCACAGGTGATTCCGGGCGAGGTCGAGGCGCGCCTGACGTTTTTTGGCGTGGCGCACGACTTTGCCGGCGAGCGCATCATTGTTGCCGATTCGGGCGGCGGATCCACGGAACTCGCGACGGGTGTGTACGCACCGGAGCGTGGGGTCTTCGCGCTGGAGGGTACGCGTTCGCTGGACATCGGTTGTCGCCGCGTGACGGAGCGGTTTTTCTCGGCACTGCCGCCTGCGGACGGCGAGCTTGCTGCTGCTGCCAACTGGGCCGGCGAGCAGTTCGCTGCCTATTTCGGGAGCTTGCCCGTCGATTTTGAGCGTGCCGAGCGCTTGGTCGCGGTGGGTGGCACCGTTACCACGCTCGTGGCGCTGGTTCACGAGCTGGAGCCGTACGACTCTAGCTTTGTGCACCTGCGCGAGCTTTCGATGGAACAGATTTCGGCCGCTATCGAGCGCATGTCCGCGCTGGATGTTGCGGGCATTGCCGCGCTGCCAGGCGTGCAGCCCAAGCGCGCGGGTGTGATTCTCGCTGGCGCCGTGGTGATTCGCGAACTCATGCGCGCCGGTGGTTACAGGGCGCTTACCGTGAGCGAGAACAGCTTGCTCGCCGGTATGGCCGCCACCATCAACGAGACCCTCGACGGTGCAACCCCAACCATCGCCTGGACCCCGAGTCTGAGCGCTCTTTAACCGTCTCCCTCTGAGTTGCGGTGAAATAGTTCCTAAATGGGCCGGTAAACGGCCAAAACAGGAACTATTCCACCGCAACTTAAAGCCCCATCGGCGTCCAAAAGAAACGAGCCCGCATCCCTGGGGGACACGGGCTCGTAAACAATACGTGGTAGGGGCGGTGGGACTCGAACCCACAATCCTTGCGGCGAGAGATTTTAAGTCTCCTGCGTATGCCAATTCCGCCACGCCCCCGTGAGACTAGAAGTCTAGCACAAGCCGTCCGTTACGCGTTGACGGCCATCGAGTGCCGGCCCGACTTCTCCAGGAACTCCTGGAACTTGGCTTCGTCGCCCTTGTTCTTGTACTGCAGGGCCAGCAGGTATTCCAGGCGGCAGCTCTTGACCTTGTCGTCACCGGCCTCCTTGAGCATGCGCTCCAGCTCGGGAATGTCGTTATGGCGCTTCAAGATCATCGTGTCGTACATCAGCTGGCATTCGTGTGCGACTGCCTCGGCCTGACCGCCCTCAAAGCCCTTGATTTCGTGCAGCAGCTCCTTGGACTTTTTGCGGTCCTCCTGGCCAACGTAGTAGTTAAAGGCCTTAATCACCAGGTCGACGCGCTGCATCTTGGGCAGATTGAGTCCCAGCAGCAAATCGAACATCTCGTCGGCGCGCTTGTGGTCCTCGCGCAGCAGATAGGAGTTCAGGCGCAGGTAGTCGCGGTTATAGCGCGGGTACAGCATGCTGGTGAGTTTGCCATCGAGCAAGCGATCGAACTCGTCCCACTGCTTGGCAGCCATAAGCTGCTGCAGGCGCTTAAACGTGGTGCGTTTTTTGACGCTAAAGAACACCGACACGGCGATACAGATGATGACGACGGCGGTCCAGAGGGTGCGGGAATCGGGCATATTGGGGTCCTTAGTCGCTCATAAAGCGAGCGGTATGACAACACGTACTAGATGTATTATACGCAGCGCGCAAGCAAACTGGCATAAAAGCTCATCGAGGCTGAGTGCCATCGCTCGCTGCGGTACACTTACCTAAAGTAAACCACGAAGGGAGACATTACCTATGAAGAAGATCGTTTTGGCTTGCGGTGCTGGCGCTGCTACTTCCACGCTCGTTGCCCAGAAGGTCGCTACCCTGCTCGACGCCAACGGTTACGCCGACAAGTACGAGATCGTGCAGTGCGCCATCTCCGAGGCCAAGGACGTTTGCGACGAGGGCGCCGACCTGCTGATCGCCACCACCGTTGCCCCCGAGGGCCTTACCTGCCCGTACGTGAGCGGCGTGCCCTTCATGACCGGCATGAACCGCGTCGCTGCCGAGAAGGCCGTCCTCGACGTCATGGCTCAGTAGGCGCTGACTGCATGAGTGAGCAGAACGCCAATCCGGTAGAGCTCTTTGGCATGCGCGTCGCCCACGTGGGCATCAACGCCACCGACCCGGCAGACGCCTTGGAGATTGCGGAGCTGTTCTCGACGATGATGGGCCTGCCCGTTATCGAGACCCCGGTTTCGTACTTTAACGATTCGCTGGTCGAGGTCATGAAGCAGAATGGTCGTGGCACCAAGGGCCACATCGGCTTTGCCGTCAACGACATCGATGCGGCCGAGAAGTGGTTTGCCGAGTGCGGACTCGAGGTCAATGAGGAGTCGCGCGTGCTGCTGCCCGACGGTGGCACCAAGCTCGTGTACTTTAAGCGCGAGTTCGCCGGCTTCGCCGTGCACCTGTGCCGCGAGTAGCGCACAAGCTGCCATAGCTAGCAAAAAGGGATAGGGCCGCGTGGCCTTATCCCTTTATTTATGCCGAGGGGTTGACTTTTGCAACGGTCAAAAAACCGAAGTCTAATACTTTTCCGAGAAGTGAACGAGACAAATCGGACCCCCGAAGCATCGACACTTTAAGGGCGTCGTTTCCTGCGGTTTCGATACTAGAATCCTGCGATTTTGCCGACGAAAAATGTGGATGCTTCAGGGGTCCAAAAACAGACGTTCACTTCGCGGAAAAGTATCAGACCTCGATTCACGAGGGGGCTTCCTACCGTGGCAGGCGAATCGTAAAGCGGCTGCCGACGCCCTCGACCGAGGCCACACCGATGACGCCGCCGTGGCTGTCGACGATCCACTTGGCGATAGCGAGCCCCAGGCCCGAACCCTGTGCACCGACATCGCGCGCGTTGTCGGCACGGTAGAACCGCTCGAACGCGTGAGCTGCGGATTCCTGGTTCATGCCGATACCCTCGTCCTCAACACTTATGTCGATCGTGCCCATGCCCGCATCGGGTGTTATGCCAAATGTGACGGTCGTTCCCGCACTCGAGTACTTGGCGGCGTTTTGCACGATCACGCGCAGAGCCTGCTTCACGAGCGCGACATCGACGGATGCGTCGTAGCGCGGGTCACTGGCAAACGCAGTATCAAAAGCCAGTCGATACGCGTGCGCGGCATCAATCATCTGCGATTCTTCGCATACCTCGCCGACCAGTGCAGCCAGGTTGGTATTCACGCGCCGCAGCACGGTGCGGCCGGCATCTCCGCGTGCCAAAAACAGCAGTTGTTCCACGAGCTCCTGCATATGCTCGCTTTCGGCCTTGAGCGAGGCGATGGACTCTGCCAGCACGTCTGGGTCGTCTTTGCCCCAGCGGTCGAGCATGTTTACGTAGCCCTGAATCACCGCGATGGGCGTGCGCAGCTCGTGGCTCGCGTCGTTGACAAAGCGCATCTGCTGCAGCTTGGCCTCTTGCATCTGGCGCAGCAGGCGGTTGAGCGCGACCTCGATGCTCGCCAGGTCGGCGTCGCCGGTAGTGACGCTCGGCGAGTCGACGCTTGCGCGCTCGATGGCCTGCTCCAGCGTTTCCATCTTGCCGCCGGAGAGCTGCATACGGCCGAGCTCGTCCACGCGTAAGGCCAGGTCGTTGAGTGGTGCCATGGTACGGCGCACGCGGCGGGCGCCGCCGAGCATGTTGAGCACGCTGATGACCTGCCAACCCACAACGACAAGGTAGAGAGGCCATAGCGCGACGAGGTCCTGCGCGAGCGGGAAGGTCTTGCTGGTGTGCGCAAGCTCGACGGTATAGGCGAGCGTTGCCAGGTCCCAGCCGCGCGCGGGCGTCAGCGACATGCCGTGAACGGTGGCGCCGGGAATCCAGCCTGCAGTAAACGCGCCTTCGGGCAGCGTTTGGTTGTAGCCATAGACGAGAATCGCCGCCGCAATCACCACCAGCAACAGATCGAGCCAGACGTAGCTCACCAAGCGGCGCCACATATAGCTCCAGTTGATGGCGCGGGCGATGGAGGTGACGCGCTTGGCCTCGGCGTTACGCGCGGCAGACATAGCCCACCCCGCGCACGGTCTGGATGATGCGGGCACCGCCGGCGTCCTCGATCTTGGCGCGCAGGTGCGCGATGTGCACGTCGACGTTGTTGGTGTCTCCTACGTATTCGTAGCCCAGCGCCTCGTGCGCGATGCGCTCGCGCGTGAGCACGGTGCCGGCGTGCGTCATAAGCAGGGCGAGGACGTCGAACTCGCGAGCCGTGAGCGCGATGGGCGAGCCGCCGACCGTGACTTCGCGGCGGTCGGGGTCGAGCGCGACCGAACCCACGGTGAGCGCGGCGGGGGAGGGCGCGGCGGATGCCTGGGCCGAGTCGCCGGCCAGGGGCATCGCAACGGTACCGGCGCCCGCGCCGCCCACTACGTTCGCCCCGGCACCGACGCCGCCAACGCCCGAAGCCGCCCGCACGGCCTCCGAGCGCTTCAGCGCCACACGGATCCGTGCGAACAGCTCCTCAATGGCAAACGGCTTGGTCAGGTAATCGTCGGCGCCGGCATCGAGCCCTGCCACCTTGTCCATCACGGCATCGCGTGCGGTGACCATAATCACCGGCACATCTTTGTGCTTGCGGACGCGCCGCAGCACCTCCATACCGTTGAGCTGCGGCAGCAATACATCGAGCAGAATCAGATCGTAGTTGCGCTCCAGCGCCAGGTCCACGGCGGTGCGGCCGTCGGCGGCGTGCTCCACCTGGTAGCCCTCGTGCTCAAGCTCGAGCGTCACAAAGCGGGCGATTTTCTCCTCGTCCTCTACGATCAGGATTCGTGCCATACGTGCCCCCGTCTGTGATTACTTGTCGTCGTTCAGATTTTGCTTGATGTCGTCCGCGGCATCGGCGGCGTGTTCCATCAGGTTGTTGATGCTGCCAGGTACGTCACCGTCGCTATCGATGCGGTAGCGCATGCCAAAGAACAGGCCAAGCAGCATCAGCCATATCGTGGCGCCCCAGGCAAACAGCGCGACGATGGGAATCAGGATGGGAATGTTGAGGATGATCGCATCGCGGCGCGTGGCGATAAACTTGGTGTCCAGGCTCAGGCGGAAGAGCTTTTTGAGGTACTCCCACACGCTGTCCATCTTCTTGGAGAAATCGGTCTTTTCGCTCGACTTCTCGTAGGCGGCCTGTGCGGCGACCATCTCGGCCGAGGGCTCGTCGACCGGCGTGGATTCGGTGGCGGCGTGCGCTGACGTGGTCTGGGTCTTGCCCTGCGACTCGAGCCAAATGATGGCATCAAGGACGTTGCCGTCGGCGGCGTCGAGCGCTGCCTTGGCATCGGTGTAGCTCACGTTGCACTTGGTGCGGATGGTTTCAACTTTTTCGAGGTCGTCCATGACCTGTCCTTTCGTTCGATGGGCGCGACGCTGGGCGATCTGCCCGGGCGCGAGCGTTGCGTTCGGCGGCCTGCGTTGCGCGGCGCCGCCCCGCCCCTTGTTCGAACTCTATAGTGCAGGTTATAGATTAAGCGATTCTTGAGCCAAGATTAATGTTGGATGAGTTTTTGGGTGGCGAAGCGCGTGACGCGGGGCGCGCAGGCAAGGGGAAGGCCGGTTTTGCGCGGCGTGGGGAAGGGGAGGGCAGGTCTTTGGGGCGGCCGACAGCGAGGTTTAATACTTTTCCGTGAAGTGAACGAGTGAAATCGGACCCCCGAAACATCGACACTTTGAGTGTGCCGTTTCCTGCGGTTTTGATGCCAGAATCCTGCGTTTATGCCGCTGAAAAATGCTGATGCTTCAGGGGTCCAAAAACAGACGTTCACTTCGCGGAAAAGTATTAGACCTCGATAACGGGGATGGGGCGCCGGTGCAAAACGGCGTCAAGGGTTGGTCGAGCAGGCGGTTTCTCCATTGATGTCCGCACGACATGTGACACTTTCCCTGCCGCCCTGCTCTGCCGCGGCGGCATGCATCTGAACGACGACCCTCTAAGGAGTTCGATATTGATGAGTGACAACACCAAGCATCTCGCAAAGAAGTGCGTCAAGGACGCGGGGCCGTGCTTCGCGTTGTGCCTTGTCGGCGCAGCGGTTGCGCTGCTGGCTGTTCTGGGGCCATTCGACGTGCTCAGAAGTGCCGTCTCTCTGCACGTTTGCATGGCCCTTGCCGCCGCCATGATGACCGGCGGCGTGCTCGATCTGGTTTTTTGGGTGCTTGACCCGTTTGGATGGAAGAACGAGGAGTAAGCCCTAAGGATGGAAGGGCTGGAACGGTTGGCTTAGTGATCGTGCAGAATGTGGCTAGCGACTTACAGGGAAGTGGTGATCCGATGATGGTCTATGTGACGGGCGACGTCCACGGCGGCCTCGACATGCAAAAGCTCCGCGACTGGGAGCTTGGGGATAGCCTGACGGGCGACGACTATCTGATTGTCGCGGGCGACTTTGGCTTTCCATGGGATTTCTCTGCCGAAGAATGTGCCGACATCGCTTGGCTGGAGTCGCGCTCCTATACCGTGCTGTTCGTCGACGGCAACCACGAGCGTTTCGATCACTGGGCGGAGCGCCCCATGGAGTTGTGGCACGGTGGGCTGACGCAGCGCCTGTCGGACACCTCGCCCATACGGCGCCTGACGCGCGGCGAGGTTTTTGAGCTCGACGGCTCAACGATCTTTACCATGGGCGGCGCCACGAGCGTGGATAAGGAATACCGCATTCCCTATTCCAGCTGGTGGCCACAGGAGCTGCCGGACGAGCGCAACTTTGAGGAGGCGCGGACAAAGCTCGACAGCATGGGCTGGAAGGTCGACTACGTGATCACCCACACCTGCTCTACGCGCATGCTTTCGCCCACGCTTTATCCGGCACCCGGCTGGAACTACCCCGCCGTTGATCGGCTTACGGCATTTTTCGATGAGCTGGAAGACCACTTGGATTACAAACGCTGGTGCTACGGGCATTTCCATCGGGATGCCAACCCGGCCGAGCGCCATACCGTGCTCTACGACTGCATCGTTCGCTTGGGCGACGAACTCCAGCCCTGGGACGTTGTGTAGGGGTGGGGTGGCTGGCTACTCGGCCGTTATGGTGATGTTCTCCCGGTGTGCGCGGATGACATCCCAGCTAAAGTGTTCGACCAGCTGCTCGGCAGAGCACGGTGTGGTGTCCGATGCGATGCCCGTTTGCCCGGCGAGCCATCCCAGCAGTGCCTCGGGTGTGCCAAAGCGGGCGCGTAGTTCGCCCAGGTCCAGATCGCGGTCGCGCTTGGAAAGGCGGCGGCCGTCCGGCGACATGAGCAGCGGGATGTGCGCGTAGTGCGGCGTGGGAAGACCCAGCAGATGCTGCAGATAGATTTGGCGGGGCGTGGAGCCCAGCAGATCGCATCCGCGCACGACCTCGGTGACGCCCATGGCAGCGTCATCGACCACCACGGCTAACTGGTAGGCAAACACGCCGTCGCTGCGACGCACCAAAAAGTCGCCGCATTCGGTGGCGAGCGCCTCGCATTGGGCACCATACGTGCGGTCCACAAATTCGACCACATCGTCTGCGAGGTCGTCGACGGCGGGCACGCGCAGGCGCGTGGCCGGGGCGCGCAGGGCACTGCGGCGGGCGACCTCTTCGGCCGAAAGCCCTCGGCAGGAGCCGCGATAAATGGGCGTGCCGTCGCTGGCGTGCGGCGCGCTCGCGGCGTGGAGTTCGGCGCGCGTGCAAAAGCAGGGGTAGGTGAGGCCGGCGTCTTGCAGCTGGTGCAGGGCGTCCTCGTACAAGTCCAGGCGATCGTGCTGGCAGTAGGGGCCTTCGTCCCACTCAAGCCCCAGCCAGGCCAGGTCGTCAATCAGTTGAGCGGCAAGTTCCGGGCGCTTGCAGCGATCGTCCAGGTCCTCGATGCGCAGTACGATGCGGCCGCCCTGGCTGCGGGCCGAAAGCCACGCGCACAGGCAACTGAACACGTTGCCCAGGTGCATGCGGCCCGAGGGCGACGGGGCAAAACGGCCCACGACGGGCGCGGGGGCAGAGGCGGCCGGCGTCGTTGGCGCGTCCGCGGCGGGCGTTGCTATGTTGCGTGCTTTGATATCCATGCGGACGAGTATAGCGCGGGGCGCGATGGGGAGACGTCACTGTGGTCCGCAAGTTGTCGAAGCCCCGCATTGCGTATGGCGGGCCGCAGACTCGGCGCTTTGATTCCTGTCCATCAATTCGGCACCTTAGACGACAGAAACCCCGGCAGCTCTTCGCAACTGCCGGGGTTTCCGCGGAAAAGGGGGACATGATCCTCGAGCGAACGGCAAAGGGGCAAACCGTTTTCGCTCAACTGCTTTATGCCCCTCGGCTGGCGGCTCAATCAGCGCATGCCGCGCCCACACAAAGCCGCTACACCTGTGACGGAGCTGTGGAGTGGTATCTATTGCTGGCGCAGGCCATGCCAAGGGTGTCCCTAATGACTAGTCATTTAAGAACGTCCCCAATGACTAGCTGCTGGCGGCGGGCGTGACTTTCATCCCGTTTGGCGCTCCGGTCGCCTAGATGTTCGTCATGCGTACCCGCAAACGTGGGACAATGGCGCTGTTGGTTTTACAGACAAAGGATATGCCTATGAACGCCCCCGTTGCCAAGACCTGTCGGCAGCGTCGCCTATTCGCGCGATTTGCTTCCGTCTGCGCACTCGTCGCGCTTGCATTGTTGCTACTGCCCGCCGCCGCGCACGCCGACGGCTACTCCATGAGCCAAACCTACATCGGCGCCACGGTTGAGGCCGATGGGTCGTTGACCGTTGTCGAGGGGCGCCAGTTTGATTTCGATGACGACATCAACGGCGTGTATTGGGAGATCAATGCGGGCACCAACCAGCAGGGCGGTGCGGCGGGTGTCGACGTGCTGAGCGTCGAGGAAGACGATGCCGCGTTTAACAGGGTCGACTATGCAAACAAAGGTGACAGCGGCGTCTATACGGTCGAGCAGTCCGACGGCGGCGTAAAGATCAAGGTTTTCAGCCCCCACGAGAGCGGCGATAGCGCGATCTATTACGTGAGCTACACCATGACCGGTGCGGTCATGAACTGGGCCGATACCGCCGAGCTCTACTGGAAGTTCGTGGGTGACGGCTGGTCCGCGGATTCCGACGATGTCGAGATGGAAGTGTACTTCGCAAATGCCGCTGCCGGGACGGCGGCCGTCAAGGGCGACAACTTCCGCGCGTGGGGCCACGGTCCGCTGACGGGCGATGTGTCGCTCGATGAGGATGAGCCCATGGTCACCTATACCATTCCCTGCGTGCATCAGGGCGAATTCGCCGAGGCACGCATCGCCTTCCCCAGCGACTGGGTGCCGCAGCTTGCCGCCTCGGGCGAAGAGCGCATGTCAACGATCCTGAGCGAAGAGAAGGAATGGGCCGACGAGGCTAACGCCCGCCGCGCTCACGCTCGCATGATTGCCAATGCACTTGCCGTGCTAAGTGTTGTCGCGGCGGTGGCCTTTACCGGCACAATCGTTGTGTTCAAGCTGTGTCGCCGCAAGCCCAAGCCGCTTTTCCAGGACGAATATTTCCGCGATGTGCCTTCGGCCGACCATCCCGCCGTGCTTTCGGCCCTCATGAGCTGGAACGAGGTGCCCGATCAGGCATATATCGCCACGCTCATGAAGCTTACTGACGACCGTGTGATCAAGCTGGAGCAGGCGACCGTGACCAAGGCCAAGAAGGGTCTGTTGGGGCGTGAAAAAGAAGAGCAGACGTATCGCGTGACGGTGAGTGATGCGGGTTGGAAGTCGGCCAAGGGCATTGACCACATGGTGCTCAAGGTCTTCTTTGCCGGTGCTAAGCCCGACGAGAACGGCGATCGCTCGCGCACGTTTGACGAGCTGCAGCACTACGTCAAGCAGCACGCTACGCCCGTGGGCGACAAGCTCGAGGACTATCAGAACACCGTTAAGGGCAAGTTGGCCGATAGCGAGTACGTTGCCTCGGACGGCATTGTCGCAATGGTGTTCTGCCTGGTTCTTGGTATTCTGATCGCCTTTGTTCCCATGGGATCCATCTTCTTTACCGACGGCGCACAGGCGAACATTATCGCCGCGGTTATCTCGGTGCCGATTGTGCTGGTGGGTATTGGCGTGGGCCTTACGTTCCGCCGCTTTACGCCGGAAGGTGCCGAGGTAGCGGCCCGTTGCAAGGCGCTCAAGCATTGGCTCGAGGACTTCACGCGCCTAAAGGAAGCCGCCCCGGGCGATTTGGTGCTGTGGAACAAGCTGCTGGTGATGGGTGTGGCGCTGGGCGTTTCGAAGGAAGTCCTGCGTCAGCTTGCCGAGGCGGTGCCTCCCGAGGTGCGCGAGGCCGACGGTTTCTACGACAATTACCCCTGCTACTGGTGGTACTACCATCATTACGGCATCGATTCGCCGCTCGATTCGTTTAACGATGTGTATCACGAGAGCATCCGTGAGCTGGCTTCGAGTTCCGATAGCTCGGGCGGCGGCGGAGGCGGCGGCTTCTCGGGCGGCGGCGGTGGTGGCGTCGGCGGAGGCGGCGGCGGAACGTTCTAGCGAGCGCTTGCTTTGGGGTGGACCTTTCTGGGCGGTTGCCAGGGAAGATCCATCCCATTTTTGTGCATCGAAACGGGCCATACTTTCCGCTGCGGACCTTTGCGCAAGGGGCAGTGGGCAAAAAATGCCAAATATGAGTACTGTTGCCTAGATTGTCACATTTGCTTGTACTAAAAAATGGACTCCTAACGAGATTGTTTCTCGTTAGAAATCTATTTTATTGTACATTTGGGGAGATACGTTAGTTCATCCAACGCGTCGAGAGGTCTAAGAGACCCGAAAAAGCCGAATTTCGCTGCCACTAAAAAGGTAACAGTACTCATATTTGATGTTTTTTGACCACAGCTATATGTGAACCCCTATATAGCGACCTCAAGAAGGGCTTCGTCGGTCGTTTTGATCAAGACTGTCCCCAACGACTAGTCATTTAAGAACGTCCCCAACGACTAGGTGCGGCTGCTGCCAAGGAGTGTCCCGGGGTGCCGGCACAAGAGGAACGTCCCTAACTGCCGGGTTTTAGACGGTTAGGTCCAGTTCGTAGAGGAAGCTTTCGCGCGGCATGGCGTGGCGGCGTTCCTCGCGGTTGGCGCGGTGCGTGGCGGTGCGCTTAAAGCCGTGCAACTCGTAGAACTTCCACGAGCAGTTGGAGTCGGTGTACAGGTGTGCGCTGGTCGCCCCGCGCGAGGACAGATGCGAGATTGCGGCGTCGAGCAGAACCGTGCCAACGCCCAGGCCGTGGACATCGCGATCCACGGCAAGCAACGTGACCTCGTTGTCGTGCGGCGGCGGGCTGCATTCGAGCAGGCGGTTGTTGGTTCGGATGGTTGCGCGCACAAACGAGAGATATTCGGCGCAGGCATCGGGCTCCAGCTCGCGCATTTGCGACAGCAGTGCACGCTCAGTATCCATCCAATGTTCGTTGATAGTGACGCCGGAGCTCTGTCCTGCGCGTGCAAGCGCAATGCCGCGCGCCTGACCGTCGATTACGGCAACCTGCGAAAACGTCGATGACGAAAGGCAGTAGGCAAGATCGCACGCGGCCTCAAGGCGGTTGTACTCATCGTTATCCGAGTTGTTGTGCCAAAGCTGCTGCAAGATCAGCGCGATGGCGTCGAAATCTTCGGTATCAAACGGTCGGTAGAGAACCCGCGAGACCATGGTGCCTCTTTCTATTGCGGATGCATATCGAGCACAGTTCTACCACGCCGTTGGCATCTAATTATGGTGCCGCTGTGTTCCATGAACTCACCGCGCCCGGTGCCACGCCCATACCCCCGCTCGAAGCTTTTTCTGCACAGCCGCGCGTTGCGGGGTGCATCGATGCGCTCGATGCGCTACATTAAATCAGTATTTTCAATGCCGCTGCGCGAGCGCTGCAGATCGACGTATCACCGACTCACAGAGCACGGCGGCGTACCAGACAGGAGGACTGCATGGGATCTGATGTGAAGATCGCACGCGCGTTGATCTCGGTTACCGATAAAACGGGTGTCGTCGATTTCGCACGGACGCTGGTTGATGACTTTGGCGTCGAGATCATCTCTACGGGCGGCACGGCTCGTGCCATCGAGGACGCGGGCGTTCCCGTAACCCCCATCGAGGAGTTCACGGGCTATCCCGAGATGATGGACGGCCGCGTTAAGACCCTGCACCCCAAGGTTCACGGCGCGCTGCTGGCCCGCCGCGATTCCGAGCAGCACATGCAGGAGGCCGCTGAGCACGGCATTAAGCTGATCGACCTGGTCGTCGTCAACCTGTACGAGTTCGAGAAGACCGTCGCCAACCCCGAGGTCACCTTCGCGGACGCCATCGAGCACATCGACATCGGTGGCCCCTCCATGCTGCGCTCTGCTGCCAAGAACGCTGCGAGCGTTACCGTCATTTCCGACCCTGCCGACTATGATGCCGTCCTGGCCGAGATGCACGAGACCGGTGGCTGCACCACGCTTTCCACCCGTCGTCGCCTGCAGGTGAAGGTCTACCAGACCACCGCCGCCTACGATACGGCTATCTCCCGTTGGCTTGCCGCCCAGGCAAGCGACGTGGCGGACACCTCTGCCAAGCTCGAGATTTCGCTGGAGAAGGTCGACGACCTGCGCTATGGCGAGAATCCTCAGCAGAAGGCTACGGTCTACCGCTTTGCCGAGGGCTGCGAGAATACCGCGAGCTCGCAGTTCCCGCTCGTTGGCTCCGAGCAGATCCAGGGCAAGCCGCTCAGCTACAACAACTATCTGGATGCCGATGCCGCTTGGAACCTGGTCCGCGAGTTCGACGAGCCGGCCTGCGTGATCCTCAAACACCAGAACCCCTGCGGTTCTGCCGTTGCCGAGGACATCGCGGCTGCCTACGACCGCGCCTTCGCCTGCGATCCCAAGAGCGCCTTTGGCGGCATCATCGCCTGCAACCGCGAGGTTCCCTATGAGCTGGTCGAGCACTTTGCCGATCAGAACAAGCAGTTCGTCGAGGTTATCATCGCCCCGAGCTACACTGCCGAGGCGCTCGAGCGCATGGCCAAGCGCCCCAACCTGCGCGTGCTGGCTACCGGCGGCGTGGACCACGGCGCCCAGGTGGAGCTGCGCTCCGTCGACGGCGGCATGCTGGTGCAGGAAGTCGACCACGTGACCGAGGATCCCGCGACCTTTACGTTCCCCACCGACCGCAAGCCCACCGACGCCGAGATGGCCGAGCTCGAGTTTGCCTGGAAGGTCTGCAAGGGCGTTAAGTCCAACGCCATCCTGGTCTCCAAGGGCAAGGCCGGCATTGGCATGGGCCCGGGTCAGCCCAACCGCGTGGATTCTGCGCTGCTGGCCTGCGAGCGTGCCGAGGACTTCTGCGAGCGTGAGGGCGTGGAGAAGGGTGGCTTTGCCTGCGCAAGCGACGCGTTCTTCCCGTTCCGCGACAACGTCGACGTGCTTGCTGAGCACGGCGTGACCTGCATCATCCAGCCCGGCGGCTCCAAGCGCGACGACGAGAGCATCCAGGCCTGCAACGAACACAATATCGCTATGGTCTTCACCGGTGCCAGGCATTTCCGTCACTAAGTTTTGCCCCGGGACAAAATAATCTCCGCAAAAGACGGTCGCTCCGTTTGGAGGGCCGTCTTTTTGGTATAAGAGGACGGAATGACTAACACGAAAGGTACAACCATGCCCCAGATTGATGATGCCGAGCTGTTTGGCAATGCCGAGGATCAGCGTGCGTACGAGGATTTCTGCGCCAATCAAGAGGCGGTCGAGAAGTTCACGCTCGACAAGCCCGCGCTCATCTGCCGTTGGCGTATGTCCAACAAAAAGGTGCCCATGCTCAACCGCCACATCCGTGCGCTGTCCGAGCGCCTGGTGCAGGGCGAGCCGCTTACCCATAACATGCTCAGCTGGGCAAAGCAGCACGTTGAGTGGTCACTTGCCGAGGGCGACTACACCGCACGCGACGGCGTGCTCATGCTGGTGATCGACGTTAACGGCAATGCCGCCATGACGGTGGGGGAGTACGAGCCGCTGGCCGACACGTCGGCCAAGGCGCTGCGTGCCCGTTCTGCCGAGGCTCGCTCCGAAGCCGACGAGACCGGCGTGGCGCCCGAGCTGCTCGCCGCCGTCAACAACGGCGAGCTTGCCTTTGTGGCGCCGGCGGACGAGTGTCTGTGCGGCACGGCGACGCTCATTGAGCAGCTGGCCCAGACCAAGGGCATCCCGGTCACGCGCGTAGACATTCCCGCGCAGCTCAAGGGTGCCTTGTTCCTGGTGAGCGACGAGCACGGCGTGGTCCCCGCAACCGAGACGGACGCCGCGGAGGCCGACGCCGCCACGGTCGCCTTCTTTGCCGACGGCTACGAAAAGCTCCGTGCCCGCCGCTAAATGATTTTTCTGGGACGGGGATTTAATAATCATTTGATCCCCGCGCCCGTTGCGAGCGGGGGGCGAGCCAAACGCCCCCCCGCTCGCGAACAGTTCTGTCACCTTGGTGACGCGCAAGGCGCGCACCTGCGGCTCCGCAGCCATAATGGTGGCAAGACAACCAAGGGGGGAGCGGAATCCATGGCGCTGATCTATATCGTTGAGGACGACGAGCCCATTCGTCGCGAGCTTGCCGATATCCTTGCCCGTGCGGGTTTTGAGGTCGAGGCATGCGAATCATTCGAGCACGTTTCGCGCGATATTCTCGCCGCCGCGCCCGACCTGGTGCTGCTCGACCTCACGCTTCCCGTTAAGGACGGCCAGCATATCTGCCACGAGGTTCGCCGCGAATCCGAGGTTCCCATCATCGTCCTCACGTCGCGCGCGACCGAGATCGACGAGGTCATGGCCATGACGCTCGGCGCAGACGACTTTGTTCCCAAGCCCTACAGCGCCCGTGTGCTCGTGGCGCGCATCAATGCCTTGCTGCGTCGCACCGCGGCGGCAGGCGAGCGCAGCACGCTCGTCCACAAGGGGCTGGAGCTCGACCTCGCCCGCTCCATGGTCACCAATACGGCAACCGGCGACAGTACCGAGCTCACCAAAAACGAGCTGCGTATCCTCTCGCTGCTCTTGGGTCGCGCGGGCAAGATCGTCTCGCGTCCGGCCATCATGCAGGACCTGTGGGACTCCGACGCCTTCGTGGACGACAACACGCTTACCGTTAACATCAACCGCCTGCGCACCACGCTCGAAAAAATCGGCATCAAGGGGTATTTGACGACGCACCGCGGCCAAGGCTATTCGGTCTAGGGGCCGGCTATGTCGTTTGCCAAGTTCTTTAAAGACGCGCTGCTTCCCGTCGCCGTGTGGACGTGCGGCGTGCTGCTGAGCTGCTTTGTGCTGACGGTCGCCGGCGCACCCGTTTCTATCGTGGTCGTGGCGGTTGGCGTGTCCTTTATCTTCGGTATGCTCGGCATCGTGATCGAGTACGCTCGCCGTCGCCGTTTTCTGCGTCAGTTGGAGCGTGCGGCAGAGGAGCTCGAGAGTCCCGCATGGGTGCAGGAGATGGTGCAATGCCCGACCTATGCCGAGGGCGAGCTCGAGTACGAGGTCTTGCGCCGGGTGGGCAAGGCGGCATGCGACGAGGTTGCCGAAGGCCGGCGTCAGACCGATGACTATCGCGACTATATCGAGAGCTGGGTCCACGAGGCCAAGCTGCCCCTGGCGGCGGCCCATCTGATTTTGGAAAACCTGGATGGCAGCGAAGACGACTTGTCGCGTGTGGATGACCTGGGTCGCGAGCTGGCTCGCGTGGAGCGCCATATCGACCAGGCGCTGTACTACGCGCGCTCGGAAGTCGTGGAGCGCGACTACCTGATTCGTCGCTGGGATCTCTGGACCTTGGTGACGGGCGCGATTAAAGCCAACGCGCGCGAGCTTATCGCGGCGCACGTGGCTCCGGTGTGCGAGAACCTCGACTTTGAGGTCTTTACCGACGAGAAGTGGCTCGAGTTTATTCTGGGCCAGCTCATTCAGAACAGCATTAAATATGCGCGCGAGGATGGCGCGAAGATCGTGTTTTCGGGTGCGCTGTTGGACGAGGGCCTGGCAAGCGAGCGCATCGAGCTTACCGTCGCGGACAACGGCTGTGGCGTGAGCGCGGCCGACCTGCCGCGCGTGTTCGAGAAGGGTTTTACCGGCGACAACGGCCGCACCACCAAGCGCGCAACGGGTATTGGCCTCTACCTGGTGGCGCGCCTGTGCTCCAAGATGGGTATCGACGTTACCGCGGCATCCGACTCCGGCAAAGGCTTTGTCGTAACATTCGCTTTTTCAACGAACAAGTTCCAATACTTTGAGTAGCCAGCTCGTATGGCGTAGCCGTTCAGGGTTTTCCCATTTAAGAAGAAATCAGGCTTTTCGGCAGCTATATTCCTGAACAGGAACATTGCTAATGTAGTCAACGCTATATTCCCGTACATGAACATAGTGCTACAGGTTTATACTATGTTCACGAACAGGAATATAGCTGGAGGCATCATGAGAACGGTGACAACGATTAAAAAGCTGGATGGGCGCATCAAGCTCAAACCGTCGGAAGTCGCTTTCTCGGAGCGCACGGTTTTCGATCCCGCCGAGATAGGGAAGGCCCTTAGGCTCAGGAGACGTGAGCTCGGCTTGACTCAACGAGACATCGCGACTATGACGGGTCGCAGCCTTCGTGTGATTGGTGATATCGAGCGGGGGCGGACAACAGTCGAAATTGGTGTCATTTTCGATTACGCCTCCATCGTGGATATCGATTTTATTCTGAAGGTGAGGGGGAAGTAATGGACGGCACGCTGTTCGTTCACCGTGAATTTAATGGGTCTTACCAGCTGGTTGGCATATTGGAAGAAAACGCGGGGCTTCCGATATTCACCTATAGTCCCAAATATCTCGAGAGCGGTGATGCGGCCCCGATTTCGATCTCGCTGCCGTTGTCGGCCGAGACATTTAGTCCGGACACATCGGGTTCCTTTTTCTCCGGCATCATTCCGGAGGGGCAGCTTAACAGGGACCTTGAGAAAAGGGCGCGAGCGGAACGCGGAGATTACTTTAAGGTGCTCGATTTGGTCCGCGATGAACCCGTCGGCGCTCTGGTTTTGACGCGAGAGCCTTCGGCCGACAGTCTCGAAATGGGCTATGAAGAGATAGGTGAGGAACAGCTAAGCGGGCTGGCATACGCGCCGGCGGAGGTTGCTTTTGATTTAGCGCTAGAGAGCCGAATCTCCCTTGCAGGTGCTCAGGCGAAGGTTGGTCTCTACCATACGGGCGATGACCCATGTGGCGGATGGTACCTGCCTCATGGAGCGGCTCCATCTACGCACATTCTCAAGGCGGGGTCCAAAACGTTCCCGGGTGAGACGGTGTGCGAAGCAATGTGCGTGAGAGCCGCCTCTCTGATGGACCTATTGGCCGAAGAGTGTTTTCTTATCCGAGTTGAAGATGCTGAGCCAATTATCGCCGTGAAGCGCTTTGACCGAGTAATGCCTGATGTCGGACGCTCGGTTGACGGATTGCCAATTCCATACCGTTTGCACCAGGAAGATGTTTGTCAGGCCAAGGGCATCTCGCGTGAGCTTAAATATGAGCCGACGGGCGTCAATTACCTGGGACTTATCGTCGATGCGGTGCGAAGAGCGTCGACGAATCAAATGGAGGACAGGTTCCTTGTCGGCTATAACCAGCTGTTCGACTATGCCGTAGGTAACTGCGATAACCATCTAAAGAACTGGTCGCTCGTATGGGACGAAAGTTGGAAGCAGGTGAGGTTGGCGCCGCTCTACGACGTGCTGTGTACAACGGTTTACCCCAGTCTCGTTCGCGAGATGGGCGTCTCGTTTGGTGGAAGCCGCAAGATTGACGACGTGACGCGCGGGTCGGTGATGAGCCAAATGATTGGGGCGGGTTTGCCCGGAGGAATTGTTGCCGGAATGATTGCTGATACCTGCAATGAGGTTCCAGACGCGCTAAGAGACGCCGCGCGCGGTCTTAAAGAAGAGGGTTTTCCCGAGGCGGAGGCAATGTTCGAGAAGATCATTCCAGAAGTGCAAGCTCGTCTAGGCAGGATCGCCTTATAACAAAAACGTGCCGCCCCAAACGGGGCGGCACGCCATCCCTCTATTTAGTCAACTCGCTGAAGTACGGTGACGAAGACGCAAGGCCGGGAGGGGTTATCTAAGCCGACATCCCGCAGCCGCAACGCGGCGAGGACGTGCCCGTGGAAACCCCGCAGGCCCCGCGGCCGGTGGGAGCAACGCTACTTCACGACCAAGATGTCGCAGTCGGTGTTGCGTAGCAGGAACGTCGAAATCGAACCCAGCAGCGCATACTTGATCGAGGACAGGCCGCGGGCGCCGCAGAGCACCAGGTCGGGCTTAACCACGTCGAGCATCTCGTCCTTGAGCGTCTCGCGAATACGGCCGGCGCGAATCATGACCTCGACCTCGGGAATGTCGGGATTGGCCTTGGCCTCCTCGAGCTGCTTGGCGATGGAGTTCTTAAATGCCTCCTCTAGGCCGTTGACCAGGTCGACCGGATAGGAGCCGGCGCTCTCGAGTGCCGTGGAATCGATAACGTGGCCGATAATCAGCTTGGCGCCGTTGTTCGCGGCGACCTTGATGGCGCGTGCGAGCACAAAATCCTGCTGCTCAGTACCGTCGAGTGAAACAAATACCTTGGTGTAGCCCTCGTTCATGGTTTCCTCCTTGGTCTATCGCACGGGCGCGGGGCTCGTGCGTCGGGCGGGCGCGGGCGCGTTGGCCGCCGGACACTTTATCTTGTTGCAGTTATACCCAAGGATTTCGGTTTGACCGCTCGCAATTCTGTGAACGGACGAGTTTTTTGGTAAGGGTAGGCGCAGACACGCCCGAACGGTTGATAATGGGACATCGCCCGCACCGTCCGCAGAACAATATCGGCGGGTGTCTAACGAGGGGGTCCCTTTGGATATCATCGAGCTTCTAAAATCTGCCTTCATGGGCCTGGTCGAGGGCATCACCGAATGGCTGCCCGTCTCGTCGACCGGTCACATGATCTTGGTGGACGAGTTCGTCAAGATGAACGTGAGCGAGACGTTCTGGAACATGTTCCTGGTCGTGATTCAGCTCGGCGCCATTCTGGCCGTCTGCGTGCTGTTCTTCCATGAGCTCAATCCGTTCTCGCCCAGCAAGGGCAAGGAGGGCCGTCGCGACACCTGGGTGCTGTGGGGCAAGATTGTGCTTGGCTGCATTCCCGCGGCGGCGATTGGCCTGCCGCTCAACGACTGGATGGAGGAGCATTTCTACAATGCTCCCGTCGTGGCGCTGGCGCTCATTGTGTACGGCGTGCTGTTTATCGTGATCGAAAACTGGCGCGCGAGCAAGCGCGAGGAAATGGCCGTTGCCGGTTCGTTTGGTTCGCGTGCTGTGGTGTCGGGTGGACGTCCCGCCGGTGCGCACTTTGCGGCGCCCGCCGCGGCTACCGCTGAGGATGAGGATGATGACGAGGATCTGGACTTTGGCTCCATCGCCACGCTCGAGGACCTGAGCTGGAAGACTGCGCTGGGTATCGGCTGCTTCCAGGTGCTTTCGCTGGTGCCTGGTACGTCTCGCTCCGGTTCTACCATCATCGGCGGCCTGCTTTTGGGCTGCACGCGTTCGGTGGCGTCCAAGTTTACGTTCTTCCTGGCCATCCCTGTTATGTTTGGCGCGAGTGCGCTCAAGCTGGTCAAGTACTTCATCAAGGGCGGTACGTTCGGCGCCAACGAGGTCGCTATCTTGGGCGTGGGCTGCGTTGTGGCCTTTGTGGTTTCGCTCATCGCCATCAAGTGGCTCATGGGCTTCGTCCGCCGTCACGACTTCAAGTGCTTCGGTGTTTACCGCATCATCCTGGGCATCGTAGTGCTCGCATATTTCTTCGTTCTGGAGCCGATGCTCGGCCTCTAACTTAGTCGACGCTGCGCGGCGGCCGGGGCGACAACTTGTCATTCAAAGGGGGTGGCATGACCAAAAGGTCTATGCCGCCCCCTTTTCATGCCAATTTGTTCGCCCTGGCCGCCGCTCGCTGCTGCTGCCATGACATCGGCGGTTTCGTGATTGCCAATAGATTGGTGCAAAGTAACCTGACCCCATTGCGCCAAATCCGCTGGGCGGGCCTGACGGTGGCGCACGGAGTCGTGGTGTGATTTGCGTCGGTGTCCGCGCGGCTCGGTATACTAATACGGCTCAAACTATGGCGCTGCCCGCAGGCGCGCCGTCCGTCAGATGAGGAGTCGCCCATGACCCAGCCCTTGCCCTGGGAAAAGAATGCCGCGGTACCCGTGCCGCCCGCGCCGGAACCCGTGCCGCTCGATGCATATGCCGTCCCTGCTGCGCCGGAGCCCGAGCTCGTCCCGCTCGACATCTACGACGCTCCCGCGCCGGCACCCAAGCCCGCCAAGCCGCTCGTCGACATCGACAGCCTTAATTCCGCCCAGCGCGAGGCAGTTCTGACCACCGAGGGCCCGTTGCTGGTGCTTGCCGGCGCCGGCTCGGGCAAGACCCGCGTCTTGACCTTTCGCATCGCACATATGCTCGGCGACCTGGGTGTTAAGCCCTGGCAGATCCTTGCCATCACGTTTACCAACAAGGCCGCGGCCGAGATGCGCGAGCGTCTGGCGGCACTCATCCCCAGCGGTACCCGCGGCATGTGGGTGTGCACCTTCCATGCTATGTGCGTGCGCATGCTGCGCGAGGACGCTGACCTGCTGGGCTACACCGGTCAGTTCACCATCTACGATGACGACGATTCCAAGCGCATGGTGCGCGATATTATGCAGGCGCTCGGTATCGAGCAAAAGCAATTCCCCATCAACATGATCCGCAGCAAGATCAGTTCGGCCAAAAACGCCATGATCGGCCCCGAGGACATGCTCAAATCCGCCGACAGCCCCAACGACAAAAAGGCCGCGCAGGTCTACTTGGAGCTGGAACGCCGCCTGCGCGCCGCCAACGCGATGGACTTCGACGACCTGCTCGTGCGCACGCTCGAGCTGCTGCGCACCCGCCCCGAGGTGCTCGACAAGTACCAAGAGCGCTTCCGCTACATTAGCGTCGACGAGTATCAGGACACCAACCACGTCCAGTACGAGATCGCCAACCTGCTGGCCGCCAAGTACCAAAACCTCATGGTCGTAGGCGACGATGACCAGTCCATTTATAGCTGGCGTGGCGCCGACATCACCAACATCCTGGACTTTGAGCAGGACTTTAAAAACTGCAAGACCGTTAAGCTGGAGCAGAACTACCGCTCCACGGGCCATATCCTGAGCGCCGCCAACGCCGTGGTGCGCCACAACTCGCAGCGCAAGGACAAGCGCCTGTTTACGGCCGAGGGCGATGGCGAGAAGATCCAGGCCTTCCAGGCAAGCGATGAGCGCGACGAGGGCCGCTGGATTGCCGGCGAGATCGAGAAGCTGCACTCCAAGGGCACGAGTTACGACGACATCGCCGTGTTCTACCGCACCAACGCTCAGTCGCGTATTCTCGAAGATATGTTCCTGCGCGCAGGCGTGCCCTACAAGATCGTGGGTGGCACGCGATTCTTCGACCGTGCCGAGATCCGCGACGTCATGGCCTATCTTAAGATGATTGTGAACCCGGCCGACGAGATGAGCGTCAAGCGCGTCATCAACACGCCGCGCCGCGGCATCGGCTCCACCTCGATTCAAAAGATTGAGCAGCTGGCACGCGACAACCGCTGCTCGTTCTTCCAAGCCTGCGAGATCGCAACAGCCGAGACGGGCATGTTTAGCGCCAAGGTGCGCAACGGCCTGTCGAGCTTTGTGGCGCTGGTGCGCGAGGGTCGCCGCATGGACGGCGAGCTCAAGGACGTCGTCGAGATGATTGTTGATAAGACGGGCCTGCTGCAGGCTTTTCGCGCCGAAGGCACCATGGAATCCGAGAGCCGCGCCGAGAACATCCAGGAATTCCTGGGCGTCGCCGCCGAATTTGAGGAGACGCACGAGGATATCGAAGGTACGCTCGAGAGCTTGGAAGAGCTGCGCGCTGCCGGTGTTGCCGATGTGCCTGTCAGCGCCGAGCCCGAGCCCGTCGTGGTGAGCGCGCCTGCGCCCGAACCGGGGCCGTCTGCCCCGGCATCCTCGTTTGAGGCGCTCGTTGGCGCCCGTGACGCCGCGGGCGCCAATCCGCTCGATAGCCTGGCCGCTCCAGCGTTGTCTCCGCAGGATGCCCTGGCCGCCGCCATCGCGGGCAACGCGTATGCCGCGCCGACAGAGCTGCCGGCGGGTGCCGTGCACGCCGACGAGATCGAGCGCACCTACGGTCCGCTCACCTGTAAGGCGCTGCCGGCACTCATGGAGTGGCTGGCCCTGCGCTCCGACTTGGATTCCCTGGCCGGCGAGACGCATGCCATTACCATGATGACCATCCACTCCGCCAAGGGCCTGGAGTTCCCGGCGGTGTTCGTGGCCGGCATGGAGGAGGGCATCTTCCCGCACGTACACGACTTTGGCGGCAGCGATGACCCGGGCAAGCTCGAGGAGGAGCGTCGCCTGGCCTACGTTGCCATCACGCGCGCCCGTAAGCGCCTGTTCTTGACCTATGCGGCCACGCGTCGCACCTACGGCTCGACTTCTGCCAACCCGCGCTCGCGCTTCCTCAACGAGATTCCGTTTGAGGATATCGAGTTTAGCGGTATCGGTTCTGCCGGTTTTGAGGGCACGGGCTGGGAGAAGCGCGGCGACCGTCGCGGCACCTTTGGTTCGGGCATGGGCTCGGATATGTACGGCGGCAAGGTGTTTGGTTCGCATACGCGCTCGACCGGCGGTTCTGGTTCACGTGGTGGATCGAGCTTCGACGATTTCTTTGGCGGCAGCAGCTACGGGACCGAGCGCCATCGTGGGGTCTCGCCCGACGCCGGCCGTGTTGCCTCGACTTTTGGCTCGGGCGCGCCGCGAGCCAAAAAGCCGTCATCTAAGGTGTCGCCAACGGTGGAACGCAAGGTCGATCGCGCCAGCGCATCGCAGGACTTTGCCGCGGGCGATACCGTGAGCCACAAGACCTTTGGTACGGGTACCGTGATCTCGGTCGCCGGAGACATGATCGAGGTTCAATTCGAAAAGACCGGCCAGACCAAAAAGCTAATGAAAGGTTTTGCACCGATCGTCAAGCTGTCGTGATCCCGGCGGACCTGGGCGGGCGTATGGGGCAACATCGCCTGCTCGGGCAGTCCTGCGCAAGACGGAGAGCACATTAAGTGCTCTCCTTTGCGTGCGGAACTCGCGATCGATGTTGTCCCATACGCCCGCCCAGGTCCTTGGGTAACGTTGCTTGCGAACGCCGCTCCGCTCGTCCGCTTTTTGATTTGGAGAACCGGGTGGGCTGATATGTAGATACGAGTAGGGGCTCCTCCGTTGGTGGACGGGGGAGCCCCTTGTTGCGTTTGGGTTGTTGGTGCGAACTAGAGGTGGCTGATGATCAGTTCCATCTTGCCTTCGAGGTCGATGGAGCTGACGGTGCTGGGGGCCAGCAGATGGCTTCCCTTGTGGACGGGGTCGCCGCAGACGGTGCCTTCGCCGTCGATGACCGACAGGCACATGAAGGGCCAGCGCTGCTCCAAGGTCTTGCTGCCGTCGACGCGCACGCGATCGACGGTGTAGCAGGGGTTGGACTCGAGCTCGGTCACACCGTCGACCTCAGGCGCGTTCACCGTGCCGTCGGTCGGAGCCTGAACATCAAAGTCGATGCAGTCGAGGCTCTGCTTAATGTGCAGCGGGCGCAGCTTTCCGTCGGTGCCGGGGCGGTCGTAGTCGTACAGGCGATATGTCACGTCGCTCGACTGCTGCGTCTCCAGAATCAGCGTGCCGGTCTTGATGGCGTGAACGGTGCCGGAGTCGATCTGGAAAAAGTCTCCCTTGTGAATCGGCAGCACGTTGAGCATGTCGTCCCAACGGCCCTCCTCGATCATCTGTGCAGCCTCGGCGCGGTCGTGTGCGCGCTGGCCGACGATAATCGTGGCACCGGGTTCGCAGTCCAGCACATACCAGCACTCGGTTTTGCCCAGGCTGCCGTTCTCGTGCTTGGCGGCGTACTCGTCGTTGGGATGAATCTGGATCGAAAGGTCGTCCTTGGCGTCCAGAATCTTGATGAGCAGCGGGAACTCCTTGCCCTCGCAGTTGCCAAAGAGCTCGCGGTGCTCGGCCCACAGCCACGACAGCGTGTGGCCGGCGTACGGTCCCTCCGCAATCTGGCAGTCGCCGTTGGGATGGGCCGAGATGGCCCAGCACTCACCGATGGGACCCTCGGGAATGTCGTAGCCAAACACGGTCTCCAACTGGCGGCCGCCCCAGATCTTCTCGTGGAAGATCGGCGTGAGTTTAATCAAATCGGACATGTGCATACTCCCATAAGGTTGTGCGGGTGCCGCGTAAGACGGCTCAAAACGAGCGCCCGCGTGACTACAAAAACCTATGCCAACGTTACGTTGTGCAACTCAAAGCGATCGCCAACGTTGCGCGAGATCGAATACTCAAAGGCGGCGCCGCTGTCCAAAAAGCCAATCTGGGTGAGCTCGAGCAGGGGAGAGCCAAGTTTGGTGTCCAGACGCTCGGCTTCTTCCTCGGTTGCTGCCACGGCGCGAATGGTACGGTGGAAGCTCGAAATCTTCAGCCCACATTGCTCGCGGATGAAGCGGTAGACCGATCCGTACAGGTCCTTCTTTTTAAGGCCTGGAATCAGCTCGAGGGGCATGTAGGTGTACTCGATAACGATGGGCTTCTCATCGGCCTGACGCACGCGCACGACGTGATAGACAAAGTCATCCTCGGCAATTCCCAGCTGGGCTGCGATGTCCGCTGGTGGATTAACGATCGAGAAATCGTAGACCACCGAGGTCACCTTCTCCCCGCGGTGCTCATATGAAAAGCCCTGGGCACGGTCGTTTTTGCCCTGGAAAAACGCCTGGCCGGGAAGTCCCGCCGTGTCCTTAACGTAGGTACCCGATCCGCGTCGGCTGGTAATAAGACCTTCCTCGGTGATTTGTTCAATAGCTCGTTTGACGGTGATTTTTGAAACGCTATAGAGCTCGCAGAACTCAACGACGGTGGGAAGCTTGTCGCCCGGTTTAAGAGCGCCACCCTCAATACTTCGACGAATATCTGCAGCTATCGCCTCGTATTTGGGAATCAAGGAACCTCCTTTCCAACTTGATTGAGAATAAAAGAAAGTATAGTCAACACCTAAGTATCTCTATTGAGTTATTGAAAAGTTCGAGAAAGATAAAATTAAAAGTCGCCCCGCTTGTAAAATTAGAGCGTTTTAAATGATAAACATCTGAGTAGTGTCGTGTTGAGAAATGATCGGTCCGAGGACGGGGCCGAACCGATATAACACCCAGCGAACCGAATCTCGTACTCTGCGCTTCCCCAGATAAAACCTGCCAAAACAAACCTGTCCTTTTTGGTAGGTTTTTGCCTTGGGAGCGGTACCATACAGGCAATGTTTAAACGAGAAAGGCGGGCTCCCATGGAACCTAAGCAGTATTACATCGGCATCGACGTCGGCGGCACCTCGGTCAAGGAGGGTCTGTTCGATGAGGACGGAAACCTGCTTGCCAAGGCCAGCGTGCCCACGCCTCCCATCGTTGACGCTGCGGGCTTTGCCGCGGTGACCGAGGCTATCGACCAGGTGGTCGCCAAGGCCCAGATTCCGCGTGCCTTTGTGTCGGGCATTGGCCTGGCCGTTCCGTGCCCCATCCCGGCATCGGGCGATGCCAAGGTCAAGGCGAACATCGCCATCAACCTGCCCGAGCTCAAGATCGCCATCCAGGAGCACTGCCCCGACGCGGTCGTTAAGTACGAGAACGACGCCAACGCTGCTGCTATGGGCGAGGCCTGGCTCGGCTCTGCCAAGGGCGTACAGAACGTGGTGATGGTCACCATTGGTACCGGCGTGGGCGGCGGCGTTATCGTCAACGGCGACGTGGTATCGGGCGTTGTGGGTGCTGGCGGCGAGATTGGCCACATGTGCCTGAACCCGGCCGAGGAGCGCACCTGCGGCTGCGGCGGCCATGGCCACCTGGAGCAGTATTCCAGCGCCACCGGCGTGGTGAGCAACTACCTTGCCGAGTGCAAGAAGGCGGGCGTCGAGCCCATCGAGCTGACCGGCCCCTCCGATTCCAAGGACGTGTTCCAGGCTTGTCGCGAGGGCGACAAGCTCGCGCTGGCCGCGGCCGATACCATGGCCGACTATCTCGGCCGCGCACTGGCGCTTATTGCCAACGTGGTTGATCCCGAGATGTTCCTCATCGGCGGCGGCGCCTCCGCCTCGGCCGATGTTTACCTCGACAAGGTTCGCGAGCACTTTAAGCAGTACGCGCTTTCCGCCTCGCGCGAGACGCCCATTAAGGTCGCTTCGCTCGGAAACGACGCCGGCATTATCGGTGCCGCCTACGTAGCCCTGCGCGCCGCCGGCAAATAGCTGGTGCAAGGAGGCCAAGGCTGCGCCCCAAAATATGCCGTGGCCCTTCCGTCTGCGAAGGCTCGGCATCGGCGTGCTACCATAGCTACGTCCAAGTACACATATCAAGTGGAGGATATCCATGGCAAACGTTCTTGTCTTTGGTCACCAGAACCCCGATAACGACGCCATCATGAGCGCCGTCGTCCTGTCCCAGCTGCTCAACCAGGTTGAGTATGCCGGCAACACCTACGAGGCCTGCGCCCTTGGTCAGCTTCCGGCCGAGTCCGCCAAGCTGCTCGCCGACGCTGGCATTGCCGAGCCCCGCGTGATCGAGTCCGTCGAGGCCGGTCAGCTCGTCGTTCTCACCGACCACAACGAGTCTGCCCAGTCCGTCGCCGGTCTTAAGGACGCCACGGTCTTTGGCGTCGTCGACCACCACCGCATCGGCGACTTCGAGACCGCCGGCCCGCTGCACTACATCTGCCTGCCCTGGGGTTCCAGCTGCACCATCGTCACCAAGCTCGCCGGCGTGCTCGGCGTTGAGCTTTCCGACGTCCAGGCCAAGCTGCTGCTCTCGGCCATGATGACCGACACGCTCATGCTCAAGAGCCCCACCACCACCGATGTCGACCGCGCCGTCGCCGCCAAGTTCGGCGAGCAGGTGGGCGTCGACCCGGTCAAGTTTGGCATGGAGGTCTTCCTCACCCGCCCGTCCGGCTCCTTCACCGCAGCCGAGATGGTTGGCAACGACATCAAGATGTTCGAGCCCGCCGGCAAGAAGCTGCTCATCGGCCAGTACGAGACCGTCGACAAGAGCCGTGCGCTCGGTATGATCGACGAGATCCGCGAGGCCATGCGCGCCTACGCCGCCGAGAAGGGTGCTGACGGCATTGTCCTGTGCATCACCGACATCATGGAGGAGGGCTCGCAGGTCCTGCTCGAGGGCGAGACCGAGGCTGCTCAGAAGGGCCTGGGCATTGCCGACGAGCACGACGGCGTCTGGATGCCGGGCGTCCTCTCCCGTAAGAAGCAGGTCGCTGCCCCCATCATGGCCGCCTGCTAGGTTTAGTTGACCAAACGCCACGACCGGATCGCGGATGCCCCGCGCTCCGGTCGTTTTTTGTGCACGGCGCCGCGTCGTCTCTTGGATAGGCGTGCCCGTGCCGTTGAGCAAATAATGTTCAACCTGTGGTTCCGCTTTTCGGCCACGCTTGCGCGCTTGTCGTGCAGGGTAGGCTAGATGCAAGCGTAATACGTTAGAGCGCGGCGCCGCCACTTGGGCGGGCCGTGCTTTTTTAAGACGGGAGCTTTCCCGTGAAAGGAGCCGCCCATGGCAGCACCCGAGCAGCTGTTCAACGTCCGTGAGCGCAAGCGTTTTGAGCGCCATGACATTTGGGAGCGCATCGCCGAGAACGGCACGATTTCCGCCGCCGTCATGGTCTTCGCCGCCATCGCCGCCGTCATTTGCGCCAATACCGATGCCTACGAGGCCATCCATCACTTTTTGGAGACCCCGCTGTATGTGGGTCTGGGCAACCTTACGGCCGGTCTCACCGTTGAACTATTCGTCAACGACTTCCTCATGGCGATTTTCTTTTTGCTGGTGGGCATTGAGCTTAAGTACGAGATGACGGTCGGCGAGCTCAAAAACCCGCGCCAGGCTATGCTTCCCATGCTGGCGGCCGTGGGCGGCGTCGTCGTTCCCGCCTGCATCTATCTGATCTTTAACCATGCCGGCGCGCACAACGGCTGGGCCATTCCCATGGCAACCGATATTGCCTTTGCGCTGGGCGTGCTGTCGCTTTTGGGTAATCGCGTGCCCAACGGCGTGCGTGTGTTCTTCTCGACGCTCGCCATCGCCGACGACCTCATTTCCATCGCCGCCATCGCCATCTTCTACGGTCAGAGCCCCAATCCGTTTTGGTTGGGCGCCGCCGCGCTTGTGACCTGCGCGCTCGTGTGGCTCAACAAGACGCAGCATTACCGCCTTGCCCCGTACTCGGTGCTGGGCCTGCTGCTGTGGTTCTGCATGTTCAAGAGCGGCGTGCATGCTACGCTCGCCGGCGTCATCTTGGCCTTTACCATCCCGGCCAAGTGCGGCGTCAAGCTCGATAGCCTCACCGATTGGCTGGGCGAGTGCTTGCCGCTGCTCGATGACCGCTACGACGACGAGGCGCACATCCTGGGCCAGCATGACTTTACCGTCTCGACCACCAAAGTCGAGCGCGTCATGCACCGCGTGACCCCGCCGCTCATCCGCATGGAGCGCCTGATCTCCACGCCGGTCAACTTTGTGATCCTGCCGATCTTCGCGTTCGTCAACGCACAGGTTCGCCTAGTGGGCGTGGACATGAGCACGCTGCTCACCGACCCGGTGACGCTCGGCGTGTACTTTGGCATGCTGCTGGGCAAGCCGATCGGCATCTTTGGCATGACGTTTGCCCTGGTCAAGCTCAAGGCCTGCGAGCTGCCGCACAATGTCAACTGGCATATGATTGCCGGCGTGGGCATTCTGGGCGGTATCGGCTTTACCATGTCGATTCTCATCAGCGGCCTCGCCTTCCCGACGGCCCAGTTTGAGGTTCTGGCTGCCAAGGCCGCCATCCTTGCCGGCTCTGTCACCGCGGCCGTACTTGGCGTGATCTACATGAGTGTGATCTGCAAGCACCCCGCGCCCAAGAACGAGTAGGCGCGTAGAAACAGACGCCAGAGCCTGCTCGAGCGCGTGTAAAACGCGGTTTTGAGTGGTACTTGCCACCTGCCGGACACCCCAGTGGCCAAAAAACGCCGTTTGTGAGTACTGTCACAAACGGCGTTTCATTTTAGGCGCGAAAAATAATGTACAAATCTATTCTGTCTGTGCATTAACGATTGCGTGGCTGGACGAAAAATGCCGATGCATCCTTCCAAAACCGGACACAAAAGGCCAAGACTGGCCTTTTTAATTCAAAATCGCTGTTACTAAAAAAGTAACAGTACTCATATTTGCTATTTTTTGACCACAGGCCCCAATGACTAGGTTTATTCCACGGTGCCGTAGATGGCGCCCCAGCCGTGGGCGGCCAAGGCGGAGTTGAGCTGGTCGCAAAGTGACTGGCGGTCGTAGTAGCCGGGCGGCAAAAGGTTCACGATTTCCATGAGGTCGGGCGCCAGGTCCAAGATTTCTGCCTGTACGATTAGATCCAGGCGGTCGATGGCGTGGCGGTCGTAAAACAGCCCATCGACCAGGCGCTGTAGGTCGCCGAATTCCTCGGCTTGGAACGATCCGTACTCCATAGTGCCTCCTTGGGCGCCCCACGCCGGCATGCGCGGCGATTCGTAATTTATTGCGATGGACTTAATCTATCACGGCTTCATACCGTTGCGGCGGTGGCGGTCTATACTTAGACGAACTGCAACGTACCGCTTCGCGAAAGGTCGCACCCATGCAGACGATCTACCAGAAGATGGAAACCACCGAACTCGATGCCGCCATCGAGGCGCTCAAGGCCGAGGTCGCCGAGGTCAAGGCCAAGGGCCTGGCGCTCGACATGGCCCGCGGCAAGCCGTCGCCCTCCCAGGTGGACATCTCTCGACCCATGCTCGATATCCTCAATGCCGATGCCGATCTGCACGACGGCAACGTCGACTGTTCCAACTACGGCTGCTTTGAGGGCATTCCCTCGGCACGCAAGCTGGCGGGGGAGTTCCTGGGTTGCCCCGCCGAGCAGACGCTCGTGCTGGGTTCGTCGAGCTTGCTGATCGAGCACGATATTGCCGGTATGTTCTGGCGTTGCGGCTCGTGCGGCAGCGAGCCCTGGGAGGCTTATGAGGCCGCGCACGACGGCAAGAAGGTCAAGTTCCTGTGCCCCGTTCCCGGCTACGACCGCCACTTTGGCATCACCGCCGATCTGGGTATCGAGAACGTCCCCGTCGCGATGACCGACAACGGCCCCGACATGGACGAGGTCGAGCGCCTGGTTGCCGCCGACGACTCCATCAAGGGTATCTGGTGCGTGCCCAAGTATTCCAACCCCACGGGCATTACCTTTAGCGAGGACACCGTGCGTCGCCTGGTCGAGATGCCCACGGCCGCGCCCGATTTCCGCATCTTCTGGGACAACGCCTACTGCGTGCACGACCTGTACGACGAGACCGACGAGCTCGCCAATATCTTCGACCTCGCTCGCGCGGCGGGCACCGAGGATCGCGTGGTGGCCTTCGCCTCGACGTCCAAGATCACCTTCCCGGGCGCCGGTATCGGCTTTATCGGTGCGAGCCCCGCGGTCATCGCCGAGTTCTCCAAGCGCCTGAAGGCAGGCCTTATCAGCGCCGACAAGCTCAACCAGCTGCGCCACGTGCGTTTCCTTCCCACCATCGAGGCGGTCAGGGAGCACATGAAAAAGCACGCCGAGTTCTTGCGCCCGCGCTTTGAGGCCGTTGAGCGCAAGCTCACCGAGGGCTTGGGCGACACGGGCTGCGCCACCTGGACGCACCCCCGCGGCGGCTACTTTGTAAGCTTCGATGGTCCCGAGGGCTCGGCCCGGAAGGTTGCTGCGCTTTGCGCCGACCTGGGCGTCAAGCTCACGCCGGCCGGTGCTACCTGGCCCTATGGCAAGGACCCGCGCGATACCAACATCCGCATCGCGCCGAGCTATCCCACGGTCGAGGACCTGGAGGCCGCGCTCGATGTGCTGGTGCTGGCCGTTAAGCTCGTCGCTGCCGAGCTTGCGCGTGCCGAGCGCGCCTAACGCGCGGCTTCCCGTACTATCCGCACTTTCGATACGTAAAGGAGCATATACATGGATTTGGGTATTTCCACCAACCCCACGCCAGAGCTCTACACCATTAAGGTAACCGGCGAGATCGATATCTCTAACGCCGATAGCCTGCGCAATGCCATCGACCTGGCGCTCGAGCAGCCCACTGAGGCCGTTGAGCTCGATTTTGCCCAGGTGAGCTACATCGATTCGACGGGCATTGGCGTGCTCGTGGGCGCCGCACACCACGCGGTCGACCACGGCAAGCGCTTTAGCTGCGCCAATGTGCAGCCTCCGGTGATGCGCGTGGTTCAGCTGTTGGGTGTCGACCAGGAGATTTCGATCACCGCTGCATAACCTTTGCCCTCAAAAGGGCGTGCCGTTTGGCATATGTTTGTGATGCGCTCGGACGTTTTGGCGTCCGGGCGCTATACTTGACCGAATGAATAGACGAGTTCCGGCCGAATGGCGCGGTGCGGGCTCGACTCACATCGAGCCTTGGAGGTATGTGTGTTTGGTATTGGAGAGGGTGAGCTCGCGATCATCGTGGTCTTCGGCTTTTTGCTGTTTGGCCCGGATAAGCTCCCGCAGATGGGCCGCACGATCGGCCGTGCCATCCGTCAGTTCCGCGAGACGCAGGAAAAGATGACGGCCGTTGTTCAGTCTGAGATTATCGATCCGGTAAGTGAGGCCGCTTCGGCACCGGTCAAGCCCAAGAAGACTGCCGTCGATGACGATTCCGATGCGGACAAGGATGCCGCCGAGACGGCAGCGCCCGCCAAGAAGGAGACCTTTGCCGAGCGCCGTGCCCGCCTTGCTGCCGAGAAGGCCGCGAGCGAGGCTGCCGCCGAGGGCGAGGGTGCTGCTGAGGAGGCCGAGGGTGCCGAGCCTGCCGCTGCCGCCGAGCCTGTCGTCGAGCCCGAGCCTGCTACAGAACCGGAGCCCGAGCCCGAGCCGGTAGAGCCCACGACGGCCGACCTCTACGCCCGTCGTCCCCGCAAGCGCAAGGCCGTCGTCGACCAGCTCGCCCGCGAGCTCGAGGCCGAGGACGACGCCGCTGCCGCCGACGCCTCGAAGGGAGGCGATGAGTAATGCCTATCGGACCTGCGCGCATGCCGCTCTTCGATCACCTGGGAGAGCTCCGTCGCCGCCTGACTATCGTGGTCGTGTCGGTGTTTGCCGCCGCCATCGTGCTGTATTTCGCCACGCCCGTGGTGCTCGACATCCTGGAAGACCCCATCCGCTCCTTTGTGCCGGACGGTAAGTTCTACATCACCACCACGCTCGGCGGCTTTGGCCTGCGCTTCTCGCTGGCCATCAAGATGGCCGTGGTCATGTGCACGCCCATGATCATCTGGCAGATTCTGGCATTTTTCCTGCCGGCACTGCGTCCCAACGAGCGCAAATGGGTCGTGCCCACGGTGCTCGCCTCGACGGTGCTGTTCTTCCTGGGCGCCATCTTCTGCTATTTCATCATCATCCCGGCGGGCTTTGAGTGGCTTATCGGCGAGACCTCGGCCGTCGCCACGGCGCTGCCCGACCTGGAGAACTACGTCAACATGGAGCTGCTCTTTATGATCGGCTTTGGCGTGGCGTTTGAGCTGCCGCTCATCATCTTCTACCTGTCCGTCTTCCACATCGTGTCCTACGCGGCCTTCCGCGGCGCCTGGCGCTACGTGTACGTGGGCCTGCTTGTGGGCTCGGCTGTGATTACGCCCGACGGCTCGCCCGTTACGCTGGGCCTCATGTATGGTGCCCTGCTCTCGCTCTACGAGATTTCGCTCGCCATTGCCCGCGTGGTCATTACCGCGCGCGAGGGCAAGGAGGGCTTGTTTGTGAGCCGTCTGGACCTGTTCTCGGACGATGAGGACGACGAGGAGTAAATCGGTATGCACGAGGTTGGCATTGTCAACGGCATACTCGATACAGTGATTCGCGCGGCGCGTGGGGCGGGGGCCTCGCGCGCCGTTTTGGTAACGCTGCGTATCGGGGATATGACCGAAGTTGTGCGCGAGGCGCTCGACTTTGCGTGGGAGACATTTCGCGATGAGGACCCGCTCACGCGAGGCTGCGAGCTTGCCGTGGAGGAAGTCCATCCACAAAGCGAGTGTCTGGACTGCGGGGAGGTCTTTGAGCACGATCGCTTCCATTGCCGCTGTCCCCAATGTGGCGGCGCCAACGTGCGTCTGCTGCACGGCCGCGAGCTCGACATCGCAAGTATCGAAATCGAAACCCCCGACGATTAGCCCGCTAGCCATCTGGTGATGGGGTATAAAGGGGCCAAAGTAAGGAGTGCCGAGTATGGCTGAGAAAACGATTGATATCGCGTCGCCGATTCTGTCGCGCAACGAGCGCCTGGCAGATCAGCTGCGACAGCGATTTAAAGAGACAAACACCTATGTGATCAATGTGCTGTCGAGCCCCGGTTCGGGCAAGACCACCACGATCCTGGGCACCAACGAGCGCCTGCGCGACAAGGCTGGCCTGCGCTGTGCCGTCATCGAGGGCGATATTGCCTCGGATGTCGACGCCATCACCATGAAGGAAGCCGGCATGCCCGCCATCCAGATCAACACGGGTGGCCTGTGCCACCTCGAGGGCAACATGATCATGGAGGCCGTTGACGCGTTCGACCAGGCGGTGGGCCTTCAAAACATCGACGTCATCTTTATCGAAAACGTGGGCAACCTGGTCTGCCCGGTCGACTTTGACCTGGGCGAGAACCTGTCCATCATGATTCTCTCGGTGCCCGAGGGCGACGACAAGCCCATCAAGTACCCGGGCATCTTCCAGCACGCCGGCGCGCAGCTGCTCAATAAGGTCGACGTGGCCCCGGCTTTCGATTTTGATATGGATAGGTATACTAAGACACTCGATGACCTCAATCCGCAGGCGCCGCGGTTTGCCGTGAGCGCGCGCAAGGGCGAGGGCATGGATGCCTGGTGCGATTGGCTCATCGGGCAGATCGAGCAAGCAAGGGCGTAAATCGGCCGCCATACGGGCGGGCGTAGCCGCAGAGACACGAGATAGGAGCCTCTTTTGAAGCTCATCATCGCCGAGAAAAACGACGCCGCGCGTCAGATCGCCGAGCGTCTGTCCACGGGCAAACCCAAAAAGGACAAGGTGTACAACACCGCCATCTACCGTTTTGAGTGGAAGGGCGAGGAGTGCGTGACCATCGGCCTTGCCGGTCACATCCTTGCGCCCGATTTTTGCGACAGCGTGCTGTTCGATAAAAAGCTGGGCTGGTATTCGGTTACCGAGGACGGCGAGATGCTGCCGGCCGACATGCCCGATGGTCTGGCACGCCCGCCCTACGACACCAAGCGCAAGCCGTTTCTTGCCGACGGCATCTCCATCAAGGGCTGGAAGCTCGAGAGTCTGCCGTATCTCACCTGGGCACCCGTCATTAAGCTGCCGGCCGAGAAGGAACTCATCCGCTCGCTTAAGAACCTCGCCAAAAAGTCCGACAGCGTCATCATCGCCACGGACTTTGATCGCGAGGGCGAGCTGATCGGTTCGGACGCCCTCAACAAGGTGCGCGAGGTCGCGCCCGACCTGCCGGTCGCCCGCGCCCAGTATTCTTCGTTTACCAAGGCCGAGATCACGCAGGCCTTCGATAACCTTGTCTCGCTCGACCAGAACCTGGCCGACGCCGGCGAGAGCCGTCAGCACATCGACCTCATTTGGGGTGCGGTGCTCACGCGCTACCTGACGCTCGCCAAGTTTGGCGGCTTTGGCAACGTGCGTTCCGCCGGCCGCGTGCAGACGCCGACGCTTGCCCTGGTGGTCGAGCGCGAACGCGAGCGCATGGCGTTTGTGCCCGAGGACTATTGGCAGATTCGCGGCATGGGTGCCGCGCAAGGCGCTGCCGAGGACGATCGCTTTAAGATCGCGCACAAGACGGCGCGCTTTACCGACAAGGATGCTGCTGAGACGGCGTACGGTCACGTTGACGGCGCTACGACGGCAACCGTCGCCGCGGTGACCAAGCGCTCGCGCAAGCAGCAGCCGCCCACGCCGTTTGCGACCACCTCGCTGCAGGCTGCCGCTGCAGCCGAGGGTATCTCGCCTGCGCGTACCATGCGCATCGCCGAGTCCCTTTACATGGCGGGCCTCATCAGCTACCCGCGTGTCGACAATACCGTGTACCCCGCGACGCTCGATCTGGGCGCCGTGGTGAGCGACCTGGCAAAGATTAACCCGGCGCTGGCACCCGTGTGCAAAAAGGTACTCGCCGGTCCCATGAAGCCCACGCGTGGCAAGGTCGAGACCACCGACCACCCGCCTATCTACCCCACGGGCGAGGGCGATCCGTCCACGCTCGACGGCGGCCAGCGTAAGCTCTACGACCTCATCGCCCGCCGCTTTCTGGCAACGCTCATGGGGCCCGCGAGCATCGAGAACACCAAGCTCGAGCTCGACGTGAACGGTGAGCCGTTCGTGGCTTCGGGCGATGTGCTCGTGACCCCGGGTTTCCGCGAGGCGTATCCGTATGGACTCAAGCGCGATGAGCAGATGCCGCCGCTGGAGCAGGGCGATACGGTCGACGTGTTCGACATTAAACTCGAGGCCAAGCAGACCGAGCCGCCCGCGCGCTACAGCCAGGGCAAGCTCGTGCAGGAGATGGAAAAGCGCGGCCTGGGCACCAAGTCCACACGCGCGAGCATCATCGAGCGCCTGTACGCCGTGCGCTACCTCAAAAACGATCCCGTGGAGCCGAGTCAGCTGGGCATCGCCATCATCGATGCACTGACGCAGTTTGCCCCGCGCATCACGAGCCCCGATATGACCAGCGAGCTCGATGGCGACATGACCCGTGTGGAGCGCGGCGAGGATACCGAAGAGCATGTCGTGGCGCACTCGCGCGCGCTGCTGGCTGGCGTGCTCGACGAGCTGCTCAAGCACACGCAGGAGCTGGGCGACGCCATCAGCGACGCCGTCACGGCCGATGCGCGCGTGGGCGCCTGCCCCAAGTGCGGCAAGGACCTGGTTATGAAGACGAGCGCCAAGACCCGTGGCAGCTTCATTGGCTGCATGGGCTGGCCCGACTGCGACGTGACCTATCCGGTGCCGAGCGGCGTCAAGGTAAGCCCGCTCGAGGGCGAGGCGGCCGTGTGCCCCGAGTGCGGCGCGCCGCGCATTAAGTGCCAGCCGTTCCGCCAGAAGGCCTTCGAGATTTGCGTGAACCCCACGTGCCCCACCAACTACGAGCCCGACCTTAAGGTGGGCGAGTGCAAGGTGTGTGCCGAGGCCGGACGCCATGGCGACCTGATCGCACACAAGAGCGAGAAGAGCGGCAAGCGCTTTATCCGCTGCACCAACTATGACGATTGCGGCGTGAGCTATCCGCTGCCGGCGCGTGGCAAGCTCGAGGCGACGGGCGAGACCTGTCCCGAGTGCGGCGCCCCCATCGTGGTGGTCAACACGGCGCGCGGCCCGTGGCGCATCTGCGTGAACATGGACTGCCCGACCAAGGAGAAGAAACCCGCCCGCGGCCGCAAGACCACGACTAAGGCGAGCACGGCCAAGAAGACGACGGCGGTCAAGAAGACGACCGCCAAAAAGACGACGGCCAAGAAGTCGACTACCAAAAAGACCGCCGCCGACAAGTAGCGGCGCAGTCGAAACATTGCCGAAAACAAAAACGAGCGAGGACCCCGCGATCCTCGCTCGTTTTCTAGGCAGTCATTGGGGACGTTCTTTAATGAGTAGTCGTTTGAGAACGTCGCATGCGACTAGTTCACTTCGACGGGTTTGGCGCCGGGATAGCGCTCCTCAAAGTCTAGACGGTACTTATTGTCATTGGTGCCCGCCACGTTGTCGCGCGACAGTGGCGTCACGATCTCATTCTTGTGGTCCGCAGGCTTGGCGTATTTCAGGCTGATCTCCCAGGCATCACAGATTGCGTCAATGCGGTGATCCAGGTCGTCGTACAGGGCAACGATGTCTTTCCAGGAGCTGTAGTTCTTGGAGCTCGTCGGGACGTCTAGGTCCTCGACGATGTCGTAATACTGCTCGATGGTGTCCTCCGTGCGCTCGGCGACGTCGGCGAGATTTTGACGGGTGGTTCGATCCTCTTCCAGATAGCTGCCGTTGAAGTTCTGCGCGCAGCCACGGACGTAGTTGTCGAGGTCTTCGAGCAAGTCGTAGTATTCGCTCAGTCGGCGGTAGAGATTCTGCTCGGAGAGCGTTGCTTCGCCGCCATCCTCGTCGTCGTCATCGTCATCATCGTCGTACAGGCTGTTGGGATCGCCGAGAGGCTTTAGGTCATCGTCGTCGACGTCATGGTGCAGCTTAGCTACCTCGGCAGTCGTCTGCGTGGCGGCGTTGTCGAAAGGCTTGATCACAAAGAAAACGACCAGGGCGATGATGATCGCCACCAGCACAACGATAACGGCGATAAGCGGCCCGGTGCCGCTCTTTTTGGGAGCGGGGGTCTGTGACGAAGCGGGCGCGTATGCGGGAGCCGGCTGCTGTTGGGGCGAGCCGCTCGCGACGGGTATGCGCTGCGTGGTCTCGACGGCTGCGGGGCCTGCGGCGGGGTCGGGGCGATAGGCGAGGGGGTCGTCCGCCTTGGCTTGCGGCGTATCGAGGGAACCGGTCTGCTCAAAAGCGGGCTGGCTATCGCTTGCGGTTGTTTGCTCAACGGGTGCACCGCACGAGGTGCAGAACTTGGCATTATCTGCAAGAAGCTTGCCGCACGAGGCGCAATACCGAGACATTGCCACTCCTTTCGCCACATTTCAATGCAATACGACGATTATACCCAGCGTCCAAAATTCCCCATCATAAGTTGCGGTGAAATAGGGACTGTTTGGCGGTCTCAGAGCTTCAATCAGTCCCTATTTCACCGCAACTTCGGGGATGCCTCGATGGCTAGGTTGGATTTGGGACGCGCCGAGCACTGGGGTATCATGGCTTGGTTGATATATCTGCATTTACGCGCCTTGTAGGAAGGGGCTGCGCCCATGGCTTTTGAGCCCGCTCAACATAGCTTTATCACGCTCGAGGGCGTCGATGGCGCCGGCAAGTCCACGCAGGCGCGCCTGCTTGCCCGCGCGCTCGAACTCGCTGGCTACCAGGTTGTGAGCCTGCGCGAGCCGGGCGGTACCGCCATCAGCGAAAAGATCCGTGCTCTGCTGCTCGACCCCGCCAATACGGCGATGGGCGACACTTGCGAGCTGCTGCTGTATGAGGCCGCCCGTGCCCAGCTGGTGCACGAGGTCATCGCGCCCGCCCTTGCTGCCGGCAAGGTTGTCCTGTGCGACCGCTTCTACGATTCCACGACCTGCTACCAGGCGTTTGCCGATGGCCTCGATCGCCAGATAGTGCGCGACGCCAACAACCTGGCCGTCGCGGGTACGCACCCGGCGCTCACACTCGTCTATCACATCACGCCCGAGCAGGCGGCGCTGCGCATGGCCGACCGCGGTGCGGCAGATCGCATGGAGGCTAAGGGCATGGCCTTCCAAGAGCGTGTCTACCAGGGATTTTGCGCCATCGCCGCCGAGGAACCAAACCGCGTAAAGCTCATCGACGCGACCGCGTCCATCGAGGACGTCTTCGCGCGGACGGTCGAGCAGGTTCGCGTCTACGGCCTCGACATTTCCCAGGACGCCGTCACCGCCGCGCTTGCCCAGGAGGCCGAGTAACATGGCCCCCGCTCAGGCAAGCCTGCTGGCCAAGCTCGACACCCAAGAGCGCGTGCGCGACTTTTTGACCAACGCCGTCGCCAGCGGCCGCGCATCGCACGCCTACCTGTTTTTGGGCGCTCCCGGCGCCGGCAAGCTCGATGCCGCATGGGCGCTCGCCCAGGCCTTCCTGTGCGAGCAGGACGGCTGCGGCGCATGCGACAGCTGCGTGCGCGTTGCGCGGCACACGCATCCCGACGTGCACTATTACACGCCCGAGAGCGCCACGGGCTACCTCATTGCCCAGACCCGCGAGCTGCTCGACGATGTGCTTCTGGCGCCCATCCGTGCCAAGGCCAAGGTCTACATCATCGACCGTGCCGAGCAGCTGCGCGCCAACACCGCCAACGCACTGCTCAAAACACTCGAGGAGCCGCCCGAGGGCGTTATGTTCATCTTGTTGGGCACCTCGGCAGACGTGATGCTGCCCACCATCGTGAGCCGCTGCCAGTGCGTGCCGTTTCGGCTGGTGTCGCCCGCCGTCGCCGCGCAGGCCGTGAGCCGCGCCACCGGTCAGGACCCTGCGCGTTGCCGCATGGCCGTCGCAGTAGCGGGAAGCCCCGCGCGTGGCATCGAGTTCCTCAAGAGCGCCGAGCGCCAGGACGCCCGCCGTCAGATGGTTCGCGCCATCGATTCGCTCATCGCCGCCGACGAGGCCGACGTGCTCAGCCGCGCCAAGTCGCTCATCGTCGCCGTTAAGGCGCCGCTCGCCGAGGTCAAGTCCACGCAGGAAAAGGTGCTCGAGCAAAACGCCGACTACCTGTCGCGTGGAGCATTGAAGCAGCTTGAGGACCGCAACAAGCGCGAACTCAACGCGCGCGAGCGTTCGGGTATCATGGAAGCGCTGGCGAGCGCGCGGACGCTCATGCGCGACGTGCTGCTGACGCTTCAGGACGAGGCGGCCGACGTCGTGAACGAAGACGTGCGCGACACGATCGGGCGGCTTGCCGCCGCGACGAATGTTGCGGGTGCCACCCGGGCGCTCGAGGCGGTCGCGACCGCCGAGCGCAACATCGCCAGAAACGTTACTCCCCAGCTGGCCATCGAGGTCATGCTGTTCGATATCAGGAAGGCACTGAAATGCCGTTAGTCGTACCCGTTAAGTTTACCTACGCCTCGCGCGACCTGTGGTTTGATCCGCAGGATCTGGATATCCTCGAGGCCGATTATGCCATTTGCTCCACCGAGCGCGGAACCGAGATCGGCCTGGTCACGGCCGATCCCTTCGAGGTGCCGCAAGATGAGATCGGCCAGCCGCTCAAGCCCGTGCTGCGCGTGGCGAGCGACATCGACCTGCAGCTTGCCGACGACCTGGCCATCCAGGGCGACGAGGCCATGGTCGATTTCCGTCGTCTGGTCAAAGAGCTCGACCTCGAGATGAAGCCGGTCGGCGTCGAGTACCTGTTTGGCGGCGAGAAGGCTGTGTTCTACTTCGCGGCCGAGGAGCGCGTCGATTTCCGTCAGCTCGTCAAGGACCTGTCCTCGACGCTGCACATTCGCGTCGACATGCGCCAGATCGGCGTGCGCGACGAGACCCGCCTGGTGGGCGGCTATGCCCAGTGCGGCCAGGAGCTCTGCTGCACGCGCTTTGGCGGACAGTTTGAGCCGGTTTCGATCCGCATGGCAAAGGAGCAGGACCTGCCGCTCAACTCGTCCAAGATTAGTGGCGTCTGCGGCCGCCTGATGTGCTGCCTGCGCTACGAGTTCGAGGCGTACAAGGACTTTAAGAGCCGCGCGCCCAAAAAGAAGACGCTTATCGATACGCCGCTTGGCAAGGCGCGCATCCAGGAATATGACACGCCGCGTGAGCAGCTGGTGCTGCGCCTGGAGAACGGCAAGGTCTTTAAGGTCAACCTGGCCGATATGACGTGCTCGGAGGGTTGCAAAAAGAAGGCCGCCGAGCAGGGCTGCAACTGCCGCCCCGACTGCGTGACGCGCGACGTGCTCGAGCGCATCGAGTCGCCCGAGATGCGTCTGGCGCTCATGGAACTCGATCGCGAAAACGGCGTCGACGTGGGCGATGGCCTGTCGAGCGCCGATCGTCTGGCCGGCACATCGATGCCCAAGCGCCGTCGTCGCGATGCCGAATCCGATGCTCGCACCGCTCAGGGCCAGGGCGAGGGCCGTGGCCGTGGAAAGGGCCGCGGCAAGGCCGAGGCGCCCGAGACCGAGGGAGCAGCCGATGGCCGTCGCCGCCGCAAGCGCACGGCGTCCGTCGACAATGGCGAGGCCGCGGGTAAGAACGCTTCCCGCGAGCGCGAGGCTCAGCAGCCCCAGCAGCAAAATCGCGGCGGTGGCATGAACCCCACGCGCCGTCGTCGCCGTCACCTGTCGAGCGAGGAGCGCGAGGACGCCTTCCGCGCCGCAGCTGCTCGCGAGGCCGGTGCCGCTCCCAAGGGCGCCTCGGCCTCCGACGCGCCTGCCGACAAGGCTGGCAAGCCGCGTGGCGAGGAGGAGCGCGCGTCACGTCCGCGTCGTCGCCATTCCTCGGGCGCGCAGCAGAAACCCTCGATTCCTTCTGTGGCCGATCAGGTTTCGGATGGCGAAGTCAAGGTCACGCGCCGTCGCCCCGGCGATGGCGGAGGAGCTGCCGCCAAGGCTTCGCACGGCGGCGCTCGCGACGAGTGCGAACCGCGTGAGAATCGCGGTGGCGAGGGCTCGACCGACCAGGGTCAAAAGCGTCGCCGTCGCCGTCGCTCCCGCAAGCCGCGCCAGGACGGCGGCGAAGGCTCGACCCGCACCTCGTCCGCACCGCAACCGCCTACCGGCGAATAGCGCCCGTAAACGGATGCAACCTGTCTGACCCCAGCACCTCTGGGTATCATGGCTCTACACCGACAACCCTCCCTTCGCCTTCGCGTAGGGAGGGTTGTGTCATGAAGAGACATCTGAACGTATTGACTCGCTTGCAGGGCGCAGGTGTCCTACCGTTTGCGGACGAATTGCTACCGCTTGCCGAGCACGTGACATACGAGGCGCTCGAGGCGTTGTCGCCCACGCGATGCGCCGGCTGCGAGCGCTCCGGTGCGCTGATCTGCCAGGATTGTCTGGCATCGCTCGCGCTCATCGACCCGTGCCATAGCTGCATCCGATGTGGTGCCCCGTTTGGGGATTTGCTGTGCACCGAGTGCTCGGTCGAGGGCACGTCCTCGGCAATGGCGGAGGCACTCGACCGCTGCCTGGCGTGCGCTGTCTATGCGCATCCACTGCCGCGCATCATTAAAGCGTACAAGGACGCGGGCGAGCGACGTCTGGCTCCGTATCTGGCGGAGCTGGTCTACGACACCGCCCTGCATGCCCAGGTCGTAGCGCCCGATCGCTATGGAGGTGTGCTGTCCGGCGCGGATGCGGTGGTGTTTGTGCCTGCGACGGCGGCAGCGTTTCGGCGGCGTGGTTTTGATCATATGGAGGCTATTGCGCGCCCATTTTGCGAGCTGTCGGGTGTTCCCCTGCTCGATGCTCTCGTCAAGTACGGGCATGGCGACCAGCGTGAACTCGGTCGTGAGGAGCGCCGCGAGCGTGCCCAAGGCATGTACGAGACGGTTGAGGATGTGCGGGGCAAGCGCCTGCTGCTTATCGACGACGTTATCACCACGGGTGCGACGATGGCAGCGGCTTCGGCGGAACTCAAGCGCGCCGGTGCCGCGGCCGTTGATGGCCTCGCTATCGCACGCGTTTGGTAGGGGTGGTTTTGTGGCAGTGAAGATAGCGCGTGCGGCCCGTCCTGACCTGCGAAATCTGTACTCGAGATGCGAATGACGCCCCTAACCTTAAACTTTAGCTTGAACTTAGTTATAATGCGCTTCGTTCCTACCAGGCTGTGGTTGCGGACGGACGAAATGCCCGTCCTAGTCCAAGACAGACGCGGTCAAAGGGATCCACGTAAGCGACCGCGTGCGCGCGGCGCGATCATGGCGCGTCCTAGATGTAAGCCGCACCGTCCGTTCTACTTTCTTTGGGGCAATACCGCCTCGCGGGCGAGCGGGTCAGTCGTGAAGGTGGCTGCGGCCTCCCGAGCAAACACCCCGGTGCGCAAGTGTGGGGTCAAATACCAGGTCAGCTGGTGGGAACAACCTGATATTCCGCGCAACGCACGGATTGTATACGACACAGAAGGCAGGGTAGTGGACATGGTGAGGGGCAGCTTGATGCACGCGGCTCGGTTAGGTGCTGGGACCGCAGCGGTCATCGCCGTTTTGGGCCTGAGCGGATGCGCGTTCAACCCGCTGTCTACGTTCACGACTCCCACGATCGACCAGATCGAGTACGAGACCGTCACGCCGGCGGTGTCGGACGATGCCCTGGTCACTCCCGGAACCCTGACGGTCGCCCTCGATACTTCCGATGCGCCGCAGGCCATGCAGGGCGCCGACGGCGAGCTCACGGGGTATGCGGTTGACGCCGCCCGCGCCCTCGCAAGCCGCATGGGCCTTAAGGTCGCCTTCGTCGATGCGTCCTCGGCAGGTTCCGCGCTCGGCGACAAAAAGGCCGATATCTTTATCGGCGAGATTAACTCCACGGACGGGGACATTAGCTCGCTCGGCACCTGCCTGTACGATGCCACTTCCGTGTTCGGTAAAACTAGCGATGGTGGGTCGCTAAGCGTTTCCACCGATACCCTTAACACGTCCACCCTGGGCGTTCAGACGTCCTCGGCCTCGCAGGAGGCGCTTGCTAAGCAGAGCATCACCGCCAACCAAAAGACCTACTCCAACATCAACGAGTGCTTTGAGGCGCTCGAGTCCGGCGAGGTCGACTATGTGATCTGCGACTCCACGGCCGGCGGCTACTTTGCACGCCTGATGAGCGAGGTCTCCTATGTCGGTGCGCTCGAGGCGCCCTCGACGCTTGGTGTTGCGGGCCTCTCGTCCAATGACGAACTGTGCCGTGCCGTGAGCGATGCCCTCGACGGTATTACGGCCGACGGCACGCTCGAGGCGGTCCACTCTGTCTGGTATGGCACGATGCCCTACGACCTCACCACTAAGACGGTTTCGGGCGCTAACGTGCAGCCGGTCGACTCTGAGTCCAGTGAGACCACGTCCTCCGGCAGCGAGTCCTCCGATTCCAACAATGAGACCGCATCCTCCGAGGACAAATCGTCCAGCCAGGAAGGCGCCATCACCGACGACGACATTAACAAACTCAATAGCTAGTTATTGCTAGGGGTGGTGTCTCCTATACGTTGGAAAGGACACCTCTTCACGGTTTCAACACGCACTGCCGGGCTTCCCCAATAGAGGAGCCCGGCTTTTTCATCCCTATAAAACCAGCAGGTCAAAGCCAATTTCAAGAAGAAAAACCAACTCTGCCGACGCCCTCCTATAGCGCACTTTGCCACAGAAAAGTGCGAGACTTCGGTATGCGGTATCAAGCAATCGTTATTCGGGTCTTTGGGAATCCGCGTGATTAAATGCACAGCAATGGGTACATAGCCAGTACAGTAAGTCCCCGAGGCAGATTGGAGCCACGTATGGATATCAAGGTTTCTGGACGCAAGACGACGGTAACCGATGCTCTGCGTGCGCATGTGGATGAGAAGATCGGCGAGGCGCTCAAGGTTTTCGATATCGAGCCCATGACGGTCGACGTTGTACTTCGCTATGAGAAGAACCCCTCGAACCCCAACCCGGCAATCGTCGAGGTTACGGTTCGTGTCCGCGGTTCGGTGATTCGCGTTGCCGAGCACGGTGCAGATATGTACGCCGCCATCGACCTCTCCGCCGATAAGGTTACCCGCCAGCTGCGCAAGTTCAAGACCAAGGTCGTGGACAACCGCCAGGGTGGTGCCAGTGCCGCGGATGTCGCGCCGGTCGAGCGCGTTGAGGATCTGGCCGACCTGCTGCTGCCCGAGGAGGACGACGACCTGCTCGTCCGCGAGAAGGTCATCGATGTCACCCCGATGACCGAGGAGCAGGCGCTGGTGCAGACCGATTTGCTGGGCCACGACTTCTACGTGTTCGAGAACGCGACGACCGGTCTCATCAATGTGGTGTATCACCGTAAGAATGGTGGATATGGCATCATCAAGCCCCGCATCGAAACACTTGACGAGTAAAATACGTTAACTTGCATGAGTTAACGGTTGGCGGCCATCCCATGCGGGTGGCCGCCTTTTTACGTAAGGAGTCGCTTTGATGGACAAGGCCGCATCCGCCGGTCATTCGAACCGTTGCCGCATCGTCGTCGATACCTGCTGCGACTTTAGCCCCGAGGTCGCCGCGAACCTCGATGTCGATATCCTGGGTTTCCCTTTCATTATCGATGGCGAGGAGCGCACAGACGACATCTGGTCGAGCATGAGCCCTAAGGAGTTCTACGACCGCATGCGCGCCGGTGCCCGCGTGTCCACCTCGGCTGTGTCGCTCGGTCGCTATATCGAGTTTTTTACCGAGTGCGCCAAAGAGGGCACGCCCACGGTCTACCTGTGCTTTACCTCGGCGCTGTCGTCGAGCTACAACTCCGCGTGCCAGGCGGCAGATGTCGTGCGCGCCGAGTATCCCAACTTTGAGCTCTACGTGGTCGACAACGCTCTGCCCTGCGCGACCGGTGCGCTCTTGGCGCTCGAGGCCGTGCGCCAGCGTTCGGCGGGACTGACCGCCAAGCAGCTGGTCGATTGGGCAAACGAGGCAAAGACCTACGTGCACGGCTACTTTACGCTCGAGAGCTTCGACGCACTGGCTGCCGGCGGCCGCATTCCTCCCGCGGCGGCGCAGCTCACGGCAAAGCTCGACGTCAAGCCCGAGCTCTCCTACGACCTGGCCGGCTCGCTGTCGCTGATCGGCGTCAACCGCGGCCGCAAGAAGGCGCTCAAGTCCATCCTCAAGTCGTTCCGCGAGAACTACGTGCCCGATCGCACCATGCCCATCGCCATCATGACGGCCGATGCCGAAAAGGATGGTGACTGGCTCGAAGCCGCCATCCGCAAGGAGGAGGGTTGCGCCGACGTCACGATCATTCGCGGCTCCGTGGGTCCCACCATCGGCTCGCACGTGGGCCCCGGCATGGTGGGCTGCGCGTTTTGGGGTAAGAACCGCGCCGACAAGGCGTCGCTTTCCGACCGTATCGCCCGCCGCGTGCGCGGTCAGTAGGCAAGCGCTGCGTCCGTAATCGCCCTCGACTCACAGCCCAAACGCTGGCACCGAGTATTCAACCTGGTAACAACACCCAACCCAAAAGGAAAGGTTTCATGGCAAACAAGCTCTCCGTCGCATTTATCGGCACCGGAATCATGGGTGCCCCCATCGCCGGTCACATCCTGGATGCCGGCTATCCCGTCACGGTCAACAACCGCACCAAGTCCAAGGCTGCCGCGCTTATCGAGCGCGGTGCCGCTTGGGCCGATACGCCGGCCGATGCCGTGGCTAACGCCGATGTTGTCTTTACCATGGTGGGCTATCCCTCCGAGGTTGAGGAGCTCTACCTGGCGGGCGACGGCCTGCTCGCGTGCACTAAACCCGGCGCGGTCCTGATCGACCTCACCACGAGCTCGCCCGAGTTGGCGCGCGACATTGCCGAGGCCGCCCAGGTTTCTGGTCGCATGGCGTTTGACTGCCCCGTCACCGGCGGCGAGTCGGGTGCTATCGCCGGCACGCTCACGGCTATCGTGGGCGCTACCGAGAACGACATCGCCCCGGTCCGCGACATCCTTTCCACCTTTGCGGCCAACATCTGCTGCTTCGATGGCGCCGGTAAGGGCCAGGCTGCCAAGCTCGCCAACCAGGTGTCGCTGGGCGCCTGCATGGTCGGCATGGCAGACGCCATGGCGTTTGCCGAGCTGAGCGGCCTCGATCTGGAGAAGACCCGTCAGATGATCCTGGGCGGCACCGGTAAGTCCGGCGCCATGGAGAGCCTGGCGCCCAAGGCGCTCGACGGCGACTACAAGCCCGGCTTTATGGTCGAGCACTTCATCAAGGACCTGCGCCTGGCGCTCGCCTACGCCGATGACCGCGAGCTCGCGCTGCCCGGCGCCGACGTCGCCTTTACGCTCTACGACATGCTCGACGCCATCGGTGGCGCCAAGCTGGGCACCCAGGCCATCACGGTCCTCTACAAGGAAGAGGCCGACGCTATCGCCGCCGGTCTGGACTGGTCGCAGTATCGTCCCGAGGAGCATGGCGCTCACGAGGACGGCTGCGGTTGCGGCGAGCACGGCGACGACCATGAGTGCGGTTGCGGCCACCATCACGGCGAGGACCACGAGTGCTGCGGCGGCCACGGCCATGACGACGGCCACGAGTGCTGCTGCGGCCATCATCACGGGGAGTAGCGCCCATGAGCTGGACGTTCGTGGTGTTAGCGCTGGTGCTCTTTCTCTTTGCGATCTACATTGGCTTTTTGTGCGGTCAGTGGGCGTGCGAAAAGCGCGTCATCACCAAGCGCGACTACTGGATTGCCAACTTTGCGGGAGCGGCGGCAGTCGTCCTGCTGACCTGGGTGTTCTCGCTGTTCCCGCTGGTGCAGTTTGCGCCGATCGGCTGGCTCGGCGGCTTTATCGCCGGTCTTAAAATGAGCTTTGGCGAGTCCGTTGGTCCATGGCGCAAGCACGACGAGGTTTTTAACGTCAACAAGGCTCATCGCGCCGCCGCCGACGCGGGCGACGCCGAGGAGCGCCGCCGTGCGCGTCGCAATGGCGCGGCCGACCGACAGCTCATCTCGGTCACCGATGACAGCAAGGGTGCTGGCAAGCACGCTAAGAAATAGTAAGAAGAGGTAACTATGGCAGAAAACAAAGACGAACAGCTCACCGACGAGGAGCTGGCACAGCTTCAGCTGGCAGAGGAGAACGAGAACGCCGTCGACCGTCTGGTCAAGGAGCTCGGCTGCCCCACGCGCCGCATCCGCCAGTTTGCCGCCCGCGTGCTGCACCTGCTTGCCGAGCGCGATCCGCAGCGCGTCGTGCCCTGCGTGCCCGCGCTGATCGAGGCGCTTGACCGCCCCGAGGCTCAGACCCGCTGGGAGGCCCTCGATGCCCTGGCGGCGCTCGCCACCACCTGCCCCGAGCAGCTGGGCGATGCCTTTGAGGGCGCCGAGACCGCGCTGTTCGACGAGATTTCCTCCACGCTGCGCTATGCCGCCTTCCGCCTGCTGTGCGTGTGGGGCGCCACGAGCGTCGAGCGTTCGCGCGAGGCTTGGCCCATCCTGGACGAGGCCATCCAGTGCTACCACGGCGACCTTGAGTATCGCGACATGCTCGGTTGCCTGTACGAGTTTTGCCAGGGCGAGATCGACGCCGAGGTTGCCGAGAAGCTTGCGCTGCGCCTTAAGTTCGATGCCGAGAACGGTAAGGGCAGCTATCTCAAGGCCCGTTCGAGCGAGATTTGCGAAATGCTTGTTAAACGTTTTGGCCTGGATCTCTCCAAAAAGAAGAAGCGTGCTAGCGTTAAAAAATCTGACGACGCCGAAGACGAGGAGTAACAGATTATGGCGCACGATGTAGTCCTGATTCCCGGTGACGGTATCGGTCCCGAGATTACGCAGGCCATGCGCCGCGTGGTCGAGGCCGCCGGTGTCCAGATCAACTGGAACGTCCAGGAGGCCGGCGCCGGCGTCATGGACGAGTTTGGCACGCCGCTGCCCCAGCACGTGCTCGATGCGGTCGCCGAGACCAAGGTTGCCATCAAGGGTCCCATCACCACGCCGGTCGGCACGGGTTTCCGCAGCGTTAACGTGGCCCTGCGCAAGCATTTTGACCTGTACGCCTGCGTGCGCCCCTGCCTGTCGCAGCCGGGCGACGGCTCGCGCTTCCGCGACGTTGATCTGGTCATCGTGCGCGAGAACACCGAGGACCTCTACGCCGGCATCGAGTTCGATGAGGGCACTGCCGAGGTCGAGGAGCTCTCGCAGCTCGTCGAGCGCTCGGGTCAAAAGACCTTCGCCGCCGATTCCGCGATCTCGATCAAGCCGATCTCTATCGCCAAGAGCCGCCGCATTGTGGAGTATGCCTTTGAGTATGCCCGTCGCTGCGGCCGCAAAAAGGTGACGGCCGTGCACAAGGCCAACATCATGAAGGCGACCGACGGCCTGTTCCTGCGCGTGGCGCGCGAGGTGGCTGCCAACTATCCCGATATCGAGTTCAACGACAAGATCGTCGACGCCACCTGCATGGGCCTGGTCCAAAACCCCAACGACTTCGATGTCCTGGTGCTGCCCAACCTGTACGGCGACATCGTGAGTGACCTGTGCGCCGGCCTGGTGGGCGGCTTGGGTATGGCCCCCGGCTCCAACATCGGTGCCGACTGCGCCATCTTTGAGGCTACGCACGGCTCCGCGCCCGATATCGCGGGCAAGGATATCGCCAACCCCACGGCCGAGATCCTCTCTGCTGCGATGATGCTCGATCACCTGGGCGAGAACGATGCCGCCAATCGTATTCGCGCCGCCGTATCTGCCACGCTCGACGAGGGCGAGCAGGTTACCGGTGACGTGCGTCGTGCCCAGACCGGCTCCGTTGAGGGCGCTGTGGGCACGCAGGCCTTTGCCGATGCCGTTATCGCGCACCTGGCCTAAGGCATGCACACTGTAAACGCCTAAATAGTACTTAAGTGCTTGCGTATAACCTAAGAATCAATACGCCCGGCGCTCTGTCGGGCGTATTCTATTGAGGACTATGTTTCCTAACAAGGAGTAACTGATATGGGTCTGATCCAAAAGAAGGACGAGAAGGACGAGATCGACGGCATCCAGATCATCGAGCGTGGCGAAGGCCCCGACGGTGATGAGGACGAGAAGATCGATCTGGTCGCCGGTACGTCTGCCGAGCACATTGCCGCCGGTACGACGGCCGAGGAGGAGGACGCCCGTCTGGAGGCTCAGATTGCCGCGGACGCCGCTGACGAGAATCTGATGCCCGAGGCCCAGGATGAGGACGACGATATCCTGGGTTCCGATGAAGACGACCATGCATCCAAGCACAAGAAGACGATGATTGCCGCCTTCGTGGTCGCTATCGTGATCGCTGCTGTGGTCGGTTTCTTTATCGGCAACGGTGGTTTTGGCGGCAAGGGCGTCGGCTCGGCGACCCTGACCGAGGACCAGCTCGATTCGACCGTGGCAAGCTATAGCTACAACGGCAAGAAGAGCGACATCACCGCGCGCGAGGCCATCGAGAGCCAGTACAGCCTCGATACCGTCAAGGATAGCGATGGCAACTACACCGCTCCTTCTGCCGACGTTATCCTGTCCTACGTGCGCAACAAGATTCTGCTCGATGCTGCCGAGGACGAGGGCATCACCGTCTCTTCCAAGGAGATGAAGAAGTACGCCGAGGATTCCATCGGCACCTCCGACTACAAGACCATGGCCACGCAGTACGGCGTGTCCAAGGACCAGGCCAAGCAGATCGTCCGTCAGTCCGCGACGCTGCAGAAGCTCTACAAGAAGAAGGTGGGCGATAGCTCCGTAAGCATGCCGACCGCCCCGACCGAGCCTGCTGACGGCAACGAGGAGACCGCGAGCAAGGACTACGCCGACTACATCATCAAACTTGCCGGTGACGAGTGGGATAGCGAGAAGGGCGCCTGGAAGGACGCCGATAGCACCTACGCTAAGGCCTTTGCCGACGATGCCTTTACGGCCGATAGTGCTACCTATAAGCAGGCCATGACCGCCTATTACACCGCCTACCAGCAGTACTCTTCGCAGGCTTCGAGTGCCAGCTCCAAGTGGACCGAGTACGCCAACGGCCTCTACGCCAAGGCCAATATCAGCATCTACGGCCTGTTTGCGTAAAGATTGCCTGAGCCTTCGAGTACGAAGCCGAATTATCTGATGAAGCCCCCTAGAACGGAAATCGTTCTAGGGGGCTTTTTGCGTTGTAGGGAAGGGCGGGGAAGGGGGTGGTAGGGGAGAGGTTATATACAAATTCTTGGAGACTTTATTCATGTAAAGTGAAAACGATTTCGGCCAAACTGGTAGTAACAATGTGGTACCACTGTTCATCTGGTAGTAACCACTTTTGAGATGAAATCGACTGGAAATTGCTGAGAATTAGTTTGGTAACGAAAGAAACGCACCATGTCTACCTGCGTAAATTACCGTTTACGGGCCAAAACTAACCGTTTGGCAACGAAATAGTAATTTGAACGAAATGTGGTGGACGTTTGAATTGAGTGTGTGCTACCGTACATACCAGCAACCCCAAATAGGGACTGGGTTGTCTAAGTTTGCGCACCAATGCCGGCAAGCGGAGAAGCCGGTATGCATAAGGCGCGGACATGGAACTCGTTGGTGAACAACGAAAGAAAGGTTGGAGGAGATACCATATGATGAAGTACCTCCAGAAGCTCGGCAAAGCGCTGATGCTTCCCGTCGCGGTGCTTCCCGTCGCAGGTATTCTTATGGGCGTGGGCTACCTGCTCGCTCCCGCAGTCATGGGTGCTGCCGGTGACACTACCGGTTTTGCCTATACCGCCGGTTTCCTGCTCATCAAGGCAGGCGGCGCTCTTATCGATAACATGGCCTGGCTGTTCGCAGTCGGCGCCGCTGTCGGCCTTGCCGACGATCACGATGGCACCGCTGGCCTCGCTGGCCTCGTCGCCTTCCTGATGATTCAGCAGCTCCTGAGCCCCGCTGTCGTTCAGACTGTCCAGGGCATTGCTGATCCCGATAAATGGCTCGCCACCACCGAGGGTATCGCGTTCTCCAAGATCGCTGGCAACTCCTTCATCGGCATCCTGTCCGCCGTCATCGGTGGCACTTGCTATAACAAGTTCAAGGACACCCGTCTTCCCGACTGGCTGGCCTTCTTCTCCGGCAAGCGTTGCGTCGCCATCATGACCGCCGTCATCTGCATCGTCGTCTCCGTCGTTCTGCTCTTCGTGTGGCCCCTCATCTTCGGTGCCCTCGTTGCTCTTGGTGAGGGTATCGCTGCCATGGGTGGCATCGGCGCTGGCATCTACGCCTTCCTCAATCGCCTGCTCATCCCGACTGGTCTGCACCACGCACTCAACAACGTGTTCTGGTTCGACACCATCGGCCTGGGCGACCTGACCCACTTCTGGGCTGGCGAGACCTCCGCTGACGTCAAGTGGAGCCTCGGTATGTACATGTCCGGCTTCTTCCCCTGCATGATGTTCGGTATCCCGGGTGCTGCCCTGGCTATGGTTCAGACCGCTAAGAACAAGAAGGCTGCTATCGGCCTGGTTGTCTCCGCTGCTATCTGCGCCTTCGTCTGCGGCGTCACCGAGCCCTTCGAGTTCGGTTTCATGTTCCTGTGCTTCCCGCTCTACGTCGTGTACGCTGCCCTGTACGGCGTCTTCACCGTCATCACCTACTTTGTTGGTTTCCGTGCCGGCTTCTGCTTCTCCGCTGGTGCTACCGACCTCCTGTTCTCCTCTAGCCTCCCGGCTGCTGCCAACACCTGGATGATCATCCCGCTGGGCATCGCTGCCTTCCTGGTCTTCTACCTCGTGTTCCGCTTCGCCATCACCAAGTTCAACCTCATGACCCCTGGTCGCGAGGATGAGGATGTCGAGGAGACCTCTGCTCCCGCCGCTGCTGGCGACGAAAAGTTCGCCGCTCTGGCCGCTGCCGTTCTCGCTGCCGTCGGTGGCAAGGAGAACGTCAAGACCGTTGACTGCTGCGCTACTCGCCTGCGCTTCGAGCTCGGCGATTCCGCTCTGGTCGACGAGGCTGCCTGCAAGAAGGCTGGCGCTCTGGGTGTCATGAAGATGGACAAGGGTGCTACCCAGGTCATCATCGGCACGCAGGTCCAGGCTGTTGCCGAGGAGCTCAAGAAGCTTCTCTAAGCCTCAGAGACGCATCTGTCTTGTAAAGGGTCGTCCCGCTCCGCGGGGGCGGCCCTTTTTGCTACCTCGTTACTTGATGCGGCGATGTGATTGGTATTACAGTGCGCAGACAATCATCCGGCAAACAATATCGAAATATGCCGGGTGACCTGCTGTTATTTCGTTAAAACTGCTATAGTACGTGGTGTCTGGTTACAACCAATTTCGAGTCATTTTCCGGCAGGTATCATTATGGCAATGGGAGCGCGCAAACAACCTCTGTACGATCAACTCGTCGATTTGCTGACCGATAAAATCGATCACGAACTTCGACCCGGCGACTATTTGCCGTCCGAGCGTGACTTGTCGGAGCGCTACGGGCTCTCGCGTACGACGGTTCGCCTTGCCCTGCAGGAGCTTGAGCGCCTAGGCTTGGTGGTTCGTCAGCGCGGCCGTGGAACCATGGTGTGCGACCGCTCTCTGCAAACGGCAAACCTCTCGCAAATCTATAGCTTTACCGAGCAGATGAAGGCGATCGGCCGTGTGCCCAAGACGACGATTCTTGAGTTTACCGAGGTCGAGGCTGATAAGAATATTGCCGTAGAGATGAACGCGCGTCTGGGCGAGCGTCTGTACAAGATCAGGCGCCTGCGTATTGCCGATGGTGTGCCGCTGATGATTGAGTGTACATATCTGCCGAGTCGCAAGTTCTTTGCGCTTAAGCGCCCCATGATCGAGAACAAATCTCTATATGACATGATCGAGCAGGACTATCACGAGAAAGTTCGCCTGGCCGAGGAAGAATTCTACGCGAGTATCGCACGCCATTCCGACGCTCGTCTACTCGAGATTGCCGAAGGCGCACCGGTCCTGGATTTGATTCGTACCACATATGACATGAACAACGAGGTTATCGAGTATACGCGTTCGGTTGCGCGCGCCGACCAGTTTAAGTACAAGGTCTACCACAACCGCGCTGTCTAACGGTATTGGGTATAAACGGCTTGGCGTGTTTTGCGGCGGGTGCAAAATGAGCCAAGCGGTAGAAGGCAACGAACAATCGCTCGAATTAACAATGAGGTGGTTTTTGATTCGCCCTAAAACACACTGCGGGTGCGGGAGCATAGATGAGCACGTACGCAATTAAGGCTGACAAGTTCTTCTTGCCGGCAGGTCCGCAACTGGGCGGCTATCTTATGGTCGAGGATGGCGTCTTTGGCGCCTGGCAGGCCGACGGGCCCTCTTGCGAGATCAGGGACTACACGGGATCGTGGATCGCACCGGGTATGGTCGATACTCACATCCATGGTTTCTACAACCACTCGACTACCGATAACGATCCCGAGGGCATCGATATCAGCTCGACCGAGCTCGCCCGTCGCGGTACCACCAGCTGGCTGCCCACGACGTTCACCGATGGCGTCGAGCAGATCAAGGACGCCTGCGCCGCCATCGCCCAGGCCGACGAGGGCCGCGGCGCCAGAAGGCGTGTGGACACGGTTTTTCTCGGTGCAAAAGGACTATCGACATCATTCATACCGCAACGCCGCGTCAATGGATTCTGATCATGGTGGCCTCAGCCGCCGATGCGCTCGCGCTGGTTGGGGGCGGCGTGTCGATCGCCAAGGTCAGCATTGGCCATATGCGGGCGGGGGAGGGCAGGCGTCCCGCAACGCCCACGGTCGCCATAGGCGATGCGGACATCGCCGCTCTCAGAGAGCTGCAAGCGCTTGGTGTGAAAATGGAAGTTCGCAATCTACCCAGTGACGAACCCGACTCCATGAATGCTCTGCTGTATTAACGAGTCGTCGAACGCGGCGAGTCGGCCGTAAGAAAGTCAGGTTCGATTCTGGATATTTTCAGGCTTGGAAATAGGAAGGCAACAGATCTCTTATGCTCATGTAGGTGAATCCAAAGTAGATCAGCATTTGAAGAAATGCGATTAAACATAACGTAACTAGTAGGAAATAGTGGATAGGTGGTACATACCACATTTCAAATATAGAATCGTTAGGAATCTATAATTAAACAGTGGTCTAACAGGTAGTTTAATTTTCTTTATTAAAGCCGTTCATCGTCATTTCGCTACCGTTTACAGACCACTTCAGATTCTGTCTACATAATTGCGTTAATGCGTCCATAATAGGCAAGGCGTTTAGCCGAGGGCCGAGGAACCGGCATCGGCGTCGTAGAGCACGAAGATCGGGAGTAGCATGCATTCGTTTAAGATCACCAATCAATTCCTACTTGATGATGAGCCGTTCACCATCTTGTCGGGGGCGATTCACTATATGCGTGTTCATCCGAGCGACTGGCACCACTCGCTCTATAACCTTAAGGCTCTTGGGTTTAATACGGTCGAAACGTATGTACCGTGGAATCTTCATGAGCCAAAGCCTGGCGTCTTCGATTTTTCTGGCTCAATCGATTTGGCGGCATTTCTTGATGAGGCAGCATCGCTCGGTCTGTATGCAATTGTTCGGCCTTCTCCGTTTATTTGTGCAGAATGGGAATTTGGCGGCATGCCAGCATGGCTGCTGCGCGAACATGATATGAGGCCGCGTAGCAGCGACCCCAAGTTTCTTGCTCACGTTGCGCAGTACTACGACCATCTCATGCCGATACTCGTCTCGCGTCAGATTGACAAGGGCGGAAATATCATCATGATGCAGGTTGAAAACGAGTATGGATCATATTGCGAGGATAAGGACTATCTTCGCGCGATTCGTCGCCTTATGGTCGAGCGTGGGGTTTCCGTGCCCCTTTGTACTTCCGATGGCCCGTGGCGTGGGTGCCTTCGTGCCGGTACGCTCATTGATGATGATGTGTTGTGCACCGGCAACTTTGGTTCTCATGCAAAGGAGAACTTTGAGGCTCTTTCTGCTTTTCACAAGGAGCATGGAAAACAATGGCCTCTTATGTGCATGGAGTTGTGGGACGGCTGGTTCAATCGCTATGGGGAGAACGTCATCAGACGCGATCCCGAGGATCTTGCCTCTTGCGTTCGCGAGGTGCTCGAGCTTGGAGGATCTTTAAACCTCTACATGTTTCATGGAGGCACCAACTTTGGATTTATGAACGGATGCTCTGCACGCCATACGCATGACCTGCACCAGGTGACATCGTATGACTACGATGCTCCATTGGACGAACAGGGCAACCCGACCGAGAAATACTTCGCAATTCAAAGGACAGTTCACGAGCTGTATCCCGATATCGCGCAAAGCAAGCCGTTAACAAAAAAGGCGTTTTCCATGCCCGATATTTCGGTGAGTGAGCGCGTAAGTCTCTTTAATGTGCTCGATATTCTTTCGGAGCCGATTGAAGCCCAATATCCTATGCCCATGGAAGAGATGGGTCAGTCGTATGGATATACGTTATATACCACGACTGTCGAGCGTGACCGTGCAGATGAAGAGCGTATTCGGGTTATTGACGCCCGCGACCGCGCTCAGGTGTTTGTGAACGGTGACAAAGTGGCGACGCAGTATCAGGAGCACATCGGGGAAGATATTCACTGCGTTCTTCCCTGTGAACACAACCGCCTGGATGTTCTGACCGAGGATATGGGTCGCGTCAATTATGGTCACAAATTGCTCGCTGATACGCAGCATAAGGGCATTAGGACAGGAGTTTGCGTTGATCTTCACTTTGTTACCGGTTGGGAGATGCGTTGTCTGCCACTCGATAACATCGATAATCTTGATTATTCCGCCGGCTGGGTAGAGGGGCAACCTTCCTTTTATCGCGCAAAGTTTGATATATCTGAGCCGGCTGATACCTTTATCGACACTACGGGTTTTGGAAAGGGTGTGGCATTCGTAAACGGAACGAACGTCGGACGTTTTTGGGATAAGGGTCCCATCATGACGCTCTATGTTCCGCACGGTTTATTACACCCTGGTACCAATGAACTCGTTATGTTCGAAACAGAGGGCGTGTATGATGCGAAAATCTCCCTTCGCTCTGAGCCCGTTATCCGTACACTTGAACAAGAAGGAGTTGAGTAGAAATGATTGTAGGCGCACGAATCGACTTTCGCTTGATTCACGGACAGGTGGCAAACCTCTGGTCTAACGCCCGTCAGGTAAGCCGCTTCATGGTAGTTGACGACGAGGTATCGCAAGATGCTACCCAAAAGCAGGTTCTTCGCATGGCTTGCCCGGCAACTGTGAAGTTGTCCGTGCTTCCTGTCGACAAGGCCGCTGCCAACATCACTGCTGGCAAATATGATGCGCAACGTCTCTTCATTGTTGCGAAAAAGCCTGAGGTCTACGTTCGACTTTTGGAACAAGGTGTTAAGCTTGAGCAGCTCATCGTCGGTAATATGACGACAATGGAGCCGGTCAAGAAGCTGAATCGCAACATTAGTTGCGACCAGGGGGACCTTGACGCATTTGCCAAACTCAAGGCCGATAATCTTCCTATTGTCATTCAGCTGACGCCGCAGGATAACCCAGAGGCTCTCACGCTCTAGTCGAATTAACGCTAGGCCGTGAAGGGGGATGCACGGTTTATATAAGCGTATTGGTATTGTAGAAACTGTTACACCTTAAATAAGGAGTTTACCATGATTGCTTGGTGGCAGATTCTTCTGTTAACCCTGTATGCGGGTTATCAGATTTTGGATGAGCTGAACTGGTACACCTGTGCCGGCTCAGCCGTCTTCTCCGGTATGATTACCGGTTTGATTATGGGTGACCTGCAGACTGGCCTGTTTATCGGCGGCAGCATGCAGCTCACCGTCCTGGGCGTTGGTACCTTTGGCGGCGCCTCTCGTATCGATGCCAACTCCGGCACTCTGGTCGCCACTGCCTTTGCCGTGGGTGCGGGCATGAATCCCGAGACGGCTCTTGCCGCCATCGGCGTACCTGTCGCTGCCATTCTCGTTTACACCGATATCGCCGGCCGTTTCGCCAACACGTTCTTCGGTCACATGTGCGATGCCGATATCGAGAAGATGAACTGGGGCGCCTACAACGTACACTACTTGCTCGGTGCCGTTTCCTGGATGTTGTCCCGCATGATTCCGGTCTTCCTGGCTCTCGCATTTGGCCAGGGCTTGGTCGAGGGCATCACCACCGCCCTTAACGGCGACTGGAAGTGGCTGGGTGACGGTCTGTCTGTTGCTGGCGGTGCCTTGCCCGCCGTTGGCTTCGCCATCCTGCTCCGTTACCTGCCGGTCAAAAAGCACGTCGCCTACCTGCTGCTCGGCTTTGTAGTCGCCGCCCTGTTTGGTACGGCCTTCACGAGCATCATGAACCTCAACGCCAACATCGTCGCTGTGAACGGTGCGCTTGGTAAGGGCGCCGTGGATATGGTCGGTATGTTCAATAACATGTCGATGCTGGCGATCGCTATTATTGGCTTTGCTCTGTCTTTGCTGTACTACAAGAACAACCAGCGTCCCGTCGCTGCTGCTGGCGCTGCGGAGGGAGACGACGACGATGAGCTCTAATGAGAAACTCGCCAATGGCACCACTGGCTACAAGATTACCAAGGACGACCTTGCGCAGATCAACCGTCGTAACCTGCTTGGTTTCCAGGATGGTTGGAACTACGAGCGCATGCAACACTCTGGTTATCTCTGGATTATCCTGCCCACGCTGCGCAAGCTGTACGGTGACGGCACGCCGGAGCTAAAGGAAGCCTGCCGCGCCCAGTGCGCACCGTTCTTCAACACCTCAAACTTCCTCAACACGATCATCACCGGTATCGATTTGGCGATCGAGGAAGAGGAGGGCATTGAGGGCCTCGAGGCTGTTGCCGGTCTCAAGACTGGTCTCATGGGACCGCTGGCTTCCATCGGCGATTCCATCTTCGGTTCGCTGCTCCCGACCATTTTCGGCGCTCTGGCTGCCAATATGGCCATGAACGGCAACCCCTTGGGTATCTTCATCTGGGTCGCCGTTAACATCCTTGTTGACTGGTTCCGCTGCAAGCAGACTCACATGGCCTATGAGCAGGGTATGAAGCTCGTCACCACCATGAGCGACCGCCTGAACGCGTTGACCGACGCGGCCTCCGTAATGGGTGTCTTTATGGTCGGTGCCCTGGTCGCAACCAATGTCGGTATCGTTATTGCGGCGAAGCCTGTTATCGGCGGCGTTACCGTTGACTTGCAGAACATCTGCAATATGATTTGCCCCAAGCTGGTTCCTGCCGCACTCGTCGGCTTCGTATACTGGCTCCTTGGTAAGAAGGGCATGACCTCGACGAAGGCCATCTTTATCGTCTTGGTTCTGTCCATTGCCTTGGGTGCATTTGGTATCATTTGCAAGGGCTAAATACCCCATATTGTCACGGCATTTGAGCCTCAATTGAGACGTGGCGCACACCTCCAAGGCGACTTTATCGCCATATCCCCTGGAGTGTGCGCCTCTTTTGTTTTGTCGGACACCGCTGTTCATAGGCGGTTATGCAGTCATCGTGTTCGATTAATTCATTAAGGCTGCCTTGAAGGGAATATAGTGCAATGCCATTTTGGATCGTCCTGTTCATTTGTGTTGTCGTGGCTTATTTCGCTGTGACCGAAGGAGCGAAAAAATACTTCGATATGAAATTGCAGGTATTGTTTAACTTGGGCTTATACCAAGATTGCATAGACCTGCTCGATCGCAAACTTGCGCGCATAGTAATGTCTACGTATAAGCAGTATTACCTGCGTTTCACGATCTATGAAGCTGCTGATATGGACGCATATGCAGATCGAATGCTTGACCACTTGCTGGAGATGCCGTGCAGCGACAAACAACGTCGACAGCTTGCGGTTCGCGCCTTTAATTTCTATATCAAGACGGGTGACCGCAAGCGGGCGGCGTCCATGTTGGAAGAGATGCGCCCCATCGTGTCGAAGGGCATTTTGGCGGACAGTCAATTAACCTACGACATAGTCTTTTGCCGTCGGCATGATAAGATCGATGAGATGGAAGCCATGCTAGATACGAACGACCTTGGGTTACGCGGAAAGCTCTATCTGCTGCTTTCATATCAATATGAGAGCAGCGGGAACAAGGGCGAAGCACGTAGATATCGCAACCTGGAAAAGCAGCTTAGAGACGCTCACAGACCTCCCACGATAAAACAAAATACTCACTAAACTTTAATGATGCAGTGGTCGTAAGAGCCCTTTTGAGGGGTTCTATGGCTAGAGAAAGCGAACGGTAGAAAGGTAGATAGAATGATTGGATTTGTACTAACTGGTCACGGTCAGTTTGCACCTGGTTTGAAAAGCGCTGTGGATATGGTCGCCGGCGAACAGCCTAATTTTGAGGTAGTTCCTTTTGCGGGCTCGGAGGCGGTTACTTTTGGTGATGATTTGCGAACCTGCATTGCCAAGATGCGTCAAGCTTGTGATGGCGTATTGGTGTTTGTTGATTTGCTTGGCGGTACTCCGTTCAATCAAGCTATCCCAATGACGACTGAGCTCGATAACGTGACCGTTGTCACCGGTACAAATCTACCTATGTTGGTGGAGCTCGTTATGACGCGTGCGTTTGGAGACCCAACGCTTGATGAACTTGCCGAACGCGCACGGGTCGTTGGTCGTGAGGGAGTCGATCTCAAGAAACTCGAGAGTGCTGACATTGATGAAGACGATGAGATGTAGTGTCGCTATTAGCCCATTTATTGGACATGTTGGTGCGTTACCTGAAGGCTGAAGTATTGGTCAATTGCTCATTACGTGGAGAATATCATGACGTGCACGAGGCACAGACAACCGCTATATGACCAGCTCGTAGATATTCTGATCGAAAAAATTGATCATGAATATCAGCCAGGTGATTTGATTCCGTCCGAACGTGAGCTTGCCGAACGTTTCGGGCTTTCGCGGTCGACTGTCCGGCTTGCAATTCAGGAACTTGAGTATCTTGGTCGGATTGTGCGAAAACAAGGTCGCGGTACGTTTGTTGCCGATCGACTGGCTCAAGCAACAAATCTTACCCAATCGTACAGTTTTACTGAACAGATGAAAGCGATGGGCCGGCTGCCAGAAACAACCATCTTAGAGTTCTGTGAAATGGAAGCAGATAAAACGCTCTCGATGCAAATGGGGATTCATTTGGGTGAAAAGGTATTAAAACTCAAACGTTTACGAATGGCAGATGGTATACCTATGATGGTTGAGCGTAGCTATCTTCCAGCAAGGCTCTTTATTTCACTCAAGCGTCCTCTACTCGAACAAAAGCCCCTTTACGATGTTATTGAGCAGGATTATCAGCAGAAAATTCGAGTAGCGGATGAGGAGTTCTCTGCGGGTATAGCACGTCCATGTGACGCTCGGCTTCTAGGTATTGGTGAGGGTGCGCCAGTTCTGGACATAGTCCGAACTACTCACAACACCCAAAATGATGTTGTCGAGTTCACGCTTTCGGTGGCTCGTGCGGACAAGTTGAAGTACAGGATTTCTCATTATCGAGATACTCTGTGATCGGATACGAGTGCTAACGAAAGAAAAACAGCCTATGACTACTACCCGATTTAACTTTTCAGATTAAGTCTTTGTATATCAGACAATTTAGTAAAGAAAGAGGTATTAGAAATGTTCGAGAAGAGTGTCGAGGAGCTTACCGAGCTCGGCGCCCAGATCACCACGGCCGAGATTGCTCAGCAGCCCGAGCTTTGGCGTGATACGCTCAACATCTATCGCGAGAACAAGGAGGCCATCGAGGCCTTCCTGGCCGAGGCTCGCGCTATGGGCGAGGGCCGTCTGTCCGTTGTCTTCACCGGTGCCGGTACGTCCGACTACGTTGGCGATACCTGCGCCCCGTACCTGCGTCACGCTGGTAACACTGATCTCTACGACTTTAAGCCCATCGCCACGACCGACATCGTGAGCGCCCCGCGCGACTTCCTGCGCGCCGAGGATCCCACGCTCGTGGTTTCCTTTGCCCGCTCTGGCAATAGCCCCGAGAGCCTTGCCGCCGTTGCCGTTGCCAAGGAGCTCGTCCACAACGTCAAGTTCCTCAACATCACCTGCGCTCCCGAGGGCAAGCTTGCCGTTGAGTCTGCCGATGATCCCAACGCGCTGACGCTGCTCATTCCGCGCGCCAACGACAAGGGCTTCGCCATGACCGGTTCTTATTCCTGCATGACCCTGCTCTCTACCCTTATTTTCGATACGGCCTCTGACGAGCAGAAGGCCGAGTGGGTCGAGACCATCGCCAAGATGGGCGAGGAGGTTATCGCTCGCGAGTCCGAGATCGCCGATTACCTGGCTGGCGACTTCAACCGCGTGACCTACTTGGGTTCTGGCTCCTTCGGTGGCCTTGCCCAGGAGAGCCAGCTCAAGATCCTCGAGCTCGCTCACGGCCTGGTTGCCACTTCTTACGACACTTCCATGGGCTATCGTCACGGACCCAAGTCCTTCGTCGACGACAAGACCCTCGTCTTCGTGTTCGTCAACAACGACGCCTACACCCGCCAGTACGACATCGACATCCTCAACGAGATCGGTGGCGACGATATTGCTCAGCGCACCGTTGCCGTTCAGCAGGATGGCGCTACCGTCTACGAGGGCGAGTCCTTCACCTTTAAGGGCTACGAGGCGCTTCCCGAGGGCTACCTTGCTCTGCCGTTCGTGATGTTTGCCCAGACTATCAGCTTGCTCAACTCCGTGCGCGTGGGCAACACGCCCGATACGCCGAGCCCCACCGGCACGGTCAACCGCGTGGTTAAGGGCGTGACGATTCACCCCTTCACCGCTTAATCGCGTCCCCCTGTAAGGGCGCCCGTCCGCTCATAACGGCGGGCGGGCGCTTTTTGTTTTATGTGAGCTGGGTATAAGCATCACTACAGTCAACTGCTTTAGAAGCAAGGAGTGCATATGAGCACGTACGCAATTAAGGCTGACAAGTTCTTCTTGCCGGCAGGTCCGCAACTGGGCGGCTATCTTATGGTCGAGGATGGCGTCTTTGGCGCCTGGCAGGCCGACGGGCCCTCTTGCGAGATCAGGGACTACACGGGATCGTGGATCGCACCGGGTATGGTCGATACTCACATCCATGGTTTCTACAACCACTCGACTACCGATAACGATCCCGAGGGCATCGATATCAGCTCGACCGAGCTCGCCCGTCGCGGTACCACCAGCTGGCTGCCCACGACGTTCACCGATGGCGTCGAGCAGATCAAGGACGCCTGCGCCGCCATCGCCCAGGCGGACGAGGGCCGCGGCCCCGACTTCTGTGGTGCTCGTATCCAAGGCATCTACCTGGAGGGCCCCTTCTTTACCATGAAGCACGTGGGTGCGCAGAACCCCGCTTATCTTATCGATCCCTCCGAGGAGGTCTTCGATCAGTGGCAGGAGGCTGCCGGCGGCCGCATCGTCAAGAGCGCCATGGCGGCCGAGCGCGATGGTGCCGCTGCTTATGCGGCTGCTCTGAACGCTAAGGGTGTGGTGACCAGCATCGGTCACTCCGACGCCACCTACGATGAGTGCATCGCCGCCATCAACGGCGGTGCCAGCTGCTTTACGCACACCTATAACGGTCAGCGCGGGCTGCATCACCGTGAGCCCGGCGTCGTGGGCGCTGCCATGTCCACGCCCGAGACCTACGCCGAGATCATCTGTGACGGCAAACACGTAAACCCTGCTGCCATCAAGGCGCTGCTGCAGGCAAAGGGCTGGCAGCATACGGTGCTCATCACCGACTGCCTTGGCTGCGGCGGCATGCCCGAGGGCAGCTACACCAGTGGCGGCATGGACGTCATCATGAAGGACAACCTGTGCTGGCTTGCCGATGGCAAGAGCATTGCCGGCTCGGTGCTTACGCTTGCCCAAGGCGTCAAGAACATTGTCGATTGGGGTATCGCCAGCGCCGATATCGCCATTCGCATGGCAACCGAGGTGCCGGCTCGCTCTGCGCACATCGAGGATAAGTGCGGCAGCATCATGCCGGGTCGCGACGCCGACTTTGTCGTGTTCGACCATGAGCTCACCCTCGTCGAGACGTATGTTGGCGGTCAGAGCGTCGGCAACGCCTTTACCGAGTAACGATAGAAAAAACGGCGGGCCCGAATCTGCTCGGACCCGCCGTATGGGTTAAACGCTCAAAAGCACCTTAACAGTTACAGCTTGTTAGCGATCTTCTTTGCCGTGCGCTTGACGCCGGCCACAAGACCTCCCGCAGGATGCCCCTTTTCGTAGGCTAGACGCTTCTCGCGCTTGGCGTACTCTTCGACGATGATGTCGCCATACTCGTCTTCGATCTTGTCGAAGAAGTCGACGGCGCTCTTAATTTCCTCAGCGGTCGGGTGTCCCTTTTGGACACCGCCGGTGAGTTTGAACGGCCCCCACGTATCAAAGCCGGGGCAGCCGTAGGCACCCATAAAGATGGCCCGCCTCATGCGGCAGATACCATCGATATCCTTGCCGTACCACTTGTTTTTGCCACCGTAGGTCATAAGGCCAAACACCTTGTCCTGCGGCTGCAGCACGTTCGTGAGCACGCGTGCCATATCTTTGTCGATCTCTGAGTAATAAATGCCCGTAGCGACGCCGATCAGATGATATTCGTGCAGGTCGGGGTACTCGTTTTTGCCGAGCGTCTTGACGTCGAGGGTATCGATTTCGGGGTGCGCCTCGACGATGGCGTCCACGAGCTTTTTCGTATTGCCGTGATGGCGCGAGGCGTAGAGGATGATGGTTCGCATAAGAAGGCCTTTCAGCTGTAATTGCATCAATGTCTGTATGGTGCCCCGTTGCATGGCTGGGATACCAGACACATCGATGAGCGTGCGGGTTTTGTCCCTTGGTCAGGGCCGAGACGGGTACTTGCGAGCAAAAAAAGCAGTTGTTCGAAAGGATGGGTAATGGAATACGCTCTTTCCAACGATTCGATTTCTATTAAGGTTTCCACGGCTGGCGGCTCGTTTACCTCGATTGAGGCCGACGGTCGCGAGTATTTGTGGCAGGGTGACCCCGCGGTGTGGTCCGGTCAGGCGCCGGTCTGCTTCCCGATTTGCGGAGGCCTGCGCGATGATAGCGCCATGACGTTTGCCGGGCATCATGTGAAGCTCGCCCGCCACGGCTTTGCGCGCAAGCAAGAGTGGAAGCTGCTGAGCCAGAGCGAGAACGAGCTGGCGATGTGCCTGGCTTCGGAGGATAACGCCGCGCTGCTGAGCGATTATCCGTATCCGTTTAAGCTTGTCGCTCGTTATACGCTTGAGGGGGATGCCGTTCGCGTCTCCTATGAGGTGACCAACGAGGGGACTGAGGACATGCCGTTCTTTATCGGCGGTCATCCCGGCTTTAGGTGTCCGCTCGATGAGGGCGAGGCCTATACGGACTACGAGTTGCGCTTTGAGAAAGACGAGGCTGCGGAGCTCTGCACCGCCGTTCCCTCGACTGGATTGATTGACGTGGCAAACCGCTCCAAGAACCCCATGGTGGGAAAGACGTTGCCCCTGTCGCACGAGCTCTTCGATTTTGCGGAGACCATCTTTGACGTGCTCGAGAGCCGTCAGGTCACGCTTTCCAAGAAGGGCGAGGACAAGGGTGTTCGTCTGAGCTTTGAGGGCTTCCCGTATCTCATTGTGTGGAGTAAGCCCGAGGGCGATTTTGTGGCAGTTGAACCCTGGGGTGGCCTTTCGACCTGCTCCGATGAGGACGACGTGCTTGAGCACAAGCGCGGCTGCCTTATCGCCAAGCCCAAAGAAACCATCGTGCGCTCGTTCACGATTGAGATTCTGTAATTCCGTTTTGTCGACTCGTATCGCGAGGCACAAGGAGCCTGCGAGATAAGGAGCTAAAAATGATCCTCACCGTCACGATGAACCCGTCTGTCGATACGCGCTATCAGCTCGATGAGCTCATTATCGACGACGTCAACCGTGTGACGCCCGAAAAGACCGCCGGCGGCAAGGGCCTTAACGTAGCCCGCGTCCTGGGCCAGCTGGGCGACGACGTTGTGGCAACCGGCCTGCTTGGTGGTCATATGGGCGCCTATATGGCAGAGCTCATGGATGCCAACGGCATTAAGAATGATTTTGTGCCCATCAAGGGCGAGACCCGCATCTGCCTCAATATCCTTCATGCCGGCAATCAGACCGAGCTGCTCGAGAGCGGCCCGACGATTGCCCCCGAGGAGCTCGATGCCTTTACCGCCAAGTTTACCGAGCTTGCAGGTAAGGCCGACGTCGTCACCATCTCGGGTTCGCTGCCCCGCGGCGTCGAGGCGGACTACTACGCCAAGATCACGGGCATTGCCGAGAACGCCGGAGCCAAGGTGCTGCTCGATACCTCGGGTGCCTCTCTCGAGGCCGCCCTTAAGTCCGAAATTAAGCCCGAGCTGGTCAAGCCCAACCTGACCGAGATCAACGGCCTTCTGGGTACGAGCTTTACCACCGACGATGTGGACGAGCTCCGCGCCGCGCTCGCCTCTGATGCCCGCTTCTCCGATATCCCCTGGGTCGTCGTGTCCATGGGTGCTGCCGGCTCCGTTGGCTTCCACAACGGCCGTGCGTTCCGCGCAAAGACGCCCGATATCCCTGCCGTTAACGCCACGGGCTCTGGTGACTCCACTATCGCAGGCTTCGCGCATGCCATTGCTGCTGGCGCAGACGACGAGACGGTGCTGCGTACCGCCAACACCTGCGGCAAGCTCAACGCCATGGATCCCATGACTGGCCACTTGGTTATGGATCGTTGGGATGAGGTCTACAACGGCGTTGTCGTGACCGAGCTGTAAGGGCTTGGGCGTCGGCCCCGGCATCGATTGCTAGCTCATGTCGACGACAAGTGCGATAGCATTATGTCGGGGCGCGACGCCGACGTTGTCGTGTTCAATCCCGACCTTACCCTGGTCGAGACGTATGTGGGCGGCAACAGCTTTGGTAATGCGTTTGCCGAGTAGCCGCCAAGGAAACGATCCGAGAGGGGATTTAGATGATTTACGGTGCATTGGGCGATATCGAGGAGTATCGCGGAATGCTCAAGGGCCTCGACGTGCTGATCGACTGGCTCGAGGAGAACGACCCGGCGCAGCTCGAGGTCGGCAGCCATCCGATTCTGGGCGACAAGGTCTATGCGAACGTCATGGCTCCCACGACGCGTCCCGAGGCTGAGGCTCACTATGAGACGCATCAGCGCTATCACGACCTGCAGATCGATGTCGAGGGTCGCGAGGCCTTTAAGGTTGCCACGGGCAGCCTGACGTTGGTTCAGGAGTTTGACGAGAAGGACGACTACGATCTGGTCGATTCCGACGCTTCGATCGCCGGCGATCTTGCCGACGACAAGTTCGCGCTGTTTGTTGCCGGCGAGCCTCACATGCCCACGCTCGAGTTCCCGGGCGATGGCGCACAGCCGGTCAAGAAGATCTGCTTTAAGCTGCTTGCAGACGCTTACTGGGAGGAGTAGCGCACTGCTCGGCTGAGCTGCTCGTCTGATGACGTGATTCCATTGAGGAGCGCGCTTGAGCCCCGTTAATCGCGGTTCCCTTGGGGATTGCGGTTGGCGGGGCTTTTTTGTTGAGTAGGGGAGTTGCCGGCGGCGTTTTGCTTGGATTTATTTGCGAAGAACATCGGCTAGCCGCAGGATTGAAATCATCGACCGATAAGTGAGTTCCACTTTTTCGCCCGCAAGCAGTCGTTTCGAGCCAATCTCATCTAGCCCCACAAGCCGAGAAAACAGCGGGCCGCTCATCGTGCCATCGTCAATTGATTCCCTTATGGTCTTCAAAACGTCCGTATCATGAAGCGATGCCGAGCTGTAGGGGGCAACACGAGCGGAACTCTCAATTAACGACGAGACAAAAGGATGGAGATGCTTTGGACATAGTCCATCAAACACCACAACCCCATTGTCGTTCGAGCCGACCAGGCGCCAAGTATAATGATCGACCCAGTCATCTCCGTCATATATGGCGTCCATGAGCAACTTCCCGTCTAGAGAGAGAAACCTATTTGGACATCGGGGCGCAAGACCGCAATCCATATCGGGCCTGCAGCAGCTCCAACCCAACGCACCACATAGGTTCCCTTTCGTACATGTGTATCAATCTGCCCCGAAATGCCGGTGAATGCAATTCCAGACCCGTTTGTCGGATAGCAATCGACGTATTTTTTGTTTTCCGCTCACAACCTTGTATAGATATATCGTTTCAGCAAAAGAGAAGGTATCGTGACTATTTTAGATCTATATGGCCAATTCGAGCCCTCGCCATGGCAATTGTTGCAGCTGGGTTTCTTTTCATTAAAATTTCACTTTGGTAAATCCCCGCCCCTAAGCATTAAACCCGAAGTCCACCGAGTGGGCGAATTCCGGCGGATGTGCGCCTGAAATCGGTAACAAAAAAAGCCGCCCGAAGGCGGCTATCTTGTGCAATGGAGCCAGCGACCGGGCTCGAACCGGTGACCCCCGCTTTACGAGAGCGGTGCTCTACCAACTGAGCTACGCTGGCGGCCATGTGGTGACGCAACTGAGGCGTCAACGGCTGTCTATGATACGGGACATCGCAAATCCGCGCAAGTGTTCTGACGGCTTTTCTCACTTTAAATGCACTAATATTAGAGGCGTGATGTCTTGCTCTTACGGGTCTCAAGCAGAATGGGGCAGTGATGGCTCAACCCAGGATCCTTCTCACGCGTATCGATGACCGCTTCATTTACGGGCAAGACGTTGAGCTGTGGAACGAAGCCGTGGGCTCCAACCTTGTCCTAATCGTCAACGATGAGATCGCGGCGGATTCGCGCAAGTGGGCGCCTATGAGGGTCGCGGCGCCCGAGGGCGTGTGGACGCGGTTTTTCTCGGTGCAAAGGACCATCGACATCATTCATACCGCAACGCCGCGCCAGTTGATTCTGATCATGGTGGCCTCACCCGCCGATGCACTCGCGCTGGTTAAGGGTGGTGTGCCGATTACCAAGATTAGCATTGGCCATATACAGGCAGGGGAGGGCAAACGCTCTGTAACGCCCGCGGTCGCCATAGACGATGCCGACGTTGCCGCCCTCAAAGAGCTGCAAGAACTCGGCATAGAGCTAGAAATCCGCTATCTCCCCAGTTCCGCCCCCGATCCCATCGACAATCTGTTCAACTGATCCCTTGGGGACGGAGGAAAACGGATCATTTTGCCCTTGCGAGGGACGCGCGCGATGCCGCCTGTCAAAAACTATGCCCATTTACTACGTTTGATCGGTTATCGCCGAGCATGTCGAATTTGAGAAAAACAAAACCGCAGGTAGACGGCTCGCGCATTTAACAAAAACCGGTGCATGGTCGAGCATCCCGGGCTAAGCGTAGTAAATGGGCATAGTTTTGATATGTCACTCATACAGTCACAGCGAAAAAGAGCCCAAAAGATGAAAAACGCCCGTCGGCGGTGTGCCGGCGGGCGTTGCTGTGCGATATGTCGCGTTGTGGGCCTAGTGCCTCATAAAGTGGTATTCGATCACATTGCTGTAGGGATGACCGGGGCCCACGATGCCCTGGGGGAACAGCGCATGGTGCGGCGTGTCAGGATACATTTCGGCCTCGAGGGCAAAGCCGGCGCCCCAACCATAGTTGGCATCGTCTTTGGCGTGTTCGTCGCCCAGCCAGTTGCCGGTGTAGAGCTGCACGCCCGGGGCAGTGGTGTAATAGTCCAGCTCACGGCCGGTCCACATCTCCTCGACGTGCATCGCGCGGCGCAGATTACGGCCGTACTGATAGCCATCAATGCACAGGCAGTGGTCGTAGCCACGGGCCTGCTTAATCTGCGGGTCGTCGGCTTCCATGCCGGGCGCGACGGGGCGCAGCTCACGGAAGTCAAACGGCGTGCCCTCGACCGGAGCGATCTCTCCGGTGGGGATATTCTGCTCGTTGATGGGCAGGTAGTGGGCAGCGTTAGCAACAAAGAAGTGCTCACAGTCCATGCCGGCGTTGTGACCGGCAAGGTTAAAGTACGTGTGGTTGGTCATGGACACGTACGTGGCGCGGTCGCTCTCACAGCCATATTCGATACGGAAGCAGCCGGTGCGCGTCACGGTAAACGCGGCCGTAAAGGTGCGGTTGCCGGGAAGGCCCAGCTCACCGTCCTCAAGCGAGGTGGTCATGCGCACGGCATTGTGGACCTCGTCGAGCTCAACGTCCCATACGCGCTTGTGCAGACCATGCTCAAGATCGCTGTGCAGGTTGTTGGTGCCCTCGTTGGCGGGCATATGCCAGTCCGTGCCGGCGATGGTGATCGTGGCACCTGCAGTGCGGTTGGCCACAGGTCCGATGGTCGCGCCAAAGCAGGCGGGGTTGTCAAAGTAATCCTCGAGCTTATCGAAGCCCAGCACCACATCGCGCACGTTGCCGGGAATGTCGGGCACATCGATACCCAGCACGGTGGCGCCATAGTCCATAATGCGAACGCAGATCTCGGGCCCGTTGAGGGTGTAACGATGAACGGGGGTACCGCACGGCGCGGTGCCGAAAAGCTCGGAAGTGATCATTTGGTTCCTAACATCGAGGTATTTCCGACAAACTGTAGCGCGAACAGGCGAGATTATCACTACACCCCACTAAAGCCGGGGGTATTTTTCTCAAAAAAGTGATGATTGGAACTGTGCGGGCATTCATTTTTGACGCGCACGAGTCTGATACAATTTGTTCGTTACTGTTTGAATGATATGCGCGCAAAGAACGGCGAGGATTCATCGTGATTAAGGCAGAGCGACAGGATAGGGTTCGTCAGCTGCTCGAAGAGCAGGGCACGGTCTCGGTCAAGGAGATTTCGGATGCACTGGGCGTCTCGGACATGACGATTCGTCGCGATCTTGAGGAGCTCGCGAGCCTGGGCGAGATCGAGCGCGTGCACGGCGGAGCCCGCAGTGCGCAGGGCCGTCCACACGCTATGCTGCGCCATGAGTATTCGCACAGCGAAAAGCGCACGAAGCATGCCGAGGAAAAGTTGCAGATTGCGCGCCGTTCTGTGGAGCTTATCGAGGAAGGCTCGACCATCTTTTTGGGGACAGGCACCACGGTTGAGCAGATGGCCTCGATGTTGCCGGCGTTTCGTCTGCGCATTGTGACCAATTCGCTTTCGGTGTTTAACCTGCTCGAGGCGCGCGAGGACTGCGACCTGTGCCTCGTGGGCGGTATGTACCGTCGCCGCACTGCCGCTTTTGTGGGGCCAACGGCCGAGGATACCCTGCGTGCGCTGGGCATCGACGCGGCGTTTATCGGTGCCAACGGCATCTTGGACGGTGACGTATCTACGTCCAACATGGACGAGGGCCGTATCCAGCAGCTCGCCTTTATCAAGGCCGACTCGCGCTATCTGATCGCCGACTCCAGCAAGATCGGCAAGCGCGACTTCTACACCTTCTGCCGCCTGGACAATTTGGACGCCGTGGTGTGCGAGCCGGGTATTGCCGCCGAGGATCGCGCCGCCATCGAGGAACACACGCAGGTCATTTGCTAGCTAGCGCTGCAGGCGATACTTCTGCTCCCTGCCGGCGCAGGGGTTATCGCTTCACAATGACGCGTAAATAACTTTGGGCAACAAGGATGAGGCTATTCTGGGATATGACTAGACTCCGTATTTCGTCTTTATGTCCCTTGAGAATGAATCGTAGTCTTCATAGAGCCCCTCCCTGCTTTCATCCTCGGCGTGGTTTACACGTTCAAGGAGCTTATCCTTTGGAGCCTCTTTTGTTATTGCGGCCTCGCTATCGGGTATTGTGGATTGCAAGAATAGTTCTAGAGCATGGACGTCTTTGAGTATGTAGCCCGTCGAACGACCCGCTCCTGTTTTTTCGATTGCGCTGCAACTAACAAGCTGACCGAGGGTTCGTTTAACGGTAACCTCGCTGATATCGGGGCAGTTGGATCGGATGTCGGATTTCTTAATGACGCCGGGTCTCTGTTGAAATAGAACGGCGATGCGCGCTTGCTTCGACATAGGACGAGTGCTTGATTCAATTAAGGTACGCTGCTCGAGCTGTCGGTAGGCGGCCAGGGTTGTTCCGAGCATGAAACGGATAAAGGGTGCTTCGGTGTTTTGATTTTCATTCCATCCAGCGGAGCTTGCAGCGAGGGCGTTGTAGTAGAGCGCCTTGTTGTCTTCAATAAGTCGTTCGATGCTGATGTAACGCGCAACGTCGTATCCAGTCTTTTCGAGTAGCAGCGTTGTAAGGAGCCGGCTCATCCTGCCATTGCCATCGTTGAAGGGATGAATGCTGACAAAATCGAAGATGAAGCGGAATGATATAAGGAGGGGGTCGCAAACTTGACGAGATAAGGCGTCGTTGAGGGACTGGCAGGCTTCTTTAATAAGTCCCGGGGTTGCTAGGGCCGAAGGCGGCCTAAAGCGCACAAATCGATTGCCTTGATCGTCGATGGAGATGATTTCGTTATCGCTATCTTTCCAATGGCCCCCATACGAGATTGCTGTGTGTACCATGAGGTCACGATGCAACTGCAGAATGACCGATGGCGTTACGGGAATGGAATCGTGTTGCCCGTGAATAAGCGACAGCACATCTCGGTATCCAGCGATTTCTTCCTCTGCGCGGGAGCTTGGCTTGGCGGAATACGCCATGATCGCTTTGAGTCTTTTTTGGGTGGTAACAATTCCTTCAAGTCCGTTGGAGGATTGGGTGCTTTGGATCTTAGCTTCCTCCATAAGGGACGATAGAAGTTCGGGTTTGACTTGACTCAGAGCAAGCTGTCGGCCTTTATGCTCGCGTATCGAGAGGAGGAGGTTGGTGATTGGAGTTGCTTCGAGTTCCGCTGGGACTGTGGTGTAATCGAACTGGCGCATGCGGCTCCTTTCGGTATCACGAACACACTTTCGATATCATAATACCATTAAATGATACCGAAAGTATGTTCGTGATACCGAAAACTAGAAACCATGCTTCATAACTGCTTGGAAAGTTCGGATTTGACTATCTTATTGTCTTGATCTGTAACAGGTGGACGGTCGAAAGTGGGCTACGTGTTACAGATTGAGATTTTTTGACCGGACTCCTGTTTGTCTCGATCTGTAACATTTAAGACCGATAATCCCAGTTAGATGTTACAGATCGAGACGAATGATCCGCTCGGGCCCACCAAAAACAAAAAGGCCGCATACGAACCCGTGGAGGGATTCGCATGCGGCCGACAGGGGGTATGCGGCGGAAACTAGGCCATGAGCAGGCCGGTCTCCGCGACGTTCTTGTACCAGTACGCGCTCGCCTTGGGGTAGCGCTTCTGGGTCTCAAAGTCGATGTAGAACAGGCCGTAACGCTTGTTATAGCCGTTGGTCCAGGAGAACTGGTCCTGCAGCGACCACACAAAGTAACCGTCGACGTTAACGCCACCGTCGATTGCCTTGAGGATCCATGCGAGATGCTGACGCATATAGTCGATGCGAGGGGCGTCGTCGATAAAGCCGTCCTCAAAGTCGTCCTTATAGCCCATGCCGTTCTCGGTGATGTAGATCTTCTTGTAGTTGGGGTAATCGTTCTTAATGCGGAGCAGCAGGTCGTAGAGGCCCTCGGGATAGATGATCCAGTCCCAATCGGTGGTGGGTATGCCTTCGCGCACGCATGACTCGCCCACGCCCTTGAGGAACCAGCGCGAGGAGCCCTTGTCGCCGGTGCCATTGTGGTTGATGTCGTTCTCGCCCTCGGCAGCGCGCAGGAACTGGCACTTGTAGGTGTTGACGCCCAGGCAATCGTTGTAGGGGAGCGCGGCGGTCAGCGCGGCGATGTCCTCGTCGCGGACGTCGAGCTCGCCGCCGGCGATATGGGCCAGCTTGGTCGCAGCCTCCATGGTGTCGGCTGCATAGTGGCCGCGGAAGGTGGCGTCGAGTACCCAGCGGTTGTTGATGACGTCGGCCATGCGAGCTGCCTCGCAGTCGGCGGCATTGTTGGGATCGAGGGGATACTTGGGCTCCAGGTTCTGGACAATGCCGATCTCGCCCTCAAAGCCGCCCTCATGGAAGGCGACGACGGCCTTGGCATGGGCCACCATCATGTTGTGCATAAGCTGGAAGGCCTTGTCCAGGCGATACTTCTCGCCGTGCGGCCAGTTGCCGACGATAAAGCTGCCCTCGGCGGTCGCGGGAATCTCGTTAAAGGTAAACCAGTGCTTGACCTCGGTGAACTCGGCAAAGCAGAACTTGGCGTACTCGACAAAGGCGTCGATCGTCGTGCGCGTCAGGAAGCCCTCGCCGCCGTTCTGGTAAAAGGCCTCGGGCGTATCGAAGTGATCGAGCGTGACATAGGGGATAACGCCGGCTTTATTGCAGGTGGCAAAGAGCTCGTGATAGAAGGCAACACCCTCGGGGTTAATCTCACCAGTGCCGCTGGGGAAGATGCGGCTCCAAGCGATGGAGACACGGATACCGTTGATGCCGAAGCGCTGGCACAGGTCGATATCGACCGGGTACTTGTTGTAGAAATCGCTTGCGGGGTCGGGGGAGAAGCGACCCTGGGCTGCCAGGAAATCGTCCCAGGGCACTTTGCCCTTGCCGTGCGTACGGGTCTCGCCCTCAACCTGGTAAGCAGCGGTGGCGCCGCCAAACACAAAGCCGTCGGGGAACTGCATGGGGTTGGTCATGAGTCATCCTTTCTGTGGGATACGAATAGGGGGAGGTGCCCAAACTGGGGGTCCGGGCACCAACAGAGGGAGGAACTAGTCGAGGTTCTCGCGGAGCCACTTGATGGCGCCAGCGGGGTCGCGGGTAAGGTCGATATATTCCTTACCGCGGGGAGCGAGCAGCTTAATGCCCAGGCGATCGGTGTCGGCCTTCATGTCGTTGTAGTAGCTACGGACCTGCGGGGCAAGCACGATAACGTCGTACTGATCCATGATGGCAGTGTGCTGACCATAGGCGCCTGCGGAGGAAGCGATGTTCTCTCCGGTCTGTGCGGCACCTTCCTTGATGGCGTTGGCGAGCATGGCAGAGGTGCCGGCGCCGGCGCACAGGACGAGGACCTTCAGGCCATCGACATCCTTCTTGGCGGATGCGTCGGAGGCGGGCTCGGGCTGATCGGCGACAGGCTTGCTGTCGGCGGCAGCGGCGGTCGGCTCGACGGAAGCGGTGGTCTGCTCGACAGCGGGCGCAGAGGTGCTGGCGGCGATGGTGGCAGCACCATCGGACTCGAGACCCAGCTCGGCGGCGCGCTCGGCCTCCTGGTCGCAGAGCAGCTTATCGTATGCCTTCAAGAACGGCAGGTAGATGATGGCGTCCAGCAAGATGATGATTGCGACAAACACCAGGGCGATAAGCTGGAAGTTCGTGGTGATGAAGATGCCGATGGGGGCGGGGGTGGCCCAAGGCACCACGAAGGAGAAGCCGTTCATGCCCACGTTATCGATAAAGAACTTGGCAACACTCACGTTGACGCAGCCGGCGGCAACAAAGGGGATGAGCATGTAGGGGTTAAGGATCATCGGCGCGCCAAAGAGCAGCGGCTCGTTGACAGCAAAGGCAACAGGAACAATCGAGGCCTTACCGACGGCTTTGAGCTGCTTGGACTTCATAAAGAGAATCAGCAGAAGCGGCACGATGAACGTGGCTCCGGTGCCGCCGAACTCGCCCACGAGCGACATGTTAAAGGTGAGGGAGTGGGCGGGGTGGCCACCGGCCAGCAGAACCTGCAGGTTCTCGGCCTGGTTGGCAAGACGGATGGGGTCGATGCCCGGCTGGACGATCGAGGGGCCGTGGACGCCGATGAACCAGAAGAACGCGGTGGCTGCCTGAATAAGGATGAGTCCGGGGTAGGTCTCTGCCGCAGTGAAGAGCGGGGAGAGCAGCTTGATGAGCAGCTCGGAGAACGGAACGCCCATGAGGTTGCGCACGACGACATCGATGATGCCGCAGATGATGACGGCGCCGCCAAAGGGGATGATGTCGCGGAAGTTCTGAGCGATGGCGCCCGGGACCTCCTTGGGCAGCTTAATGGTCAGATCGCGGGAGACGCAGAACTTATAGACCCACACGGTAATGAACGCGGCGATATAGGCCGAGAACAGACCGCGCGTACCCATGCTGGTGCAATCGAAGACCGAAAGCTCGGAGCCGTTGAACTTGGTGGTGAACTGCGTAACAGCGAGCAGCAGCATGCTGCACTGGGCGGCAACCATGGTGGAGCCGTCGTTGAGCACCTTGCCGGCGGGCATGCGACGGTTCATGGACGCCGTGAAGTTCTTGGCAGTGGTGCCGGCAACCATGATGCCCATGACGCCCATGGTGAAGTTGTACAGCTTGTTGCACCAGTCGATGAGCGGCTGGGGCAGCGTGACGCCAACGACGCCGGGAAGGGTGGCAATGAGCAGGAAGATCGAAGAGGTGAGGACAATGGGCATGCACCCAAGGAATCCGTCCTTGATGGCCTGGAGGTATATGTTCCTCGAGATTTTCTCAAAGAACGGCTGATGCTTTTCGAGCATCTTTACGATGGCGTCCATAGAGCTCCTTTGCTACTTGATGCTCGATACATGTGGATGGAACTGGTCGTCGATGGATGGTCAGGACTGCCCGGAAGCCTTCCTGCTTAAGGAAGGCATTGCGAAATGACAACGTTGTCATTTCGTTAATGACAACGTAAGACATTTTTGGAAGAGCAACAAGGATATACGGGTGAGTGGTCGATATTGTTCGGTAAACGGTTGATTTATCAGTCAGGCAGGTGGTGTATGCTAGAACGCAAAAAAAGTGATAGAGAATCGAGTGGAGAAGCAGTGACAACGATGGACAAGAAAAACGTCTCGATGAACGACGTGGCGATTGCCGCGGGTGTTTCTCTCAAGACGGTTTCGCGTGTGATCAACGAGCCCGATAGCGTGCGAGAGTCGACACGCGATAAGGTCCATTCGGCAATGGAGGCGCTCGGATTTCGAACCAACTTTGCCGCTCGTTCGCTCAAGTTGGGCCGTTACGGGTGCATCGGCGTTGTGCTGTTCCACTTGTCGGGCGGTGCCGTGGACATGATTGACGGTATCGCCGATGCCGCCGAAGAGCGAGGCTTTGCGCTCACGATGATCAAAAAGCGGGCGGGGGAGAAGATGACCCTTGCCGATGCGGCGCGCAGGATGTCGCAGCTTCCCGTCGACGGCATGATCTTCAATCTGCGCCAGATGGTCGATGACTTTGATACCTTTGAGGCGCCGAAAGACCTCAAGACGGTGATTATCACATCAATGGAACATCCTACCTGCTCCACCGTCAGTGACGACCAAGAGGGCGGCGCGCGCATGGCGTGCGAGTACTTCTTGAATCGCGGGCACAAGAACGTGTACTTCGTCTCTGGTAAGAAAGAAGCGCTGTCGAGCCAGTGCCGTATGAAAGGTTGGCGAGCGGCGCTCGAGGCGCGTGGCATTGAGCCGCCCGAGCCTCTGCAAGGCGATTGGAATGCGGATAGTGGCTATGCCGCGGGCCTTGTGCTTGCCGATAAACCCGATTGCACGGCGGTCCTCGCTGCTAACGACTGCATGGCAAACGGCGTGATGATGGCTCTACGTGACAAGGGTCTGAGTGTGCCCGACGACGTGTCCGTGATCGGCTTCGACGATGAGCTCTACAAGACGATTCCCAACTCGATTCTGACGTCAGTGAAGTTCCGTCACCGCGAACTGGGCGTCCGTGCGCTTAATGAGGTCGTCGCAGGTCTGGAAGCCCCGAGCTCCAGAAGCCGTACGCTCGTCTCGGGCGTGTTGGTCGAGCGTTCCAGCGTGAAGGACCTGCGGGCGTAGGTTCGGATTCGTTCGTCTCAATCTGTAACAGTTAGGACCCAAAATCTCGGCTAGATGTTACAGATCGAGACAAACGGCCCCCAGGCCGAACAAAAACAAAAGACCGGGGGCGGCGCGCCGTGTGACGTGCCGCCCCCGGCTGAGAAATGGGGACAGGTTATGTGAGCGGGGCAATTCCGCCAACCGCTAGTTGAAAGCCGCTAGTCCAGACGACGGGTCTGCGCCACGTGCTTATACCAGTAGGCGCTTGCCTTGGGCGTGCGCTTCTGGGTTTCAAAGTCAACGTAGAAGAAGCCATAGCGCTTGTTGTAGCCATTGGTCCAGGAGAACTGGTCCTGCAGGCTCCACAGGAAGTAGCCGCCCACGTTGACGCCCACCTCCATGGCCTTGAGCAACCAGCGTAGGTGCTGCTCGATGTAGTCGATGCGCGGCTGGTCGTCCACAAAACCGTCCTTGTAGGGGTCCTTGTAGCCCATGCCGTTTTCGGTAATGAAGATCTGCTTGTAGTTGGGGTAGCGCTGCTTAATGTAGACGAGCAGATCGAACAGACCCTCGGGATAGATGATCCAGTCCCAGTCGGTGGTGGGGATGCCGGGCTTGTTCACGTGCTCGCCAATGCCCTTGACGCGCCAGCGGCCAGTGCCCTTCTCGCCCGTACCGTTGTGGTGCAGGTCGTTCTCGCCGTCGTAAGCCTTCAAGAAGCGGCACTGGTAGTTGTTAACGCCCAGGTAGTCGTTGTAGAGCGCGGCCTCGCGCATAATTTCCAGATCCTCGTCCAGGATCTCGATGGTGCCGCCCGAGACGGCAGCCAAGCGGTTGGCGCACTCGAGGGTGTCGGGCGCGTATTCGCCGCGGAAGGTGGCGTCGAGCAAGAACTGGTTCTGCAGCACGTGCTCGTTGTTGGCGGCTTCGATGTCGGCGGGGTCGTTCTCGTTGAGCGGATACTTAAACTCCAGCGACTGGATGACGCCGATCTTGCCCTTAAAACCGCCGTTGTGGAAGGCCAGTACTGCCTTGGCGTGGGCGAGCATCATGTTGTGCTCGCACTGGAAGGCCTCGGCCAGATGCGCCTTGACGCCGCCGGGGAAGGTGCCCTCGATGTAGGTGTTGGAGGCATCGGCCCAAATCTCGTTAAAGGTGAACCAGTAGGTTACCTGGTCGGCGTACTCCTTAAAGCAGAAGGTGGCAAAGTTCACAAAGGCGTCGATGGTCTCGCGGTTGAGGAAGTCGCCCTTCTCAAAGAGGGCAAGCGGCGTGTCGAAGTGATGCAGCGTGACAAACGGCTCAACGTGGTGCTTATGGCACTCGGCGAAGAGATCGTGATAGAACTGGACGCCCTCGGGGTTGATTTCGCCGGTACCGTTGGGGAAGATGCGGCTCCAGGCGATGGAGAGGCGAATGCCGTTGATGCCAAACTCCTCGCACAGCTCCAAATCGACGGGGTACTGGTTGTAGAAGTCCGAAGCGGGATCGGGGGAGAAACGGCCCTGGGCCTCCAGGAAGTCGTCCCAGGCAACCTTGCCCTTACCGTGAGTGCGGGTCTCACCCTCTACCTGGTAGGCAGCGGTGGCGCCGCCAAAGACAAAGTCCTCGGGAAACTGCGCAGGCGGGTTGGTGACGCTAGCAGGGTTAACGGACATGATGATCCAATCGTCTAAATCGAAGGGCCAGCCGGCTGTGGATGGTCGGCTGGCCCTAAGCGTTACTTACTTCGAAAGCTGTTCACTCACGAAGGCGAGAGACTTATCGCCGTTCTGGGAGAGCTCGATATACTGCTTGCCACGGCAGGCGACGCACTTGTTGCCCACGCGCTCGCAGTCCTTCTGCAGGTCGGCCAGGTAGCTGGCGGCCTGTGGGGCCAGGATGACCAGGTCAAAGTCGGGGAGCATGTCAACGTGGTTGCCATAGGCCTCGGCAGCGGTCTCAAGATTGATGCCGCGCTCTTTGGCGGCCTTGGCCAGCGCGTTGGCGAGCAGGCCCGAGGTGCCGCCACCCTGGCAGAGCACGAGCACGCGCTTGCCGTTGAGGTCACTGGCGGTCGTTGTCTCAGTGGCGACAGCGGCGGGAGCGTCGGCCTTCACGGACTCGGCAGCAGCGCCGGCGGCAACGCTCTTGGCGTCAGCCTTGCCCTGGAAGGCATCGTTGAGCTTAGCGGCCTTCTCGGCGTTCTTGGCGGCGAGCTCCTCCTGGGAGATCTCGGCCTCCTCGGCGCACTTCTGGGCGTCATAGGCGCGGAAGAACGGATAGTACAGAGCGAAGTCGACGACCAAGATAAGGGCGAGCATCACAAAGGCGAGCGGCTGGAAGCCCAGGCCCATGATGGTGCCTATGGGGCCGGGGACAGTCCAAGGCAGGGTGTACATAAAGCCGTTCATGCCCAAGAAGTCGATAAAGATCTTGAGAATCCAGATGTTGGCGATCGGGGCAAAGACAAACGGGACAAAGAAGACGGGATTGAGCACGATGGGTGCGGCGAACAGCAGCGGCTCGTTGACGGCAAAGCACACGGGGACGATAGCGGCCTTACCAACGGCGCGCATCTCCTGAGACTTGGCCAGGAAGCAGAACATAAAGACCAGGACGAGCGTGGCGCCGGTGCCGCCCATGCAGACGACGAAGTACTGGGCACCCTGGGTCAGGACAGCGGAAGCGTGCTGGCCAGCCTGGAATGCGGCCAGGTTGTCGGTCATGTTGGCAACAAGGGCGGCGGCGATGGCGGGCTCGACGATCGAGGGGCCGTGGACGCCGACGAACCAGAACAGGCTCATGGCGCCGTAGATCACAGCGAGGCCGATGTAGCCATCGGCAGCGGTGAACAGGGGCTGGAACACCTGGATGACACCCTGGGCAAAGCAGAAGCCAAAAGCAGCGCGGAAGACGATGTCAAAAACCCAAAAGACGGTGATGCAGACGGAGAAGGGGATGATGTCCTTGAAGGTCTGCGAGATGTTGGGCGGAACCTGCTCGGGCATCTTGACGGTGATGTTGCGCTTAATGAAGAACTTGTAGATGATGCCGGTCACAAACGCAGCGATGAAGGCGGTCAGCAGGCCCTTGGAACCAAGGTAGGTGGTGTTGAAGCCGCTGGCGGCGTCCGTGGCGATGGTGTCGCTCGAAAGGAGCAGAAACCCGATGATGGCCGCGCACATGCACGAGATAAAGTTGATCTGGTTGTTCTTGGGCAGATCGCGGTTCTGGGCGTCGGCGAAGTGCTTGGCCGTGGTGGCGGCGCAGGCGATGGCCAGGATGCCCATGGAGTAGTTGTAGCACTTCCACAGGGCGTTGTTGATGTCATCGGGCCAGTAGAAACCCCAGATGTTGGGGACCGAGGCTACCAGGCAAAAGATGGATGAGAAGATGATGATGGGGATGACGGAGATAAAGCCGTCGCGGATCGCCTTGAGGTACTTGTTGCGGGCGATCGCGTTGAAAAAGGGCTGGCCCTTTTCGATGATGGCGATGAGTTGCTCCATGCAATGCTCCTAAGAGTCGGTGGGTTAGCAACGATGGTAGCTTTGGCGTTCGGTTGCCAAAATGTTGACGTTGCTATTTTGTGACACAAAAAAAGACGCGAACCGGTGGTTCCTGTGCCTGCGAACCGTCGATTCCTTACGCGTAAACGTTTGAGCCGCCCGGTGGCTCTGTGTTTGCATAATGGCAACGTTAACATTTGGGCGACAAAAGCCGTTCGGGGAAGCAAAAATGTCGGTGAACGGTAGGTTTTGGGTGGTGATCGTATGGTGGGGGAGGCGTTGGATATACTTGAAGGCGGTAAAAATGACTGCGCAAGGTGCCACCAATGGCATCGTTGACATAGAAAGATCGACCTATGGCCGCTGTTAAAAAATCGGTATCCGTCAAAGACGTGGCGCGCCTAGCGGGCGTCTCGGAGCAGACGGTCTCGCGCACCGTGCACGATTCGCCCAGTGTGCGCCCCGAGACCAAGGAACGCGTGCGTGCCGCCATGCGCGAGCTGGGGTATCGCCCCAATTTTGCCGGTCGATCGCTGCGCCGCGGTAAGTTTAAGACCGTCGGCGTCGCCATGTTCAACATTACCGGCACCGGCAACCTCGACCGTATGGAGGGCTTTGCCGCCGCGGCTGACAAACACGGCTATGCCATCACCCTCACTAAAGTAGATGGACACCCCTATACCCTCGAGAGCGCATCGTCGCGTATGAGCGCACTGCCGGTGGACGGCATGGTCGTGATCATGAATCGCATGCCGGCGGACTTTGGCACTTTTGAGCCGCTGCCCGGCATGCAGACGGTGCTCGTTACCATGCTGGAGCACCCGCTCTGTTCAACGGTCGATAACGACCAGTTCGATTGTTCGCGCCAGGTGGTCGAGTACTTGCTGGGGCGGGGGCACAAAACCGTGCACTTTATCTCGTGTCCCGAGCGCTCGCTTTCGGGCATGCGGCGCGAGGAAGGCTGGCGCGAGACATTGCGTGCGCATGGCATTGAGCCCCCGCAGCTCGTGCGCGGCGATTGGACGGCACAGAGCGGGTATGCTGCCGGTCAGGCTCTGGCGGACGATCCGACCTGTACTGCCATCTACGCCTCCAACGATGCCATGGCATATGGCTGCATTCGCGGGCTCGAGTCGCGCGGAAAGCACGTGCCCCAGGACGTGAGCGTGGTAGGTGTTGATGACAGTCTGGGCGACATCGTGCCCGATTGTCGCCTGACTACGGTGCGCTTTGACAACAAGCGCGTCGGCATGTGGGCGGTCGACAAGATTGCCGGCGCCGAGGGCGTTGAACCCGGTGTGGAGCACATGCTGTTTCCGGGCGTGCTCGTCGAGGGCGATACGGTGCGCGATGTACGCTAGGGCGCGGGTCTGTTTGGGTTTCCGCTAATTGTGTTCGATATTGTTCAAATTGGTTTAAAAACCGTTCACGGGCGAAAAGTGACCGTTCATAGCTCGAAATTACGTTTTGCGCTGTTCTTTTTTGTTTGAATGTTATTGTTTCTGTCATACACAACGCAGCGCGTATGCCCGGACGCGATGCTCTCCATTGGTTCATATGTGAAAGGAACGCAACATGGCAACCAAAGAAGAAATCTCGATGGTTGGATTCGAGATTGTCGCATACGCAGGTGACGCCCAGACCGATCTGCTTGCAGCGCTCGATGCTGCTCGCGAGGGTGACTTTGAGAAGGCCGAGCAGCTGCACAAGGATGCCAGCGATGCGCTCATCGGTGCCCACGACACGCAGACCAAGCTGCTTTCGCAGGAGGCCGGCGGTGGCGAGATGGAGATGACCTTCATCATGGCTCACGCTCAGGACACCCTCATGACCACTATGATCCTGGAGAAGCAGACCCGCTTTACCATCGACGCCTACAAGCGCATCGCTGCGCTCGAGGCCAAGCTCGCCTAACGAGCCCGCACAACCAAGTCCCCTTCCAAAAGCCCTGCCGCTACCCGCGACAGGGCTTTTTCTGTTCTCCTCCAAGTTGCGGTGAAATAGGGACTGAATAGGGGCCGGCGGGCGCAAAACAATCCCTATTCCACCGCAACTCATCCCGAGGTAGTCATTGGGGACGTTCTTAAACGACTAGTCATTGGGGACAGTCTTGGTGCGCTCTGTTCGTCTTCCCGTTCGTTTTTTGCTCGGTGGGTATACTTTCTTTCGCATTAAACGCCGGACTGAGGAGGTATCCAAATGCCGGATAACGGGTCAATACAAAAAAGAGACGCGCACGAGATGGCTCATGGGCGTCCTGTCCAGATAACCGAGCACACGACGGTAACAGAGCTGCAGCCCAGCCTGTCCGATGTCGTGTGCGCAAACAAAAAGCTGCAGATTGGCTTTATCGTTGCGCTCGTGGTACTAGCGCTGTTGTCGGGCTTTGTAGCTCGTCCGCATTTTGCCGATACCAAGACCTGGGACTCCACCATCGAGGTCATCGATCAAAAGAAGGGCAATGTTTTGGCGCTCACGACCTCGTGCGTCGCCCTATCTGCGGGTATCACTGCGCTGCCGGGCGATACGGGAACGCCAGTTGCCGAGCAGCTCGCGCAGCTTTCGGGAAACTTGGGTATCGTGCTTGCCGTGCTCTACCTCGAGAAGTATCTGCTGACCATTTTGTGGTCGGTTGGCCTGGGCATCCTGATCCCGTTTGCGCTGGTGCTCTTTGCGATCTCACTTGGCATTCACGGACGCTGGAGCACCAGCGCCGTCTTGCGCCGCGTGGCAACGCGTGTGCTGGTGGTCGCCATAATTGGCATGGCGTTGGTGCCCGCAAGCGTATGGGTGTCGCAAAAGGTCGACGAAACGTATCGCGTTAGCATCGAGCAAGCCGAGCAAAAGGCGGCCGACGCTGCGGGTGCGGCAGATAGCGACAGCTCCAAAGCAAGCAAGAAAAAGACCGAGTCCACAGAGTCCAAGAATGTGCTTGAGCAGCTTGCCGACGGTGCCTCGGGTCTCGTCACATCGGTGACCAGCGGTGCCAAGCAGATTACCGATGAAATTGTGCAGCAGGTGACCAATCTGATCGAAGGCGTCATCGTGATGATCGTGACCTCGTGCGTGATTCCATTGCTGGTGCTCGCGGCGTTTTTGTGGCTGGGGCACGTGCTACTGGGGATTGATATTTCCGGCCCGGCGAACTATCTGACGGGTCGCTTTCTAAGCGCTCCGTCCAAGCACGCCAAAAAGGGCGGGCAGTCCGAGTAGCTAAAACAGCTGTATATACCGGGGAATACCGCCGAAGGGCGGCCGAGACACGTTCTCGGCCGCCCTTTTGTTTGTTGAATGCGCGGTAAGCCGGGCCTTTTCTGAGTCCAAACGGTCAGCAATCATCCGTAAACGATATTTGTTCAAAAAAGAACAAAGATAAACAAATAGTTGTTGCAGTTACTGTTCGAATGTGTTCAAATAAACATGAACAGTGAAGAACCGCACATTCAGATGCCCGGACCTGAACGCGATTCAACACTTCCAAACAGAAACTACGCACCTGCGTATCTCTCAAGGAGGATGTCATGAGGGTTGTAATCGCTTCCGATGCCGACGGTATGTCGATGAAGGAGTCCATCAAGGAGATGCTCATCGCCGACGGTCACGAGGTCGTCGACTATTCCGAGACCCCTGCCGCGGACTTTGTCGATTCCGCGACCGCCGTTGCCAAGGACCTGCTGGAGCACAAGGATTCCCAGGGCTTCGCATTCGATAAGTACGGCGTCGGCTCCTATATGGCCGCCGTCAAGATTAAGGGTATGGTCGTCGCCAACATTTCCGACGAGCGTTCCGCTTACATGACCCGCGAGCACAACGGCTCGCGCATGGTCACCATGGGCCCGGGCGTTGTGGGCACCGAGGTCGCTAAGAAGATCGCCCGTGAGTTCCTGCGTGCCCAGTACGCCGGCGGCCGTCACCAGATCCGTGTCGACATGCTCAACAAGATGGCCTAACGAGAGCCACCGAGAACTCGAACTTCTACCTCAACTTGTGAATTCAGACGAAAGGACGTTCTGATGAAGAAGACCATCGCAATCGGTTGCGACCATATCGTTACGGACGAGAAGATCTATCTGGCCGACCGCCTGGAGCAGGCTGGCTACAAGGTGCTCGACTGCGGCACCTACAGCCACACCCGTACGCACTATCCCATCTACGGTAAGGCCGTGGGCGAGGCTGTTGCCAGCGGCAAGGCCGACTTTGGCGTGGCCCTGTGCGGCACCGGCATCGGCATCACCAACGCCGTCAACAAGGTTCCCGGCGCCCGCTGCGCCCTGGTTCGCGACATGACCTCTGCCCTGTATGCCCGTCGCGAGCTCAACGCCAACATCGTGGGCTTTGGCGGCAAGATTACTGGCGAGTTCCTGATGGCCGACATCATGCTTGCCTTCCTGGAGGAGCCCTACGAGAAGACCCCCGAGCACGATGCCCTGATCGCCAAGATCGATGCCTGCAACAAGGCCGACGCCGAGGCTCAGGCCGACCCGCACTTCTTTGACGAGTTCCTGGAGAAGTGGGACCGCGGCGAGTACCACGATTAGCGGGTATCCGGCGTAATTAACTAGTCCGTTGACGGCTCGCGTTTCTGTGAGGGGGCGCGGGCCGGTTTTCTATCAGCCCTATTGACTTGGCGGGCTGTCGTAAGAAAGGGAAGGCTCCTATGGAGTTTGTTCTTGATAACGGTTCTATCCGCGTGGCACTGAGCACGGCGGGCGGGTCGTTCACTTCTATTGCGACCAACGGTCGCGAGTATCTGTGGCAGGGCGATCCGGCGGTGTGGTCGGGCCAGGCACCTATTTGCTTCCCGATCTGCGGTGGCCTTCGTGACGGTCACGCAACGACCATGGGTGGCCGCGAGGTAAAGCTCGCCCGCCACGGCTTTGCGCGCAAACAGGAGTGGAAGCTCGAGGAACAGAGCGACAACATGGTTGCGCTGAGCCTAAGCTCTACCGACCATGCCGAGTTGCTCGAGCAGTACCCGTATCCGTTTAAGATCGTTGCTCGTTACACGATCGATTTGGAAAAGGTGGCCGTGTCGTACGAGGTGACCAATGAGGGCACCGAGGACATGCCGTTCTTTGTGGGCGGTCACCCTGGCTTTAAGTGCCCGCTTGACGAGGGCGAGTCCTATGACGACTACGAGCTCCGTTTTGAGCAGCGCGAGGCCGCCGAGCTCTGCACTGCCGTTCCCTCGACGGGCCTGATTGATGTGGAGCATCGCAGCAAGAACCCGATGGTTGGCCATGACCTGCCGCTGACCCACGAACTCTTTGACTTCGCGGAGACCATCTTTGACGTGCTCGAGAGCCGCGTGGTTACGCTGACCAAGAAGACCGAGGACAAGGGCGTGCGCCTGACGTTCCCCGATATGCCGTACCTGATTGTGTGGAGCAAGCCCGAGGGTGACTTTGTGGCCGTGGAACCGTGGGGTGGCCTGTCCACCTGTTCCGACGAGGACGATATTCTGGAGCACAAGCGCGGCTGCCTGGTGGCCAAGCCGGGGGAGACCGTTGCCCGCGGCTTTGAGATCGAGATCCTTTAACGAGCTATCGTATGTTTGGGGCCGCGCGTGTCGTGCCCCGGAAACAGGAGTTCAATATGATTCTGACCGTTACCATGAACCCGTCGATTGATACGCGCTATCAGCTCGACAAGTTGATCATCGACGACGTGAACCGCGTGACGCCCGAAAAGACCGCTGGCGGTAAGGGCCTCAACGTGAGCCGCGTGTTGCTGCAGCTGGGCGACGACGTGCTCGCGACTGGCCTGCTTGGCGGCCACATGGGTGCCTATATGGCCGAGCTTATGGATGCTGACGGCGTCAAGAACGAATTTGTGCCCATCGCCGGTGAGACGCGCATTTGCCTGAATATTCTGCACGAGGGCAATCAGACCGAGCTTTTGGAGAGCGGCCCGCAGATCGCCCCGGCCGAGCTCGAGGCCTTTACGGCCAAGTTTGCCGAGCTTGCAGCGAAGGCGGACGTTGTGACGCTTTCGGGCTCGCTGCCGCGTGGTGTCGAAGCCGGCTACTATGCCGAGCTCGTCAAGATCGCCGAGGAGGCGGGCGCCAAGGTGCTGCTCGACACCTCGGGTGCATCGCTGGAGGCCGCGCTGGAGTCCGACGCTAAGCCTGAGCTCGTAAAGCCCAACCTGACCGAGATTAACGGCCTGCTGGGTACGTCCTTTACGACCGATGATGTCGATGCCCTGCGCGAGGCGCTCGCCGCCGATGACCGCTTTGACGGTATTCCCTGGGTTGTCGTTTCGATGGGCGCTGCCGGTTCGGTGGGCTTCCATGAGGGTCGTGCATTCCGCGCCAAGACGCCCGCGATTGCGGCTGTGAACGCGACGGGTTCCGGCGACTCGACCATCGCCGGCTTTGCGCATGCCATTGCTGCCGGCGCCGACGACGTCACGGTGCTCAAGACCGCCAATACCTGTGGCAAGCTTAACGCCATGGATCCCAAGACCGGCCACCTGGTCATGGACCGCTGGGACGAGATCTACAACAGCGTTGTCGTGACTGAACTGTAGGGTTACGGCGTTTTACCAAACGCCGTAACGGCTCGACGCTGCAAACGCCCCTAAGCGGCAATCTGACGTTCAATCGTCGGGCATGACCAGAAGGTCAATGCCCTCCTCTTTCACGTCACCTTGCTCGCTTAGGGGCGTTTTCGCTGACAATGCCAAGACATCGGCGTTGCCTTGGTCGCAAGTAGTCATTGGGGACGTTCTTGTTTGACTAGTCGTTTAAGAACGTCCCCAATGACTAGCCAATAAAACGGCGCCCGTCGGCGATGTTGCCGGCGGGCGCCGTTGTCTTGAAGACGAAATGATCTGTTTTCCTCCGTCCCCAAGGGACCATTACAGTGAGTCGATAAAGCGCTGCTGGGCGGCGCGGCCGGCTTCGTCCCACTTAAAGACGCCGGCGTTGTCGAGCACGTGGCCAAACACCACGCCGACCTCCTCGTGCATGATATCGATGGCGTTGTCCGCCGTAAGCTCGTTGGCACGGCGGGCAAAAACGTCCTCAGCCCATGCGGCGTGGCTGCGGCAAAGGTCGTCGCCTTCGAGCGCACCGGCAAGGTCGTAGCTGGCATCGGCCTTGGCTGCCAGCAGATGCTCGCGGACAGCGCCAAGCTCGGGAACCAGGCGCGGCGGCAGAATTGCCAGGCCCATGACCTCGATCAGGCCGATGTTCTCCTTTTTAATGTGATGGTACTCGGCATGCGGGTGGAATACGCCCAGCGGATGCTCGTCGGTCGTGATATTGCAGCGAAGCGCAAGATAGGCCTCGTAGATCTCGCCGCCGGCGTTGCCGCGGGAGTCGACGCGGCGGATGACGGGCGTCACGGTGTTGTGCGCCACGCCATCGGCTGTGTGCGCGATAACGCCCACGGACTCATCGGTCCACTCGCGCCAGGCGAGGATAATCTTCTCGGCAGCGTCGAGCAGCTGAGCGCGGTCATGCGAGCGCAGGCGCAGCACCGAGAGCGGCCACTGCAGCACAGTACCGGTGACCTGGTCAAAGCCGGGCACGCTAAACTGCGAGACCTCGGCGGCGTGCATCATGGGGAACTCGTGCGCGCCGCCCTGGAAGTGGTCGTGCGACAGAATCGAGCCGCCCACGATGGGCAGGTCGGCGTTGGAGCCAATAAAGTAGTGCGGGAACAGGTCGACAAAGTCGAGCAGGCAGGTCAGCCCCTTGCGGTCGACGTGCATCGGACGATGTTCGGAGCTCATGGCAATGCAGTGCTCGTTAAAGTACGCGTACGGGCTGTACTGGAAGCCCCAGCGCTCGCCGTTGAGCTGGATGGGGATAACGCGCAGATTCTGGCGGGCGGGGTGGGCGCCGCCGTCGGCTGCAGCGGAGCGTCCAGGGTAGCCCTCGTTTTCGATGCAGAGCTGGCAGGCGGGATACTTCTCGCCCGTGTTCTTGGCTGCACCTGCCGCGGCGATATCGCGCGGGTCCTTTTCGGGCTTTGACAGGTTGATAGTGATCTCCAGGTCACCCCAGTTGGTGGGGGTGTTCCATTTGATATTGCGCGCGATGGCGGCGCGGCGCACGTAGCCGGCGTCGCAGCACAGACCGTAGAACCAGTCGGTCGCGGCGCGGGGCTCGTTGACGCCCATGCGGCCGTTGAACTCCTCGTTTACAACCGAAGGCCTCGGCATCAGCGCGCCCATGATGCGCATGGCGATGCGGTCGCGGCCCGATGCTGTGTCCTCGGCAGTACCGTTGGCAACGGCGGCCTCGGCAAGCGCGGCAAGCGTGCCCTCTAGGTCAAAGTCGGGGAGTGTATCGGGGTGCAAGAGCGAGAGTTTCTCAACCTGGAGCGCCCAGGCCATGTCGAGCGCGGGGCCCGTGGCGCCGATGCACTCCAAAATGGTGTTGTAGGCCCAGATGCGGTCGTCCTGTCCGATCATCGATCGGTGGATAGCGTACTCGATCAGGTTCTGCGCAGCCTCGCGCACGTCAGTCATTACAGCCATGCCGCGTAAGCCCCCTTGTCAGAAATTGCGTAGTGGCGGGCAGAGCCCTCGCCCAGCCAGCCGTTCATCTTGGTGATGAAGGTGTCGACCAGGTCGAGCGGCACGAAGGCCTGGATGGTGCCACCAAAGCCGCCACCGTGGATACGGACGGCGCCTCGGCCGTCGAGGACATGCTCGGCCAGTGCCAGGGCGTACATGGAAGGCTGCTCGGAGCCCAGCTTGGCAACGACATTCTGCAGGTACATGGCAGAGCTGGCGCCGGACTCGCGCGTCAGGACCAGGAACTGGTCGATGTCGCCGGCGTTGAGCGCTGCCCAGCGCTTGTCGACCAGGCCGTTTTCGTACCAGTAGTGAACGGCGCGCAGGCAGGCACGGTCGCCCAGCTTGGCGCGCAGCTCGGGGAGCTTGGCGTCAAAGTCCGCCACGTTTACCTCGCACAGGCGTGCCTTGCCAAACTCGGCAGCGACGTCCTGCATCTCGCGCGGAACGGCGGCGTAGTCGTCGGTAGCTGCCACATGGTCGGCGCCAACCTTAACGAGCACGAGCGCATAACCGTGATCCTCAAAATTGAGCTCGAGCTTCTGGGTTTTAGGCTGAGCCTGGTCCTCAAAGTCCATGTAGGCAAGGCCGCCCAGGCACACAGCGGCCTGGTCCATCAGACCGCAGGGCTTGCCATAGTAGTTGTTCTCGGTGCGCTGGCTCATCTGGGCGAGTGCGACGGGCTCGATGGCGGGTGCGCCCCAGAGGGTTTCCATGGCACGACCGTACGCGGCCTCGACGGCGGCAGAGCTGGAAAGGCCGCCGCCCGAGGGGACGGAGCAGGTGAAGGCGAAGTCGAAGCCGTGGGGCTCAACACCCAGAGCAGCGATTTCGTGGGCCATGCCGCGGACGAGGCTCGCGGACGTGCCCTTCTCGGACGCTTGAATATCCAGCGTGTCGAGCATGATCTCAAAGGTGGGGTAGCCCTCGTCGGCGACGCGGACCTTGTTGGAGTCGGTTGCCACGGCGATGCCGTCGACAGCGACATCGAGCGAGCCGGCGATGACGTGGCCACCCTCGTGGTCGGTGTGGTTGCCACTGATCTCGGAACGGCCGGGCGCGTGCACATAGAGCACCTGGCGATCGCCGATGGTGCCAAACTCCTCCTCAAACAGCTTGGTGAGCGTGGCGAGTGTCTTTTCGTCGGGGGTGGTCATGGGGGTCCTTTCTTTGGCGCGCACGGATGAGTTTTGCGTCGTTATGAGTACGTTAACAACTTGAAGCGGCATGAACCAAGTGTTCACGATACCGCACGTTACGGGCTATGTTAACGTACTCATAACACAACGCTTGTCACTTTTTGAGAATCTGGTAATCGGTAGAAATACAGCCGTGAACGGTACTGTCGTATGGACTTATAAAGCAGAAGAGGTGCAGGTCGAAAAAGTAGAGTACGTTAACGTGCGTCCGACGATAGCGGGCCTCGGTGCGGGGTGTATTTCTGCCCGGGCCGACATTCACGCTATTCAGATCTCGCAAGGGTGAAGGTGATCCTGTGGCAAGGCGCCCGTCCAACGATACCAGTTCGCGTCCGGTCTCCATGGCCGACGTCGCCCGCGCTGCCGGCGTTTCGCAGCAGACGGTTTCGCGCGTCGCCAACGGCTTGCCCAACGTTAACGAGCAGACGCGCCAGCGCGTGCAGGCCGCCATGCAAGAGCTCGGCTTTCGTCCGAGTTATGCCGGTCGCTCGCTGCGCGACGGCCGTTACCATTCGGTCGGCCTGTGCGTCAACGATGTCACCAAGTTTGGCAACCTCTCAATGATCGACGGCATCGCCAGCGCTGCTCGCGAGCATAATTGCGCTATCACGCTGGTTGAGATGTCCAAGACCGAGGAGTTTTCGCTTGCCGAGGCCACGCGCCGTATGGCCGCGCTGCCCGTGGACGGCATCATTATCGGCATGAGTCGCATGGCGCCCGATTTTGAGACGTTTGATCCACTGCCGGGCATTGGCACGGTCATCGTTACCATGTACGCGCATCCGCGCGTGACCACGGTCGATTCCGACCATTACGGCTGCTCGCTGTTGCTCATGGATCACCTGTTTGAGCTGGGACACGAGCAGATTCGTTATATCGGCGGCCCGTCGTTCTCGGTCGACGAGCAATTTCGTCGCGCCGGTTGGCAAGATGCACTCGAGCGTAAACGCATCGAGCCGGTAGAGCCGCTCGAGGGTGACTGGTCTGCCAACAGCGGCTACGAGGCCGGCAGGTACCTGGCCGAGCACGATCGCACCATGACGGCGATTTACGCGGCAAACGACCAGATGGCAAACGGCGCCATTGCAGCGCTGCGCGATAGCGGGCTGCGCGTGCCCGAGGACGTAAGCGTGGTGGGCGTCGACGATTCGCTCGATGATTTTGTAGCACACAACGAGCTTACGACCGTGCGATTCGATCTACATCAGCGCGGACGCGAGGTATTCGAGCATGCGGTTCCCGAGGCGGGTACGGCGGGCAAAACCGTTGCCATTCGTATTCCCGGCCAGCTTATCGTTCGACATACCACGGCAGCTCCGCGCACATAGTTTTTGCAGGTCAACGGCGGTATATTCCGCCTCAATAACAATCGATAAGGATGCTGGCAGATAGCCGTGGCTATGAAGACGAGTGTTATGATAGACGGGTTCTTTTGTCTATCTAGGAGGCTTTGCCTGATGGAGATCACCAAGGATATCCGCTACATTGGCGTCGACGATCACGACATCGACCTGTTCGAGGGCCAGTACGACGTGTCCGAGAACGGTATGGCATACAACAGCTACGTTATCTTGGGCGATAAAATCGCTGTCGCCGATTCAGTCGACGGCGGTTTTGTTGACGAGTGGCTCGGCAACCTCGAGGCCGCGCTCGACGGCCGTACGCCCGACTACCTGGTTGTCCATCACATGGAGCCCGATCACTCCGCCGGCATTGCTGCCTTTATGGAGCGCTATCCCCAGGCGCAGATCGTGGCAAGCATGGGCGCCTTCCGCATGATGGTCAACTACTTTGGCACCGACTTCCCCGAGCGCAAGATGGTCGTCAAAGAGGGCGATGTGCTCGATCTGGGCGGCCACAGCCTGACCTTTATCGGCGCCCCCAACGTTCACTGGCCCGAGGTGCTGTTCTCTTACGAGGCCACCGACAAGGTGCTCTTTAGCGCCGACGGCTTTGGCAAGTTTGGCGCCAACGACATCGAGGATCCCGAGGGCTGGGCTTGCGAGGCTCGCCGCTACTACTTTGGCATCGTCGGTAAGTTCGGCAAGTTCGTACAGGCCGTGCTCAAGAAGGCCGCCGATCTGGACATCCAGATCATCTGCCCGCTTCATGGCCCCGTGCTGACCGAGAACCTGGGCTATTACCTCGACACCTACAACACCTGGTCGAGCTATCAGCCCGAGGACGAGGGCATTACGATTGCCTATGCGAGCGTCTACGGCCACCTGAAGGCTGCCGTTGAGGAGCTTGCATCTGCGCTTGAGGCTCGCGGCCAGAAGGTCTCCGTCTTTGACCTGGCTCGCGACGACATGGCCGAGGCCGTTGAGGATGCGTTCCGCTACGACCGTCTGGTTCTCGCTTCCATCACCTATCAGGGCGAGATCTTCCCGTTCATGAGCACCTTTATCCACACGCTTGCCGAGCACGCCTATCAGAACCGTACGGTGGCACTCGTCGAGGCCGGCTCCTGGGCGCCCACCGCTGCCAAGGTTATGACCAAGGAGCTCGAGGGCATGAAGGACATCACCCTGGCGCAGAACAAGGTGACCGTCCTGGGCTCGCTCAACGACGCCTCGCGCGCTCAGATCGAGGTTCTCGCCGACGAGCTTTCCAAGTAGCGACACGTTCACTTTTGACGCTCAACCACCACAACCACCACAAAGGGGACAGGCACCTTTGTGGTGGTTTTTGTTTAAGCGCCGGCGATGACGAGATTTGGGCGGGCGTCGTCGACGATTTCGTCGATCGAGGTGGCGACGGCATCGTCGGGATCACGGTCCATCACGATGGCGTCGACGTCGGCAAGCTCGGCAAAACGGTACATGCCGCGTCCGTTGACCTTGCTGGCGTCCATGAGGGCGACGCTTTGACGAGCGGCACCGACCATAGCCGCTTTGGTCTCGGCCATCTGCGGAAAGTCGGTCGTAAAGCCGCAGCCGGGAACAAAGGCGCCGGGGCACATGACGGCCAGATCGGCATGGACCATTTGGAGCGTCTGCATAGTGAGCGGTCCGTACAAATAACGATGGCCTTTGCGCAGCGCCCCGCCCAGCATGATGACATCGACCGAGGGCATGCTCTCGTCGATGTAATCGGCAATGGTAATGTCGGCCGTGATGACGGTGATGCCGTTGCGCTGGTCGAGGAGCCGGACAAACTCGAGCGCGGTGGTGCCTGAGTCGACGAGCAGCGTGTCGCCGTCGTTGACGAGCTCGATGGCGCTTTGTGCGATGGCCTGCTTGGCGGCGACGTTGACGTTGATGCGGCGATCCTGCGTGGAGACGGTTAGGCGTTTGTGGAGCGATACGGCGCCACCATGCGTGCGGCGCAGCTTGCCTGCTTCGGCGAGCGCGTCCAGGTCGGCGCGGGCGGTAACGGAGGACACGCCAAAGGTCTGGGCGATTTCTGCTACCTGCACCGAGGCATTATGCTCAAGCATTTCCATGATGGCGGCACGACGCTCATCGGCGAAGGCTCGGGTTGTTGCGTGGGCCATAGCTGCTCCATTCTCGGCCAAATTTGCAGGAATTGTGTTGACTCTATTTTCGTTCATTTTCTTTTTGAGTAAGAAAACGCCTTTCGATTACTTATCTTTTCTATAAAAGAAAGACGCTGAACGCCCAAAATTCAATATCGAACACGCCCGCCCGGCCCCAATTCCTTCCGTTTACTTTTCAAAAACGACGGTATTGACCTGCATGGGCTCAATATCTCGCACATGCAAAGACGCTGAATTTCATACAATGAGCGCAGCAAAACGCAAGGTAAAACGCCTTGTGAACAACTACGCCCGATGTCCAGATGCGGGCGAGGGAGAGGAGCAAACGCTCATGGCACTTGTTACCACCGAAAAGATGCTCAAGGACGCTCAGGCCGGCCACTACGCCGTCGGCGCGTTCAACGTTGAGAACCTCGAGTTTGTTATGGCCGTTCTGGCTGCTGCCGAGGAGACCAAGTCCCCCGTCATCATGCAGACCACCCCGGGCACCATCAAGACCGCTGGTCTGGACTACTTCTACGGCATGGTCAAGGCTGCCGCCGAGCGCGCTTCCGTGCCCGTCGCTCTGCACCTCGATCACGGCGATGGCTATGACCGCTGCATGCAGGCTTTCCGCACTGGCTACACCTCTGTCATGATTGACGGTTCGCACGAGTCTTTCGAGGACAACATCGCTCTGACCAAGTCCGTCGCCGACGCTGGCCGCGCCATGGGCGTGCCCGTCGAGGCTGAGCTCGGTAAGGTTGGCGGCAAGGAGGACGACGGTCCCGCGGTTGAGGGCGAGAGCCCCTACACCGATCCGGCCGAGGCCAAGGAGTTCGTCGAGCGTACCGGCTGCACCTCCCTCGCAATTGGCGTTGGCACCAGCCACGGTGTGTACACGAGCGATCCGCACATCGAGCAGTCCGTGGTCAAGGCCATCCGCGACGCCGTCGACGTGCCGCTGGTCCTGCACGGCACCTCCGGTGTGCCCGATGAGCAGGTTGCCGAGGCTGTGAAGAACGGCATCTGCAAGGTTAACTACGCCACCGAGCTGCGTCAGGCCTACACCAAGGGCTTCATGGCCTACATGGCCGAGAACCCCGCCTGCTTCGACCCCAAGAAGCCGGCCAAGGAGGGCATGCGTGAGATCACCGAGCTGGTTAAGATCCGCATGACCAACCTCAACTCTGTGGGCAAAGCAGAGTAACAGCAAGGGTACTCCGACTCGCTATATATCCCGGGGAGGGACGAGGGCTTAGTTCCCCAATCGTCCTCGGGCATGCAAAAAGCCTCGCTGCGCACTTCGTGCGGCGAGGCTTTTTGCCCCCTGCGGAAAGATTGGGGAACTAAGCCCTCGTCCCTCCCAGGTTGACCTACTCGAGGTCGTCGCCCTTGTGGCGTTGGGGCTGAAGAGATGGTGCGCGAGGGGCGCTTTGTTGATGAGGGGTTAGTATGCCCGGGCTTGGTTGGGGAATGCCTGGTCTAGTGAGGCTTGGAGTTTTTCGAAGGATGTCTGCAGGTTGAGGTGTTGGTCTGCAGAGCGTTTGGCTTTTGTGATTGGGGAGTCGAGGAGGCCGTTTCTCTGTGTCGGGGGGAAGGAGAAAAGGTCTGCATGTGTTAGGGATGGCTGCTGTGCTGCGTCATTGGAAGAATGCATGCTTATGCGGCCTCCTCGATGTCCACCAAAAGATTGCGCTCGGGGTGTGCTGCTAGGTCCCGTGCGCTGGCAGTATTATGCCGCGAGTGCAGATAAGAAAGCGCTAAAGAAAGGCTTAATTGGGTTTGATGTAACCATGAAACCGCAGGTCAAAGCTATTGCATAACACTCTTGAAAGGTTGGGGGCTTAAGGGCTTTCTAAGGTTTGTGGCGCGGATGTGGCTCGCCTGTGTGGGGCGTGTGGACGGCGCGTTCCTAGCGCCGCGGCTTTGCGGCCCGCACCTGCTCTATGACCTTTTCCATCGTGGCGTCGATGTGGTCTTTTTTGAGCTCGCATTCCCAGATGGTTATGGGCGTCCAGCCCATTTGAGTGAGTGCTGCCACGGCAGCGTGGTCGCGCTCGACGTTGCGACGGAACTTTGCCTCCCAAAACTCAACATTGCGCTTGGGCTGGCTGGGGTTGCACTTGGGGCAGCGGTGCCAAAAGCAGCCGTTGACGAAGATGGCGATCTTGCGGCCGGGGAAGGCGATGTCGGGCTTGCCGGGAACCTTCCATTCCAAGCGATAGCCCGCAAGACCTGCTGCCCGCAGGCGCTGGCGAACGAGCAGCTCGGGTTTGGTGTTGGCGCGCTTGTTGCCCTTCATGGACTTTTTGATGGCGGCGCGACGGCGCACCAGTTCGCGCTCGTCGGCGGAAAGGTCCGAGGTGTCGATGCCGTCGAGCAGGCCGGGCTTGGCGCGCTTTTTGCTGCGGCGTTTAGGTGCGCGCTTGGGCTTGGTGGCGGGGTGTTCGGTCGTGGCGGCCTCGGCGTCGTTGACAGTGCCGTTGGCCTCGAGCCGGTCTTCCTTCAGCTCAATCAGGGCATCGATGAGCCCCTTGTCTGCGGGCATCCATTCCACCGTGGCAAGCGAGGTGCGCGGAATCCAGCGGATATCAAGCTGGCGGTCGTGCTTCTGAGGCTCATCGGATTCATCGGCGAGCGAGCAGTAGTAGCACTCCATGGAGAGATGAAAATCGGGGTAGTCATACTCAACGGTGTAGAAATCGCGCAGGTTGGTGACTTTTACCTGCAGCTCCTCCATAAGCTCGCGGCGTACGGCGTCCTCGGGCGTCTCGCCGCGCATGAGCTTGCCGCCGGGGAATTCCCAAAGTCCCTGCATGTCGCCATAGCCGCGCTGCACGGCAAGCAGCTCATCAGATCCTTCCTTGCGAATGATCCCAGCGGCAACATGAACAGTCTTCAACAGGAGTCCTCTCTCAATATCAACACGTGGCAGGCTGGCTACCCGTATCTTACACAACGGTAAGGCAAGCGTAAGCCATATCGATGGTAGCCGACTCGTCTTCTTGCGACTATAGATGCCGTAGACTAATCGCAAGAAAGGATTCGGTATGCAAACCACGCGCATGGCGACCCCGGTACTGGAGGTCGCGCATCTCGAAAAGGTATACGGCGCGTTGGGCAACGTGACCCGCGCGCTCAACGACGTCAGCTTTACCGTCAACCGCGGCGAGTTCGTTGGCATCATGGGCGCTTCGGGCTCGGGCAAGTCGACGTTGCTCAACTGCGTGTCGACCATCGATAGCGCCACAAGTGGCACGATCCGCATCAACGGTCAGGACGTGACGCGCATGAAGCAGGCCAAGCTCTCGCAGTTCCGCCGCGAGGAGCTCGGCTTTATCTTCCAGGACTCCAACCTGCTCGATACGCTCACGGCACGCGAGAACATCGCCCTGCCGCTCACCATCGCCCGCACAAACTCGGCAGAGATCTCGACTCGCGTGCAGGATGTGGCCGCGCGCCTGTCCATCAGTCAGGTGCTCGACAAGTATCCCTATCAGATGTCCGGCGGTCAGCAGCAGCGCGTTGCCGCGGCTCGCGCGCTCGTCACCGACCCCACCATGATCATGGCCGACGAACCCACCGGCGCCCTCGATTCCAAGAGCGCTCGCCTGCTGCTCGAGAGCCTGGAGGCCCTCAATCGCCGCCTGCGCGCCACCGTGCTCATGGTCACGCATGACAGCTTTGCTGCCAGCTACACGAGCCGCGTGTTGTTTATCCGCGACGGCAAGATCTTCACCGAGCTGCGCCGCGGCGACACCGACCGCCGAGAGTTTTTCGACCGCATTATGGAGGTCGTTGCCATGATGGGCGGTGAGGGCTCCGATGCTTTGTAAACTCGCTTGGGGCAACGTCCGCCGTGCCGGCCGCGACTACCTCGTCTACCTTTTGACGCTCACCCTGGGCGTCACGGTCTTCTATGCCTTTAACACCATCTCAATGCAGGTCGACATCGCCGGAATCGATGAAGAGGGCTTGGCGCAGGTTATGGGCAGTATGCTCGGCGACCTGACGTACTTTTTGGCCGGTGTCATGGCCTTTTTGATGGTGTATGCCAATAACTTCATCATGAAACGCCGCAAGAAGGAGTTTGGCCTGTACCAGGTGCTCGGCATGGGGCGTGGGCGCGTCGCCACGATCATGGCGCTCGAGACCGTGATAGTGTCGGTCGTGGCCTTTGTCGCCGGCATTGTGCTGGGTGTGGGGCTCTCCCAGCTCATGACGTTCTTTACGGCCTCGCTCTTTAAGACACAGATCGCCAATTTCCACTTCTTTTTCTCGGTGCATGCGTTCAACCTGACCCTTGCTTGCATGCTCGTAATGTTTGTGCTCACGCTACTGCTGAACCTTCGCGCCGTGCGTCGTACCAAACTCATCGAGCTTATGGGTGCCGAGCGTCGCAACGAGAGCATCAAGACACGCAACCCCTGGATTGCGATTGCCATCTTTGCCGTGGGCGTGGCGCTTGTGGGCGTGGCCTATTACCGTCTGCTACGTGATGGGTTCCCGCTAACCGCGACGGAAAGCAAGCTGCAAGAGGCCATGAACCAGTTTGGTATTACGACCGCTATGGTTACCGTGGGCACCTTTGCCCTGTTCTGGGGACTCTCGGGCATGCTCATCAAGCTGCTGCAGAGCCTGCGCGGCGTGTATTGGCGCGGCCTCAACATGTTTACCGTGCGCCAGCTTGCGGCCAAGGTCAACACGGTGTGCTTTTCGATGGGCGTCATCGCGATGCTCCTGTTTTTGGCCATCACCTCGGTGACGTGCGGTATGTCGATTGCCAACGTGATGAACGAAAACCTGGAGCGCTATAACCCTGTTGACGTGTCTCAGACGTATGTCTATTACACGCCCGATACGCTCGACTACTACAAAGAGTACGTCAATCCGCCTGAAGCCGATCGCATGGTGCTGGCCGATACAACGGTCGATTTGTACCCCGCATGGCACGGCGATCCATGGCACGGCGATCGTATCGATTCCGATAACGCTGCAGACGGTATTAAGGGCAAGTCGGCGGACAACAACGACGAGACCGGCAAGAAGGTCAATATCGCCGATGTTGCCGGTGAGCATGTGCAGATCGATTTGTATCTGAGTTACCCGTTTGGCGGCTCGAATCCTTCGGTGACCCCAAGTGAGATGTGCAAGACCATGGGCGAAAAGCTTCCCAAGGCGTTCGGGGGTAGCAATGCCGATACGATGGGTCTGTTTGTGACGCCGGCGAGCCAGTACAACAAACTGCGTCAGATGATGGGCGAGGAGCCGGTGAGCATTGGCCGCGACCAGTACTTGCTCACGTGTGATATGGGCGGCGAGCTGGTCGACCTGTACACCAAGTATATGGCTGGCGGCCATGCCCTTACCTTGGGCGGGCATACGCTCAAGCCCGCAACCGATAAGTCGGACGAAGATACGGCGGCCATCGCCAACTCGGCGATGGGCAGTAATCCGGGTACCGTCGTCGTTGCCGATGAGCTGTTGTCCCAACTTAATCTGCAGCCGTATTCCAGTAGCCTGCTCGTTAACTACAAACAGGGGATGGATACGACCGAGGCAGACGAGAGTATTAAATACACTGTGCTCGACAATCTGCTCGTTGACGGCAAGGAGCCGGGGTCGTGGGGAACCTTCATCACACGCTCCGAGATGTACACGCAAGCAGCGCAAATGAACGGTCTTATTAGCTACCTAGCCATCTACATCGGCTTTGTATTGGTCGTTGCATGCGCGGCGATTCTGTCGATTCAGCAACTCTCCAACGTGGCCGACGGCAGTCGCAGCTATCGTGTGCTGGCACAGATCGGCTGCGACGACCGCCAGATTCGTCATTCGGTGATGGCGCAGCAAGCGGTATTCTTCCTGTTCCCGCTGGCAGTGGGCCTGGCGCACTCCTTTGTGGCACTTAGGGTGATCATCGAGCTGGTGAGCATTTTCGGAAATATGAGCATCGGCGGCACCGTGGGCCTCACCTGTGCAATCTTCCTGGCAGCATACGGTGGCTACTTCCTGGTGACCTACCTCATGAGCACCGGCATGGTACAAGCCGCCATCGCTACCCGTTACAGCGAGTAACTCACCCAGTTTGGAATTATCGTAGGTTGAGCATAAGTCATCGAAAACGCCCCTAAGCGAGCAAGGTGACGTGAAAGAGGAGGGAAGCGTACTTTGGTACGCGACCGACGATTGAACGTCAGATTGCCGCTTAGGGGCGTTTGCAGCGTCGAGCCGTTACGCGGTTTGGCAAAACCGCGTAACTTCATCGTAGAAGCGCGTTTGCGGGCGGCGGATGCTCGTCTCCTGTCGCCCGCTCACCGAGGCTTGGCAATTGTCTTAATATCTTAAGGGTCTCGATTTGTCCAAGACTGAGCGAAGGAGCTCATCATGAGCGACGGAAAGAAGAAGCTTTCCTTCTTGACGGTCATTTCGACCATCATCTGCGTCGTCTTCGTTTGCGAGGCCGCCGCTCCCGCTGCTGCCATTGGCAACCAGCAGTTCTTCTGGTGGATCTTCCTGATCCTGACCTTCCTGCTCCCTTATGGCATGGTTGTCGCCGAGCTCGGCACTACCTATGACGGCGAGGGCGGCATTTACGACTGGGTACGTGATGGCCTGGGCGACAAGTGGGGCGCCCGCATCTCGTACTACTACTGGGTTAACTACCCGCTGTGGATCGCCTCGCTGGCTACCATGTTCCCCGACATTCTGGGCATGGTCTTTGGCGTCGAGTTCAATCTGATCGCCAAGTTGGGTATCGATCTTGCCTTTGTGTGGATCGTCTACCTCATGGGCCGCTCCAAGGCGGCCGACTCCGAGTGGGTCCTGAACGGCGGCGCCATCGTCAAGGTCGCCGTTGCCGTTATCGTCGGCGCTCTGGGCATTTGGTATGCCATGGAGAACGGTTTTGCGAACGACATGTCCGCTGCCACCTTCCTGCCCGAGCTTACCAACACCAACGCTCTCGGCTACCTGTCGATCATCATCTTTAACTTCATGGGCTTCGAGGTCATCTGCACCATGACCGACGATATGGCCGATCCCGCTCGCGATATCCCCAAGGCTATCATCGTCGGCGGCCTGTCTATCGCCGTGATCTATCTGTTCGCTGGCTTTGGCATCGGCGCTGCGGTGCCGGCCGATTCCATCGATCCCGACTACGGCATGATCTACGCTGTCCAGACCATGGTGGGCGACTCCATGATCTTCAAGGTCATCTGCATTGCCTTCCTGATCACCCTGTTCGCCAACATGGCTGCCTGGTCCTTCGGCGTCAACTCCGTTGCTCGTTATGCTGCCGAGCATGGCAACATGCCCAAGGTCTTTGCCTCGATGATCTCGGATGACGACATGCCCAACGGCGCCAACCTGGTCAACGCCATCGTCGCCTCCCTGGTGCTGTGCCTGCAGCTCGTTCCCATCGACGCCATCTCCAACGGTGTCTTCTGGATGCTCTTCGGTACCTCCGTTGTATTCTTGCTGCTCACCTACATCCCGATGTTCCCGGCATTCCTCAACCTTCGTAAGAACGACCCTAACCGTGCGCGCATCTTTACGTTCCCGTTTAAGGGCGCCATGATGAAGGTCATGCTGGCTATTCCCTGCATCGAGCTGATTCTGGCTATCGTTGCAACGCTGATTCCGTTCTCTGTCGATGAGATTGGCGATAAGGTCCCGATGATCGTTATCTTCATCGTGCTTTTGCTTATTGGCGAGGTTGTCCGCGTCGTCAGTGCTAAGGGTCGCGAGACCGAGTACAAGGGTCTCACCCCCGAGCTGGCTGCTCAGCGTCTCGCTGAGGAGGCCGCCGAGGCCGAAGAGGACTAGAGCACCCGGATTCGGGGCTCCAACCCTCCTCGCTACTTGACCATTCCCCGGGGTGGGTGTGAACGATAGCTCTGGTAACCACCGCCCGCCCCAATCTCTCTTCCGTATCCTTCGTGCGTTTTGTCTCCGCGCGCCAGGTTACGTCGTCGCTTGCCGGTGCGACTCCGTGAAAACCGGCGCCGGGCGCCCCGACCTTTGCCGGGGAACGGGCGTCCGCCACCTCTTGGTTTTAGGCTGCGGGTAACCCGCCTGCAGCAAGCGATCGTTCGATTTGGAGGAAATCTTATGCGTACGATCACCGAGTCCGAGTCCACCCCTAAGGCCGACGGCTACTTTATGCCTGCTGAGTTCGCTCCGCAGGATCGCGTGTGGATGGGCTGGCCCCATCGCACCGATACCTGGGCCCATGGCGCCAAGCCGGCTCAGAGGCAGTATGCCGCCATCGCTCGCGCTATTGCCGAGTTCACTCCGGTTACCATATGCGTCAATCAGGCCGACTACGCCAACTGCAAGGCCGTCTTTGAGGAAGACGAGAACGTTACCGTTATCGAGATGACCACCGACGACGCTTGGTTCCGCGACACCGCTGCCACTTTTGTTATCAACGGCAAGGGCGATAAGCGCGCCAACCACTGGCACTTCAACGCTTATGGCGGTCTTGTCGACGGCCTGTACTTCCCGTGGGACAAGGACGAGCAGATCGCCCTTAAGATGGCTGAGCTTTCCGGCTGTCGTCGTTATCGTCCCGATGACATGATCCTCGAGGGCGGTTCCATCACCGTCGACGGCGATGGAACCGTGGTCGTGACCGACCAGTGCCTGCTTTCCCCGGGCCGCACCTGCTCTGCGGTTCTGGAGGAGGAAGAGGATCCCGAGTCCATCTGGCCCAAGTTCAAGAGGAAGTTCGAGCCCTGGAGCGAGGAACTTCGCGCCTATATGGACGAGCACCTCAAGGATTATCTGGGTGTCGAGAAGGTCATCTGGGTCAAGGAGGGCATCGACCCCGAGGAGACCAACGGTCACATCGATGACGTCGCCACGTTCATCGCTCCGGGCGTCATGGCCTGCATCTGGACTGACGATCCCGAGTATCCGTTCTACGAGCAGTGCCACGCCATCTACGAGACCCTCTCCAACGCCGTTGACGCCAAGGGCCGCAAGATGAAGGTCTACAAGCTCTGCATGCCCGTGAACCCGCTGTTCATGGACCAGGCTTCCTGCGACACCATCGACGCCGACGAGAACGCCGAGCCGCGCGTCGCCGACGAGCCGCTGATCGCCTCCTACATGAACTACCTGGTCACCAACCACGGCGTTATCGTCCCGCAGTACGGCGACGAGAACGACCAGCTTGCCGTTGACACGCTCCAGAAGATCTACGATGAGGTCTGGGGCGAGGGCGTCTACAAGTGCGTCGGCGTTCAGTCCGAGCAGGTCGTCTTCGGCGGCGGAAACATCCACTGCATTACTCAGCAGGAACCCTCGGCGTAACTGTCTGTCTTCCCGAGGCACGGCGCCTTCCCGTTCATTTTTCGCTTGCGTACCAAAGTACGCGGCGCTCCTCTTTCACGGGAATCTGCCCCACCTCAGAAACCCAGCCGATTAATCGGACCGACGTAGCTTGCTACCGCATTAGTCATTGGTGCCAACCCTGGCAACGATGCAGGTCGAAAAACGTCAGCGAAAACCCGCCAGAGCGAGCAAGGTGCCTTGAAGCGAGGCGGCATTGACCTTTTGGTCATGCCGTCGAAGCTGAAAGGCAGATTGCCGTTCTGGCGGGTTTGCAGCGTCGAGTAGTTACGCGGTTTGGTAAAACCGCGTAACTAAATACGTTCCGCGATTTCGTGGATGAGGTAGTCGGTCTTTTCCCAGCCCAGGCACGGGTCGGTGATCGACTTGCCAAAGACGCCGCCGTCGACCGGCTGGTTGCCATCCTCCAGGTAGGACTCGATCATAAAGCCCTTGACCAGCTTGGAGATGGACTCGTTGCGGCGGCAGCTGTCGAGCACCTCCTTGCAAATGCGATACTGCTCCAGCGGACGCTTGCCCGAGTTGTCGTGGTTGCAGTCGATGACCGCTGCCGGATTGGCATAGCCGGCGTGCTCGGTATAGCGCTCGGCCAGGCGCTCCAGGTGCTCGTAGTGGTAATTGGGGTAGGTGCGACCGTCGAGGCCGATGTAGCCGCGCATGACAGCGTGCGCAAGCGGGTTGCCGTCGCACTCGACCTCCCAGTTGCGGAAGATGAAGCTCTGGTGCGCCTGCGCGGCGTGAATGGAGTTGAGCATAACGGTGGTAGAGCCGGCAGTGGGATTCTTCATGCCGACGGGCACCGAAATGCCGCTCGACACCAGGCGATGCTCCTGGTTCTCGACCGAGCGTGCGCCCACGGCAACATAGCTCAGCAGGTCAACGAGGTACTGGTAGTTGGACGGATAAAGCATCTCGTCGGCGGTAAAGAAGCCCGTTTCCTCAATAACGCGCAGGTGCATATGGCGGATGGCCTTGACGCCCTCGAGTAGGTCGTCGGGAGCCTCGGGGTCGGGGTTGTGCAGAAGACCCTTGTAGCCGGTGCCCTTGGTACGCGGCTTATTGGTGTAGACGCGCGGAATGATGATGAGCTTGTCCTTGACTTCCTCGGCGGTCTTGGCCAGCCGGTTCATGTACTCGAGGACTGAGTCTTCGCGGTCGGCAGAGCACGGGCCGATGATGAGCACCTTGCGTGCGTCCTCGCCGGTAAAGACTTTGGCGACCTCGGCGTCAAATGCCTGCTTTTTGGCGGTAAGCTCGGCTGAAAGCGGCATTTCCTTGCGGATCTCCATGGGGATCGGCAGCCTGCGTTTGAAATCCATGGCCATGCGGGGCCTCCTCAATCAAATAAGTCAAAGCGTGAATTGTCGAATGCACGGCATTATCCGCTGTCGCACGCTAAAGTGCAAGTCCTCGTCACCCCGAAACCTGCCAAAAAGGGACAGGTTTATTTTGGCAGGTTTTATCTGGGTAAACGTCAGCTGGACCTGGAATGGAATGATGCCACGTTGCTTGGAAGGGGCTGTCAATCAGATCCCAGGGGGAGGCGGTTCGAGGGCCGCAAAATAAAAACGGGGGCGCAGGTTGTCCTGCGCCCCCGTTCTCGGGCGTTATCCGTTCCCTGCGGCCGAATCTACGCCGCCTCGTCGAACTGCGAGTTGTACAGGTCGGCGTAGAAGCCGCCCTGGGCGAGCAGCTCGTCGTGCGTGCCCTTCTCGACGATGTCGCCGTCGCGGATTACCAAGATCACGTCGGCGTTGCGGATCGTGGACAGGCGGTGCGCGATGACAAAGCTGGTACGGCCCTGCATCAGCGCATCCATGGCACGCTGAATAAGCTCCTCGGTACGGGTATCGACGTTGGAGGTCGCCTCGTCCAGAATCAGCGCCGGGCGGTCGGCCAAAATGGCACGGGCGATGGTCACGAGCTGGCGCTGACCCTGCGACAGGTTGGTGCCCTCCTCGTTGATCATAAAGTCGTAGCCGCCGGCGAGCGTATGGATAAAGTGGTCGCAGCGTGCGGCGCGTGCAGCGGCCTCGACTTCGGCATCGCTCGCGTCGGGGCGTCCGTAGCGGATGTTCTCGCGGATGGTGCCGTTAAACAGCCACGTATCCTGCAGCACCATGGCAAACTCGCCGCGCAGCGCCGCGCGGTCCCAGTCGCGCACGTCGACGCCCTCGACACGCAGCGAGCCGCCGTCCACGTCGTAGAAGCGCTGCAGCAGCTTGATGAGCGTGGTCTTGCCGGCGCCGGTGGGGCCGACGATGGCGATGGTCTGGCCGGGCTGCGCCTCGCAGCTAAAGTCGTGGATGATGGTCTTGTCGGGCGTGTAGCCAAACTTGACGTGGTCAAACTCCACGTGGCCGGGGCGCTTTTCGGGAATCTGCGCGTCGGCCTTCTGCTCCTCCTCGGGCGCGCCCAGGAACTCAAAGACGCGCTCGGTGGCAGCGGCCATCGACTGCATCGTGTTGCTTACGTTGCCCAGCTGCTGCACGGGTTGCGTAAAGTTGCGAACGTACTGGATAAAGCTCTGGATGTCGCCGGGCGTGGCATTGCCGGTCAGCGCGAGCTGCGCGCCCACCACGACGACGCCCACGTAGCCCATGTTGCCCACCAGACTCATAAGCGGCATCATCAGGCCCGACAGGAACTGCGAGCGCCAACCACTAATAAAAAGGCGGTCGTTTTGACGGTCGAACTCCTCGATTGAGGCCTCGGCGCGGTCGAACACCTGAATGACATTCTGGCCAGCAAAGTCCTCCTCGATAATGCCGTTGACGGTGCCCAGGACTTGCTGTTGCTCGCGGAAGTACGGCTGCGAGAAGTGGATCATCACGGTCAGGATAATCGCGGCTGCCGGCAGCGTGAGCACAGTGACGCCGGTGAGCGGCAGGCTGATCGACAGCATCATGACGAGCACACCGATAATCTGCGTTACCGACGTGATGAGCTGCGTCACGCTCTGGTTGAGCGACTGACCCAGCGTATCGACGTCGTTGGTGATGCGGCTGAGCACGTCGCCCTTGCTGTGGCCGTTGAAGTAGCTCATCGGCACGACGGCAATCTTGGCGGCGATCTCCTTGCGCATGCGGTAGCAGATCTTTTGCGTGACGCCGGTCATGAGCCAGCCCTGGATGAGGCTGCAAACAGAGCTTGCCAGATACAGGCAGAGCAAAAAGCCGAGCGTCTTGGCGATCCAGTCAAAGTCAACATCGCCGGTGCCGTTGACCTTGGCGACCAGGCCTTCGAACAGCTTGGTCGTAACCTGGCCGAGTACCTTGGGTCCCACAATGTTAAAGACGACCGAGCACACGGCAAAGGCGACGGCGGCAAGCACGGCAACCTTGTGCTGACCGATATAGCCGAGCAACTGCCGCATGGTGCCCTTAAAGTCCTTGGCCTTTTCGCCACGGCGCATGCCACCCATGCGGCCCATGGGACCACGCTGGCGGGTGGGCTTGGGAATCTGAGTCTTGGTCTCGTCTGCCATTAGCGCTCGCCTCCTTCCATGACGGTTGCAATTTCTTCTTGGGTGAGCCCTAGCTCCTCGGCGGAAAGCTGCGACTGTGCGATTTCCAGGTATGCCGGGCAGCTGTGCAGCAGCTCCTCGTGCGTACCGGTGCCCACCACGTGGCCGTCGTCGAGCACGATGATCTGGTCGGCGTGCATGATGGTCGCGATGCGCTGGGCCACGACCACGAGCGCGGCGTCAGTAACGTTTTTGGCCAGCTCTTCGCGCAGACGCGCGTCGGTCTTGTAGTCGAGGGCGCTAAACGAGTCATCGAACACCACGACCTCGGGCTTTTTGGCCAACGCGCGGGCGATGGCCAGGCGCTGACGCTGACCGCCCGAAACATTGGAGCCGCCCTGGCTGATGGGGGAGTCGTAACCGCCCTCGCGCTCGGCGATAAAGTCCTCAGCCTGTGCGATTCGCGCTGCCTCGTGCATGTCCTCGTCGCTCACCATGTCGCCGGCAAACTTGAGGTTGCTCTCGACAGTGCCCGAGAACAGGCGACCTTGCTGCGGGATGTAACCAATGCGGCGGCGCAGCTCGGAAAGGGTCATGTCGCGCACGTCGATGCCGTCGAGCGAAATGCTGCCGCCCGTGACGTCGTACAGGCGCGGAATCAACTGCACAAGCGTGGACTTGCCCGAGCCCGTGGAACCAATGATGCCGAGCATCTGACCGGCATGCGTGGTGAAGTTCACGCCGCTGATGACGTCGGCGCGGGCATCGGGATACTGGAAGCTCACGTCGCGGAAGGTGAGCTCACCGCGCGGCGCGCTGGCCGCGGGCAGTTTGGGCGAGGCGGGGTCGTTGATGCTCGTGGGGCAGGTAATGACCTCTTCCACGCGCTCGGCTGCGACCTCGGCACGGGGCAGGATGACCGAAACCATGGTGAGGATCATAAACGCCATGACGATCTGCATGGTGTAGGAGATAAACGCCATCATGTTGCCGACCTGCATCACGCCGTCCGAGACGCCCTGCGCGCCAAACCAGACGATAAGCACGGTGATGCAGTTCATGACGAGCATCATGAGTGGCATCATAAAGCTCATGGCTCGGTTGGTGTAGAGCTGCGTGGTCATAAGGTCGAGCGAAGCCTTGTCAAAACGCTCGAGCTCATGCTCCTCGCGGTTGAACGAGCGGATGGGCATAAGACCGTCGAGCAGCTCGCGGGCGGTAAGGTTCACGCGGTCCACAAAGCTCTGCATCTTCTTGAACTTGGGCATGGTGAGGCCCATAAGCACGCCGACAACGGCCGAGACGGCGATGATGGCCACGGCGATGGTCCACTCCAGGCCGGTGTGGTTGGCCAGGACGCGCATGACGGCGACGATGCCCATGACGGGCGCCAGTAGGCACATGCGGATAAACAGGGTTGCGGCCATCTGAATCTGCTGAATGTCGTTGGTGCAGCGGGTGATGAGCGAGGCTTGGCTAAACTTGCCCACCTCGGCCGGCGAGAAGTGCATAACCTTGTTGAAGGTCTCGCGGCGCAGGTCGCGGGCGATGGAGCAGGCGGTGCGCGACGCCACGGCGCCGGTAAGGATGGTGGCGACCAGCGAGATCAGGCACAGGCCAAACATCGTGGTCGCCATGCGGCCCAGGTAGGCGTTCTGCACGTCGGCGGGGTCGATGCCCTGCGCCTTGTACTCGTCCTGCACATAGCTCACAGCGCGTTGGGTCACGATGGAACCCGACATGGAGCCCATTTTGTCTGCCATATCGTTAGCGCCCTCGACGAGCTTGCCCTGGTCGATTAGGCCGCCTTCAACGCCTAGACGCAGGCTCTTCATGGTAATCTTGCCGCCGTCGGCATCAATCTGCTTTTGCATGTTCTGCGCCGCTGCGGCCTTCTGCTGCATCTCGGCGAGCTGCTCGGGCGTCATCGCCGCCATCTGCTCGGGGGTGGGCATGGCCTGGGCAGCGTTGCTGTCTTTCTCGCTGGACGTGCCGGTCATGTCGCCCATGGAGTCGGCGTCGATGCCCTGGTTGAAGGCGAGCACGACGGTCTCGGGCAGGCTCATGATGTCGCCAATCTTGCCGCCGTCGGTGCGCTCCTCCTCGGTGCCCTTGTACGTTCGAATGCCGTTATTGTCTGCCTTGCTAAACACGGCCTCCACAGCCTTGGCGTCCTTGGCGCTCATAAAGAGTTCGAGGTCGTCGAGCGATTCGGTGCGGATGGTGTCGGGCACGGGCGAGGCGATGCCACCTTGCTGCACGCCCACGTCGACGATGTCGCTCATATAGGTAGGCAGCGCCAGATCGGCGTTGCAGCTGATTACGATAAGCACGATAGCTGCGAACAGTGCCAGGATATGCTTTTTAAAGAGCTTGAGAATCCTCACTCGGCATCTCTCCTTTCTTGATTGCGGTCGATAATTTCGTTGGCACGCCTAAGAAGGCGCACCATCTCTTGGGTATCTGTTTCGCCGAGCTGCTCGAGGAAAGCCGCGGTGCGGGCCTCGAATTCCCGACGTTTGATTTCGAGATCCTGGAATCCCTTGTCGGTCACTATGACGTGTACGCGACGACGGTCAGTCTTTGAGTGCTCGCGCTCGACCCAGCCCTTGGCCTCGAGGGCGCGCAGAATATTGGCGATGCGGGCGCTCGAGACCCAGGCGCGATCAGCGAGTTCGCTCGGCGTGAGCGAACCGCCGGCGAGTATGAGGGCGCGCATGACGGCCATCTCGCCGCCGAGGGCTTTGTCCGCAAAACGCGAAATGCGCTGATGCATGCTGCCGAACTCGGTAAGGAGCTGACGCCCAAGTTCACGGAAATCGGTATCTTCCACCGAAAACCCCTAACACTAGAAACTATTTTCGGTGAAAGATGATACCCTTGCACGCGTGCCCTATGCGGTAGATTTTGGGACATGTCTAGAAAACTACCTTTAGGCGACCTCCGTACACCGTCGGTGCCAGCAAAGTTAGGGGCAGATCGTTAGGCATGTCCTAAAGCCTACTCAGAGGCACTTTACCCTGCTAAAGCTGGCATAACAGCTAGAGTGATGGACGCATAAAGGCAAGGAAAAATACCAAACAAATCGGTGAACGGTAGTTGTTCGCGCTCGCATTTCCTGCGGGTTTGTAAAAAACGCCCTAATGGTATAAAAAAAGAAACATATAACAGCCCAGATGGAGAGGGTGGCTATGTTATCCTTCTCAAACGGGTGAAATCTTGGGTTTTGGGTTGTAGTTCCAAGGTGGACAAACGTTTTTCCTGCACCAACGTGTGGTGAAGAACGGAAGAAGCCGGTAGTGCAAGCCGAAAATTCAAGAATTCAATAAGCAGCGGTGTGAGAGAGCGCCGCATTACACGTAACTAGGAGCGTGGTTACACAATGCAGGAGGCATGGGAAGGCTTCAAGGAAGGTATCTGGACGGGAGAGGTTGACGTCCGAGACTTCATCCAGAAGAACTACACCCCCTACGAGGGCGATGAGTCGTTCCTCGTAGGTCCGACCGAGCGTACCAAGGAGCTGTGGGGCGAGGTTCTCGACCTGCTGCTTAAGGAGCGCGAGCAGGGTGGTGTCCTCGATATGGACACCAAGACCGTCACGGGTATCGTGAGCCACCCCGCTGGCTACATCGATAATGCCCATCGCGACAAGGAGACCATTGTTGGCCTCCAGACCGACAAGCCGCTCAAGCGCGCGCTGCACGTCAACGGTGGTATCCGCATCGCTTGCCAGGCTGCCAGCCAGCACGGCTACAAGGTCGACGAGAACGTTGTCGAGCGCTACACCTTCGAGCGCAAGACCCACAACGCTGGCGTCTTCGATGTCTACACCCCCGAGATGCGTGCTTGCCGCTCGGCTCACATCATCACCGGTCTGCCCGATGGCTATGGCCGCGGCCGCATCATCGGCGACTACCGTCGTGTTGCCCTGTACGGCGTCGACTACCTGATCAAGGACAAGGAGGCCCAGAAGGCTTCCACTCCGACGGTCATGACCGCCGACAACATCCGCGATCGCGAGGAGCTGCAGGAGCAGATCCGCGCCCTCGGCGAGCTCAAGATGATGGCCGAGACCTATGGTTTCGATATTTCCAACCCTGCTACCAACACGCAGGAGGCCATCCAGTGGATGTACTTCGCCTACCTTGCTGCCGTCAAGGAGCAGAACGGCGCCGCTATGTCCATCGGCCGTACCTCTACGTTCATCGACATCTATGCTGAGCGAGACCTTGCCAACGGTACCTTCACCGAGGAGCAGATCCAGGAGTTCGTGGATCACTTCATCATGAAGCTCCGCATGGTCAAGTTTGCCCGTACCCCCGAGTACCAGGCCCTGTTCACCGGCGACCCGCAGTGGGTCACCGAGTCCATCGGCGGCATGGGTGTTGACGGCCGTACGCTCGTTACCAAGATGAGCTACCGCTACCTGCACACGCTCGAGAACATGGGCACCAGCCCCGAGCCCAACATGACCGTTCTGTGGTCGACCCGTCTGCCCGAGAACTTCAAGAAGTTCTGCGCCAAGACTTCTGTCGCCAGCTCCTCGATCCAGTACGAGAACGACGACCTCATGCGCGTTTACCACGGCGACGACTACGGCATCGCCTGCTGCGTGTCCTCCATGCGCATTGGCAAGGAGATGCAGTTCTTCGGTGCCCGCGCCAACCTGGCCAAGTGCCTGCTCTACGCACTTAACGGCGGTGTTGACGAGGTCTCCAAGAAGCAGGTCGGCCCCAAGTACCGCGCCGTCGAGGGCGACACGCTCGATTACGACGACGTTGTGGCCAAGTACAACGACATGATGAAGTGGCTTGCTGGCGTGTACGTCAACTCGCTGAACATCATCCACTACATGCACGATAAGTACTGCTACGAGCGCATTCAGATGGCTCTGCACGACAAGCACGTGCACCGCTGGTTCGCTACGGGCATCGCTGGCCTTTCCGTCGTGGCTGACTCCCTGTCCGCCATCAAGTACGCCAAGGTCCACCCCGTCCGTGACGAGAACGGCATCATCGTCGACTTCGAGACCGAGGGCGAGTTCCCCAAGTACGGTAACGACGACGACCGCGTCGACCAGATCGCTCACGACGTTGTGCACCAGTTCATGGAGTACATCCGCATGAACGACACCTACCGCAACTCCGTGCCCACGACCTCGGTTCTGACCATTACTTCCAACGTCGTGTACGGTAAGAAGACCGGCTCCACGCCCGACGGCCGCAAGGCTGGCCAGCCGTTCGCCCCGGGTGCTAACCCCATGCACAAGCGCGATAGCCACGGCGCCATCGCTTCGCTGTCTTCGGTTTCCAAGCTCCCGTTCCGCGATGCCCAGGACGGCATCTCCAACACCTTCTCCATCATCCCGAGTGCGCTCGGCAAGGAGGACCAGGTGTTCTTTGGCGATATCGACCTTGATCAGCTGGGCGAGTAACTATTGTTAGTGCTATACTAACAATAACGATTACTGATTAGCGCGCCGGTTTCGGCCGGCGCCTATTAATCGAAGGAGACATATTATGAAGGTTTCTGAAGTTTCCGAGACCCAGGCCGATAACCTGGTCCACATGCTCGACGCTTACGCCGAGAAGGGTGGCCACCACCTGAACATCAACGTCTTCAACCGTGAGACGCTGCTCGACGCTCAGGCTCACCCCGAGAAGTACCCGCAGCTGACCATCCGCGTTTCCGGCTATGCCGTGAACTTCCACACGCTCACCAAGGAGCAGCAGGACGAGGTCATTGCGCGTACCTTCCACAACAAGTTCTAAAGGGATTTAACTCCTGTAGGATTACTGGGGCCGGTTTTGGGTTATTTTCCAAAACGTCCTCGGACATGCAAAGAGGCTCCGCTGCGCGCGTTGCGCGGCGGGGCCTCTTTGCGTCCTGCGGGATGTTTTGGAAAATAACCCAAAAACGGCCAAGCGGGGTTCTTCGGAGTCACCCTTTAGGCGGAACTCTCCTAATTATTTGGATGAGTCGTTTACTTACTTGTACTGTTACCGTCTTCCCGCTGTTGTTGGGGTATGCTTTGTTCGTATGTAAACGTATGACATGTTGATAGGGGAGGGTGCTATGGCTCGCGAGGGCACTCGTTCTAAGGATTCTGCTAAGCCTGGCATCAAGGAAGTTGCAGCGGTGGCGGGGGTTTCGCCTACTACGGTATCTCGCGTGCTTAATAACCGCGGTTATATTAGCCAAGAGACCCGCGATAAGGTCCACGCCGCGATGGAGCGCATCAACTATACGCCCAACGATATCGCCCGTGCCATGCTCAACGGCCGTCTGAACCTTATCGGCATGATCGTTCCCTTTGTGAGCAGTCCGTTCCATGCTCAGGTTGTGCAGGCGGTCGAGCGCACGTTGGCGGAAAACGGCTTTAAGATGTTGCTGTGCAACAGCGCCAATCGACCTGATCTTGAGCGTTCCTATATCGACATGCTCCGCCGCAATATGGTCGACGGCGTCATCGTCAACTCCCTCAATATCGGTGCCGAGGCATATGCCGAGATGGGCTTGAGCCTGGTTGGCATCGACTGCGATCTTGGCGAGGGCTCTGTCCAGATTGCAAGTGACAGCTATGGCATCGGCGAGCTCGCCACGCGCCGTCTGATTGATGACGGCTGCAGGCGTATCCTGTGCCTGCGCAGCAATAGCCGCATGCGCATGCCTGCCAATAAGCGTACCGATGCCTACCTCGATGTTGTTGAGCAGGCCGGTTTGTCCGCGCTTGTCCGTGAGGTTGAGTTCGTTAAGCCCGACGACGAAAAGGGCGCGGTCGTTGCGAAGATCCTCGATGAGAACCCCGATATTGACGGCATCTTTGCGGGAGACGATACGATGGCGGCCATCTGTCTCAACGTGATGAAGCAGCGCGGCTTGAGCGCTCCAGACGACATTAAGGTCGTGGGCGCGGATGGTGCCCGCCGCACTATGACGTTTATGCCTGACTTAACAACCGTACGTCAAGATATCGATCGCATCGGAGAGCTCGCGGCGCAATCCATCATTGCTCTTATTAACGGTGAAAAGCCCGAGTCGAATATCAAGCTTCCCGTTGAGCTTATCGAGGGCAAAACCGCGTAATTCGCCCCGTGCCAAAAGAATTCCTCAAACGCCTCTGATGACCGTTCACCGGCATATGTCAACCGTTTGCCGACGACTGGAACTGCGAAAAGACGTATTGGTGTGAAAACGTTTGACATATGAAAACGGTTGACATATCTTGCCATTGTACCGAGTTAGTATGTCGTGGAAAGGAAGTCTCGGATGCACAAGGTGTATTACCAGCCTGAGGGAATTTGGGTAGGCGACATCATGCCGTACGGCGAGGACGGCACGTTCTATCTCTATCATCAGCGTGATACGCGTAACCCCGAACCTTTCGGAGAGCCGTTTGGCTGGGCACTCGCTACGACCAAGGATTTCGTCAACTACAAGGACTTTGGCGAGAGCCTTGAGCGCGGCGGCGACGAGGAAGTCGACCAGTACATTTATGCCGGCACGGTGTTTAAGGTGGGCGACAAGTACCATGCGCTCTACACTGGTTGCAATCGCGATAAGGTCCGCGCACGTTTGATGAAGCAGGTTCTTCTTCACGCAACGAGCGACGACGCCGTCAAGTGGGAGAAGAACATCGCCGAGACGCTGCTTCCGCCCCAGGAGGGTTACGATGACCGCAACTGGCGCGATCCCTTTGTGCTTTGGGATGAGGAGAACGAAGAGTACATGCTCATCCTCGGCACGCGTGTGGGCGAGGACAAGCGTCTGATGACCGGCCGCCTGGTCAAGTTCACCTCCAAGGATCTGACCAACTGGGAGTTCCAGGGCGACTGGTGGAACCCGGGCCTGTACACCATGTTTGAGATGCCTGATCTCTTTAAGATGGGCGACTGGTGGTACCTCGTCTTTTCCGAGTACAGCGACGGCAACAAGACCCGTTACCGCATGTCTCGCTCCATCAACGGTCCTTGGATCACTCCTGCTGACGATTCATTCGATGGCCGCGCGTACTATGCCGCGCGTACCGCATTTGATGGCGAGCGCCGCGTTCTCTTTGGTTGGGTTCCTACGCGTGACGAGGGTGGCGATCCCAGCTCTTACCTGTGGGGTGGCACCTTTATGCCTCTCGAGATCGTTCAGCGTGCCGACGGAACGCTCGGCACCAAGCTCCCTGACAGCATGCTTGGCGCCTTTGGCGAGGCTAAGGCAGTCGAGGCCTTTGAGCTTTCCTGCGAGTCGGGCAAGGTCGAGCAGGTGCTCGCCGCGGATGCCGGTTCCACCTATATGCTCGATGCCGACATCGAGCTCGCCGGAGACGCTGCCGGCTTCTCGGTGAAGCTTGCCGAGGACGCCGAGTCCGGTCTTGCCTATGAGTTCCGCGCCAACCTGCGTGAGGGCAAGCTCGAGTTTACGGCGGCCCCCCAGTATCCGTGGTTCCAGGTCAACAACATGGGCCTCGAGCGTCCGTTGTTCTTTAAGGGCGAGGGCACTCATCATGTGCGCCTGGTCGTTGACGACGATATCGCGACCATCTTTGTCGATGATGTTGCGCTCAACGCTCGCTTCTGCAATAAGCAGGGCCAGGGTGTGGCACTGACGGTCACCGACGGTACGCTCAAGTGCGCAAATGCAACGATCGCGTCTCTGTAATGGCATCAAAACGTTTTATGATTTCGTAAGGGAATGGAGAGGAACATGGACTACAAAGTAGTGTCTCAGCAAGTCGTCGATAACGTCGGCGGTCTGGAGAACATCGAGGGCGCCACGCATTGCGTTACGCGTCTGCGTCTGGTGCTCAAGGATACGAGCAAGTACAACAAGGCCGAGCTCGAGAACATCGATGGCGTCAAGGGCGTGCTGTACAACAGCGGCCAGCTCATGATCATCTTCGGTACCGGTACCGTCAACAAGGTCTACGATGAGTTTATGGCTCTGACGGGCGTTAAGGAGATCAGCGCTTCCGAGGTCAAGGGCGCCGAGGCGGACAAGAAGGGCAAGTTCTTCTCGGTCCTCAAGGTATTCTCGGATATCTTTATCCCCATCATTCCCGCTTTCGTCGGCGCTGCTATCATCATCGGCCTTAAGTCGCTGATCGTTGCCAACGGCCTCTTTGGCATGGAGGGCAGCCTTGCCGACCACAGCGAGTTCCTCAAGAACCTCGCAAGCTTCTTTGCCATTATCGCCACCACGTTTGACTACCTGCCTGTCCTGGTTATGTACAGCGCGGTGAAGCGTTTTGGCGGTAACCCGATTCTGGGCATCCTCGTCGGTATCGTCATGGTTCACCCGAGCCTTATGAACCGCAACACGTTCGTTATGGATCCGACGGGTGCTGAGTACTGGAACTTTGGTCCGCTCTCCATTCCCATGGTTGCTTTCCAGGGCGGCGTGTTCCCTGCAATCCTGACTGCCTGGTTTATGGCCAAGGTCGAAAAGATTGCCCAGAAGTACATCCCCGAGGTCGTTTCGTTCGTCTTTGTCCCGACCGTTACCCTGATTCTTGCTAACGTCGCCCTGTTCACCGTGTTCGGCCCGCTCGGCAACCTGATCGGCGACGTCCTCGCCGGTGTAATCGATATCCTGTACAACAGGATGGGCGTCTTCGGTGCCTTTGTCTTTGCCGCATTCCTGCAGCCGCTCGTCGTTACCGGTACGCATCAGTTCATCCAGGGTATCGAGGCAAACCTCGTCGCCACGACTGGCTTCAACTACATCCAGGCCATCTGGTCGGTTTCCATCATCGCCCAGGGCGGCGGCGCCATCGGCATGTACCTCATTCACAAGAAGCATTCCAAAGAGCGCAACATCTGCATGTCGTCCTTTATCCCGACGCTGGTCGGTATCTCCGAGCCCGCAATCTTTGCTGCAAACATGCGCTACTCGATCATCCCGTTCATCTGCGCTTGCATCGGTGCAGGCTGCGGCGGTGCCTTCGTGAAGCTCTTTGAGGTGCGCGCCATCGGTCAGGGTCTGACCGGCGTGCTTGGCCTGCTCATCGTCACGCCCGAGACGCTCGTGTGGTATGTGGCTGGCAATCTCATCGCCTTTATCGTGCCGATCGTCTTGATCTTTGCCTACAACAAGGCAAAGGGCGTGCCGACCACTGATGAAGAGGGCGCTGGTGCTGGCTTCGATGTCAGCTTCTAGTTGAGCCGTTCAGCGTAATCTGAGGATAAGTCCATTTGGGGAAGGGCGTTCGGCTCGTGTGAGTCGAGCGTCCTTCCCCATAGACGAGAAAGTCAACGGCGATGTTTAATCAAAAAAATAAGGTGACACGCGCGGACTATGAGCAGTGGCGTGCCGGACAGGATGAGACGGCGGGTCGCATCGCGTCCGACCCCGATAGGCTCCTGTTCCATGTGGAGCCTGAGCTTGGCTGGCTCAACGACCCCAACGGTTTGGTGCAGATCGGTGATACGTATCACATCTATCACCAATACGATCCATTCGATGCTGCGCATGGCGGTCCAGTGCTTTGGAATCATCTGACAACAAAGGATTTTGTGACGTACGAGAATCGCGGCCCTGTGCTGTTCCCCGATTCCGATTTGGATTCGAGCGGAGCGTATTCTGGTTCTGCCTTTGTACACGACGGCAAGATTCACTACTTCTATACCGGCAACGTCAAGCATTTTGACCGCGATGATTACGACTACGTGTTGACGGGCCGTGAGCAAAACCAGATTCATGTGGTTGCCGAGAACCCCGACGAATTGGGCGAGAAGCGCATAACTGTTGGGCCGGTCGATTACCCCGACGATATCGGTACGCACGTGCGTGATCCCAAAATCCTTGAACACGATGGTATCTACTACATGGTTCTGGGCGCTCGTACGAAAGACGACCGCGGCTGCGTGCTTGTCTATACCTCGAGCGATCTAGAGGACTGGAGCTATGCGACGCGCATTGAGTTGGGCGAGAAGTTTGGCTTTATGTGGGAGTGCCCCGATCTGTTTGAGCTCGATGGTGAGCTTATTCTCGTTTGCTGTCCGCAGGGTGTGTCCGCCGATGGATGGCGTTACCGCAATCCGCACCAGTGCGTGTGGTTTCCCATCGAGGCCGATTGGGAGGCGCCGAGTTTTAAGATCGCCGGGCAGGGCATGCCCCCGATGGTCGATGCCGGCTTTGATTTCTACGCACCGCAGTCTTTTGAGGATGCTGCGGGTCGGCGTTTGATGATCGGGTGGTCGGGTTGCCCCGATGCGACGGCAAAAAGCCCGACGGTGGCACGCGGGTGGCAGTGCGCGTTGACGGTGCCGAGAGAACTGAGCATGCGCGATGGTAAGCTCTGTCAGCAGCCGGTGCACGAGATTGAGAGGATGCGCGGCGACTGCGTTTGCGCGACAGGCGGTGAAACCGTTGAGGAGCCGGGCCGCCTGTTTGATCTTGTGGTTTCCTGTGAGGGCGCCCAGGTGATCGAGCTCGAAATCCGCAAGGGTGTCTTTGTGCGCTATGCAGACGGGATGCTTACCCTCGACATGGGTGACGAAGGCTATGGGCGCGACCAGAGGTCGATCGAGCTCAGCGAGCTTCGCGACCTGCGCGTGCTTTCGGACACTACGATGGTCGAGATTTTTGCAAATGGCGGCGAGGCAGCACTTACGAGCCGGACCTATTCGCCGGCGGTTCCGGCGATGGAGCTGCACGCCGAGGGTGCGGTATCGATGAATTTCTACCGCCTCGTGCATTAACCGTGCATGGAGTACGATTGGACTTGCTGGGCGGAATGTGTCGCAGTTACCGCGGCCAGCTACCGTTTATCGCGTATAGCGACCGTTTGCGGAATAAGTAACACTCCTTAATAAACCGTGTAGAATCTCAGGATGCACGGAGTTTTCCAGGGAGACGCTGTCCTTTGTTGTGTGCAAGGGGCGGCGTCTCTTTGGCGCTTGGACGCTGTTGTGCAACAGTGCGGCGTCGCGTGCCATGTATTGAAAAGCCAATGTTGAGATGGGTCGTGATAAGAATGGGCAAATACGTAATCGTGGTTGAATCTGGTTCGGATGTGACGCCGGAGCTCTGCGAGCGCTACGGCATCGTGCGCGTGCCCATGCATGTCACGATTGGTGACGAGACCGTCGAGGACGGCTCGATCGATCCGCTTGAGATTTACTCGCGCTGCAACGAGTTTGGTGTGATGCCCAAGACCAGCGGCTGTGCGCCGGCAGATTTTGCGCACGTATATGACCGTATCCATGCCGAGCAGCCCGATGCGACCATTCTGCATCTTGCGTACTCCGAGGCCACGACCTGCTCGCATCAATCATCGAAGATCGCCGCCAAGGGTCGCGACTACGTCTACTCCATGGACACGCGCTTTGTCTCGGTGGGGCAGTCGCTCGTTGTCGTCGAGACCGCCAAATACATCGAGACTCACCCCAATGCCACCGTCGACGAGATCTTCGCCTTCGCGAACTCCGTCATGGACCGCGTGCTGCTGGGCTTTGTTCCTACGGACCTTGCCTTCCTTAAGGCGGGCGGTCGCTTGTCCAACGTCGCGTTCCTGGGCGCCCATCTGCTCAAGATTAAGCCCTGCATTGAGGTGACGGGCGGTAAGTTCGTGGCGACCAAGAAGTTCCGCGGTTCTATGCTCAAGTGCGCCCGCGCCTTCATTGACCACATGGTTGCGAAGGGCGAGATTGACTACTCGCACATTGGCCTGGCGTATTCGGTGGGCCTTTCCCAGGAGCTGCGCGATGACATGGAAGTCTATGCGCATGACCTGGGCTTTAAGGACGTTACCTGGACTCAAGTCGGCGGCGTCATCTCGAGCCATTGCGGCCCGACCGCCTTCGGTGCGGTGCTCACGCTTAAGGCGTAAAGGCCGCAGGCGAGCGTTCTTCAGCCTGACATCTCGACGTAGACCCCAGCCATGGTGATGGGGGATAGATTAAAACGTGCCGTTCTAGTCTGAGACGTTTAAACGCAAACGCATGGGCTAGAATGGCTCTGGCATTTTAATTGGTTGCATCCAAGGAGAGGCAAGGTAGCGCGAATGGCAGAAATGACGCTTGAGGGTGTGGACGCTCGTCCCGAGGACTCTGCGTTTGCCCTTGGCCGCGTGCATTCGATCGAGACGATGGGAACGGTCGACGGACCCGGCATCCGCTTTGTGGTGTTTGTTCAGGGCTGTCCCATGCGCTGCGCGTATTGCCACAATCCCGATACCTGGTCGGTCAACGGCGGCACCATGGTGACCGTCGAACACCTGATGGATGAGTTCCAGAGTAACCACGAGTTCTATCGCAGCGGTGGAATTACGGTGTCCGGCGGCGAGCCGCTCCTGCAGCCCGAGTTTTTGGCCGACCTGTTCCGTGCAATGCACAACAACCCCGATGGCCGCGTGCATACCTGCCTTGACAGCTGCGGGTATGCGTTTGATCCCGGCCATCCCGAGAAGTTTGATGCCGTGCTCAACGAGACCGACATGGTGCTGCTCGACATCAAACATGCCGATCCGGCTGAGCATAAAAAGCTGACCGGCTGCGATCCTGCACGTATCCTGGCGTTTGGCGATGAGCTTGCCCGTCGCAAGATCAAGGTCGTTATCCGCCACGTGGTTGTGCCGGGCATTACCGACACGGTGGAGGAGTGCGAGAAGCTCGGTCGCCTCATCGCTCCATGGCACAACGTGGTGGGCCTGGAAATGCTGCCGTATCACACGATGGGTGTCGTCAAGTACGAGCAACTGGGCATTCCCTATAAGCTCGAGGGCGTGCCCCAGATGGATACCGCGCGCATGCCCGAGCTGCGCAATGCCGTTATGACCGGCATGAAAAAGCGCCGTGCGGAGCTCAGGTCGGCCATCGGCTAACAAGCTATTTTTGCCCCTTTATGATACCCGAGCTGTACTGACTTAACGGCTTGGTGCTGACGCGGCTGAGCCAAAATGCTGGTACCATACCGTGGATAAGCAATTTGCACGGATTTGGGGGATGGCATGGCAACCATCGCGATCATAGGCGCACTCGAAAAAGAGGTTGCGCAGATTAAGGAAGAGCTGAGCGGCGCGCATGAGTCGCAGGAGGCGGGCTTGACCGTTGTGAACGGTGGGCTTTCGGGTCTGACGGTAGTCGCCACGACGGCAGGCATGGGGACCGTGAACGCCGCTGCCGCAACGCAGCATCTCATCAGCAAATACGCCCCGCAGGCCGTTGTGTTTTCGGGTATTGCGGGCGGCCTAAACCCTAAACTCCATATTAACGACGTGGTTATAGGCAAGTGCCTGCGCTATCTGGATACCGATACGGCACTCATCGCCGAGTCCGCGCCGGGGCTCGAGGAGTTTGCCTCGACGCCGGCGTTGGTTGATGTTGCCGCCGCCGTGCTTGCCGAGCATGGATTTGTGGATACCTCGGCGGATGAGAATTCTGCGGAGAAGGACCCCAAGCAGTTCCTGTGTGGCACTATCGCCACGGGTGACCGCTTTGTTACGGGTGACGCCATGCGTAACGCTGCGATTGAGGCCACGCATGCCGATTGCGTCGAGATGGAGGGTGCGGCAATTGCGCACATCGCGGCCAAGAATGGTGTCGATTGCCTAGTGCTGCGCGCTATCAGCGATAATTGTGACGAGGCATATGACGCGTTTTGCGAGCGCGAGTTCGATCTGGATGAGTACGCTCGCACCGCGAGCGTCATCACGCTTGACATCGTTCGTAGTATCGCCGCCGCGCAATAGCACGCCCGTTTTGTAAAAACCTACGACCAAGGAGTGTCCATGGCCGATTCAATTAACTACCAGCTTGCCAAGTTCGTCGCCAGCTACGGCAAGGTTTCGCAGATTCCCGAGTCCACCTGCCCTGAGGTGAGCTTCGTCGGCCGCTCCAACGTGGGCAAGTCCTCCATCATGAACAAGCTATTTGGCCGCAAGAACCTGGTCAAGGTTTCAAGCACGCCGGGCAAGACGAGCAACATCAATTTCTTCGAGGCCGACGACGTGCACTTTGTGGACCTGCCGGGCTACGGTTTCGCCCGTCGTTCCAAGGCCGAGCGCGACCGCTGGGCTGAGCTTATCGGCGACTTCTTTGACTCTGAGCGCAGCTTTAACCTGGTCGTATCGCTGGTGGATATTCGTCACGACCCCAGTAAGCTCGACCATGACATGATCGACTACCTGCAGGGCAACGAGTTCAACTTTATCGTCTGCCTCACCAAGGCCGACAAACTCAGCCGTACCCAACAGGCCCGCCAGGCGGCCGCTATCAAAAAGCAGCTCAACGTCCCGGCCGAGAACGTAATCATCACAAGCTCCCAGACCGGCGTGGGCATCGACGAACTCAAGCGCCGCATCGCCGAGGCCTGCCTCTAGTAAGGGCTCCAGCCTAGCAAGAGCCCCTATCAATAAAGGGCCATATATTTCAGCCCGGCGCCCCTTCAAAGCGTGGGTCCCTGTAGACATCCTCAGCAAGGTAGGCGCAGGGACGGTCGGGATGTTCCCTCAAAATCATTCCGCAGCGCGAAGGCCCCTTGTCCGTCGCTCCGTAGGAGCAGGGCAAGGGGCCTTCATGCGCGAGGACGATTTTGAGGGAACATCCCGACCGTCCCGGACAGGTATATGAGGAGGATGTCTACAGGTATTCGATCTGGGCGCCTTCCGTGTCGCACGTGAGGATATGCGTGTCGCACTTGGGGAACTGTTCGCGCAGCTTGACCTGCAGGAATTTTGCCACGATGGTGTCGTCGGTCACCGCCATAAGGGTCGAGCCCGAACCGCTGATCCAGATGGTCTTGGCGCCGCCGTTAAGGCAGGTGTCGCGCACGGCGTTGTAGTCGGGAATCAGACGGCGACGATAGGGTTCCTGGATGCGGTCGTCATTGGCGGCGGCAATCAGGTCGAGGTCACCAGTCTCCAAGCCGCGCGTCATACCGGCGATGCGGCCCATCTGCCACACGGCGGTGGAGAGCGGAATCTCCTGCGGCACGACCTTGCGCGCCTCGCTCGTGTGTACCTCGTAGGGCGGAATCACGGTAATAAAACGCAGGCGATCGCTCGCCTCGTAGCGCAGGCACTGGGGGAGCGAGTCGGTCGGCGTAAAGGAGCAGACGGCGCCGCCCAGGATGGCGGGGGCGACGTTATCGGGATGGCCCTCGACCTCGGTGGCAATGCGGACGAGCTCGGCGCGGTCGACGGTGTGGCCTGTCAGTGCGGCGGCGGCCATAATGCCGGCGACGACGCAGGTGGAGCTGGAGCCTAGGCCGCGGGCGACGGGAACGTCAGTCTGAATGTCGATGGCAACGGGAAAAGCCGGCTCGCCCCATGCGGCCAGTGCATCGACAAAGCTGACGTAGACCAGGTTGTCCTCGTTTTGGAACTCCTCGGGGCAGCCCGTGATGGTGAGCCTGTCGGTGCGCTCGAAGGTGAAGTGCGAGTAGAGGCTGACGGCCATGCCGAGGGTATCGTATCCGATGCCTAGGTTGGCGCTGGTTGCTGGGACGGTGATTTTGATCATGTGGGTCCTCCTGGGCGGTCTGCCTGTTTAGTTCGCTGCTCGGGCAGTCCTGGCTCGCTCGGAAAGCACATTAAGTGCTTTCCGGCTTGTGCGGAACTCGCGACGAACTAAACAGGCAGACCCGCTCGCATGCTCGTCATCATCCCGAAAGCTAAATAAAAAGAAGGTGCGCCGGCTTTCGCCGGCGCTTAATAAGGGGTCTAGTTGGTGCTCATTCGTTTTGCTGCAGACTCGACGTAGCTTGCCATCTCATCGACGTTGCAGACGTCTTCGAAGCGGACGGGCTTGGACTCGAGCTCGGCGAGTTGGACCGGGGCAACCGTGTTGGTTGCCTGCTCGAGCACTCGCATGGCCTCAAAGTCGTCCTCGGGAACGTCGAGGCCCAGGGCGTCGCAGCAGGCACGCGGGAACTTGTAAGGGCTGGCGGTCGAAAGCAGCACGCGGGCCTTGGCGCCCTCGGCGGGGGCGACCTTTTCGAAGACGTGATAGCCGCAAGCGGTGTGCGGGTCGATCACGTAGTCGTTCGCGTCCCAGCAGCTCTTGATGGCGGCGCGGACCTCGTCCTCGCTGGCCCAACCGCAGCCAAAGACGCTCTGAATCTTTGCCAGCAGCTCGGCGGGCACCTCGTAGCGGCCGGTCTGGGCAAGCTGCTCCATAAGGTCGGCAACGAGTTCGCAGTCGCCATCGGACAGGAAGTAGAGCATGCGCTCGAGGTTGGAGCTGATGAGGATGTCCATCGACGGCGAGATGGTCGTGAAGAACGGTCGGTTACGGTCGTAAACGCCGGTGGTCAGGAAGTCGGCAAGCACATTGTTCTTGTCGCTCGCCACGACGAGCTTGGCGACGGGCAGACCCATGCGCTTAGCATAGTAGCCGGCCAGGATGTCGCCAAAGTTGCCGGTCGGTACGCAGAGCTCCACGGCGTCGCCGGCCTCGATGGCGCCGGCGCGCAGCAGCTGCGCATAAGCGGCAAAGTAGTAGACGACCTGTGGCACCAGGCGGCCGACGTTGATGGAGTTGGCACTCGAAAGCACCGTGCCGGCGGCCTCAAGACGCTCGGCAAGCTCCTTATCGGCAAAGATGCGCTTGACGGCACTCTGGGCATCGTCGAAGTTGCCGCGGATGCCGCAGACGGCGACGTTATCGCCCTCCTGCGTGGACATCTGCAGATTCTGCACGCGGCTGACTTTGCCTTCGGGATAAAAGACGGTGATGCCCGTGCCCGGAGCGTCGGCAAAACCGGCGAGTGCTGCCTTGCCCGTGTCGCCCGATGTGGCGGTGACGATCATGATGCGCTCGGCGCCGCCGTCCTTGGCGGAAGTGCGGGCCATCAGACGGGGGAGCATCTGCAGAGCGACGTCCTTAAAAGCGCTCGTGGGGCCGCCAAAGAGCTCCATCACATAGGTTTGCGGGGTGTCGGCACCCGGTGCGGCGTCGAGTTTGACGAGCGGCGTGACCTCTTCGCTCGCAAACGTGCCGCGGTATGCCTCGTCGACACACGCCGAAATTTCTTCGGCCGTGTAATCATTCAGTAACATTCCCAACACATCTTGAGCGATTTCAAAGTACGATTTAGCTGCAAGCGAGCTGATATCGACCTGCTGGGTGCCAAGCTCGTCCGAGACAAACAAACCCCCGTCGGGAGCGATGCCGGTGCGGATTGCCACCTTACTTGAGCACGATAAAGTGCGTCCTCGTGTACTATGATAAGTTCCCATATAACACTGCTCCTCGGATGCCTTGGTCCCAATCGGTGAAACCATGGTATCAGAGCGCACAAAATAGGTTCGCAGAGGCTTTTTAGAAAGGTAACCTCCAGCCCATGATTAAGATTGCCAAGTTTGGCGGCTCGTCGGTCGCCGACGCCGTACACTTCAAGAAGATCAAGGCCATCGTCGATGCCGACCCTGCCCGCCGTTTTGTGGTGGTTTCCGCCTGCGGTCGCCGCTTTAAGGGTGACACCAAGGTGACTGACCTGCTCTACCTGGTTAACGCGCACGTTAAGTATCACGTGTCGTGCGAGGAGTTGCTCGAGGACATTGGCCAGCGCTATTTTGATATCGCTGACGAGCTGGAGCTCACCTATCCCATCCGCGAGGAGTTCGCGGCCTTTGCCGAGCGCGCCCGCTCGGGCGGTTACTCTACCGAGGAACTCGTGAGCCGTGGCGAGTACTTCACCGCTCGCCTGATGGCAGAGTACCTGGGCCTGCCGTTCCTGGACGCCGCGACGGTTGTGGCGTTCCATCACGACGGTACGCTCAGCATGAATCGCACCTCCGAGCTGGTGCAGGAGTACGGCCAACAGGGCGGCTTTGTTATGCCCGGTTTCTACGGCGCGACGCGCGAGGGCCAGATCAAGCTGCTCGACCGTGGCGGCGGCGATATTTCCGGCTCGATCCTAGCCAAGTGCCTGGGCGCCGATCTGTACGAGAACTGGACCGACGTCTCGGGTTTCTACTCTGCCGATCCGCGCATCGTGCCCGAGGCTCAGCCCATCGCCCGCGTTACCTACGAGGAACTGCGCGAGCTTTCGTACATGGGCGCGAGCGTCCTGCACGAGGAGGCTGTGTTCCCCGTGCGCGAGGCCGGTATTCCGCTGGTCATCAAGAACACCAATGCGCCGCAGGACCCCGGCACCATCATTAGCGAGACGGCTGATGAGGGCGAGGCGGAGCCCATCATTACCGGCGTGACCGGCAAGCGCGGCTTTGTCGCCATCAACGTTGCCCGCGACCGCACCAAGCCCCGTGTCGGCTTTATGCGCCGTGCGCTTTCGGTCTTCGAGCGCTATGACGTTTCCGTCGAGCACATGCCCACCGGTGTCGACCGCTTTGGCGCCGTGGTGCAGGAGCAGGACGTGCACGACTCGCTGTACTCGCTCGTGGGCGACATTCAGCAGGAGGTCGAGCCGCTCGAGATCGAGGTTGTCGAGGGCTTGGCGCTCATCGCTACCGTTGGCCGTAACCTGCGCGGCCGTGCAGGTATCTCGGGCCATCTGTTTGGCATGCTTGGTCAGGCCGGCGTGAGCGTGCGTATGATTTCGCAGAGCTGCGACGAGATCAATATCATTATCGGTGTCGAGGAGAAGGACTTCGACCTGGCGATTCAGACCATTTACCGTGCCTTCTCCGACGAGAACGGCATTGTGAAGGTCTCCGACCTGGAGGCTCCCGCGCCGGTCGATCCCGCCCTGGTCGCGCTCCACAAGTAGCTGCCATCCCAGTAGATTTTTGGACTTGTCTCAAAAATCTATGGCGGGGCGTTTCGTTTCGGTTTCGTTTCGACGGGGCGGGTTTCGTGCCCGCCCCGTTCTTGTATACACTGGCAACAATAATCGGCCTGCTTGGCGTGCGGGCAAAAGCCACAACCTTTAAAGGGGGAAGCATGAAACAGTACACGGTTGCTATTTTGGGCGCGACGGGAGCCGTGGGCACCCAGATGCTCGAGTGCCTCAACGAGCAGGAGTTCCCGGTTGGCAAGCTCAAGCTGCTGGCGAGCGCGCGTTCTGCGGGCAAGACCGTCGAGTTCCGTGGCGAGCAGATCGTGATCGAAGAGGCTTGTCCCGAGGCCTTTGAGGGCTGTGACATTGTGCTTGGAGCTGCCGGCGACGACATCGCGAAGGAGCTACTGCCCGAGGCCGTCAAGCGCGGCGCCGTCGTGGTCGACAACAGCCATGCCTTCCGCATGGATCCCGAGGTGCCGCTGGTTGTGCCCGAGATCAATGCCGACGACATCAAGTGGCATCACGGCCTTATCGCCAACCCCAACTGCGCGACCATTATCGGCCTGGTTCCCACGTGGCCGCTGCATCAGCTCGCTGGCGTGAAGCGCATGATCGTCTCGACGTACCAGGCGGCTTCGGGTGCTGGCGCCCCCGGTATGGCCGAGCTCGAGGCTCAGCTGGCCGCCCTGGGCCGTGGCGAGGAGATTCCCGAGCCGCGCGCGTTTGCCGCCCAGCTCGCGAGCAACCTGATTCCGCAGATTGGCGGCGTCAAGGAGGAGGGCTTTACCTCCGAGGAGATGAAGTTGCAAAACGAGGGCCGCAAGATCATGCATCTGCCCGAGCTGCGCGTGAACTGCACCTGTGTGCGCGTGCCCGTGCTGCGCTCGCACTCCGAGAGCATCACGCTTGAGTTCGAGCGCGACATCACGGTGGAAGAGGCCCGTGCCGCGCTGGCTGCCGCTCCGGGTGTCAAGCTAGTTGACGACATGAGCGCCGAGGATGCGCACGACCGCTTCCCCATGCCGATGGACACCTCCGACCAGGACCTGATTTGGGTCGGTCGCGTACGCCGCGACATCTCGAACCCCGAGGCCGCGCGTGGCATCACCTTCTGGTGCTGCGGCGACCAAATCCGTAAGGGCGCGGCAACCAACGCCGTCCAGATCGCTAAGCTGCTCTGCGAGTAGTGTGACCTGTCCGGCGGGGGCCGGGCTTGGTTTTCAGAAC
>URKG01000003.1 GCA_900548265.1 uncultured Collinsella sp.
GAAACGAAAGGGCGCTGACCTTCTGGTCGCGCCCTTGAAGTTGAACGTCAGATTGCCGCTCTGGCGGGTTTGCAGCGTCAACTGGTTACGCGGTTCGTAGAACCGCGTAACTGTTAGGGCCGCTGACCCATGCCACCCTCGAGGGTGACGGTCTCACCGTTCATGTACTTAAAGTCGGGACCGCAGAGCTGAACGACCACACGGCCGATTTCCTTCTCGACGTCGCCGTAGTGACCCGCCGGCGGCATGTGGACGTTGGCCTTGAACGCCTCGGGATAGGCATCCTGGAAGTTCTCGAGCGCAGCGGTCCAAGCAAGCGGGCAAACGATATTGACGTTGATGCCGTCCTTGCCCCACTCGTTGGCGGCAACGCGGGTCAGGCCGCGGATGCCCTCCTTGGCGGCAGCATAGCTGCACTGGCCATAGTTGCCAAACAGGCCGGCGCCCGAGGCAAAGTTGACCACGGAGCCCTTGGTCTCCTTCAGGTGCGGATAGGCCTTCTGCATGTACAGATAGGTAGCATACAGACCGGAGTAAATGGCCAGGTTAAACTGGTCCATGGTGTGATCGGCGATGGTCACGCCCGAGGCGCTGGCCTGAGCATTGTTGACGACGGCGTCGATGCGGCCGAACTCCTCAATGGCCTTGTCGATGACGTTCTGGACGACGGCCTCGTTGTCCTGACCAGCCGAGACATCGGCCTGAACAGGCAGAACCTTGACGCCGTACTCGGCCTCGAGAGACTCCTTGGCGGCCTCGAGCTTGGCAACGTTGCGGCCGGTGATGACGAGGTTCGCGCCCTCCTTGGCAAATGCGATATCGATGCCGTAGCCGATGGAGCCAGCGGAACCGTCCTTGAGCGTGGCCTTGCCGCCGCCGGTGACGATCACGGTCTTACCAGTGAAAAGTCCCATACAAAGTCCTTTCAAATCGCGACGGGCACGCCCGCCGACTGCGCGTGTCCAACTTCACGCGCCAAAAGCTGAGATGCAACTTTAGCGTGTTCAAGCGAAAATAAAAGACCGCGGTAGGCGAACGGCACCACGTCGTTCGGCGAAGGGATTGTCAAGTGCAAACTGGATAAAGCGGCCGAGTTATTGTTATCAGATCGAGCCATCGAACACGTTTTGAAACTTTGCTGCGGCGCGCGGGATGTCGGCGCGAGACTTTATCATAGGGTGACAAACAACGATGAGGAGCACATGCCTATGACAGACGAGCTGGACCCCCAGACTCAACAGCATATTGATGATTCCGCAGACGTCACCGCAGATACTGACGCTGTGACCTGCGATGGTATCGACATCGACGACCCCATCTTGGACGAAAGCGCTACGGCGGAAACCCCCGAAACAGAAAACGCCGATGAGCAAAACGACGATGCGCCCGCTCAGGACGACGTCCCGCAAGCAGCGGGCCCCATCGAGGTGTCTTCGGAAGAAGAGCTCGATGCCGTCATGGACTCCATGATGGATGCTGTCAAAGCGATGAAAGACGCCGTCGCCGATGCCGATATTGATGCCGAGGAAGAGGAGGCCGCCGAGGCGGCCTCGACCTTTGTGCCCGGCGAGACTCCGGTTGCCGACCAGGGCAGCACCATGCCCTCGTTTCTGCAGCTCGAGCACCCCACGATTGGCGCCGATGCGGTCGATCCGCACGCAGCAGGCTTTTCTGTGGTCGAGGGCGGTACCGGCAATATCGCCGCGCCGCAGGCTGCCGATGCGGACGCTGCCGACACCGCTCGCCCGACCGCCCCGCACTCCCCCGCCGCGAGCCGCGATCTGGGGACCGCTGTCTCGAACACTGCGAACGCCGTGGGCACCTTTATCGCCCAGGGTGCCTCGGCCATGCGCGAGATGAACGCCGCGAAAAAGGCACTTGCCGATGCCCGCGCCCACCTGGCCGAACTTGAGCAGCGCATTGCCGATCAGGCCGAGGAACTCGAGACGCGCCAGGATATCGCAGGCCGCTACGAGCAGATCGTCGCCGACCAGCGTCAGGCGATCGCCACAGCGCAAAAGACCGCTGCGGCAGCCGAAATCGATCGCGATGTCCATGCTTCCAAAGTAGCAGAGCTCAAGGGTCAGCTCGAACAAATGAAGACAGAGGATGACGCGACCGAGCTCCGCCTGAAGGCCGCGCTCGATGCCGTGGAGGCCCGCGAGGCGAGCTCGCGCGAGACCGGCAACCGCCTCGTTCGCCGTCTTGAGGATTCCAAGCGCATCCGCGACAAGGTGCAGGCCGAGCGAGACGCCGGCATTGCCGCCGCACAACAAACCGTCGACGCCACGCGCGCCCAGCTCGAGACACTGCGTCATGAGTATGCCGAGCTGCAACGCAATCCCTCGGCAAATCCCGCCAACTATACGGTGCGCACTAGCGAGCTCTCGATGCAGATCTCCGACACGGCAGATGCCCTGCGTAAAGCCGAAGAAGATGTCCCGCGTATCACCGCCGACCTTGAACACTCGCTTGCCGCAGCCGAGCAGGCCGTCGAACAGGCGCAGGCCCCCATTGCCGAAGCCAAACGCGCGCACCAAGCCGTGACGGCAGAGGCCGATGCCGCGCGCGACGAGCTGCAGACCGCAAAAACCGCCGCTGCAACGCGCCAGCGCGAACTGCGCGAGAAGATCGCCGCCGAGGACAAGGCACGCCGCGACCAAGAGCAGAGCATCGCCAACGCCCAAGCAGATGCCGCACATGCGCAGTCGATCATCGAACAGGCGAACGAAGTACACGACCACCCAGAGATTACTGAGTCGCTTGCAGGGTCCTTGGCCCGAGACAAAGCCGAACACGCCGAGACCGAGCGCGAAGTCGCCCAGCTCGAGGCCACCGAGGACGCGGTGCGCGAGCGTACCCGCGACTCACGCATCAAATTCACCGGCGCCATCGTCTGCATCGTCGCCGCAATCCTGGTGATCATCCTAGTCTGGCTGTTCGCGAGCAAGTAAACCAGCTGCCAAAAAACGCTCAACGCAGTTGCGGTGAGATAGTTCCTGTTTAGCCCTCAAAAAGCCAATTTAAGAACTATCTCACCGCAACTTATTAGATTGATGCAAGGCAATCTATCCCTCTTGCACCAATCTCTTGACATAAGGAGTGTCCCCAGGTGCCGGCACAAAAGGAACGTCCCCAAGTGCCAACAACGGCGGCGCCGATGTTTTGGCGAAGTCAGCGAAAACCCGCCAGAGCGAGCAAGGTGCCTTGAAACAAGGCGGCATTGACCTTCTGGTCATGCCGCCGAAGTTGAAAGGCAGATTGCCGCTCTGGCGGGTTTGCAGCGTCGACCGGTTACGGCGTTTGTAAAACGCCGTAACCTACTGAATGAGCATCGCGTCGCCAAAGCTGAAGAAGCGGTAACGCTCTTCGATGGCGGCGGCGTAGGCATCCATGATCTGGTCGCGGGTGGCAAGCGCGCTCACAAGCATCATGAGTGTAGAGCGCGGCACGTGGAAGTTCGTGATCAACGCGTCGACCACGTGATAGGTCGAGCCGGGCATAAGGTAGAGCTGCGTTGTCGCGTTCTCGCGCACCACGATGTCGCCGCGGCCGAGCGTGTCGGCCCCGTCCTCGCGGCCCTCAAAATAGCGCGCCGTCACAGCCGGATCGGACACCGGCGCGTCCGCGTCAAACGCGCTCTCGAGCGAGCGCACCGCGGTGGTGCCGACGGCGATCACACGATGACCCTCGGCCTTGGCCTTGTGCACGGCATCGACAACCTCCTGCGACACGTGGTAGCGCTCGGTGTGCATCACGTGCTGCGTGGGGTCGTCCTCCTCCACCAGACGGAAGGTATCGATACCCACCTCGAGCTCGACGGCGGCAAACTTCGCACCCTTGGCCTCGATAGCGGCCATGAGCTCGGGCGTGAAGTGCAGACCCGCCGTAGGAGCGGCAGCCGAGTGCTCCTCCTTCATGGCGTAGACGGTCTGGTACTTCTCGGGATCGCCCTCGTAATCGGTAATGTAGGGCGGCAGCGGCACGTGGCCGGCAGCGTGGATGGCCTCGTCGAGCGTGCGCGGGTCGCCGGCGGCATTGCAACCGGCCGGCTCAAAACGCACCAGACGGCCGCCGCGGCTATCGGTGACAAAGTCGACGACCTCGGCCGTCAGCACCACGGGAGCCCCCTCGGGCGCATGGGCGCCACCGGCGCGATACTCAATATGAGCACCGGGCTTCAGGCGCTTGCCCGGCTTGACCAAGCACTCCCAAACATGGCCCAGCGGATCCACGTCCTCGCGGCGCTTGAGCAGCAGAGTCTCGACCACGCCGCCCGAGCCGGCTTTGCGACCGATCAGGCGAGCCGGCATCACGCGCGTCTGGTTGATGACGAGCACGTCGCCCGGCTCGATATAGTCGATGATGTCGCGGAAGATGCGGTGCTCAACGGTACCGCCGTGCTCCAGCGGCGTTCCCGCCTGGGAGCCCTTGCGATCCACCACTAGAAGGCGGCAGGAGTCGCGCGGCTCGGCAGGAGCTTGGGCAATCAGTTCCTCGGGAAGGTTGTAGTCAAAATCATCGGTACGCATAGACACGTCGGATACTCCTTATATAGCTAAAGTCCGCTCTACATCCTAGCAGGCTGACGTCCCAAATGAACTACTTTTTGGCGGCTTTGCGCTCGTCGCGGATGCGGGCGCGGTCCATGGCCGCCTCGACGGCCGAGAATCGGCAGCCGCAGTAATTCTGCCGATACATACCCAGCTCGCGCGAACGACGTGTCGCCTCGGGGTAATACGGACGAAAATCGCGAATCACCGGAGTGAGACCGCGGGCGGCAGCCAGACGCTCCAACACATCATTGCAGGTTTCGAACAACTGATACGGCGAGACGGCGAGCGTCGTGCCCACAGACTCAAACCCGCGTTCCTGGGCCACACGACATGCCTCGGCCAAGCGCAGGGCATAGCACGCGCGACAGCGACGGGGTCGATCGGCGCCCAGCGGGGCCACGCCGGCCTCCCAGCGCTCCCGGTCCTCCCCCGCCTCGATAAGCTCGATGTCGCCATCGGCACACCACCGGCGCAGCTCGTCCAAACGCCGCTGCCATTCATCGTGCGGCTGAATATTGGGGTTGGTCCAGCAGATTGTGGGCTCAAACCCTTCCTCGCGCAGCAGGCGGACCGGCTCAAGAGAGCACGGCGCACAGCAGGCGTGCAACAACAACGGCTTCATCGACATCTCCTCACCCGAAAAAGCGCACGCCGAAGGACGTGTCCTCGCAGGCGACAATGCGGCGGTCGCGCAAAATGGTCCGCACGTAATACCAATCGCCCACGCAACCCGATAAATGCAAGCCGGTCGCCAGGTAGCACAGCAGCGGATAGCCCGAAAACGCAAACCCCAGGGCAAACGCCGACGTCACAACAACCGTCGGCGCCAGGCAAACCACCATGTACCGCCGGCGCGAATACACAACGCCCTCGGCGCAGGCATAGATCATCGCCGTCTCGCGATTCGCCCCAAAGGTCACCTGCGCGCCCGCAGGCGCCAGCAGCTTAAAAAACACACCGTGCACCAGCTCGTGCACGGCGAACGACGCCATTGAGATCGCAGCCAAGCCGACTATCCATCCCAAGACGGCCATCCAGCCGCCCGCGTCAGCCGCATCCAAGTCCGCAGGCCCGCCCAGCAGCATAAACACCGGCACCAGACACACGGCAAATGCGCCAAGCACGGCCATCCCCCACACAAAGCAGGCGTGCAGAAAATCCTCGTCCTCAAACGCATGTATGTTGGAAATCTCATTCATAGCATCTTAGGATAGCGCCCCTGCCACGCACCCGCCCGCATGTGCGATAATGTCGAACGATATGCACGAATTGACCACCGCGCCGCCGAGCCCCGCGCCCGGCCGCGCCCTCACCATATGCGAAGGAGTCCCATGGCATCCAAATACTCCATGAACGACCGTCCCAGCTGGCCTCGCCGCGCCATCGTTACCGCCGGCGAGCCCTACGGCAACAAGGGCCTTCACTTTGGCCACGTTGGCGGCGTCTTTGTCCCTGCCGACTTCTTCGCCCGCTTCCTGCGCGACCGCCTGGGCCGCGAGAACGTCATCTTCACCTCGGGCACCGACTGCTATGGCTCGCCCATCATGGAGAGCTACCGCAAGCTCAAGGAGAACGAGGGCTACGACAAGTCCATTAGCGAGTATGTCGAGTCCAATCACTCCCGCCAGGCCGCGACCCTCAACAACTACAACATCAGCTGTGACATCTACGGCGGCTCGGGCCTTGAGCCAGCTGCGCAGATTCACAACGAGGTGACCACCGAGATTATCGAGCGTCTGCACGAGCAGGGCACCATCTCCAAGCGCTCCACGCTGCAGTTCTACGATGCCAAGGCCGGCACGTTCCTCAACGGCCGTCAGGTGATCGGCCGCTGCCCCATCCAGGGCTGCAAGTCCGAGAAAGCCTACGCCGACGAGTGCGACCTGGGTCACCAGTTTGAGCCCGAGGAGCTCATCGCGCCCAAGAGCCAGCTCACCGGCGAGGTGCCCGAGCTGCGCCCGGTCGACAACCTCTACTTTGACCTGCCGGCCTACCTCGACTTTATGAAGACCTACACCGCCAAGCTCGCCCAGAACCCGCAGGTTCGCTCCGTGGTCTCCAAGACCATGGAGGAGTGGCTGCTGCCGGCCCAGCTCTACATCCAGAACAAGTTCCGCGAGGCCTTCGATGCCGTCGAGGATCAGCTTCCCGAGCACACCGTGCTGGAGCCCGAGGGCAACAAGAGCAGCTTTACCGTCACCTTCCCCAGCTGGAAGGAGCGCGACGATGCCCACGCGGTGCTCGCCAACGGCGGCGTGCGCTTCCGCAGCGGCAAGGCGCTCGTACCCTTCCGCATCACCGGCAACATCGACTGGGGCGTTCCGGTGCCCGAGGTCGATGGCGTCTCCGACGTCACCTGCTGGTGCTGGCCCGAGAGCCTGTGGGCTCCCATCAGCTATACGCGCACCGTGCTCGCACGCGATGCCAAGGCCGCCGGCGTGACCGAGGGCGTCGCCGCCCAGGATGCCGCCCTCATGGGCGAGCCCGCCGCCGATTCCACGCAGGTCCCCGCGCCCACCTACCAGCACAGCTCGCTCGACTGGCGCGACTGGTGGTGCTCGGATGACGCACAAATCTACCAGTTCATTGGCCAGGACAACATCTACTTCTATTGCATCGCGCAGACCGCCATGTGGGAGGCCCTGGGTTGGAACCTCACGCAGAGCACCGTCAGCGCCTGCTACCACCTGCTCTACATGGGCAAAAAGGCAAGCTCGTCCTCGCAGACGCCTCCCCCGCCGGCAGACGACCTGCTCAACCACTACACCTGCGAGCAGATGCGCGCGCACTGGCTGTCGCTCGGCCTGTCCGAGAAGCCGGTGAGCTTTAGCCCCAAGGCATACGACACCCGCGTGACCGGCAAGGACAAGGACGGCAACGAGGTGCACGCCTGCGACGACAAGCGCGTCATCGATCCGGCCCTTAAGGAAAGCGCCCTTTTGACCGGCGTCTTCAACCGCCTGGCCCGCAGCTGCTTCTACGGCGTCGCCGTCAAGGAGGGCGACGAGAGCCCCTATCGCAACGGTTGCATCCCCGCCGGCGCCGCCTCGGCCACCGTGGTGGAGGCCGCCGAGCAGGCCGCCCTCGCGTTTGAGCAGGCCATGTACAAGTTCGAGACGCACCGCGCGCTCGCTGTGTGCGACGACTACCTGCGCGCCGCCAACAAGCGCTGGAGCGACGCCTCCAAGGCTGCCAACAAGCTTGAGGGCGAGCAAGCCAATACCGCGATGACGCAGGCCCTCGTCGACGCCTTCACCGAGCTGCGCGTGGCGACCGTGCTCATGCACGGCATCGTGCCGGCCGGCTGCGAGCTCATTTGCGAGTACTTCGACGTCGACCCCGTCGCCTTCTTTAGCTGGGACAACATATTTGCCTCCACGGACGAGTTCGTGGAAAGCCTGGGCGAGAAGCCCGGCGAGCACCGCGTGAAGCCGCTGCCCCCGCGCTTCGACTTCTTCAGCAAGCACGAGAGCCAGTACTAAAACAACACTCGACATGTAATGGAATGGGAAGGAAAGACGGATGTCCAAGCCGCGTCGTCGTAAGCAGAAAAAGCAGGTCAAGGCCGAGCTCAAGCTCAGGCAGTTTGCTGCTACCGAGCTTTCTGACCAGCTTGCCGCCCAACACTCCGCCGCCGACCTGCCGCGCTTTATGGTCGACACGGTCGCCGGCGCCTATGCGCCCGCCGATGCCAAGCTCATGATCGAGGGCTTCGGCGCCGCGGCCACACGCCCGGTCACGCTGCGCGCCAACACGCTCAAGGCGACCGCCGAGGACATCGCTGCGGCGCTCGGTGCCGCCGGCATCGCCCACAACCCCGTCGCCTGGTACCCAGACGCCTTTATCCTGCCCGAGGCCCAGGTTTCCGATCTGTGGGATCTCGACATCTACCGCGACGGCAAGATCTACCTGCAGAGCCTGTCATCCATGATGCCGCCGTTGGTCCTGGGCGCCCAGGCAGGCGAGGACATCCTGGACATGTGCGCAGCCCCCGGCGGCAAGACAACACAGATCGCCGCCCTCACCCAGGGACAGGCGCACCTCACCGCCTGTGAGATGAGCATTCCCCGCGCCGAAAAGCTTGAGTCCAACCTCCACCGCCAAGGTGCCAAAAACGTGCCCGTCATGCGCATCGACGCACGCGAGCTCGACGAGTTCTTCCGCTTTGACCGCATCCTGCTCGACGCTCCCTGCACCGGCACGGGCACCGTCATCAGTGGCAACGAGAAAAGCCTGCGCGGCCTCACCGAGCAGTTGCTGAGCAAGTGCGCCCGCTCGCAGCGAGCACTTCTGGACCGCGCCATGGGTGCCCTCAAACCGGGCGGCACGCTCGTCTATTCGACCTGTTCGATTTTGCCGCAGGAAAACGAGGACGCCCTGCAAGAGGCCCTCGACAAGCACATGGACTGCGAGCTTATCCCCCTCGACGGCACGCCGAGCGAAAGCGAAGCACGACGCACCCAGGAAGCTGGTGAGGAGCCGCGCATCGAGTCCAACGCTCTGACCGAAGCCATTGCCGCCGGTCAGGTATCGGCCATCGCCAACGGCCTGCCCGGCACGCTCACCATTCCGCCTAGCCGCGACTTTGAGGGCTTCTACATTGCCCTGATCCGAAAACGCAGCTAGCGCACGGATCCAAAACTCAACAAGTTATCTCCGTGCGCGTTTGCCCTGCTGGTCGCGATGCTGTTTAAGCATCGTGCGCTCCTTGCGTTCGGCCCTTTTGCCCTTAATGGCCGTGACCACAAAGTAGATGACCGCGGCGGCAACGATTGCGCCCACACACAGGCCAATCGAGCCCAACATTGCCGAAAATTCCATACCGCGTCACCTCTCTTGTAAACGGGACTTTCAAGATAGCACCTCGATCCCCGCCACCACAGCTCCTTCACGTTCACCGGCCCTTCGGTCTAACGGATGGCGCGGCGGGGAAAAATCAACTCGTCAAACGATTTAGCATTCGCAATTCCGGCTGCATAGCGCCGGCCGTTATCACATAGAATCGAGCCTCCATGGATACCCTCAACGATCTAAATGAGCGCGTCGACGCCTTCGTCGGCACCAGCTCCTTCGACACGCCTGCGGCGGCAAACGACCAAGCTCCCATCGATGTGCCCGCCGAGGTGCACAAGGACATCGTCGCCTCGGTCGATTTTTCCGAGGTCGAGCTTGCAGACGAGTTCACCGAGCCCCAAGTAGCCGTCACGCCCAACGGCCTGCTCCCTATGGAGCCCCTGCCCATCGACGGACGCCTGCGCAAGGCTGCCCTTCGCATGCCCGACGAGATCGAGGAGGCCAGCGGCTTCACGCTCTTTGGCCGACGCATCAAGTCGCTCATTTACACCACCGATGTCGCGGTTATCCGCAACTCCAACGCCGACGCCGTCTTTGCGGTCTACCCTTTCACGCCGCAGCCCGCCATTACGCAAGCGCTGCTGACCGTCGCCGAGTGCCCGGTCTTTGTAGGCGTGGGTGGCGGAACTACGACCGGTAAGCGCTCCGTGCAGATGGCAGCCGTCTCCGAGATGCAGGGCGCGGCGGGCTGCGTGGTCAACTCCCCCGCTACTGCCGAGATGGTCGAGCACATCACCAACATCGCCGACATCCCCGTCATCGCCACGGTCGTTCGCTGCGACGACGATGCCCACGCCAAGGTGCGCGCTGGAGCCAAGATTCTCAACATCGCCGCCGGCAAGAACACGCCCCAGGTCCTACGCGAGCTGCGCGAGCACTATCCCAACCTGCCGCTTATCGCGCCGGGCGGCAAGACGCCCGAGAGCATTCGCGAGACCATCGCCGCCGGCGCCAACGCCATCATCTGGACACCGCCTTCGGCCCAGCAGCTACAGACCGACATGATGCAGCGTTATCGCAAGATGAAGGAAGACGCCACACCTGTCATCTCGCGCGACGACGTGCCCATTATCGACCAGGTCGCCGCCGCCGAGGTCAGCCAAGTCGAGAACATGAATCCCGATGTGCCGATTCCCGACGAAGTCATCGAGCGCGTCGCTTCGATCCACGAGCGCGTCGAGGAGCATCGCGCCAACCGCGGCCTCAAGCCGTCACTGCACGGCTTTTTCTTCCGCGGAAAGAAACGCTAGCAAAACATCTTGGCCCGCCCCACAAACGTGAGGCGGGCCGTTTTCGTTTGAGCAATCATGCAGCGACGTGATGGGGCAAATTAATCCACGCGCTTGTCGCCCATAAAGAAGAGCGCCACCGTACCAGGTCCGGTATGCGAGCCAATCAGAGTACCGATGTCATTGATCTCAATCTTGCCTTTAAGCTGCGGAACCTGTTCCTCAATCAGCGCCGCGACCGCCTCGGCATCCTCGCGGCACGCCGACTGCGACATGATGCACTTACCCGAATAATCTGCACCGTCCTGTACGTGTGCCATCATGGTCTTAGCCATCTCGGAAATCGCTCGCTTCTTAGTGCGAATCTTCTCACGTGGCGACAGCTTACCTTCGCAATCGACCGTCATAAGCGGGCAAATCTTGAGCGCCGTGCCGATGATCGCGCTCGCGGCCGAAATGCGACCGCCGCGCAGGTAGCTCGACAGATCGGTCGAGAAGAACCAGTGGTGCAGGTTGAGTTTATGCTCCTCGATCCAAGCGGCCGTCTCGTCGAGTGAAGCCCCGCTATCGCGCACGTCGGCGGCATATTCCAGCAACAGACCAAAGCCCGAAGACGCCCCCAGCGAATCGATGACGCGTACCTTGCCGCCCTGGGGATAGCGATCCGCAAGCATCTGCGCCGCGACGCAGGCCGATCCATACGTGCCCGAAATACCCGACGACAACGTCAGGTGCAGCACGTCTTTACCCTCGGCAACAAACGGCTCCCAAAACTCCTCGTACTCGCCCACGCCCACCTGAGACGTCTTGGGCATGGCGCCCGCGGCAATCTGGGCAAAAAACTCGTCCGGCGTAATCGACTGATACAGATCGTCCGTATAGACAACATCGTCGATCTCGTAATGAAAATACGCGACGGGAATATTGCGCGATTCAAAGAACTCACGGGTTCGGTCGGCGGCGGATTCACAGGTCAGGACAAAATCACTCATATGAGGCTCCTTACTCATTGCTGCGCAAATTATCGCACAGTGAGCCTACATGCGGTACATATGTCCACTATTTACCAAATCGAACCAAAAATAGTGAACATCTTTACCACCATCGTCTCCACCGGCCCCACGCAAAAATATCTGAGAAAACACCCTCTGTCGTCTCCACTCAACCGCCATATCTACCTCAACTAAATCGATTTACCAAACCGTTCATCCGACAATTCAGCCGCTGGCGCAAAATCGAAACAAAAGCGGCGCATACTGGTAAACGTTTGACGCTGTTTATCAGTTTTACCAGCCCCATCGGAAGGTGTTTCATGGTCGCATTCGATCGCAACCCGCAAGACTTCAAGTATCTGCGCCTGCTTTCGAGACAGTTCCCCACCGAACAATCCGCGTTTACCGAGATCATCAATCTCTCGGCCATCCTCAACCTGCCCAAAGGCACCGAGCATTTTATGAGCGACGTGCATGGCGAGTACGAAGCCTTTATGCACATCCTCAACAACTGCTCGGGCGTCGTGCGCGAGCATGTCGACGAGATTTTTGGCGACACGCTCACCTTTGACGAAAAGGGCGAGCTGTGCACGCTCATCTACTACCCGCACGAGAAGATCGAGCTGGTCCGCAGCCAGCGCGAGGACTCGCCCACCTGGTACAAGACGATGCTTGACCAGCTCATCATGGTCGCTCGTTCGCTTTCAAGCCGCTACACGCGCTCCAAGGTGCGTAAGGCCATACCGCGCGATTACGCCTATATCATCGACGAGTTGTTGCACACGCACCCGGACGAGAACAACTATCGCGTGCGCTATCACGAGCGCATCGTGGAGTCCATCCTGGAGACCGCCAGCGCCGACGACTTTATCGAGTCACTCGCCTCGCTCATCAAGCGCTTGGCCGTCGACCACCTGCACCTGGTGGGCGATATCTTCGACCGCGGCGGCGGCGCTGCCAAGATTATGGACCGCCTGCTCACCTACCATTCGCTCGACATCCAGTGGGGCAACCACGACCTGCTATGGATGGGCGCTGCGGCCGGTGAGCCCGCCTGCATCGCCACGGTGCTGCGCAACAACCTGCGTTACGACAATTACGAGATCCTCGAGAACGACTACGGCATCTCGCTGCGTGAGCTTGTCGCCTTTGCCGATGCCACCTACACCGCCGGTGAGTCCATCACCCCGCTGATCAAGGCCATCAATGTGCTGCTCTTTAAGCTCGAGGGCCAGATTATCCAGCGCCACCCCGAGTTCGATATGACCGACCGTCTGTTACTCGACAAGATCGAGCACGACACCGGCACGGTCACGCTCGCCGACGGCAGCGTATGGCCGCTCACGACCAACGACTTCCCCACCGTCGATCCGGCGGACCCCTATACGCTCACGTCTCAGGAGCAGCACATCATCGACAAGCTCGTGTCCGAGTTTGTCACCGCCGATCACCTGCATCGCCATATCGATTTCCTCTATTCCCACGGCTCGATGTACAAGGTCGCCAACGGCAACCTGCTCTTCCACGGCTGCGTTCCGCTCAACGAAGACGGCACCTTTAGCAGCATGAACTGCCTGGGCACCTGGCACGCCGGCCGCGATTATCTCGATTTTTGCGACCACATCGCCCGCCGCGCGTGGCGCGTGGGCGACCGCGATGCCCTCGACTGGATGTGGTACCTGTGGATTGGCTTCAATTCACCCGCCAGCGGACGCCTGGTGCGTACCTTTGAGCGCGCCTATATCGCCGATAAGAGCACCTGGGTCGAGCCGATGGACCCGTACTTTACGCTTACCAAGTCGCCCTCGGTCTGCGACGACATCATGCGCGAGTTTGGCGTCGCGCCCATGGCATGTTCGCCGACCGGCCACATCATCAACGGCCACACGCCCGTTAAAACCACCAAGGGCGAGCAGCCCATCCGCGCCAACGGCAAGCTGCTGGTCATCGATGGCGGCTTCTGCCGCGCTTACCATCCCAAGACGGGTATCGCCGGCTATACGCTCATCTCGAGCTCGCGCGGCTGCCGCCTCAAGTCGCACCGGGCCTTTACGACGGTTGCCGAGGCACTCACGCGCAACGTGGACATCGAGAGCGAGACCAACCGTTTTGACCAAGCGGACCGTCGCCGCATGGTGAGCGACACCGATACTGGCGCCAAAATTCGCAGCCAGATCCAGGACCTGCGCCAGCTGCTCGATGCATATAGAAACGGTGCTATCGAAGAGCGCGTCTAGCCCCACCCGCGGGGATTGGCTAAACTTGCTGAGTTTGTCATCCCCATGGCGTCCCCGCGCCACCCTAAGGCAGGTACCATGCAAAAGCTCCTTGCGCAGATCATGAAATTTGGCGTCGTCGGTGTCATTGCCACGGTTATCGACTTTGGCATTATGAATCTGCTCCACTACGGTCTGGGCCTCAACATCCTAATCGCCAACACCAGCGGCTTTATCATCTCACTCATCTTTAACTACCTCGCAAGCATGAAGTACGTGTTTGCGCACAAGGAAGGCATGAGCCGCCGCCGCGAGTTCATCATCTTTGTCGTGCTGTCCGTGATCGGTTTGGTGCTCAACGACGGCATCGTGCTGGCGCTCAACGCCGGCCTGGGACTCGAGGCCAATATCGCCAAGATCTGCGCCACCGCGCTTGTCATGGTCTACAACTTTGTGACCCGAAAAATCTTCCTGGAGGGCGACGAGACAAAATAGCTCGAAACCCCTGCAGCATTACGGCGCCCACGGACGACGCGCACTCAGCGCAGTATCGTCCGTGGGTGTCGCTCGTTTACGGGCAAATTTTCAACGTTTGCGGATTAGCTCTTGAAAATTTGGCGAGTTCATATAGTTCTTGGCAAAGACCTTACGTTTCCCTTGTAAAAGCTCTAAAGTATCCTCTGCTCGATTCATCAACGCATTGGATGTGATTACGTGCGCAAGGCGCTGGCACAACCTCATACCAAGCAGTTCCTCAAGTTTGCTGTCGTGGGTCTTATCTCCTTTGGCATCGACTGGGGCATGCTCATTGCGCTCGTCGAGCTGTTCCACCTCGACTTTTTGATGAGCACCACGGTTTCGTTTATCACGTCCGTCGTGGTCAACTACTGGCTCAGCATGAAGTACGTGTTCGACCACCGCGAAGGCATGAGCCGCAAGCGCGAGTTCACGATCTTCACCATCCTGTCGGTGATCGGCCTGGGCCTCAACGACCTGTACATGTTTGTGGGCGTCACGTTTTTGAGCATCGGCTACCAGGCCATGAAGGCCATCGCCACGTTCCTCGTCACCTGGTACAACTACTTCAGCCGCCGCTTCTTCCTCGAGGGCGCACGGTCGTAGTCGATTCACTATTTGCTTGAATGTATAACCGGTTGGAATTCCCGTTCCAACCGGTTTTTTGTTTGCCGAGAGACCCGGCGACCCAGTCCCATTCGCATGAAAAACGGGCGGTCCGGATGTTGGTCCGAACCGCCCGTCTGGCGCGCTATGTCGAGGCCTCTAGCCCGTTACGTAATACCAAACGACGTTGTCACCATTGGAGAGAACGTAGTTACTGCAGGCCGTCATGGGCGTTGTGCCGTTGACGGAGTACATCCAGCCGCTCGTGCCGCCGTACTGTTTCTCGGCCAAACCACCAATCGCAGAAACATACGTGCCGTACGATGAGCCGTGTGCGTTGACAGAAAGGCCCAGCGCGCACAGGGCATCGTAAACGGTGGCGCCTTCGTTAAAGGTAAAGGTGCCGCCAGAGGACACGGGATTGCCCACAGCGCTCGATGTGACCGAAACCGTCACCGTAACGTAGTTGGACTCCTGTGAGCCGCTTTGGCTGCCCGAGGAGGCGTTTCCACCATTAGGGGATGAGGCTCCATCAGACGACTGGCCACCGCCCGAAGAAGCACCGCCAGACGCATTGGAAGTATCACCGGCTCCCGTATTTTGGGCAGCGGATTTATCGCCAGACCTCTTGCTGTCCTGGCCATCGGACTTCTTGCTATCCGAGCTTTTGTCCGATTCCTTGTGCGAAGACTCGGAATCATCCTTGGCGTCGTTCGAGCCCTTGGACTCATCTTTTGCAGCATCCGAAGATTTGGAATCCTTGGAACTGGCCTCGCCCGAAGCGGTAGACGAGCCAGACCCCTTGGTGTCCTTGGCGACGACGCTCTCCCCCGTCACGGTCTGAACGATCCAGTCAATGGACCAGGCGCCGCTCTCGGAAGGATGGACGAAGCCCAGCGAGACGACGATCAGAATGGTGCACGCGGCAGCAAGAACGCCAAGGAGCGCCTTGCGACGAGATGCGGACGCCGCCGAAGCGGCGCCCTGTTGCTTTGCATCGTCGAACTGAATGAACGAGGAATCTGGTTGCTTGGGGTCAGCGTCCTTGGATTTATTGGACACAACCCTCACCTACCGACGTTTGGTGAACACGAACACGCCGACGATGGCGAGACCGATGACGCCGGCGGCAACGCCAACAATGGCGAGCGGGTTGGTGCCAGTCTCCTGCTCGGAAGCACTAGAGGACTTCTTAGCAGTGGTCGTGGAAGCAGCACCCGTATCGGACTTCTTGTCGGACTTGTTGTCCTTCTTGTCAGACTTCTTCTCATCCTTCTTGTCGGACTTGTTTTCCTTGGTCTCGGCCTTGGTCGACACCGTCGTCTTGGTCGTCGGCTTATGACCCGGGGCGACAGCGCCGCCCTTCGAGCCGGAGCCGGAACCCGTGCCAGTGCCAGCGCCAGTGCCGGAACCAGTACCGGTACCAGAACCGCCGCCGCCATTCGAACCTGCGCCGCCATTACCGCCAGGGTTAACGGCATTCTTGGTCCACTTGGCATACAGCGTCAGATCGGCCGTCACCGGCGTGGCGAAGTCATACGCCCGCGTGCAGGCTTCATCGGTATACCAACCGCCGAAAGTGTAGCCATCGCGCGTCGGATCGGCCGGCTTGACCAGCTTGCCATCGGCCGTGGCAACAAACTTAGTGTCGCAAGCAGACCCGCCGTTGGAATTAAAGGCAACCGTCCAAGACTCAACGGCCCCAAGCTTGAACAGCGTGCCCGAGTCATTGATGTAGTACAGGTTGCCAGATGCATCGGCAATGACCGGAGAGTCACAGTACTGGTAATGGCCAGCCGCATCATAAATCTGCGTCGCCTCTGCATCGCCGAGCGTATAGCGATACACCCCACCACCAGCAGAGTAGCTGACGTAGTCCTTGCTATCCGCGCTATTAACGGTGAAGTACACATAGGTCTTGCCGCCCTGAACACTCACCAGCGGAGTAGCAGCAATACCGTTAAATCCGGCCGGTAGCTCTTTACCGTCAGCAGCGGTGACCATCGTGGTCTTACCAGTCTTCAGATTATAGAGAACCAGAGCAGATCCAGTAGCCGTCTGCCCACCGACAATCAAGTTGTCGCCAGACATCGCCGGGGCGCTCATGTTATTCGTAAGACCCAGGTCGACCGTCTTCTGCTCGCTCAGCACGCCCTTCGCCGAAAGCGAAATCACATGGAGCTTTCCGTCGTGCGTCATCTGATAGAAGGTCGAGCCATTGGACGGATCGGCGACGCAGTCAGCGTTCGCAAGGGTGCCGAGCTTCATGGTCGAAACGACATCGCCCGTTGCCTTATCAATGCACTTAAGCGTACCTGCGCTCGTGGGGACGATGGCGTACTTATCCGTCAGGGCAGCGCCAGTCCAATAATAGCCCTCAGCTGCGTCGATGTTCTGCCAAGAGACTTCGCCTGTGGTGATCTTGATGCGCGTAAAGGAACCGTTGACGTATTTCTTCCCATCAGCCGTACCTACATAGACGTACTCGCCGTCCGAAACGACGGTGCAGGAGCTCTGCGTCAAGTCCGTCAAACCAGGCGTCAGCCACTTGCAGATCAGCTTGTCTGCAGTAATCGCCTGGACCGCACCGCCGTTGAGCGGAACGATGATAAGGCCGTTGGTATAGATCGGACGGGAGGTATAGCTCACCTTGGAGGCAAGCGGCGCAGAGGCAACCTTTTTGCCCGTGGACGAATCGATCTTAATGAGCTCGTTCTCGGTCGCGATGTACACAAAGCCGTTGGCGATGACAGGTTCGCTGCAGTTGGCATACTGCTGACCAGACTCGGCCTTCCAATCGAAGGCCCACTTAAGACCGGAAGCCTGCGCAGGCGTCTTGGCATCCGTTACGGTCGAACCGTTGCCACTGTTGCCGTAGCCGGCCCACTCGGCATCCCAATCAGGAGTCGTCGCGCTCGGATCCACGACAATCTTGTCGGGATCGGGCATGGGCGAATTATCGGTGGTATAGGCAAGCGTGACCTTATCGCCGCTCTTGAGCGTAATCTGATTGGCGCAGAGTAAGGAGGGCTCTCCGTTGATATACAGATGCCAATATTTATTGGTCGCAGCATCCCAACCATACGGCTTGTGATCGAACGGCGAAGTAATGGAATTCAGGAACCAGTACTCACCACTCTGGGAGCCGTTGTACGCAACGCCCTTGGCCTTCAGAACTGCCTCAATAAGGTTCTGGGCCGTGGAGCCTTCGGGCAGAGAAACATTGCTTGCCGTGCCCCAACGCGTATTGTTCCCGTTGACATCGGGACCGATAACATCGGCGGATCCAAGCACCTGACCGGGGAGGACATCGGCGTCAGCACCATACATAAAGGTGACGGCGTCACCCTCCTGGAGCTTGTAGGCACCGGCGCCAACGTCGGCGAACTTGCCATTTACGTAGAAGCGCCAATAGCTCTTGGTCGCAGCATCCCAGCCATAGGACTTACCATCAAACGGCGAAGTAATGCCGTTGAGGAACCAGCCCCAAGACGATTCGCCAGCATCGAGAGTAAGGCCGGTCTGCTCAAGGAGATCCTTGGCAGTAGAGCCTGCCTTGAGACTCGTCTGGCCCGTCGAAGCCCAAATCTGCTGCTTGCCGTCCTTGTCCTTACCAAGCACCTGAACGGAAGCATGAACGGAATCAGAGGGCAGCTGGTCGCCCCAGCCACCGTAGAACCACGTGACGGTATCGCCAACATGGATGGTGACATTGTCCGCCGTATAGTCACTCGACTTGCCGTTGATGAACAGCTGCCAATAGGTCGAATAATCTTGGGGCGTACCCAGTTCAACACCGTTGTACTTAAGGCTCAGAATGAAGGAGCCCGCAGCAACGGCGTCGATGCCATTCGCCTCAAGCGCGACCTTCGTAAGGTCAAGTGCGCTCGAGCCGGACGTCACCACATACTGCGCGTTATCGACCCAGGTCTGAGTCTTGCCCTGGGCATCGCGACCAATGACGGTCACATTTGCGGCAACCTGGTCCTTAACGACAGGGGACGAGCTACCAGCCGTATAGGCAAACTCAATCTTCTGCCCCTGGGTGAGCTTGACGCTGCTCGCGCCAACCGAGGAAGACGCGCCGTCGACGAACAGCTGCCAGTAGGCATAGGTCGTCGGATCGTAGGCAAGCGTGCGGCCATCGCTCGGGGATGTGATGCTTTCGAGGTAGAAACCGTATGCCGTGTTCGGATCGTACTTCGCCTTGAAGCCCGTCTTCTCCTGCAGCTTAATGAAGGCATCCGCAGCCGTCGCGCCCTCGTCGAGCTTGAGCTGCGTAGGTGCCACCCAGGTCTGAGCCTTGCCGTCAGCATCGGTGCCGATAATCGAGAACGAGACCTCGACCTGCTTCTTGGCAACATCGCCGGTTTCTGTCGGGTTCTCTGTCTGAACGGCAGCCGCGGCGGCAGATCCCACTTGGCCAGCGGATGCCGTCGAAGACTGCTCGCTCGTGGCAGGGCTCTCCCCCGTCGCCGAGCCTTCGTCGCCAGTTGCTGCCTCTGTTGTGGCTGCACTAGCTGCAGGCGCGCCCTCGGAATCCGAAACCTCGGCGCCGCTCTGCTCAGCGGTACCGCCCGCAAGCGCTGCGTCCTCGCCCGGCGTCGCAGTCTGAGCCACAGCCTCGGCAATGCCCTCGGCGCCCTCGGCCCACAGCTGAGCCGGTGTGGTGCCAAAGGCCATCGCGAAGGCCAGGAATGCCACCAGGCCGCGCTTGGCTACGCCGCGCGCAATTGCGCCACGGCGATGCGAGACGCGCTGGCGCTCGTCCTCAAACATATCCATTTGTCTCCTACTGTCTGCACTTGGAGCGTTGCCTTGAGACTGCCCCACGTCATCGCGCATGTTGCGCTCGAGTTCCCCCATCGGGGTCCCCCTTCCCTCCAGAGCCCTATGCACACCGGCGGCAAAAGCCGCAGCCGCATGCAAGACGGGAGGCGATCCGACTTAACCTTAACGACTCGGGCACGTCGTCCGATCTGCGACGCGAGCATCCCGAGCCAAGAGGAATTACGGTTACTGGTACAGCTGGGGACTTGCACCCCGATTCTCCCAAATGCGCAGGATAACCGCGCATTCGTGCGTCTCCGCACCACCATCTAGGCCATCGATTATTACCGTCAAAATGGTATCACGCAAAAGGGCCTCGCACGCAGGCGAAGCCCAAGGTAAAAGCTATTGTTTGCGATAGGAAAATGCGGTGACGGCCGCAGCCTCTAGTGCTTGCCGCCGTGACTGTTGAGCCAGATATTGCGGCCCAACATAAGCGCCAGCACCAGCGCGCTCACGTAGCCCATAAAGCCAATGACCGGGATACCAAACACAACCGGCTCGATGCGCGCGTAGTACACCACCGACGAACCGATAAACAGACCGGCGATCACAATTGCCATCGACATGCGGTCGATAATCCCACCTAGCTGTCGCAGCGCCTTATCGCTGCTCATGATCTGCGTGTTCACCTTAAGCTGGCCGCGCGTAAGCATACGCGAAGCCAAGCCCAGATACTCGGCCGCCTCGAGCGAGCCCTTCGCCGCGCGATAACTGCTCGCTGCAAAGTCGCGGCTCATCTCGCGCATGCGCGCATAGGTGCTTTTCTCGTTTTTAATATGCGTCTGGATGATTTGGATCATGTTGACGTTGGGCATGTACTCGGTCAACAGGCCCTCGAGCGTCACCATGCCGCGGGCGAACATCGTCACCACGCTCGGCAGCTCAACGTCATTTTTGCGCGCGAGGTTTAACAGCGAGGTCAAAAACTCGCCGATATCCAGGTCTTTAAGGTCGAGCCCGGCAAAGTCGGCAACAATAAAGTCCAAGTCGGACAAAAAGGCCGAATGGTCAAGCTCGGCCGAATCGCCGCGCGTCACGGCAAAGCGCATGAGCGAATCCTTGAGCTTTGGCACGTCGCCCTCGGCCACGGCAAAGATCATATCCTTGACGATGCCACGGTCGTGGCTCGACATGCGTCCGACCATGCCCAAGTCGATAAAGTAGACAATTCCGTCTTTGAGGATGATGTTTCCCGCATGCGGGTCGGCATGGAAAAAGCCGTCGTCGAGCACCTGCGTCGAATAGTCCTCGACGATTGCGGCACCGATCTTTTCCAAGTCATAGCCCTCGGCCACTAAGCGTTCAGGATCGGCGATCGAAATGCCGTCGACGTAATCCATGACCACCACGTGCTCGGTGCACAGGTCCAGATAGGATTTAGGGCACGTCACGCCATGAACGCTCTTATGGAACTCGTAGAAGTCGTTGAGGTTTTTGGCCTCGGCCAAAAAGTTGGTCTCCTCGCGAAACGAGGTCCACAGCTCCTCGACTACGCCGTGCAGGTCAACGAATTGATCGGTATTGACGAACTTGGAAACGATACGCACCACCGAGCGGATGATATCGATGTCCTGTGCCATAACCTGCTGCGCACCGGGGCGCTGCACCTTGACGGCCACGTCCTCGCCCGTCACCAGACGAGCGCGGTGCACCTGCGCGAGCGATGCGCTACCAAGCGGATTGGGGTCGATCGCATCGAACATCTCCCCCAGGCGCAGGCCGTATTCCTCTTCCAAGCAGCGGAGCACTACCTCGTACGGCACCGGCTCCACGTCGGAGCGCAAGCGGCGCAGCTCATCGCAAAAGCGTTGCGGCAGAATCTCGGACCGGTTGGCCAGAATCTGCCCCATCTTGACGAACATGGGGCCGAGTTCCTCGAGCAGGCGGCGCAAACGAACCGGCGTGAGGTTATCCCACACGCGGTACTTTTTAACCAGGCGAACAATCTGCCCGATACGCTCGCGGCGACCCGCCGGCGTGAGCTGGTATTCCTCGTCCGGCGCCATCGCGTCGGGCTCCTCGGGCACCATATCGACAGCGCGCGGCTTCTTGCGAGCGCCCGAGACGGCGGCGTCGACCTCATCGACAACCGCCGCCTCGTCACCCAGGGGATCTAGTTTGTTGTAATCGGTGGTGGAATCTGCCATCTGCGCTGCTACTCGGCCTCTTCGGTATCCTTCGCATCGTCGGGCTCAACGGACTCGACGGGCACCGAGGTCACGTTGTCCTCGACCGAATCGACGATGTCGCGCACGTGGGCCAGGAAGGCCGTGCGCTCGGACGCGGTCATAACGCGGACGCGAGCAAGGATGAGCTCATCGAGCACGCGCTGGGCCGCGGTCTCGCCCTGCATGCCCAGACGCTCGGTCAGATCGGAGATGGTACCGCCGGCCTGCTCGAACATGTCGGACACACTGCGGGCGATATCGGGAGCGCCGGCGTCCTTGCGAACCTGCTCGCCCTTGGTATTAAGGTCGTCGAGAACCTTCTTGCCGCCTTCGACAGCAACGGCGGCAGCGCCAAAGCCCACGTTAATGGCGCCGTTAACAAGCTGATCGAGTTTCATAACCATGGTTGTCTCCAATCACAAACAACTGCATTGGCGTTCTTGTACCCAAGATTGAGCGAAAGCGACAAAGCGTTTTAGCGCTATTCAATCGACGGGAAATCCCTACCTCACGTTGTCGTTCATCGCGAAAGAGTTCTTCATGGCGCAGCTCGTGGTGTAGAGCACCTTGCCCAACAGGGCATCGGTCTCCACGCGCACGAGCTCGGCAAAGGCCTCGTTGGCGCGGGCGAGCTCGGCAGGCACCTCGGCCTCGGGCAGCGCGGCTACGACAGCGTCAACGTCGTGAATCTGCTTGTGGCCCATGCCGCCGACCTTCTCCTGGTAGTCCTCCACAGCGCGGCCGCACTCATGGAAACGGACGTCAGCCAGGGCGCCGATCAGGCGGTTGGCCCAGTAGAAGTTTTCGGACGTCACGCGAGCCTGCGTGTCGGCATAGTACTCGGGCATGGTCTCGACGTTGGCGTACAGCGGAACCAGCGCGTTAAACGAGTTGGAGCCAAAGGCCATCCACTGCACGGCACGGTAGGCCGGCTGCGCATAGGGGCGCAGCTGCAGCACGGCGAGCTGGCTGTTGCGATTGATGCCGATGGGGCGATAGGCGCCGCGCGTGGCGGGCGTGCCCTTGCTGCCGTAACAGTCGTACTCCGTGCCCTGGTAGTGGCTCGAAAGCACGTACTTGATGTCCTCGATGGTCACCTTACGCTCGGGCACGCGGCTCCAGGGGATATCGTCGCTCTCGGGCGTGTAGTCGGCGTCGGGGCCGTCCCACACGTCGCCGGGGTTGAGGCAGCGCTGCATGTACCAGGCGCGCGGCGTGTTGTAGACGTGGTCGCTGTCGCTGTGCGAGCCAAAGGCCTCGCGCGGGTTAAAGACCGTTGCCGGGCCGTCACCCTCGACCCCCAGCGTCAGGTCCAGATGCCACTCGGCCATCCAGGAACGCAGGTCGGCAGAGCACATGTGGTCGACCTGGGCGCCCTCGGCATCGTCCAGGTCAAAGCTGTCGATACCCAGCTGGTTGGGCATGGTCACATAGGCGTCATCGGGCACGCGCTTGGCAATCCAGTGGTGGCCACCGATAGTCTCGAGCCACCAAATCTCGTCCACATCACTAAAGGCGATGCCGTTGTTCTCGTAGGTACCGTAGCGCTCGAGCAGCTCGCCCAGGATGCGCACGCCGTCGCGGGCAGACTTGGCATACGGCAGCACCAGGGTCACCATGTCCTCCTCACCCAGACCGCCGGGCTGCGCCGGAACATAGCCGTCCTCGCCCTCGTTGCCCTTGGCGGGCACGTAGCCCACGAGCGGATCGGCGCCGCGGACGCGCTCGTTGGTGGTGAGCGTCTCGGTTGCGGACATGCCAACATTGAGCTCGTTGAAACCGGCCTCGGCCCAAATGCCGTGACCGGGAACGACGTCGGGGACGCTCGTGTAGCGCATGGGGTTGTCGGGCAGCTCAACGGTCAGGTGGCTCAGGACGCTCGTGTAGACACGAGGCTGCTCGTCGGGATGTACCACGCGCATGCGCTTGGGCTCAAACACCCCGTTGGACGAGTCCTCGTTGCGGGCGACAAGCGTCGACCCGTCGTAGCTCGCGTTCTTACCAACCAAAATCGTTGTGCACGGCATGCGCATCCTCCTTGAGCGAAGAAATTAAATGGCAACAGTGTATCGCTTTGGCTCAAAAAGGGCGAAGCCACAGCTCCGGCAACCCCTGTGGTCAAAAAATGCCAAATATGAGTACTGTCACCAATTTAGTAGTAGCAAATTTCCTTGTAACGAGTGCCAGAAATCCCCATTTGTCCAAAAGCAAGACAACGTTATTCCCCATAGGTTCAATAAAATGGGCTCCCCAACGAGAATGAATATCGTTAGGGAGACCAAAAGACGTAAAACATATGTGACTATCTTGGCAACAGTACTCATATTTGGCGTTTTTTGACCACGCGGTATATGGCTAACCCCTCAAACAGCCCAAAACGCCTATTTCGATGCGCACTCCGCCGCCTCAATCACGTGTTTGGCGAGAATCGCGGTAGTCACAGCCCCCACGCCGCCCGGCACGGGTGTGATGGCGTTAACGATCGGCTCTGCAGCATCAAAATCGACGTCGCCGACCAGCTTGCCGGCGGCCTCATCCCAGTTGATGCCCACATCGACGATCGTCTGGCCCTCGCGGACCGCATCCGCGCCAATCGTGCGTGCGCGTCCAACGGCCGCAACCACAATATCGGCAGAACGGCACTCGGCAGCCAAGTCGCGCGTATGCGTATGGCACGTCGTCACTGTGGCATTGCGAGCCGTAAGCATGGCGGCAACGGGACGGCCAATCACCAGCGATCGACCGACGACCGCGACCTTGGCCCCATCCAGCTCAACGTCGTAATGGTCCAGCAACGCCAGCACGGCCTCGGCCGTGCAAGGAGCAAAGCCCTCGCCTCGCCCCGAGAGCGTGGTGAGCAGCGAGGCCGGCGTCATAGAGTCAACATCCTTGGCAGGATCGAGTGCCGCGGCAACTGCATCCTCGTCAAGCCCAGCGGGCAACGGACGAAACATCAGGCAGCCATGAACAGCGGGGTCGGCATTGATGTCCTCGATGGCCGCCAACAGCTCGTCCTGCGAAACATCGGAGGGAAGCAATACGCGGCGAGCCTCAATGCCAACCTTCTCGCAGCGCTTGAGGGCGCCACGCTCGTAGGATAGATCGTCCTCGCGCTCGCCCACGCGAACGATGGCCAGCGTCGGCACGATGCCCCGTTCGCGCAGGGCGGCGCAGCGAGCAGCGAGTTCCTCAGTCAAAGCACGGGCAACGGGAGCACCCTTCAGCAGCTCTGCCATGGCTATCCCCTCTTCCTGGCGGCGTCGGCGGCGCGGCGCGCCAGGGCATCGGCGCGCGGCAGCCACGTATCGAGCAGCTCGTCACACGCAGCCTCGAGCTCCTCGGCGCGGGCACGATCCTTCATAGACGTGGTGTTCGCAAAGAGCGTCAGGCTCGCGCCCTGCATGGCGGCGCGGCAGAACACGGCTCCGCACGCCACATCGGACAGCAGCTGTCGGGAGCCCTTGTCCGCCATGTCCTCGAGCAGCGCCAGCGCGCGTCCGCAGGTATCTATGATCCGATATGGCGGCATGGCGGCCACGTGCAACGCATCCTGAATCGCCGCGGGTCGAGCGGGGTCATCACGAGGAATACCGTACGCCGCGGACACCTGGCCGTACGCACGAACGTCCTCGGCGACCAGACCCACAAGTTCCTGCGCCAACTCATCCGCCTGGGCAAACGCGCGCGTCAGATCGTCTGCGCGATCGGCAAGCGCAGGGTTTGTCGCCCCATAGCGAGCAACCATCCCGCAAAGCGAGGCGCCCAGTGCACCTACAAAGGCGCTCGCGCTACCGCCGCCGGGAACCGGCTCGCGTGCGGCAAGCGCCTCGGCAAACTCTCGACATGTTTTATCCATCATCTCTTGGCTCATCGAAACACCTCTGCCCACCGCGCCGGCCACCAAGGGCCGCACGCATAATAAAAAATGGGACAACGACGCCAGGAAGCGGTTGTCCCATTCATCGATCTTGTCCAAGTCAGTCTAGCCCATAAGACAAAGGCTGTCAGGAGCTCTGGCTATCGGCGTTTCCGATTGCCGGCTATAGGCACGGGCGCCTAGTCCACCTGAAACGTCGGCAGCAGCGTATCGATAATCTTCGACCCCATGTCGCGGTTTGCAGTTGAGTACTCCAAATGCGCCGTGGCAATCGTCGAATCCGTGACGATCGTCTTTTCGTAAATGATCGTATCGTCCTCACACCACGAGACCACGTACCAGTTGTCGCCCTCCGCGGTATAGAGGTCGGCCTTGCCCGAGGTGTCCTCATCGACAAACATCTCGTGTGCAGTTTCGTCGTTAACGTTGACGTAGCCAGACAGGCCGATCACAAAACCCGTCTCCGGATCCTCATACCTAGTGCCGCTGCCGCTGGGAGTATCCTCCATCTCAAAGCGATTGGGAATCGACATGCTATAAGGGTGAAGGTCGTTCGTGTACGTATGCACGTCGGTCAGGTAATCGTCCGAATCGCCCGAGCCGTAGTATGCCGATTCGTCCTCGGGAACGGCCTCATCATCGGACGACGAAGACTCCTTGGCCTTGGACTTGTCATCCTTCTTCTTGGCAGAAGAATCTTTCTCGTCCGAAGACCCAGTATCGATCACCGAGATTTGCGTGTCGGAGCTCTTGGACCCGTTAAGCATCGTGAGCGCAAACACCGTGCCACCCCCGAGGAGTACCACGGCGGCACACGCCACCGCGATAATGACCGGCGCCTTGCTCTTAGGCTTTTGAGGCGCAGGCGCGACCGGCGGCATCGACTGGGTCAGGCCCGGACCGGCCGCGGGCGCAGAAGTCGGAGCAGCAGCCGCGGGCGTCGGCGCGGAGCCACCCGCCAGCGAGGCTCCACAGTGCGTACAAAACGTCGATCCATCAGGCACTTGCTGTCCGCATTTTTGACAGAACATCGTTCGACCTTTCGTGGTTTAGCTTTTGTCACAGCCAAGTCTATACGCCCCCACCCAGAGCGCTGTTGCGCAACATGAAAAAGCCGATGCCGAGCCGTGCCGTCCCATGCGCCTGCCCCAAACATGGGACATATGGCCCACCTTTCGAGACTCCCGGGCAGCACAAGCCGGGGCATATCTATAAGTAAGGAACCCGTTGGGGCACGGCCACTCAACGGCCGAAAACTAAGAACGGAGGTATCGCCGCACCACACACAACGACATCCGTCACGCTTGCGAATAGCAACATGCACCAACGGCTCCAACAACCCGCGGCGCCGTGATGTCATCGGCAGACAAGGAGGACGCCACCATGAAGAAAAAGACCCTATCGATCCTTTCCCTTTGCATCGCCCTCTTTGCCGCATTTGCCCTTGTCGGCTGCGGCGGAAGTGCGTCAAGCGGAGGCGGGGGCAGCAGCGCATCCAAGAGCGAGGGCAAGGAAAAAACTCCCGTCGCCAAGAAGACCGACTTTATCTGGTTTAAGGTCGAGATGCCCGAGAGCGTCGGTGTAAGCGATTCCGCCGGCAAGAATGCCGACAGGGTCCAGCTCACCTTCCCCGAAGACGAGAACGGTTCGGCCGATCGCTTTATCCCCGTTTGGAAAAAAGCGCTGACGGCAGAGGAATCCCACGCCGACCAGGCAGAAAAGAAAGGTGATACGTTCCAGTGGAAGGACGGCGGGTCCGTCGAGTATAACGGCAGGACGTGGCTCGTCGGAACGTACGAGGACAACAGTGGCGTCTCAACCCTCCTCTTTACCGACGTTGAGCCGGGAAGCGTCTACGTTCTCATCTCGAACTTCGATCTGCATAAGAAAGAAGCCGAGGCGCTCCTCAACTCCATCGAGTTTCCCGATGACATGGCGAAGGCAGTTGCCGAGGCACGTGAAGTCGAGATTTCGAGCATCGAGATCAAGTATTAGGGGATCGCACGCAGCATCGCATGCGCAGTCATTAAATGATCGGACGCCCAGCCAGGGGAGGATCGGATCGGCCAGCCCTCCCCTCTTTTACGCCCGAGCATATTGCCACTTGTCGGCGCAAATCAGGCCCCCAGAATGGGACACATGGCCCACCTGAACGAGCCGCTCGCGCGTACAGTAAAGGCAGGTAATCCATGGGCGGTTACAGATCGAGGAGGACACGACCATGAAAAAGAAGGCCTTTGCGATTCTCACCCTCTGCATCAGTCTCTTTGCCGCAGTTGCCCTGGTGGGCTGCGGTGGCAGCGGCGGCGCTACCGGAAGTGGCGGTGGCGGCGGAGCAGAAAAACCAGCCGTGGAAATGAGGACCGACTTCATTTGGTTTAAGGTCGAAGTCCCCGAGGGCGTCGAAATCACGGACGTCGCAGGCGATACCGCCGACAGGGCCCAGTTTAAGTTCACCGAGAGCGAGCATGCCAGCGACCGCTTCATCCCCGTCTTCGATCCTGACAAGAACGCCGATGAACTGTTTGACTACGAGGCAAAGTGGAAGGCCAACTCCGGATGGACCGAGAGCGATCCCGTTAAGTACAACGGCAAGACCTGGCGCAGCGCCTACTTTACGCACTCGGGCGGCGTGACGACCGAGTACTTCACTGACGTTGACGGCGGCAGTGTGTACGTGCGTATCGACAATGTCGAGGAGCACAAGGACGCCGTCGAGACCATGATGGAATCTCTGGAATTTGCCGACGACATCGCCAAGGCCAAGACCGAGGCCATGGACGTCAAGCTCGACGATATCGAGATTAAGCGCTAAGCGACTCGCGAGCGTAACGGGAAACACGAGCGCAGTGCCAACAAGCGGCGGTGCCCCAGCGCTTCGTACCCAGGGAGGGCCGGTAAACCGACCCTCCCCTTTCTTATGCCGGTAGCCGACGAACGCGAGGATACCGGGCTCCGGAACCACCCCAAATGTGGCAACAGTACGAAAACGGCAAGCACCCCAACACGTCCGCCCGCCGATTTATAGCGCCGCGCAGACAATTAAACCAGCATCTTTAAACATCTGGGCAGTATAGTGACCAAAACTATCGCATAACCGCACCCTGCGAACGGAGGAGATATGACCGAACACCACGCCATCAGTCGCCGAGCGTTTACGTTGAGCCTAGGACTTGCGGCATTGTCGCCATTTGCAAGCCTGCCCGAAACCGCGGGATTGGGCCTTCCCGTGCGCGCGGCATTTGCAGACGACGCTGTCACAGCGTCGGACAGCCTCGACAATTTCGTCATTCGCCTTCGCCCCGCGGGCTATTTTCGCACCGCGAGCGTCAACCAAGACGGCAACGTTCGCGGCAACGTCTGCCACCTGTTTAACGACGGCACGTCCAGCAAGCTCATCCTTGAGAACGTAACGACCAAGAATGACGATACAAACTGGTATGCTATCCGCACCTTGCTCAATTTCGAAGAGCACAAAAAGACGGGCTACAGCATTTGGTCGGTCGATGGCGACTCGGACAAAGATGGAAAGGTCATCCACGTATGGAGTGGCGAGCATGACGACAAGCCCAGCCGCGCTTTTGCGTTCGAGCGTCAATCAAACGGAACCTATATCATCCGAGACCGCACGGTCGAGAAAGAAACCGAGAAAAAAGACATTAAGTACCTGGCAATAGAATCGAACGGCAAAGACCAGGACAACAATAAGATCTGCCATAAGAGTAAGAGCATTCCGTGGGAGCTAGAACTTGTCGGTTACGACATGGGCAAGATCAATACCACAGTTAGAAGTATCGACTGGACCACGTATAGCAGCTACGTCGACGGACCATGCTGGATGAAATACGTCGACGACAACAAGTACCTCGACGAGCTGAGTATCCCGGGCACGCATGATTCGGGCACCTGCAGCGTGGACAACGACACCGAGCCCCAATCCTCACAAGCAAAGTGCCAGCAGGATTACATCCCCACGCAGTTGCTCGAAGGCATTCGCTATTTTGATATCCGACTCGGAAGGAACGACGAGAACGGCGACCCCGGTATCGACCATGGAAGATGCTACCTGCTCAAAAAAGACGGGGGCTTTATGCATCTCTCCAATGTCATCGACTACTTCAAAACATTTTTGAACGAAAACCCGTCAGAAGCGCTCATCATGCTTGCGTCACGAGGCAACGACGAGGCTACCGACGAAAGCGTTACGACGGCTTTCGCCAAGGTTATGCACGATAATCCCGATCTGTTCTACACGTCGAGCCGAATCCCCACGCTACACGAGGTGCGCGGAAAGATCGTCCTGCTGCGTCGATTTGTACTCGCCGGCAACAGCGTAAGCGGCCACACGTGGGGCCTCGATCTCACCCAATGGGACGACAAAATCAAGGCGCATTCCGGGCAGTCGATGTGCCTCGTCCAAGACGCGCGAGGCTTTGAGACTACGGGCAATGCGGGCGACAAAGAGCCCTATTGCACCAAGGTATACGCCCAGGACCATTTTGAATGCACCGGAACCGACAAGACTAGCTGGGTCGATATGGCGCTGCGAGAGACGACCAATCTCACGCGCAACAAGGTGGACGTCGAGGACAATGATGGTGCCAAGGTGCAAGTCCTGGAACGCTGCTGGTCTATCAACTACACCAGTTGCACGAATTACAAACAAGGAAGCAATCCTTTTACCGCGGCGCGAGTGGTCAACGAGCATCTGTACAAGAGCCAGTACATCAATCCCAGCGGCAGCGATAAAACAAAGTCAGATTGCCTCAAGCACGTCGGCATTATCGCGTCCGACTTTGTCGATTCGGCACTGGCCCGGAGCATCTACCAACGCAATTACGACGCGAAGCACAAGCCAACAGTTTCATGCTGCCTCCCGGACCGCATGCACATGACGTATGGAGACTCGCTGAGCGATGCCTCGCTCCAAGATGGCAAGACCGTTGGCGAGGGCCATTTCCGCCTTGTCGACAGCAGCAACGTACTCAACGTGGCCGCTTCTGGCAGCGCGTTTGCCATCGAATATGTGGATGTCGACGCCCTGGGCAACGAGACCGCTACGGAGTTGCGGGGATCCGTGCCCATCGATATCGACCCGCGCGTGCTGACGCCCCATTTTGAGGGACTTGAAGGCCTTAAGGCCGGCGAAGACGTGCGCGCCAAGATTGCGGCATCACTCGAGGGCAAGCTCGAAACCGATGCCTGCACGGCCCAGCTCGAGTTTGTGCACGACGCGAACGGCGCTCCGGGCACGGCAATGGCCGAGGGCGAAACATTTGCCGCAGGGACGTACTGGGTGCGCGCGAAAGGCCTTTTGGGCGACGCGGCACAAAACTACACACTCGCCAGCGATGGAGCCGCAAGCTTTACCGTAGCGGCCTCGGGCAGTACAGGCGGCGCCGGCGCCGGCACTGGCGCCAACGCGGACAGCGCCGACAAGAACGGCAAGGGCAACAAGGGCAAGGGCTCGGGCGGAAAGCTCGCCGACACGGGCGACGGCTCTGGCATCGCCGCCGGGCTCGCCGCTGCCGCCGTGGCGACGACGGTCGCCGGAACGGTAATGCTTGCCAATGCCCGCGACAATACCGAGGACGTTAACGAATAGGCAAGCCAGTCTTTTGGGCGCATTGACTCAATCGGGGCGCAGAATACCGTTCTGCGCCCCGATTTTTACCTTAGCCCGAACGCCGTTATCGGCTACATCACCATGTTCAGCGCATTCACGAACTCCTGAGCTTGGGAGCGGCTGCTCAGACTAAAGACACAGGCAGTCAACAGCCTGTTACGTAGGAAAACGTCGCGGCCCTTGATCCTGCTGACCCCCGTGATGTCCTTAAGGTAGACAATCTCGATATGCTTGCCGCCGAAAGTACCATTCTTGAGCACCTCGATGCGGTCAGGGTAGATCTTGACGTCTTTAAACCTGCCCGAACCCTTGTCCTGGAACAGCAGCGCGTTGTTGTCCATACGCGTCACTCCCGCGGGGTTCGCTAAAACTGCCTCTATGGTCACATTTTAGTCACTTCGGGAATCCTGCACGAAGGCGCTAGGCGACATTGAAATTCGAGTCCGCGCGAGGCTTTAAGATAGACATGATCAGCCGCATCGATGCGACTGGCAATGCTTCTAGGAGTACGCCTCGTATTATTCGCCATTAGAGGAGGCCTTGCATGCTTTACGTATGGGAATTCGAGTTCTTTGATTCGGACGGCGTTGTCGACGCTGTGCCATGTGGCTCGCTGGGCGGAGGGGGAACGTTTGGCTCCGACCTAAACGACGCTGTCGAAAGCGCCGCTGATTTTCTCGCATGTATGGTCGACGATCACCTTATGGGCGGCGTCGATCTTCCCGCGCCGGACTTTGGACACCAGCCACAACACGGCGGCAAGATTATCGCCGTGGCCGTCAGCCGCGAGCTCGGCGACATCCCCGCCGTCACCGCAGCGGATGCCGCACGTATGCTTGGCGTTAGCACGGCAAGGGTATCGCAACTGATAAATGCTGGGCTGTTGGATTCTTGGAAGGACGGCACCAAGCGCATGGTGTCCAAAACTTCCATCGAGGCACGACTCACCGACGCACCAAAGGCAGGGCGCCCAAAAGAGGTCCCTATTGCTGTATAAAGCAATAGCGTTGCGGGTTTTTTCATTTGTCAGATTAGCTGACAAGCTCTCCCAATTCGGGACTCACTGCGTCCCGAATTGAGCTGGACACATTGCCGCAGGTAGCTGCACATCCTCAATCCAAAGTACGAGAGGTGTTTCCCATGGCAGACAGACCGAAAACAACACTGCGCGACTGCATCTATGGGCTTGCCGTCGGCGACGCGCTGGGCGTTCCTTACGAGTTCAGGCCCCGCGGAACGTTCGAATGCACGGACATGATCGGCTACGGCACGCACGGGCAGCCCGCCGGCACCTGGAGCGACGACACATCTATGACGCTTGCTACCTGCGACTCGATTAGGGAGCTCGGGCATATTGACACCGCAGACATGCGCGACAAGTTCGTAAGCTGGATTGCCCGTGGCGAGTATACGATCGACGGCGTTTTCGATTACGGCGGCACGACCGCTCGCGCCCTGCACACCGGCAAAGGTGGCTCCGGCGAACGCGACAACGGCAACGGTTCGCTCATGCGCATCGCACCCCTGGCTTTTATCGACGCGACAGACGAAGAGATCGGCGAGGTCTCCGCGATTACGCACGCCCACAAAACGTCAACCGATGCATGCGTCATATTTGTCGGGCTGATGAGGGGTGTGATGAACGGCACGCTTCCCTCATGGGTGCTCCAGCTGAAAGACGTGCCCGAGCGTGGAATCAGGTCTGGCGGCTTCGCGCGCGACACGCTTAAGGCAGCCACCTGGTGCTTCGCCAACACTAACAGCTACGAAGATTGCGTGCTTGCCGCCGTCAACCTGGGCGACGATACCGACACCACCGCAGCCGTCGCCGGCGCCCTCGCCGGCACGGCCTACGGTATCGAGGCCATCCCGCAGGAGTGGGTCGATACCTTGCGCGGTAAAGAGCTGATTGAGAACTGCTTGTTTTAGGGTGCCATTCAATAAATAAGGCAGGAGGCATCATAGAGAGGAAGATCGCGAATATTGACGAGTTCCAAGTGGACGAGAACGAGGTCCCGATGCTCCCAGCGGGACTAAGGAAGGAAAGAAACCTTTACGTCCTCCCCGACGGGCGTTACCTCCCCTGCGGGGTCTACCGGACCGAAGATGGCGGCTCAATCATTTATGAGCCATCCGGGCTCAGCTTCTTCGAGCAGATACTTGCCCAATTCAAAGAGTACTAGAGGTTTGATCGCCCGTTAGATCGACACTGTTCCAAACCATGGGATGGGTAGGATGTCTCCCACCGCGGCCCGTGAGGTAAAATCTTGACTGCCGCGGAATCCGCCTGCGGGCAACGCTCTGATCTCCGATTGGGGTGAAGCCTATGAACTTGTTTCTTGAAATCCTGCGCCTCTCGATGTATGTGACCGGCATTGCCCGGAACCTCTACTCGATCTGGCGGGAATATAAGCAGTAACGGATAGCGAAGGGAGTCATAGAAAAGGGTCGGTTGCAGCCGACCCTTTAAGACGATAGCACCTGCGTTGCCCGCGCTTCCAAAGTTGACCGACTGAGGAGCGGGTTCCGCGGCACACCCTGATTTTACCCAGTGAAGCGGCTCTTTTGCAGTCGCTCCACCGTTTATTTACATCCACCGCATCTATATGCCCGTCGGGCGAACCGCCGACGAAAGCCCGCGTGCGCAAGTAGACCAACTTTCAACAGGCCCATGGCGCGGTCGGAGGCATAGCGCGCGCTTCATTATGAGTATTGAAACCGCCCAAAACCGGCATCGGGCGTTACGCCCGCCTTATCGATACGGGATCGATACGGGAGCCGCTAACCGCCCAGTAGGATATTAAGGATTACGATAATAATTGCTATCGCAGCGATAATCAGAAATAGCGTAAAGGGGAAAATACCGACTCGAACAACAGCCGGATTAGCGCGTCGATAAACTCGGCGTTTGCATCGGACATGGTGACATCAACTCCAGACGAAGGCGACCGCTCGAGGCGGCCGCCAACTAGCAGTAATAAACAGATTATATTGTCGTCTGCCTACCAGTCAGATCGACACTGCTCCAAAACTATGCGGCTGTGTGCTTGGCTAGCACCAGAAAACGGAGCCGCCATCCCGTACGCTACCATCGCGCAGCATGCGGCGAGCCTCTGCGAACATGTGCTCCGCATAGCGCTCATGCCTGTCGCTCGGCGATACGGACAGAACGGAAACGATACCGACGCTGCGGTCGAGGACCAAGGTACCCGGCTCTCCCTTGCCCTCGGGATAGTATTCGAACGTCACGACATTACCGTCGTCTTCGATCTTCTTAAACTCGAGCATCTTCTGGCCACTCCACCTCATCCAACCATGCGTCCAATGTGTCCTGGTAACTGTACTGCAGGTTCGCGGCGTCGTAGGCTGTGGGCTAGTCCGTTCCCTGAGCCATGTAATGCGATTCCAGCAGCTCGCGCTTGAACATCATCACGCAGCGCGCATGCAGTTCCTCGTCATCGAAAAGCCTGCACATTGTCCCAGATTGATTACCAGTTAGATTGACGCTGCTCCAAAACGCGAAGCCCATTTCTTGCCTCCTCTCACATGTTTGATTACCAGTTAAATCGACACTGCTCCAAAACGGTGATGTTTTATCACCAGTTACTGGTGATGTTTGATTACCAGTTAGATCGACACTGCTCCAAAACCATCGCGACCTCGCGACGCATGGCCATGAGTTTGATTACCAGTTAGATCGACACTGCTCCAAAACGGTGCAATCGAAGGCCTTGTGGGCCGAGTCGTTTGATTACCAGTTAGATCGACACTGCTCCAAAACAATTCGACAAGCGTCATTGCCGTATTCTTCGTTTGATTACCAGTTAGATCGACAGTGCTCCAAAACAACTTCTTGAGAAAATCATCAATGTTAAAAGTTTGATTACCAGTTAGATCGACACTGCTCCAAAACCGCGCCTTCTCAATCGTGGAACAAAAAGCGTTTGATTACCAGTTAGATCGACACTGCTCCAAAACGTACCCTCTGTATCAGTTATAGCGGCGTGCGTTTGATTACCAGTTAGATCGACACTGCTCCAAAACTGCTATCAACATCACAAACAAGGAGACCATGTTTGATTACCAGTTAGATCGACACTGCTCCAAAACTTCATGGTCTTAGTCCTTTCTTGCTTTGACGTTTGATTACCAGTTAGATCGACACTGCTCCAAAACAATTGCAAAGGTCAGTCGCACGGACAGGTAGTTTGATTACCAGTTAGATCGACACTGCTCCAAAACCATTGTTGGGGCTGTCTGTGGCTGTGATTGGTTTGATTACCAGTTAGATCGACACTGCTCCAAAACTCTTGTCGAGCTGTGCCTGAAGCCTGTCGGTTTGATTACCAGTTAGATCGACACTGCTCCAAAACTCGTCTTCAACGAGACGCCGGAGGTCGCAGTTTGATTACCAGTTAGATCGACACTGCTCCAAAACTTAGTGATGTTGATAGCTGCATACCTATCGGTTTGATTACCAGTTAGATCGACACTGCTCCAAAACTCATGGCGCGTGTTGAGGACATGTATTGCGTTTGATTACCAGTTAGATCGACACTGCTCCAAAACAATCGTTAACAACCGACTAAACAACCTAAAGTTTGATTACCAGTTAGATCGACACTGCTCCAAAACGCGCGGGTCTGGTAAGGCGCGGGTCTGGTAGTTTGATTACCAGTTAGATCGACACTGCTCCAAAACTATACAAGCGTGATACCGTGGTGGAATACTGTTTGATTACCAGTTAGATCGACACTGCTCCAAAACTCAGCCAGCTGTCGTCCGGCTCGTACACCAGTTTGATTACCAGTTAGATCGACACTGCTCCAAAACGCACGGTGGCGTATCTTGCGCATGGTGCGAGTTTGATTACCAGTTAGATCGACACTGCTCCAAAACTGTTGTCGTTCGTCACGTTAACGGCGCTGGTTTGATTACCAGTTAGATCGACACTGCTCCAAAACGCCATCTGTCGGGCATAGGCGGCGTTGCCAGTTTGATTACCAGTTAGATCGACACTGCTCCAAAACTTCCGCCGTTGTCTGCTAGGCGGGGCGTAGGTTTGATTACCAGTTAGATCGACACTGCTCCAAAACCATTGGAGCAAATTCCCTACTGCGACGGGACGTTCAATCTAACCGGTCAGTTCTTTCAATGCTCTAAAAACTGCAGGTCAACCGTTAGTTTATGTTCATGTCCGTAAGACATGGTATCTTTTTTATTCTCCAGGAGCAACAGACTCAACTTGAGGAAAAACACGTGGTCATAGAGCGTTTGCAGCTCATTTTCCGTCAAAAAAGTTTTGAGATTTACGAATACGATTGTCTTTCTGCAGCCAGCGTCAAGAGCAAATGAAAGGAAATTCAGCAGATTATCAAGGAACGATTTATCTTCTTGAGGCGCTGCGCCAAATCCTAAAAACTTGAGGTAGCGCTTCAAATCCCATTCTAACCCAAACCCCAAATCGGCATTAAAGCCAAGGTTCAATCCGCCTAAACGCAGCTTTATTGCACGCTCAGCCTCTTCCACCTGCATACGCAGGTCTTCATCTTCAAGAAACTCGCGCTCAACCTTCTTGGTGATTGCGCTCATAAATGCACGGTCATCCCATGGAAGATTCAGCGCATCAGGCACTACCATCAGGGCGCTGCCGGGCTTAATCTCCTCATCGTCTTTCCAAAGGGAGTAAGGCTCCATCGCCTGGCGCCCCAATCCGCTTTGCAAAGAAGCTACAATCCGCGCAAACAGAGCCGAGTTCTCGACTTGCAAAACCGATGTCTCCCCTGCCGTTAGCTCCACTGGGTGTTCAAGCCCTGAAAACACGAGCCTCATAAAACCAGAAGCTCCTCCATCGTGTCTATTTCCTCATGAGCCTCGCGGTTACCCGTAATGTACTCCATGGTCGAAAACTGAGATTCGGTCACGCGCAAAACCTGCACAAGGCCAGCTGGCGGGCGATGCTTCCTGAGTCTTTGCACTGCGCTTCCCGCCGCCCCATCATTAACAACAAGCTTTGCATACACGGATTCCTGGAGCATAAGATAGCCGTCTTTAAGAAGAAACTTGCGGAACACCCGGTAGTCTTTTCTCTGCGCTGGAGTATCGACGGGCAAATCAAAGAAGACGACAAGCCTCATATATCTGATCCTTTCCCCGGCACTCATACGACCTCAAACGACTCGATTTCGTCCACTGACAGCTTTCGATCAAGAGCCTTGAAACAATCCGCAACATACAGAGAGATTACGGAGCCCACGCGATATGTGCCGTCTCGATATGCAATTCCCTGATTGAGCATGTCGACCAAAAGCAGCTTTGTCTCCTTAGAGAACTCGCCGTCAAAGTTATCGAACACAATACGGTCTACAAGAGGCCTAAACGGCTCCATAAAATCACAGCTCAAGTTGAACTGGTTGAACTCATTTCTGTGGCAGATTCCCGCCTGCGTAAGGTATCCGCGCGCTGCAATCTCGCGATTAACGCTCGATAGCAGAATCGCATACCCGTAATTGAGAGCGGCGTTCAAAGGCGTATCATCATCCCTCGAGAAGGACGGACCAAACAGAGAGCTGAAATACAGCCGGGCTGCATGCCCTTCGCGATTCGTCGTATCACCCGAGCGCACCTCGGCAACAATGCTCTTGAGCGTCTCGCCCTGTTCCTCGCGCGCACGAGCGTGGAGCACATCAGATTGATGCTTGATTTTGTCGCGCACGATTCGTTGCCATACGCGCTTTTTAATCGGTTCACCCCATTCCAGCTGCTCTGCAATGCGCTTGCTCGTGTTATGCGCTCCATAGAGCGGCAAATACTGGCCAATGGGGTCGCGCTTCTCGTCAGAAACGACAAACGCGACCTTTGCCTTGGCAAGCTCCGAGAGCAGATAAGCACTTATGAACACCTGGTTGGTCTGAAGAACGACCGACGAAATCTCCGAAAGGTGGACCTTCGCCGTGTCGTCCTCCCGGCGGACAACCATGTAGCCGCCCTTGTACTGCAATTTGCAAGGGCTAGAAATGACGATGTTCCTAAATCCCGACACGGGTCCTTCTCTCGAACATGCCCGTTACAGACTGATCGACAATATAGAAAGAAGTCTTCGGATCATTGATCTTGGAACTAAAGGTCATCTTGTACTGTCCCGCGGTCTTCGCACCGCCGATAACAGTTAAGTCAATCTGGCGATCAAAACCGTTGCAGATAGCAACAAGCTGAACAAGCAGCCTAGCAACGGCAGTCTCATCGGCAGTCCCCAAAAGCCCCAATTTATTATCGAGCGATAATTTATTCATGAGGCCTCGCGCCGCAATCATTCCTCGTCTAGCAATTTCCCCTATCAAGTCAGTTGCATCAGTTTTATAAGAATCAGGAAGTGGCGTTCCTAGCTTCAGATGGCGGACGCTCGTATCAATCAAAGCAACCTCGGAACGAGAGAAAGCAAGCTCTTGCGCATTCCTAACTTCTTCCGCTCCGGTAATGAATACCTGATCGCCATCAACCTCAATCAGCTGTTTCTTGTAGATCTTCGACCTCGTGATACCGACGTATTCCAGGCCCTCCTTCCCCGCAAGTCCCCTTGCATATTCGCCGAGCGCCGCCGAGTCGCCCTCGATGCGCGCCGCGAGCCACACGGGAACCTGAGAGAACCGGAATACCGGTTTCCCCTTCTTTTTTGCCTCATAGATAAAGAAATACGCAAACTGCTGGCTCGAAAAACCACCGTATTGCTTGGCGTCGAGCCCCTGCTTGGTCGACAACTCAAGCTTTGCGCCCATCTTGGGATCACGCGGTGAGTAAATCGTTGCCTTCCAGAACGCGCCTGTATCCTCCTGCGGCATCCTCGAGATGTAGCACTGGCGATAGTTGAGCGCGCGACGAATGCCCTCGACCTCCGCCGCCGCGTTCCAGCCGTCCGGAAGATACTTTCCCCTATAACGCTTGACCTCGTCGTCCGCGGTCCAGGCATCGTCAAAGACCTCGCCCGTCTCGGGGTCAAAACCCGCAGTCATAAAGCTATTGACGACAAAACCGGCAGATCCAGGCATGCGATGGGTTTTCTTAAACAGCTCAGACTGCTCGCGCACGTACTTCTTAATCACATGCGAGTAGCCGATGGGGTTCTCGTACATTCCGGGATGACGCATCTGGATAAACAGACCCAAGCGACATGCCAGATAGGCATCGTGCGCATGATGGAAATCATTGGCTTCGCGGCATTTGACCAAGCCAGCTGCCTCACGAAGGTTGTGCGATACGCTCGCCTTAACGGGAACGATCTTCGTTCCCTCGTCGGCATAACGCGCCTCAAGCAACGCCTGCGCCATCTTAACCATCTGGCTCGTCTCCACAAGCTGACGCGCAACAAAGCCCCTCATGGCGTTCTCGTTTATGGAAGAGCGTAGCAGGTTGCGATACTTTTTATCGCCAATAAGCTTCGCCTGGTGCAGTTGCTTCCACCTTTCGCCCATCTTCCAGCGAATGCTCTTATCAATCAAAAGCTGGTCGGTCTTGTGCTGGTTCTCCTCACGGTATACCAGCGCCTTATTCTCCAGACTGTCATCCTTAATGTAGGCACGCGGAATGATATGGTCGACCTCGTACTCGCCCGAGCCCGTCATAAGCTTATTGAGGTCGATAGCGCGGCCGGAATACAGGCATTTTCCGTTCTGCATCAAATAGAGGGTCAGGCGCTCGTCAAGGTCTACATTGGCTGCCTTGAGCTCCTTGAAATCGCCCATAACAGCCAGGTCGCCGCCCTCGGCCTTAAACGCCTTGAGGGCGTCCTCGATAGCGTCCCAGCGCTTCGTGGTCCGCTTGCCCTTCTTCTTTTCGTCCTCGTCGCGAGTCACTTCAACAAAAACGTTGGCCGGCGCGTGCCCCGCAATCTTTGCGATTTCGTCGACAATGCGAATCGCTTGATTCAGGCTGCGACGAATCGCCGGAGATCCGGGGAGCTCATTTACGCCTAGAGACTTCTCGTGTTCGGCATAGTATTTGCGATTGTGTTCATCCACTTTTTCCTGGAAGCCCAGCGTGTTGTCGTGGAGAATCTCCATCATCACCATGGTCTCGCCAAGGCGGCGCTCGGAGCTGGGGTTTCCCTCTCGCAGCACGTCCATGATGCTCATAGAGCGGCCAGCTTGCGTATCAATCCTAATACCCGTCAGGAACTTCTCCGACAGACGCCCCCAACCAGTCAGCCGCTTTTTGCAAATCTTCTTAATCTGCTCGGCATCGAGCATTCCGTTGCCACTGGGGCCAAACTCATCCTGCAGCTTTTCCCTAAGGATCGAGCGGTCCTCGAACAGCGTGTTCCAAAGAATGATCTTTTCGATAACCGGATACTCGGCACGGCTCAACTCCTCCACGTCAAAGATGTTCTTGGCAAAGAAGATGTACGAACCCATCTTTGATTCAAGACCGCTCTCACCCTGGCCGCCACGGACAACCGGATTTGTCGCGTCGCCCTCTTTTACAAGCCAGTCGGCAATCATCTTGTAAGTAACGCGACGCTTTTTATGGAAAAGCTCATGGACAATGCCCTCGCGCTGCGCGGCATCCAGGCGTTGCCAATCGTCACCATCTTCGGACCAGCGAACGCCATTGAGTTCATTCAGAACGCAGAACTCCTCATAGAGCAGAGACTGCTTGGGAAGCACCTTCTCGCCAGCAAGATAAGTGCAATCACCCGTCATGCGCATGATAAAGTTCTCGGCACTCTTGTTCTTATCGATTACGGTGTCCCAGTTCCAAGGCGTGATCGTCGCATCTTCCATACCGGGCTTGCGCTCGGACCATTGGAATCGGTGGTTGCCATGTTTGTCCTGGGCAGCATTTTTAGGCGTCAGCGGTCCCACATAGTACGGGATACGGAATGTGACCAGACTCTCGATCTTCGCAGCCTCGTCCTTGAGGAACGGATAGAAGCGGCCCTGGTTTTTGAGAATGGCCTGCAGTTCCTCAAGATGCAGCTGATAGTAGATGGCACCGTTATCGCTCGTCTTAAGGCGACGTAAAAAGCGTTGTTTGTCGAATGCGTCCATCATGGCGATATAGCGCTCATCCGCCTCCGCGCCCGTTCCCGCAAAGAGCTTCTTTACGGATTTAGCGAAGTCATCGTAAGACAGTTTATGCAGGTCATATGCGGTGTAACCCTGTGCCTTAGAGACATCGTAGTCGCGCGAGGGGTCATCGCTATTCGAATCATGATAGGTTGCGCCGCGGAAGAAAGACTCATATGAGCCGGGAGCATATTCGCGGACCAAAGTCTTGAGCCGATCAAGATCATTCGCGTAACAATTGTATTTTTCGATCATGTTGACCGAGATAGTCTGTCCCTCAGCATAGGACAAAAGCCCCTGCAGCACATAGGCAGAGTAAACACCGCAAACGGACTCAAGAAGCTCGACGCAGTCATCGGGACATGCGGCCTGCAGCGCTTCTAGCTTCTCGTCATCCGAAAGCGCGAGCTTAGTTGCCTCGCATTCAAAATCGCCAAAGACGTCTTTGAACTCACACTGAAGGCCAACGACAGCGTTCGACAAAGCCTTCGCCAGCTTTTTGTTCGCAGCCGCATCCGCAGTGTCCACTTTTACAAGCGCCTGAATGTCTTTTGCCTTTTGCGAACGAGAAGACCTCTCGTCAGCGAGAAGCTTTGCGACAGCGCTTTTTTTGATTTTTGTAACATCGTATTCCCTAGACTCGCACCAAGTCTGCAGGGAATCATTGAGGCGCTCGAGGGCATCGGATGTCTTTGCCGTCTTTGCCGTCAGCTTCTCTCCCTGGCGCAAGAAGTTGCCACGATGCTTAACGATGTTATGGATTGCGAGATACACCAATCGAAGATCGGCCTGCTCATCGGTATCCATAAGGTAAGTGCGCAGATGATAGATGGTCGGGAAGCGATCGTAGTAATCGGCCTTGGTGAAGTCCTTGGTAAAAATCGGGTCGCCTTCGATGGTTCGCGACTGATTGAGTCGCATGAAAAAGCCCGGGTCGACCTCGCTCATCGCGGGCTCGAACAGCTTTTGCAGCAAGTCGAGGCGCCAACGACGACGCACGTAACGGCGGCGCTGCCCACGATGAACGCGCGCCTCGGACGCCGGCTGCGCACTATCGAACAAACGACTGCCCCACGTCGGTTGCTTCTTAAAATGCAGAAGCTTGCCCCGGGCATCAGTCACCGCCCAACCAACGGAGCCGGTTCCCATGTCGAGGCCGATATTGTAGTCGCCAGAGTAGTTTCTTAAATTCATGTCGACCAGCCCTTCTGCGCTGTGTTACAGTTGCCTTGTCGATTACCAGTTACATCGACACTGCGAGTCAAAATACGGCTTTGCCAAAAATGCCTTCCTTGGAAGGCGTCCCGTAGGGGACAATTTGACTTGCCAGAGGGGTTCCATTTGGGACCCCTCTTTTTTTGATACTACTACCGCATACGGACATTTTTTAATAGCTATCAGCAAACGTAATGTTGCTCAACGTTTGCGCTGTGAGCATGTGTGTTTAATGGAGTGCCTGCGGGTCCTGTCGCCGCACAAAAACGGGGCGGCCCGCACCCCTGCGAGCCGCCCCGTGCCCCTAGCTATCGCGTCATAAGGCTAACCAGCGCCACTCCCCTACTTACCAAATATCGCGCCAAACAAACCCTTGCGTTTGGGCTTTTCTTCTCGGTAGGAACCCTCGGCTGCGGCTGTAACCTGCCGCGGTTGTTCGCCACCTCCACGACGCACGATCTGGTATAGGAAGGGCGATTTAACGTATTTGACCTCGATGGGCGTGGCGTGCACGGTGCTTTCGCTCGACAGCATCACGTTGGGATTGAGCGGTGCCACCACATGCGTCTCGCGTTTGTCGCTAAACACCACCGCGGCCGCACGACCCGTCTGGCCGTTCACGGCAATGCGCACCTGCTCGCCATCGCGGCTGTCCGTCGCCGGACGATCGACAAAGTAGACCGGCACCATCACCAGGCCGTCCTTATGCTTGCGGGCCTTGCGCGCCCAGGCGCGGATGCTCTTTTTATTGAGCCCCAGTACCGCCTCGGCATCGTTGCCGGCAACATCGAGCGCCAGCTTATCAATGACCACCTGGTCCTTGGTAGACGCATCGACGGAGACAACGCGGAAGTCGCCCTCCTGCATGGCAGGATCAAACGGCCCCACCTTGCCAAAGTCCCACGGCTCCAAAATGCCCATAAGACGAACGTCCAGGTAGTTTGCCCGCGGATACGCCCAGTCGAGCACCTCGTAGTACACCAGGGTCTCCTTGCTCAGCCCTTTGCCCGGGAAGGACGCCATCATGCGCAGGTCCGCCAGCGCCATGGGGAAATAGAAGAGCATCATGTCATTTTGGATCGCGTCTTCTACATCGTGCCCGGCAAAGGCGTCCGGGTACTGACGCACCAGCTGCAGCGCGTTGGCACGTGCCTGCTGCGGCGATATCTCACAGGGGACGCCCTGTTCGGGAACGTATTCGGCACCCACGCCCATGGTCAGGCGTTTGCTAAACGTACCGGGCTTGAGCAGGTCGGCCACGCCAATCTTGTTGCCGCACGACGGGCACTCAAATACGCGCTGGGTCGATGACCCCTCAAAGGACGCGCCGCAGAAGGGACAGGGAATGCTCACGTGCGTCGCCTCTTGGAACTCCTGCGCCGTGCCGCGGTCCTCCCACAGCAGATGCTCCAGAACCGACTGGTTGCGCCAGTGCGCATTGAAGAAATACCAGTCCGGGTCCTCTGGGCGCTCGAGCTGCGAGACGTGCGTGAGCTTGAGCAGCCCGTCAACCACCGTCAGCGGCGTATGACGGATACCCAGGGCGCTCTTGGGCTCCCCGGCGTCCGCTTGCCACGGAATAACCGTTTCGCAATAGGCGCACTCAAAGCTGCGCTTTGCCTGGTGCGAATACATGGGGCCGCCGCAGTTTTGGCATTTAATGGCAAACATCTCGTCCATGGAAACGTCCTCCTTTGCACAGGGCTGTCGACATTAAGTATGTCGAGCAAATCGACGCGTGCCCATACCCATGTGGCCCAAAATGGAGCACTCGGTCGGACGGGAAGGCGCAGTGAACTCGAAGGCGCGCGGGCAGTCGTCCCCCTCCGCCTCGCGCCCGTTAGCGCCGGCAGACCATTGCTGCATTTTCTGAGCATCGGTACACGTTGCGTCTGTGCGAGCTACACTATCCCCTTAAACATGATTGTGAGGACGATCGTTATGCTATTTGTAAATCGGCTGGTACATACGCTTGTTCCCGGCAGCGAAAGCGAGCCGGTCGATAGCCCCTGCCGCACCAACGCGGGTTTTGCCGCAAGCCTCATCTGCATCGGGCTCAACATCACACTGTGCCTGGCCAAGGGCATAGCCGGTCTGCTCGCGGGCTCCGTCTCGCTTATCGCCGACGCCTTCAACAACCTTTCCGACGCCTCGAGCAACATCGTGAGCCTGCTCGGATTCCGCCTTGCCAGCCGCCCGGCCGACGAGGGGCACCCTTATGGTCACGGCCGCTACGAGTACCTCGCCGGCTTGTTTGTCGCCGTTCTCGTTTGCGCCGTCGGCATCAACCTGATCTTGGAGTCGGTCACCAAGATCATCAAGCCCTCCCCCACCGCGTATTCGGCGCTCTCCATGGCAGCCCTTGTCCTGTCCATGCTCGTCAAGTTTTGGATGGCGGCGTTCAACCGCACGCTGGGCAACCGCATCGATTCCGAGACGCTTATCGCCACGGCGCAGGATTCCAAAAACGACGTCATTACCTCGGCCTCGGTCCTGGCCGCAGCGCTTATTTCGCAAACGACCGGCTTTGACCTCGATGGCTGGGCGGGCCTGGGCGTGGGCATCTTCATCTGCATCAGCGGCATGGGCCTGGTGCGCGACGCCATCAGCCCGCTGTTGGGACAAGCGCCCGACCCCAAGCTCGTCCAGGCAATCCGCGACAAGATCATGTCGTATCCGCAGGTCCTAGGCACGCACGACCTGATGGTGCACGACTACGGCCCCGGCCGCCAGTTTGCCAGCGCACACGTGGAAATGCCCGGCGAGGGCGATGCGTTTGAACATCACGAGATCCTAGACACCATTGAACACGATATCAAACGGCAGATGGGCATCGGCATCACGCTACACTGCGACCCCATCGCCACCACCGGCGACGACCTGCGTGGCTGGATCAAGCGCGGCATTGCGCAAATCGACCCCACGCTCTCCATCCACGACCTGCACGAGCACGACGGGTTCGTTTCGTTTGACCTGGTGCGTCCCGACGGCTTTGACATATCCGACGAGGAGCTGCTGGAGCTCGTCACGCGCATCGTGCACGAGCGCCGGCCCGATGTCTCGTGCGTCGTCACATTTGACTCCGGCTTTAGCTCGCCCGACCGGCCGGCCGAGCAGCTGTGATCGACAGCAAAACGGGGCGCAGGACCGCCGACCAACGCGCCTACGCGCCCGGTCACGCGATCCTGCGCCCCGTTTTTGTTTGAACTGCTAAGGCTCTAGCCGCTCGGCCGCTAGTTCCCCTGCGCGCCCGAAATGCCGTTTTGCAGGGCATCCCAGGCGTTCGTTGCCATATCGCCCAGGTTCTGTGCGGTATCGCCGAGGTTCTGAGCCGTACCGCCCAGCTCTTGGACCTTATCCCCCAGCTCCTGCGCCTTGTTGCTCAGGTCCTCCAGCGTGTTGGAGCTCGAGCTGTCCGCGCCGCCCTGGTCGCCGGACGCATTACCCGACGAGCTGCCCTTGCGCGTGAGCTGAATCTCGAGGTTACCGTTGTCGTTATAGTAGGCAGACGTCACGACCCAATTGGCATCGACAACGGGCGTTGAGCCGTCGTCGGTCAGAATCACGGCATTCGAAAGATCGGCCCCGCGTGACTTGAGGAGCTTCTTGGCGTTGGACCAGTACTGTCCCGGGATATCGCTCAGGTCGACGGTGCCGGACTGGGTAGTCTCGGTCTGCTCGGCCGTGGTATCAGTCGTGGCGCCCCGCTTGTTGAGCATGCCCGACACAATGGCAAACACAACCGACAAGGCAAAGAAGATCGCCAACACGATGAGGATCTTCTTGATCACGCTCGACGAACGCGAGGGCTTCTTCTCCTCGTCCTCACCATACTGAGGGATGGACTTGGGATACTCACGATACGGCTCGCGCGCATATCGGTCGCGCGACTCGTAGCGCGGTTGTGCCGTGCGCGGCATATATGTCGTCTGCTGAGGTTGTGGAATGGGATTTTGCAGCAGGTCATCATAAGGGTCTGCCGCCGCGTTGCCGTAGGGGCTCTGCGACGAGGCGCCATACGGGTCCTGCGCTGCGTTTCCGTAATTCACAACGCGCGTGGGATCGGCCGACGCCTGCGTCGTATCGGGGGCAGCGTAGCCGGGATTCGGCACGACGCGGGTCTCATCGGCGCCATTGCCCGTCCGCGGGGAGCCGTAGCCACCCATTACGGTCGTCTTATCCTGGTCCATGCAACGATTCCTTTCCGTCGCCTGTAAGCATCAAGTTATCCATGCATTCTACCCGCGCAAAAGCCTATGATGGGCAAAGCTCGTCGGTATCTACAAGACATGCGCGGCCGACGGTCACAAGCGAATCGAGGATATGTCATGGCAAAAAGCAAGCTCATCAAAGACACGACGCGCGCCGAACGTGAGGAGATCATCAAGCTAGCGCTCGCTGGCTGCGGCAACGGCAGTTGCGACAACTGCGGCAGTTGCAGCTTGGGAGCCGGCGATCCGTACGGCACCTACCAGCCCTACATTGACGGCGAGATGGAAATCGCCGACATCAACATGATGGTCGCCGAGCGCAACGCCAAACTCTTCGGCCTCCAGCGCGGCTAACGATCCCTTGGGGACGGAGGAAAAAGTCCCCGGCGACGCTGCGTTTTGCGTCACCGGGGAACTTTGTAATTCGCTTCTTGCGGCTTTACTCTACTCGTTGGGTACGTACGTGGCCCTAGCCCGCTCGGGCGTTACATCCTGACCGCAGGAATAGCTCGAGTCGAAGGCATGTGCAACCAAGTCGTGCGTGTCCCATGCCATGCAGTCAAACTCGCCAGTATCGAGGACAACGATATAGCCCTTGCCGTCGTAGTAGAAATGGTCCTCGGTGTAGTTATCGTCATCGTCGATGTTGTCTTCGGACACAGAGTCCATATCCGGCTTTGCCGTCTTAATTGCCTGCTTGGCCTCGCTCTTGAGGGTATCGAACGAGAGCCCGTGCTGCGCAAGCGAGTCCTCGAGCGAAACCTGCTCACCCGTCTTGAGGTTGTAGTACGCCGACCTCGTCATCCGTTCCGATCGATACGGAGGTTGATAGCTGTCGGTAAACGTGCGCACACAGGCAATATCGCCATCGATCGAGACGATCTCGGCGGTATACATCATGGTCACGCGGCTGTCCTCGTCATCCATCGAAGCCTGCTTGCTCGCGTCGAGCGTGTCCGCAACGAGCTGGACCATATCCTTGTTAAACTTGGCGACACCCACGCCCTGGCCCTTCACCTGGGGATAGGTCCACGTAGCCGTGATCTGGCACGTGTCATCGGGGGACGGATTCAGCGGGCCTTCGCCAACCGCAGCCGTAAAGTCAACATCCTGCGTGGCAGAAACGGCCTCGTAGCCCACCTGCGCACTGCCATCGTCCTTCGATTTCAGCTGCTCCAGCGTCGTGGCCACCGTTGCGATGCTTTTTGCTACAACTTCCTCGCTGCTGAACAACTCAGCGTCAAACTCACGTACTTCATTGATGTCTTTCACCTTCGAATCGTCAATCGACGCAGGGCCAACAATGGCGCTAAATGATTTGCCGTCATAGGCGTTGAATTCGCACTCGTAGCCATCATGGGATTGGTTAAAGCCATCGGGGACTTCTTTGAAATTAATTGTCTCCCCATCATGCAGATACCGTTTGAATCCATAGGTACCATCGTATTCGTATACGTAAAGCGAGACGCCAGCGCACATGGTGTAAACCTGAGTGTCGGGCTCGTATACCTTCTCGATCTCACCATCGCGATAAGCCCAGACCTCTACCTTGGCAGCAGTGGCGCCATTGTCGTTTTCAATCGGCTCGTCAGAGTACTCAATCAACAGTTCGTCCTGGCCATCGCCGTCAAAATCGATGAGCCTAGCGTAGGCAACGCCCCGTGTTCCAAACATCGAAGAATCATCAATCTCAACAGCCTCGCCCTCGCCGTACTTCTTTTGGTACTCGAGAATTTTGTCGGTGAACAGCTCTTTTGCCGTCTTGACCGCTGCCTTGGCAGAGGCTTTGGCCTCCTTCTTGGACTGCGTGAGCTCAACGCTCTTAGGGGCGTCCGAACCTTCCTTGGTATAGTCGACCTTCATGGTGGTCGTGCTCTTCTTTTTGCCCTTGCCTGAGGTGATGGTCATCTGGTATTTCTGGTCGGGCAGCTCGCCAAAGTCCTCCATGGCAAAACCGTCCTCGCCATCGACCTTAATGGTGTAGCTCTTCCCCTTGCCATTCGCGGGCGCCAGCTCGACGGTATAGCTCTTGAGCTTTTTTCCTTTGCTGTTCTTGGGCAGCACTTTGGTCTCGCATGCGCAGACAACGTAGCCCTTGCCGCCCGAAGTCACCTCGGACGACGAGCCGATGCGCGGCACGACGACGATTGCCGCTACGATAGCGACAACGACAACACCGCCAATAACGGCAGCAACGATACGGCCCCTGTGCTTGGGTTTCTTGGGCTGAGGCGTCGGGACAAACGCCTGAGCGGCCTCGGCAGGCTCGGTCATAGGCTCCTCATAACGAGGCTGCGCCGCCATATGAGCCGAGACACCCTGAGGAGCGTGCTGCCCCGCAGGAGCGGAAGCCGGCGCGTCCTCCACCGGAAACGCCACAGGCTCCGCCTGGTCCTCGGCGCCACCCACGCGGGCCCCGCAGCTCGTGCAAAACGTGGAGCCATCGGGTATCTGAGCTCCGCACTTGGTGCAATACATCGCATCTCCCGTCTCTCGCCGCAGCCGCAATGCGCCCGCGCAATTCTTCCAACTACACCGTACGAGAGAAATCCCCATTCTTGTTGCGCAACATTGCCGCCGCAAAAAATGATCCCTTGGGGACGAAGGAAAAAGCCCCGCCGGGCCATGGTAGGCGCGGCGGGGCGGGCAAGCGGCTATGAGCAGCAGGATTAGAACAGACCGGTGATGTTGCCGTCGTTGTCGACGTCGATGTTCTCGGCCGCGGGAACCTTGGGCAGGCCGGGCATGGTCAGAACGCTGCCGGTCAGCGCGACCACAAAGTGGGCACCGGCGGAAACCTTGAGCTCGCGCACGGTGATGCGGAAGCCCTCGGGAGCGCCCAGCGCCTTGGCGTTGTCGCTAAAGCTGTACTGCGTCTTGGCGACACACACCGGCAGGTTGCCAAAGCCGTTCTCGCGCAGCTCGGCGAGCTGACGCTTGGCAGCCGGCGTAAAGTCGACGCCATCGGCGCGGTAAACCTTGGTGGCAACGGCCTCGAGGGCATCGGCCACATCGGCACCGTCCTCGTAGGCAAACTTGAGCTCGCTCGGCTGCTCAATCAGGCGCATGACCTCATCGGCCAGGTCGAGCGCGCCCTCGCCGCCCTTGGCCCAAACCTCGGACAGCTTAACGTTGACACCGAGCTTCTGACACTCGGACTCGATGAGCTCGAGTTCGGCCTCGGTATCCGTCGGGAAGCGGTTAATGGCGACCACGCAGGGCAGACCGTAGACATTCTGAATGTTGTCAACGTGGCGCAGCAGATTGGGCATGCCGGCCTTGAGGGCCTCGAGGTTTTCCTCGTTGAGGTCGGCCTTGGCAACACCGCCGTTGTACTTAAGCGCGCGGGCAGTGGCGACGACCACGACAGCGCTGGGGCGAACGCCCGTCATGCGGCACTTGATGTCGAGGAACTTCTCGGCACCCAGGTCGGCGCCGAAACCGGCCTCGGTAATCGCGACGTCGCCAAAGCGCATGGCCATACGGGTGGCCATGATGGAGTTACAGCCGTGGGCAATATTGGCGAAGGGACCGCCGTGGACAAACGCAGGCGTACCCTCGAGTGTCTGAACCAGGTTGGGTTTGAGCGCGTCCTTGAGCAGGGCCGCCATGGCACCCTGAGCCTTAAGGTCGCGAGCGCGGACGGGCTCGCCGGCATAGCTGTAGCCGACAACAATCTCGCCCAGGCGCTCCTTGAGGTCATTGATGCTCGTGGACAGGCACAGGATTGCCATGACCTCGGAGGCAACAGTGATGTCGAAGCCGTCCTCGCGCGGCACTCCCTGGGCCTTGCCGCCAATGCCGTCGATGACATGACGCAGCTGACGGTCGTTCATGTCGACAACGCGCTTCCAGGTGATGCGCTTAACGTCGATGCCGAGCTGGTTGCCCTGCTGAATATGGTTGTCGAGCATGGCTGCCAGCAGGTTGTTAGCGGCACCGATGGCATGGAAGTCACCGGTAAAGTGCAGGTTGATATCCTCCATGGGGATGACCTGGGCCCAACCGCCACCGGCGGCACCGCCCTTCACGCCAAACACGGGGCCGAGCGAAGGCTCGCGCAGGGCCACGGCGCTCTTGACGCCGCGACGGCGCAGACCGTCGGCCAGGCCGATGGTCGTGGTGGTCTTTCCCTCGCCTGCGGGCGTGGGATTGATAGCGGTCACGAGGACAAGCTTGGCCTGGTGGTCGGTCGGCTCGTTGAGCAGGGAATAGTCGACCTTTGCCTTGTCAAAGCCGTACGGAATCAGATGCTTAACGTCGACGCCGGCGTTCTTGGCCACCTCGGTAATAGGCAGCGGCGTAACAGAACGTGCGATTTCGATGTCAGTAGGCATGGGCGGTCCTTTCGTTACCGGATGAGAAAAAGACCAATCCAGCATAGCACGCGCGCGCAATGGTAAAACGCCCGCAACCGACGAACGGCGATATGTTTACCCGATACCCAGCGATAGCCTACAAACCCATCCTAAACGGTCGGTTCAATACCCAAATGCTCGAATGTGCGAAGCGTTGCCTGGCGGCCCCGCGGCGTGCGAATCATCAATCCGCACTGCAGCAGATAGGGCTCGTAGACATCCTCGAGCGTTCCCGGGTCCTCGCCCACCGCACTGGCAAGCGTGGTCAAGCCAACGGCACGGCCGGAGAACGTCTTGGCAAGTGTCTCCAAGATGCGAATGTCCATCCAGTCCAGGCCGAGCTCGTCGATCTCGAAGAACTCGAGCGCCTGACGGCAAATATCGAGCTCGATGGGACCGTTGCCGCGCACCTGCGCATAGTCGCGCACGCGCTTGAGCAGACGGTTGGCAAGACGCGGCGTACCGCGCGAACGCGAGCCGATCTCGAGTGCGCTGGGATGGTCGATCGTCACACCCAGAATGGTCGCCGAGCGTGTCACGATCTGGGCGAGTTCCTCGACGGTGTAGTAATCCAAACGATACGAGATGCCAAAGCGATCGCGTAGCGGGCCAGTCAACATACCAGAGCGAGTCGTTGCCGCCACTAGCGTGAACTTGGGGATATCCAGGCGAATCGAGCGCGCCGCCGGACCCTTGCCGATCACGATATCGAGGGCAAAGTCCTCCATCGCAGGGTACAGGACCTCCTCGACCGAGCGGTTGAGGCGGTGGATCTCGTCGATAAACAGCACGTCGCCCGGCTGCAAGTTAGTCAGGATGGCCGCCAGGTCGCCCGTGCGCGCGATGGCAGGACCACTCGTGGTCTTGATCTGAGCGCCCAGCTCGTTGGCGATAACGGTGGCCAGCGTGGTCTTGCCCAGGCCCGGAGGACCCGAAAAAATCACGTGGTCGAGCGTCTCGCCGCGGCTCTGCGCCGCTTCGATCAACACGCGCAGGCTCTGCTTGATGTGCTCCTGGCCACAGTAGTCGTCCAGGCGCTGGGGGCGCAAAGTGCGGTCGACATCGAGGTCCTCGGGCGTCAGCTCCGAACCCACCATACGCTCGCCATGCGCCATGGATGCCGCCGGCGAGTTGCCGGGCGTCGCCCACAGGTCCTGAGAGTCATCGGCTTCCCACATCACGCATCCATTCCGAGTCGCTTAAGCGCCGCGCCGAGCAGATCCTCGACACGCATATTCTGCCCATCATACCCGCTCAGGGCAACATCGGTCTCCTGCGGGCTAAAGCCCATGGAAAGGAGCGCCGCACGGGCGTCATCGATCGCCGAAGGAGCGGCGGCGGGAACCGGCATCGCAACCTGGCCGGGAATCACGTCGACCGGCACAAAGCCCTTGTCCTTGGCAAAGGTGCTCTTGAGCTCCAGGATCAGACGCTGCGCAGTCTTTTTGCCCACACCGGGAACCTTGGCCATGCCCTTGTCATCCTCGGCCATCACCAGGGAATACAGCTGACCCACGGTATAGGTGGAGAGCACGGCGAGCGCCAGGCGCGGACCGACACCCGACACGGACACGAGCCGATCGAACATCGTGCGCTCGTCCTTGGAGGCAAAGCCAAAGAGCGTCATGGCGTCCTCGCGCACCTGCATACGGGTATAAAGGCGCACCTCGCCGCCGGGCGTAGGCAGCGTGGCGGCAGTGCTGCCCGAAATACCGAGCTCAAAGCCCACGCCCGATACATCGACAACGGCCGAGCTCATCGTGGCCTCGACAAGCGTTCCATGGAGCTGGGAGATCATCAGTATCCGGTTCCTCTCTGTTGATAGAACTCGCCGCCGGTAAGCGCGCGGGTGCGGCTGAGGTTAACGTGGCAGATGGCGCAAGCCAGGGCATCGGCGGCATGGTCGGGATGCGGGTCGTGATCGAGCTGCGTGAGCGTGCGAACCATATACGCGACCTGGCGTTTGTCCGCGGCGCCCGTGCCCACGACGGCCTGCTTGATCTGCATGGGCGTGTACTCGCCAATCTCGAGCGCGCATTCCGACAGCGCCACGAGTGCAGCCCCGCGGGCATGCGCCGTCGGGATAGCCGAGCGAACGTTGGCACCAAAGTAAATGCTCTCGATAGCAGCGGTGTCGGGGCGGTAGCGCTCCACGACACCCTTGAGGTCGCGGGCGATATGCGACAGGCGCACCGCGAGCGGACTGCCCGCGCTGGTCTCGATACAACCGTAGGCACGACAGCGAACCTCGCCGCGCCGCTCCTCGATAATCCCCCAACCCGTATGGGCCAAACCAGGATCGATACCCAAGATAACCAAGCCAGCCTCCCCTCGCCACAAGCACATCGCAAGGCAAGGCCCCGCGCACTATTCACGAACGTCTGTTCTAGAATAACACAACAGGGCCGAGGTGCTTAGTTGAAGTATCGGGGTTGGGAGCGAATCCCGTCCCATAGTTAGTTTTGGCTGAAGAATGGGAACTGTCTCGGATCCATCGGCAGTTGCGGCATCGGCGTGCCCTGGGGCCCACCCTGCGGGCCGCCCTGGCCGCCCATCATCTTATCGATGGCGTCCTGGACCTCGCCCTCAAACTTCTTCATGCCCTCGTGCAGGCGGCGCTGGCCGTCCTCGGAGCGCAGCTCCTCCATCTGCTCGGGCGAAATACCCAACAGGTCACCCAGTATGCCCATCATCTCGCCACGCATGCGCTCGCTTGTATCCTCGTCGGCAAAGCGGTTCACCTCGGCGCGCGCCAGCGCATCGACCGTCATGCGTTCCTTGCCGCTCAGCCCCAGGTCGGACCACGCGAGCATGTACGGCCAGGCGCGCTCGACAAACGAACGGGCCGAGACGATCGGCGCCGTCGGCAGCTGGCGGCGAGCCGCCTCTCCCTGACGCACGAGCATCAGCAGCAGCGAGCAAGCCTCGGGCTTGCCGGCGGACATCGGGATGTCGTCGAAGGGTCGGTTGCGGTCCACGTGCGCCTCGAGTGTGCCATCGACCTCGCCCGGCTCAAGCCCGCCGAGCAGTTGCGCCGCGCGGTCGAGCATGTCGACCGGGCCGTCAAGCGTCGAGAGCGCTTGCGCCAGCACGCGCTCCATGCAATCCTCCACCGCGTTGAGCGTCACGAGCTCCTGCGGCACCACGGCAGACGTACGGTTGCGTACGCGCGCCACAAACTCGAGCGTCGACAGGTATACGTCGCCAAAGGGCGCATAATCGCCCTGGTAGCCACCGCAAAGCGCGGGCGCCGCCAGCGCGTACTCAGTTTTGGACAGCGGGCTCAACGACATCGCACCCAGCTCGAGCGCCGTATCCTCCAGCATGAGGCCCAGCGTGCGCGAGCGCAGGCGCTCGGCGTCGCCCGCCGACACATCGCGGTCGAGCACACGCGCGGCATCCGGCGCATCGCGCTCAACCGTGCGAATATGCAGGCGCTCGGCAATGGCGCGAACGGCGGCACAGCGAGCAGCCTCGGCCTCCTCCTGCGCCGGCGTAAAGATGCGGTTGCGTCCCAGCACCAGGCCGACCACATTGCGCGGACCCAGAGCGTCGACGGCAAGCGCCGCCAGCAGGGACGACGGCAAGTCGCCCTCAAGCGCCACCACGGCGCGCGACGTACCGCGGGCGCGGGCGTTATCGCGAACGGCGAGCACCAGTGCCTGCCACAGCCATTCCTCGGAGCGAAACTCGGGCAGCTCGTGGTCCTCCAAGGCATCGAGCATCACACCGCGCTGGATCTCCTGAACCAGTAGGCTCTCCTCAAAACACGGCGCTTGGGCCACCACGCGGCCGCAGTCGTCGAGCACAAACGAGCCGCCGGTATACACCGACTCGTCATAGGCACCGACCGGCGCCATGCAGGCAAACCACACGCTGCGCTTAGATGCGATCTTGCGGTAGGCACCACTGCGCACGGCGGCGATCGCGGCGGTCTCGCGGTCGGTCATATCGAATGCGTTGAACTGGAAATAGGCAATGAGGTCGACGCCGGTCGGCAGCATCTCGAGCTCGCGGTCCAAGTCAAAGATCACGGCGATACGTACGCCGTCCACGTCAAACACCGGCGGTGCCCAACGGGCGTCGCCGTTCCCACCGCGCTGCAGGGCAATGCTCGAACGGGCAGGCACCACATGGCCGTCCTTGAGCATCATGTAGTCGAGCAGGGGCTGGCCCTCAAACGAAACCGCCGCGGGCACGATGCAGATCATATCGAGCTCTTGGATACGCTCGGCGACGCCGGTCAAGCCGGCAAGTATGTCGTGCTCAAAGTCGGCAGCGCCCACCAGGCCGCCGGGCAGGGCTCCCATAAAGAGCGGAGCCGGCACGCACAACACGCGCGCACCGCGCTCATGGGCCAGGCGCGCCTGGTCCTCGATGCGACCGCAGATACCCTCAATATCCCCCAGGCGCATATCGATCTGTGCAAGTGCGAGCTTCATGGCTCAGCCCTTTCCGTCGTAAACCATCGTTGTCGTAGTAAAAGCGCCGGCCGCATGATGCAGTCGGCGCTCGCATGTGCATATGCTAGCTATGATACCCCGAGTGGGGGCGCGCTCCTAGAACGTCGCGGACCACAGCCCGTGCAGGTTGCAATAGGCATAGACGGTACCGGTCTTGGAACCGCCGGCAAAAAACGTCGCGGGCTTCATGCCGGGCTGGAGGTAATGGACCTCCAGACGACCCTCGGCCTCAAGGGCGATCCACTCGATGTAGTGCTCGGGCACCATAGGATGCTCGACCGAGCCCACACGCGCACGGATCACGTGACCGTCGCGCTCGCTCTCAACGACCGGCACGTGCTTTTCGTGCGCCGCGTCCTCGGTGTTCGCGGTCAGCTCCGTGCAGCCGGCAGGGGTTGCAACGTCGTTGCCAAGGGCGGCAATGAGCTTGCCGTCGGGGTCCTTAAAGAATTTCGCCATGATGTTCTCCTTTGCTGATGTGCCGATGTTCTCGATGGTTCTTATGCCCAAAGGCAGGCGAACCATCCACGGCATGGCAAATGAACACATAACGAGCGGGGACGATGGGACAGCGCGGGCTATCCGCCCTGGCGGCCTCACCCGAGCGGGTTAACGCCCGTCGCCGCCGAGCAGCGCCAGAACATCCTCGCGGGTAAACAGCGCCGAGGAGATGCCGTCGCCGCCGAGCACGCTGTTGACCAGGTCGCGTTTGGACTCCTGCATCTGCATGATGCGCTCCTCGATCGTGTCCTTGGCGATGAGCTTGTACACGGTCACGGTATGTTGCTGGCCAATACGGTGCGCTCGGTCGGTCGCCTGGTCCTGCGCGGCAACGTTCCACCACGGGTCGTAGTGAATGACGACGTCGGCCGCCGTCAGGTTAAGGCCCACGCCGCCCGCCTTGAGCGAAATCAAAAAGACCGGCACCTCGCCCGCCTGGAACTGCGCGACCATCTTGGCACGGCTCTCCTTGGACGAAGCGCCCGTGAGCTTAAGAAAGCCGATGTCCTCCTTGGCCAGGCGCTTGCCAATGATATCGAGCATGCCCGTAAACTGGCTGAACAGCAGAATGTGGTGCCCGCCGTCGAGCGCACCGTGCACGAGCTCCATGCAAGCGTCGAGCTTGGCGCTCCCCGCCTTGTAATCCTCGTAGTGTAGACGCGGGTCGCAGCAGATCTGGCGCAGCTTGGTGAGCTCGGCGAGCACCTTGAGCTTGTCTTTCTTAAACTCGGATGCCTCGTGATGCTGCACCTGCTGGGCGATGCGGTCTTGGTTGGCCAGGTAGAGCTTGCGCTGCTCGCCGGTGAGCTGCGCCATGACGGTGTCTTCGATCTTTTCGGGCAGGTCGGCAACCACGTCTTCCTTTACGCGACGCAGCACAAACGGCGACACGAGCGCCTGCAGGCGAGCGGCACTATCGCCCTCGGCATGCTCTACGGGGCTCTCAAAGCGCTTGGCAAACGACTCGCGCGTCCCCAAAAGGCCCGGCATCAGAAAGTCGAAGATGCTCCAGAGCTCAGACAGGCGGTTTTCGATGGGCGTGCCCGTCAGGGCAAAGCGCACGCCGGCCGGCAGGCGCTTTGCGGCGCGCGCTACCTGCGTGAGCGGGTTTTTAATGTACTGGGCCTCGTCGAGCACAACGCGGGCAAAGTCCTGCTCGGCATACTCGTCGATATCGCGGCGCATGAGGTCATACGATGTCACGACCACGTTATGCTCGGCGGCGCCGGCTATCTGCACGCGGCGCTGCGCTTTGGCGCCCACGATGGCGCACACGTCGAGCGAAGGCGCAAAGCGCTCCAGCTCGGCAGTCCAGTTATACACGAGCGACGCAGGGCACACCACGAGCGTGGGCTTGGTATCCCCCGCCTCCACGCGCGCCAGGATATGTGCGATCATCTGCAATGTTTTGCCCAGGCCCATATCGTCGGCCAAGATGCCGCCGAGGCCCAGATGCTCGAGCGAACCGAGCCACTGGTAGCCGTCGACCTGATAGCCGCGCAGTGTGGCCTTGAGCGAGACCGGCACCGTAAAGTCCATCTTGCCGAGCGTATCCAAGCGCTCGACGGTACGACGGAATGCAGCGTCGCGATCGGCCTCAAGCGCCGGCGTGCGCGCGAGCATGCTGTCGACAAACAGGGTACTCGACGCGGGAAGCGACACGCCGTCGAGCAGATCGACGGCATCGACGCCCAGGTCCTCGGCAAGACCAAACGCGGCGCGGGCACCCTCGTCCAGGCGCACGATGTCGCCGGACGTCAGGCGCGCAAACGTCTGGTGGCGCTTGTACGAGTCCAGATAGATGGCAAGATCTGCCGCCGAAAGACCGCTCGCGCCCAGTTCGACATCGAGCAGGTTGCTCTTGACGGTCGCGCGCACCGAAAGCTTGGGCGCAGGGCGCACCGAGATCTGGCGTAGGCGGTCGCTGAGCATGACCTCGCCCAGCTCGGACAGGGCAGACAGGCCCTCGGTCAGCAAGTGGAACAGGCTCTCGTCATCGCGTTCCTCAAACGCCAGGCCGCCCTCGTAAAAGTCGAAATACAGGGCCGCCGTATCCATAACGCGAAACTCTGCTATCTCGTCGCGCGGCGGCACGCCCGGGCGCTGCTCTTCGAAGGGGCTTCCCGGAGCACCCAGGCTAAAGAGATCTGCCGACCAATCATCGTAGGAAACCGTAATCTTGCAGGTCACGAGCCCGTCGTCGACACCGATTGCCATGGCAAAGCTCGGCTCGGGCGCCACGGTGTCGAGCACGGCGGGAGCGGTGAGGTCAGTGTATTCGCGCAGCACGGGCAGTGCCATGCGGCAGAATTCGCCCACCTGTTCGGCGGCGATATGGACCGGCGTGCGACAAGGCAGCAGACGCGACAGAAACGGTGCGGCATGCTGGGCAAACGCTGCATCGGCGCGGCGCGCGCGGTGCGTGTCGACCAGATAGGCTGCGTCGCCTGCGACAAAGCAGTACGTATCGGCCGGCAGGCGCAGGTCGTAGCTGCCACCGGCCGCCGGCGCGATCTTGGCGGCAAGGAGCGGCGGTTGTTTCGCCGAGGCCTCGTCCTCCCCCACCGGCGATAACTCAACCGCAACCTCGTAGGAACGATGCGTCGTCGTTCCCCGCGACCAGGCGGGCTCAAAGGAAATGGTCCGGCCACGCAGCAGGTCCAGCATGTATACGATGTCATGCTCGGACAGCGGCAGCTGGCGCTCGGCGACAAAGCCGCTGCGTGCAAAATCGTACGACGCCGAACGCGAACTTGTGATGTCGCTCAGATACACAACCGTTGCCACAACAAGGTCGAGTAGGCGCACCGAAACCTCGTCGAAGGCCTCGGGCGCATGGAGGAATGTGAGCTTTTTGCCGTACGAGAACGTGCCGCCGCGCACGTAGGCGGCGGCCATGCCGTCGATGTCCTTGACCACGTAGGACACCGAGCCGCAGCGGATGCGAAGCTCGAGCGCCCAGCTAAAGCGGTCGGCAAACAGCGGATTGTAGTACGGCACCAGCGAGGGCTCCAACACCGCCTTGGGGGCATCGGGGTCGACAGTGCCGGCGAGCTTGCGGCGCATGCCCGCCAGCTCATCCATGCGCGCGTCCGAAAGATCAGAAAGCGCCTTCATGAGGCTCGGGCTTGTGGGGACGGGCGCCGGGAAGGGAAAGTTAGGGTTGACCGCCGGTGCTTTGGGCGCGGTGCGCGCGGGCTGCTTCGGCTGCGCCGTAAACGTGCGAACCGGCGTGCGCAGCCCCTCAACAGGCTCAATGCCGCTGGCGTCCAGATACGCAAGCGCCGTGGCGATGGCGTGCTTGCACATGCCGGGGTAGCGATAGGCAGCGGGGCAATCGCAGTCGTAGTCGATCACCTCGTGCTCGTCCATGTCGAGCGCCACGTGCGTCTTGTACAGGTCGCCGCGCGAGCCGCGCACTGCACCCTCAACCGTCACGTTTTTGGAGAAGCGCGAGCCGCTGTCCTCAATCGACAGCACGGCGCCGTTGAGCATGAGCGAACGCCCCTTCATAAAGGTGCCGCTCAGCGCCGCCTCTTTCCGGAGCGCCTGCACAAACGTCCCCTGTGCCATCACTTCCTCCAATCCACACAGGGTAGCTAATTTGGGACGGGGCTATTTTAGCTACCCCCATATGTCGGTTGAGATGCATTCCGACCCTAGCTCATTCGCCGTCAGTCAAAGGGTAGCTAAAATAGCCCCGTCCCAAATTAGCTACCCCTCAGCAACGCCGTCCCTAGATAACCGTCACGCGGCCCTGGTTACCCACGATGGCCTTAGCCTCGGCCAGCAGCGGAATCGAGCGCGCGTTGACCTTGGCAGGCACCTCGGCGCGCAGCACGCGCCCGTCCACCTGCTCGATAAAGATCTCCACGCGGTCGCCGCCCGGGTTAGTGGTGAGCACCGTGGCCAGGCGCGCCATATTGCCCTGGCTAAAGCGGCTGTTGGGCACCATGACCTCAAACACCTTGGGCTTGTTGTTCTCCTCGTTGAGCTCCAGCGGCACAATCTCCTGCGCGATGATCTGGTCGCCGCGGTCCGAGCGCTCGAGTTTGCCCTTAATACGAACAAACGCATCGGACAACTGCGCGCCAGTCTCGGGATCAACCTCGCCGTACAGGTACCCCTCGGCCTCTTTATAGGTCTTGGGGAACACGACGACGGTGGCCTCGCCTTCCATGTCCTCGAGCTGCACGATGCCCATGGGGTCGCCGTTTTTGGTCACGCGCTTGGACACGCTCGAGACCATGCCGGCCCACCACAGTGCCTTGCCCTCGGGGATCTCCTGGTTGATGGTGCCGCCCGTGGGGTTTTGCACTTCGTAGCCGGTATCGATCTGCGAGAACGAGAAGTCGCGCGCTTTGCTGAGCGCATACTCAAACGGACGCAGCGGGTGGTCCGAGACATAGATGCCCAGAACCTCCTTCTCCTGGCTCAGCTTGAGGTGGCGGTCCCATTCCTGGCCGTCCGGATCGGGCACGCTGACCTCAAAGCCCGAGCCCTCAACATCACCAAACAGGTCGAAGAACGAGGTCTGGCCGCTCGCGCGGTCCTTCTGGCGCTTTATCGCGGCGTCGATGATGTTCTCGGGGTTGTTCTTGTCCACAAAGTGCATCATCTGGCGGCGCGGATAGCCCGTGGAGTCGAAGGCACCTGCCTTGATCAGCGATTCGATCACGCGGCGGTTGGCCTGGCTCGAGTCCACGCGCTCGACAAAGTCGTGCAGCGTCTTAAACGGGCCGCCCGCCTCGCGCTCGGCGATAATCGCCTGCGCCACGCCGGTACCCACGCCGCGGATGCCGGCCAGACCAAAGCGCACGCCTTCCTTGGTAGCCGTGAACTCGGTGCCGGACTCGTTGACATCTGGCGAAAGCACGGGGATGCCGTCGTGACGGCATGCCGAGACGTAGTGCACGATCTTGTCGGTCTTGCCCGTGTAGGACGTCAGAACGGCCGCCATGTACTCGTGCGGATAGTGCGCCTTGAGCCACGCCGTCTGCATAACCAGGATGGCGTAGCCGGCGGAGTGCGACTTGTTGAAGGCGTAGGACGCGAACTCGAGAACATCGTCCCAAATCTTCTGGGCGACCTCGCGCGTGTAGTTGTTCTTGATAGCACCGTTCATCCAGTGGTCGTAGGTGGTCTCGTCCGAGCCATCCTCCCAGTGGAGCACCGTCGACGTGAGCAGCTTGATCTTTTTCTTAGCCACGGGCTTACGGATACGCGAATCCGATTCGCCCTTGGAGAAGCCGCACATCTCGACGGAGATGAGCATAACCTGCTCCTGGTAGACCATGGTGCCGTAGGTTTCGCCCAGGATGTCGTCCAGGCGGTCGTCGTAGGAGACGGCCGGCTCCTTGCCGTTCATACGGTTGATGTAGGACGAGACCATGCCGGCGCCCAGCGGGCCCGGGCGGTATAGAGCGATCAATGCCACGACGTGCTTGTACTCGGTGGGCTTCATGTTCTTGATCGTGGCCGTCATGCCGGCGGACTCGACCTGGAAGACGCCGGCGGTGTGGCCGGAGCCCATGAGCTTAAAGATCTCGGGGTCGTCAAAGGGAATCTCTTCCTCTTTGATGTCGATGCCGAAGTTCTTCTTGATGTTGGCCTTGGCCTTGGAGATAACCGTCAGCGTGCGCAGGCCCAAAAAGTCCATCTTGAGCAGGCCCATGTCGGCGACGGTATGGCCCTCGTACTGGGTAATCTCGACGCCGCCCTTGGTGTCGAGCTTGGTGGGCACGTGCTCGTTGACGGGGTCGCGGCAGATCAGAACGGCGCACGCGTGCACGCCCTCGCCACGGGTGAGGCCCTCGATCGAGAGCGCCGTGTCGATGATGCGGCGGGCGTCGTCGTCCTTTTTATAAGCCTCGGCAAAATCGGGGTTAAACAGATCCTCTTTGCCGGGTTGTTTGTCGAGCACCTGCTTGAGCTTGACCTTGGGGTCGCTCGAGACCATCTTGGACAGGCGCTGGCCCATGTAGACCGGGTAGTCTAGGACGCGCGCGGCGTCGTTAATGGCCTGCTTGGCCTTAATGGTCGAGTAGGTGATGACGTGGGTGACCTTCTCGGGACCGTAGAGCTGGCGAACGTGCTCCACGACCTCGAGGCGCCGCTCATCGTCGAAGTCCATATCGATATCGGGCATCTCGGTACGCTGCGGAGACAGGAACCTCTCGAACATCAGGCCGTTCTCGAGCGGGTCGAACGCGGTGATGTTCATGGCGTAGGCGACGATAGCGCCGGCGGCAGAACCACGGCCGGGGCCGACGCCGATGCCGTTGTCCTTGGCCCATTGCACGTACTCGGCAACGATGAGGAAGTAGGCGGCAAAGCCCTTGTCGCAGATGACCTTGTATTCGTACTCAAAGCGCTCTTTGATGTTGACTCCGCCGATCTCGCGCGTGGCCCAGTCGTCACCGTAGTGCTGGCGCAGGCCCTTCTCGCACTCGCGGCGGAACTGGCTCTCGTGCGTCTCGCCGGGATCGAGCAGCGGGAAGCGCGGCAGGATGATGGAGTCCCAGTCCAGCTCCACGTAGCACTTGTCGGCGATCTCGAGCGTGTTGTCACAGGCCTCGGGGCAATACGGGAACATTGCCCGCATCTCCTCCTCGGTCTTCATGTAAAACTCCGAGCCGGTCATGCGCATGCGGTTGGGGTCATCGACCTTGGCGTTCATACCGATGCACATGATGACGTCCTGCACGGGCGCGTCCTCGCGGCGCAGGTAGTGGAAGTCGTTGGTGGCGATGACCTTGACGCCCACCTGTTTGGCGATGTCGATGAGCGTGCGGTCCATCTGCTCGTCGGTCAGGCCGTTATCGGTGGTAATGCCGTGTTCCTGGATCTCGATATAAAAGTCGCCGGGGTCGAAGGTGTCGCGGAAGGTCTCGGCCCACTTGATGGCGCCTTCCATGTCACCGCGGTCGATGTATTTGGGGATGATGCCGGCGATACAGGCACTCGTGCAAATCATGCCCTTGGCGTGGCGGCGCAGGTTGTCGAGCGTCACACGGGGCTTGTAGTAGAAGCCCTGTACGGCGGCCTCGGAGACCGTCTGCATCAGGTTGACGTAGCCCTCCTGGTCCTTGGCCAGAAGGATCATGTGGTAGAGCTCGGGCTTGTGGTCGCGGGCGAGCGTCTCGTCCGGCGTAAAGTAGACCTCGCAGCCAAAGATGGGTTTGATGACCAGGGGCGGCTTGAGCTCGTCGATGTTGCCCTTCTCGTCCCACATGGCCATGTCCTTCACATACTGGGCATGCTCGCGCGGGTTTTCCTCGGGATCGGGCTCCACCAGCTCGTCGCGGCGGTCCTTTTCCAAGAAGGCCTTGTCGTGGCTCCAGGTTTTGTACTCGGGCGTGTTGTGATTGACGGCGTCGCAGGCCAGCGCCAGGTCGGGCACGCCGTACATGTAGCCGTGGTCGGTAATGGCCACGGCGGGCATACCCAGCTCAACGGCACGGTTGACCATATCCTGGATACGGGTTGCGCCGTCGAGCATAGAGAAAACAGTGTGATTGTGCAGATGGACGAATGCCATGTGATGAGCTCCGATGCGGGTTCGTGTTCTGACTGAACGATTTTACCCCACGGCACGGACAGCACCCGAACCTAGCCAAACCCACACGGCTCCCCTTGCAGTTGCGGTGAAATACGGACTGTTTGGCGGCTTTTTTGGCCAAAACAGTCCGTATTCCACCGCAAGTTATCTGAGGGCTAGAGATTGTAGGTGACCACTTGAGGTTCGGCGGGTTCGACGAAGAGAGTCGGATCGGCCTGTTCCACGCGGACGAACTTGACGGTCACGGCCTCAAAGCCCGCCCTGTGCAGAACATCAGCGTAGACGCGCGCCTGCAGGGCGTGCTTCTCCTGCAGCTGTTCCGGTGTCTCGTCCGGTGTGCCGCCCGTCTTGTAGTCGATGACTAGCGCGCGTGACGAATCCGCCGGGTTCGTCGCCAAAGCGTCGATGGCGCCTTCGGCATATGCACCGTAGCGAGCGATGTCCTCGTCCTCGCAGCCCAGCGAAAAGAACGGCACCTCGGCGCGAACGCACGGCCACGCGAGCAGGTCGGCACGAACAGCCGACTTGAGCCAGCGGTCCAGGGCAACATCGAAGCGTTCGCGCTGCTCCGGCGTCAGGCACCACAGACGCGCCAGTGCATCGGCACGCGCGGCGGGCAGCGCATCGGCACCCATCTCGATCAGCCACTGGCAGGCGGCATGGAACGCCGAGCCCAGCGCCATGGGGTTGCCGGTAGGCTCAACGGCGGCCACGTCTGCATCCGTCATCTCGGAACCATCCGACTCCGCATCATCGCCGGCCTCGTCCATGGGCACGTGCGTCTCGGCAGCACGGTCCTCGGACTCGGCATGCAGCGCCGCGGCAATTGACGAGTAGCTGTACGAATCGCGCGCCGGATACGGGCAGATGCCCATTCGCACGCCCACCGCCTGGGGATACACGAGCTCAAACGCATCGGGCTCGGGGTCGGCAGGACCAGGGACGATTGTACTGGCCGAATCGTCGGCAGCATCTGCATCGGCATCGCCACGAACAAGCCTGCCCTCGGCATCCAGCGAAGCGTTGGCCTCAAACGCCTGCTCGCCAAACGTAAAGTCCGCCAGCGAGATGAGCTCGTAGTCGCCCGGCTTGGAGTTATCGAACACCAAACGGTCGCTATCAAGCTGAGGCATGTCCAGAGCGTCCGTCGGCAGAATGCGGCGCAGAACATCGTAGGTCAGATCCGTCTCGACATCGAAGGTCGGCGCCGTAACCTTGCCGCGACTCACGCCGGCATCCATCGCCAAGATCACCAGCTCGCGTGCTCGCGTCATGGCGACATAGAGCAAACGAGCCCGCTCTTCGAGCGAAAGCTGCAGGTCGTCGTTGCGTAGGCGGGCAAATGCCTCGGCGGGAGAGCCCGTCGCGCAGACGTCCTCCATGAGCTCTGGCGGCAGCCACAGCGACGTGCCCTTGCCCTTAAACGCGTGCTCAAACTGCTTTTTGACGTCGTCGCCCTTCACAAAGGTACCGTCGGCAAGCTTAACGCCGTCGAAGCGTGCCGGCAGTGCCACGACCTGCGCTCCACCCTCGACGCGACCCATCTGTGCCGCACCCGAGGACTTACGCACGCCAAAGCACTCGGCGACCGCCACGACCGGATATTCCAGACCCTTGGAGGCATGCACCGTCATGATGCGCACCGCGCCGTCGCCTTCCTCGTTGAGGGCACCCGGGGCTTCCTTGCCCGCCAAGAAGCGGTCGAAGGCCAGCGCGATGGAACGCGGAGAATTGCCGAGCTCGGCCTCTGCCTCGGCCACGGCATCGAGCGCCTTGAGCACGTTGGCGGCAATGGCCTTGCCCTCGGGGCCGCGCTGCGCCAGACGCACGAACCAGCCGGAAGCATTGACCACGTCGCGCGCGATGGCGGCGAACGAATCGCGGCCCACGCGACGAAGCGCATACCGCAGCACCTCGCGGGCGCGCGTCACAAGCGGCAAGTCTTGCAAACCCGGCACGTCGAAATCGCTCATGATGCCCATGTCGATATTCCGGCGCGAGGTCTCCCCTGTCTCGCTATCGAGCTTGGTCGCCAGCGCCAGGAACTCCTGGGCGCCGAGCGCAAACATCGGCGAGGCGAGCAGCGGCATAAGGCCCTGCGCCGTATCGGCCGGATTGGCGAGCGCACAAACCAGGACGCGCACCGTCTGCACCTCGGCTGCTTGGGCAAAGACCGAGCCGCCCGCGATGACGCAGTCGAGCCCCTGATCGCGGAAGGCCTGGGCGTAGACGTCGGCGTTGGTCATGCGGCCCAGCAGCAGTACCATGCCGCCCTGGGGCTGGCCCGCTTTGACGAGCGCTTGGAACCGCTCCGCAATCGCACGAGCTTTCGCCTGCGTTCGCTCCTGCGTGCTACCACCGGCAACGAAGACCGCCTGGCGGCGCGAAGCCTTTGCCTTGAGCTTGTCCTTGCGTTTGTCGCTCGGTTCAAGATCCAAGAACCCCTGCATCAAACCACCGGTGTCGCCGTCAAAGACGCGCGCCACGTAGCGCAGCACCTCGTCGTGGCTGCGGAAGTTGCGGACAAGCTTGACGAGCTCGCCGGCGGGGGCATCGGATGCGACAGCCGTCTCGGGCGCAGCAGAGGAGCCCACCTTGCGCTCCTGGCGGCGAAACACCTCAACCTCGGCGCCTCGGAAGCGGTAGATCGACTGCTGCGCATCGCCTACGGTGCACAGCGCGCGCTCCCCCGCGCCCGTCAGATAGCGAATCAAATCGACCTGCATCTGGTCGGTATCCTGGAACTCATCGATCATGACCATCTTAAAGCGGCCCTCGTAGGCGGCTCGGATGGCGGGATAATCGCGCAGCGCCTCGTACGCCATGCGCAACAGATCGTTATTGTCGAGCGCGGACTGGTCGGCCTTGAGCGCACGGTACTCCGCCTCTACGGCACGGGCAAGCCCCACCAGTGCATCGAGCGCCGGGCCGCCGCAGGCAAGCACGATATTGATAAACGCATCGGCTGCCTCGGCCTTGAGTAGCTCCACCTGCTCCTTAGGAAACGCCTTGCTCGCGCGCGGCATGCCGCACGACATCATGAGTCGCGCCGCATCCTCCATGGTTTTGCCGCTCGCCTCAAACGCGTCGATGGCGTCGAGTGCTGCCTGCGCTTTCTCGGTCGTGGCCTTGCTTGTGCCCAGCGCCGCACGATAAGCATCGGCAAGCGCCGAGGTGTCGGCCTGGCCGCGCGCCACGCACACATCGTCCATACCGCCCGGCAGCTGGCTCGATAGCTCCAGCAGGTCGCGCACCAGGCCTTTGATGGTGGTACCGGCGCCAAACGGCCCGCCCTCGCCCGCCATGGGATACCAAGCGTAGAGGGCCTTAAGCGAAGCGGTGAGCTCGGGCGCGGCATCGGGCGCCGTCGCGCGCCCCAGCACATGCTCAACAGCCTGATCCATAAGCTCGTCGGTATCGGTGAGCACCGTGAACTCAGGATCGATGCCCAGCTCCAGCGCGTGCGCGCGCAGGATACGCGAGCACATGCCGTGGATGGTCGAAATCCAAGCGTCGTCGACGGTCAGTGCTTCCTCGTCCATGCCCTCTTCGATAAGCGCACGGCGCACACGGTCGCGAATCTCGGCCGCGGCGTCTTTGGTAAAGGTAATGGCGAGCACCTGGTCCAGATGCTCGACAAACGGACCGGATTCGGGCGAGAGCGCGTAGACGATGCGGCGCGTGAGGGTAAAGGTCTTGCCCGAGCCGGCACCCGCCGAGACAAACAGCGGGCGGTCGAGCGTTTTGACGACTTGCAGCTGTTGCGGCATCAAAGTCGAAAAATCCATGGTCTACACGTCCCTCCTTACAAACGTTCCTTCGTGGTTATACGAGCAGCGCGCATGCGCGGCCTGCGCCGACGTCGGGTCGACAGCGGCGACGTCGCCCGCCTCGAGTTCGTGCAAGCGCTCGGCGATGCCGGCCTCCACGCGGTCGAGCAGCGCATCGAAGTCCATGTTGCCGCCCTCGCCGGGAAAGCCCTTCTTAAGGCCCGGAATGCGACCGTCGCCGCGCTCCTGCTCCAACAGCTCGGCGCTCGCGGCACCGCGCAGCGCGGGCTTGCCGCCCTTGGTCGAAAAATAGAGCGCAGCACGGGTATCTAGGCCCAGCGCCCGACGCATGGCCTGCGCGTAGATGAGTGTCTGGGTATGGGGCGGCAGCCAACGCGGGTCGTCGATGGGGGCCTCGCCCGACTCTTCGTCGCGCACCGTAGGGTCGGCGAGTTTAAACTCCTCGACACCCGAACGATGCTTGTAGTCAATCACCACGGCGCGATTCTCGGCATCCACATCCACGCGGTCGATACGCCCGCCGAGCGGCCAACCGGCATACTCGACTTTAAGATCGTTAAAGGCAAACTCCAGGTAGCGTGGAGCAAAAGGAGTCAGCGCCTCGGCTTCATAGGCAAGCACACCCTCCAGCTGCGGCAGAATCTCGGCCACCTGGCGCTCCTCTACCGGAGAGAGCGGCACGAGCGGACCCTCGTTGCCACGCTTGGAGGCATGCTCGGCCAATGTCTCGTCAAAGACCTCGCGCAGCAGCTCCTGAGCGCGCGGCAGGTTCTCGGGCGTCACGCGCTCCATGCCTTCCTGGGGCAGACGGGCGTGCAGATGCTCCAGCACGTCGTGGACAAAGTTGCCCTTCTCCATATTGCCAAAGCCGGCGTCGATCGACTGGGGCTTCACGCGGTACGAGACGAACCAGCATAGCGGGCAGGTCGAATAGGCCTCGATCTGCGAGGCAGACGTCAGGCGCAGCACCAGCGGCGCATCCTCGCCCTCGCCATCGCGACGGCGCAGGACCAGATACGGAATGGCTTCATCGCTCAGATGCTGAGGAGCTTCGCAGGTCACGCGCTCGCGCCTAAGACCTTCGCCTGCCGCGGGATCAAAGTCGGCGATGATATCGCCCTCGCCCACGCGCGTGGGCTTGGCAGCGCCAGCGGCCTCGGCATGTGCCCGCAGCTCTGTCCATACGGCTGCCGGGTAGCATTCGCGTGCCTGCCGATCGTGCGTCACGCGGGCGAGCGCGACCGGACCGCTCGCCGCCTGCATCGCACGGCCAAAGCGCACGCGCAGCAGGGCGGCGGGCTCCAAAGACACGCCGTCGCGGCGCAGCTCGGCCGTCAACGTGGCAAGCGGGCCCTCTTCGTGCGAAAGCGGATAGCTGTCCAGGTCGACATCGGCAAACAGCACGGCATCGTAGCCGCCAGGACGCAGAACCGACGCATCGGCAAGCGACACGAAGCGCACTTGCGCCCGTGGCGTGCGATCGACCTCGTAGGTCTCGTAATCGTAAGCGGCGCTGCGCTTATCCACCTTGGTGCGAACGCCGTCGAGCACGGGCACGGTCGCTGTCTGCGACACATCGAGCACGCGGGCTTCGTTCATAAGAATGTCGATGGCGTGGCGCAGTAGGGCCGTTTCAGCCTGGCGACGGGCCTGACCGTCGAGACCGCCAAACGCGTGATCGGGCAGCGCCTCGGCGGCGGCAAGCATGGCCTTGAGCGCCGTCACGGGCTTGTCGCGCCACAGCGCCTGGAACACGTCCGAGACCACGCACGGCACGTTCTTAAACCAGTTCTCGTCACTCGCCGCTTTACGCGCGCCCCTGATCTGGCCCTGCACGCTCTGCAGCAAGCTCTTGACGCCCGCGGTAGTCTTGCTGCGCGAGAGACGCATATTCTTGTCGAACGTGCGCGCGCTGGCGGCGTCGGCACCCGAAAGCGGGCTGTAAATCCAGTCGGTAAGCTCCGGAGCGGGCCACCACTCGGTCTTTGACGCCATGCCCTCATCGGCGGCCTTCATGCGCTCGATCAGGCCGGCAAGCGCCGCAAGCTGCCTGCCCGCAATGGATTGGGAAAACGCCGTAAACTCAACTGTCTCGGCAGCAATATGACGAGCCGCCAGACGAGAGGCGAGCTCAGCGAACAGCTGGGGTGCCCGGGCAGAAACAACGAGCACGCGCGCGGGGTCGGCGGGCGTTGCCGTAGTTTTAGCGGCCTTGGACTCCTTGTGCGCCTTCACCAACTTATCGATGGCGTCCGCATAAGCATGGGCACGGGCATGGGGGCCGGCGACTTCAATAAAGGCAGGCTGAGCGGCGGTCCCGCAAGCGGCATCAGACGCGACGGCGTCCTCCTCCAGCGGCGCGGCCTCAAACAGCACACCGCGGGCATCAAATGCCGCGGCAAGCTCCTCGCGCATCGCCGCCTGCTCGCGGGCAAGCAGCACGACGACCTCTCCCCCATTGTTCGCCACGGCAGACAACAGCTCGAGCAGACCGTGCGTAAACGACGTGATACCGCGCACGCATACGGCGCGAGTGCACGCCGGCAGGCTATCGGCCAGGGCACCGGCCATAATGTCGGCCGCCTCACAGGGCTCGACCATATCTCGACGGTCCAAACCGCCCGCGTAGGCGCGCAAAAGCTCGAACACACGAGCCTCGGCATCGCTTTTTGGCTCCGGCTGGCAGTTGTCGCCACGGCATCGTTCGGCACCCGTCCCCGCCACACCCGGCAGCACGTCGCGGGCCATGCGCGCGAGCATGCGCACCGTGCCCTGGCTGCGCGAAAGCGGCTGCAAATCGGCATCGTCGAGACGCGTGACCATGTCCGAGAACAGCATCTGGCGCTGCAGGTTGTCGACGAAACCGCGCCCGTCGCCCAAAAGCTCCCAAAGCGAGCGAAGCCACGATGTAGGCGTCTTGTAGTCAATACCCAGCGAAATCCCGGCTTCCGCCGCATCATGACGGCACAGGTCGAGCTCGGCAAACGTAGGCGCCAGCAGCACGGCACGCCCGTGGCGGGCAATAAGGTCGGCAAGCAGCGCCGACTCGGCATCGCTCAAATCCGTGCCGGCATTGGTGGTATAGATTCGAACAGACATGGTCCTCCGCTCAAACTGTTCGCAATAATCAATGTATCCATCCTACCCGCCCAAGCGGACAGATTTGCCCCACGCCAACAGATTTGATCCCTTGTGGACGGAGGAAAACGGATCATCGAGGGGGTCAGTCTAACCCGGTGATCCGTTTTCCTCCGTCCCCAGGGGATCAAAAAACCGCCCCCGGAAGAGCGGTTTTGTAAAATTCGTTTTTTGCGTGGCCTACTCGCCATCCTCCAGTTTAATGAGGATCTTGCGGTAGCCACCGTACTCGCCGTTGAGCGCCTTGGATACACGGCTCACCGTGGTGGACGAAGCGCCGGTACGCGCCTGAACCTCGACATAGGGCTCGCCCTCGTCCAGGTAACGCGCGACTTGCAGACGCTGCGATAGATCGCAAATCTCACGCGGCGTGCAGATATCGGTCAAAAACGCTTGGATATCTTTCTCGTCGTCCAAAAGGCTAAATGCGTGGACCAGCTGCTTGACATCAGGCTTGTCAAACATGTTCTCGATATTCATCGATCACCGCCAAACCCGCCAAAAGGCATCGAAGTTGATACTGACATCGGGCATCGTTCACCCGTAATATGCAATAGGGCAACGCCTGTGGCTTTTGCCCGTAGCAGTTTAGCACACCACCAAACTAAAGCGACAAGACTCTCTGCCAGCGGCACGTTTTTTAGGACGAACGCCGTTTTGAAACCGAATGCGCACGCAAGCTCCACGAATATCTGGAACAATGGGTGCCCAAACAGGGCCGTGCCCGCGCATCTACCCGAGTTGCAAAGATGTGCGCCCCTCACGCCCCCTCCCCACGCCATGCGCAAGAAAGGATTCCCACCATGCGCTTTTTGCTCAACTGGCTTTTGACCTCAATCGCCATCGCGATCGCAACGTTTCTCGTCCCCGGCATTCAGCCCTTCGGCATGGCCGACGCTTGGGTCTGCTTTGCCTTCGTGGGACTGTTCCTCAACATCGTCGACTCGCTCGTCAAGCCGTTCCTGACGGTCATCTCGCTGCCGCTCACTATTATCACGCTTGGTATTTTTCAGCTCGTAGTCAATAGTTTTATGCTCGAGCTGGCCAGCTACCTGTCGGTCAATCTGCTGGGAGCGGGTATCTCCATTGCCGGCTTTGGATCGGCCTTTATGGGCAGTATCCTGGTATCCATCATGCGCAGCATTCTCGACAGCATCGCCAGGAACTAAAGCAACCGGATACGGACCGCCACAACACGCCAAAAGAAGGCCGTCCATCGCAACGATGGGCGGCCTTGTCATTTGTCAAGCCTCAGAAGGCAAGAAAATCTACCATTTCTACCCCGTCCCCAAATGGCAGGTGGGGCTAGATGACGTAGTCGTAGCCCTCGTTGGGGGCGACGAGCGCATCGAGCGTCACACCGTCGAGGTAGTCGTTGATGAGCTTGTCAAGGTTCTTCCACACGCCAAGTGTAGGACACTCGTCCGAACGCGAGCAGCCCTTGCAGTCGCCGTCCAGGCATGCGACCGGTGCCAGACTGCCCTCGGTCAGGCGCAAGATCTCGCCCACCGTGTACTGCTCAGGCGGGCGCGTGAGCACGTAGCCGCCGCCCTTGCCGCGCATGCCCGAGAGCATATTGGCGCGAACGAGCGTAGCCAAAATGTTCTCCAGATATTTCTCAGAAATCCCCTGACGCGCCGCGATCTCTTTGAGGGGAATGCGGCCTGCCGCCTGGTGCTCGGCCAGGTCGACCATAACGCGCAGGGCATATCTGCCCTTTGTGGAAACCAACATATATATTGCTGCCTTTCGGTCTTTTAATTCGTAGAAATTCTAGCCGAAAAATTGGTTTTGAAAATACCTATTCCCGTCAAGCTGGTTAATCGACTCGTAATAATCTTCTATTTCCTATTGCATTACTAGGCTTTAGTGCCTACTATGCTTGCCAACAGCAAACGAACAACCTATAAGGTTTGTGGGTTTCGCTGTTACACACACCGTAAAACCACACGGTATCCAGTCATTTGAACACTTTGGAGGTTCACCATGAGCAATGTTTATACGTCCATCGATCAGCTTATCGGCCACACCCCGCTTCTGGAGCTCACTCATTTTGAGGCCGATGAGGACCTCAAGACCCGCGTGCTCGTCAAGCTGGAATACTTCAACCCCGCCGGGTCCGTCAAAGACCGCGTCGCCAAGAACATGATCGACGAGGCCGAGAAGGCCGGCAAGCTCGTGCGCGGCGGCGACTACACCATCATCGAGCCCACGAGCGGCAACACCGGTGTCGGCATCGCCTCGGTGGCGGCAGCTCGCGGCTACAAGGTGATCATCACCATGCCCGAGACCATGTCCGTCGAGCGCCGCAAGCTGATGCAGGCATATGGCGCACAGCTCGTACTCACCGACGGATCCAAGGGCATGAAGGGCGCCATCGCCAAGGCCGAGGAGCTGCAGAAGGAGACGCCCAACAGCATTATCGCCGGCCAGTTTGTAAACCCCGCCAACCCCGCCATCCACAAGGCCACGACCGGCCCCGAGATCTGGGATGACACCGACGGCAAGGTCGACATTTTCGTCGCCGGCGTTGGCACCGGCGGCACCGTGACCGGCGTGGGCGAGTTCCTCAAGGAGCAGAACCCCGAGATTAAGGTCGTCGCCGTTGAGCCCGCCACCTCCCCGGTGCTCTCTAAGGGCCAGGCCGGCCCGCACAAGATCCAGGGCATCGGCGCCGGCTTTGTGCCCGACGTCCTCGACACCCAGATCTATGACGAAATCATCCCCGTCGAGAACGACGACGCCTTTGCGACCGGCCGCGCCGTGGGCCACAAGGAGGGCGTGCTCGTGGGCATTTCGTCCGGCGCCGCCGTGTGGGCCGCACTGCAGCTGGCCAAGCGCCCCGAGAACGAGGGCAAGACCATCGTGGCCCTGCTCGCCGATACCGGTGAGCGCTACCTGTCCACGGCACTCTTCCAGGACTAGGGCCTGTCGCCCATAGGTTGAGCCCAGGACGAACCGGTCTCCTCTCTCCCGGCAGTCTGAGCCCATCCCATCAGGGCGCCCCACGAGTCGTCCGAACTTGCTACAATGTCTGCGGCGCGGAACCAGCCTCCCGCGCCGCTTTTCTTTTTTGGCCACATGTCACCAAGGAGAACCTCCCCATGCACAACAAGCGCGTGCTCGTCGCCATGAGTGGCGGCGTCGATTCCAGCGTGACTGCCTACCTGCTCAAGCGCCAGGGCTACGAGTGCGTCGGTGCCACCATGCGCCTCACCTGTCCCGCGCCCGATCCCGTCACGGGCATGAGCAAAGTCGACCGCGACATCGCCGATGCAAAGGCCGTCGCCGAGCGCCTGGGGATACCCCACCACGTGCTCGACCTGCAGCAGACCTTCGACCGCAACGTTATCGAGCGCTTCGTGACTGCCTATCAGGAGGGACTGACGCCCAACCCGTGCATCATCTGCAACCGCCATATTAAGTTTGGCGCGCTGCTCGATGCGGCACTCGATATGGGCTGCGACTACATCGCCACGGGTCATTACGCCAAAACGAGCCAGGCGTCCGACGGAACCTGGCAGCTGCACCGCGGCGAAGATCCCAAAAAGGACCAAAGCTACTTTTTGTATTCGCTCACACAAGAGCGCCTGGCACGCACGATCTTTCCGCTGGCCGGACTGGACAAAGAGCGCGACGTGCGCCGCATTGCCGCCGAGCAGGGCTTCATCAACGCCAAGAAGGCCGAGAGCGAGGATATCTGCTTTATCGCGGACGGCGACTACGCGGGCTATATCGAGCGCCGCTGCGGACGTGCCGCTGCACCGGGCGACATTGTGTGGCGCGACGGCAACGTGGTCGGACGCCATAACGGCGCGTTGCGCTATACCATCGGCCAGCGCAAGGGCTTGGGCGTCGCGATGGCGCACCCCGTGTACGTAACGGGCGTCGATGCCGCCAGCAACATTGTGCATCTGGGCGAGGCCGAGGACCTGACGGCCACAGCGCTCACGGCCAACGACTGGATTTGGAGCGCCCCTGCCGACCGCATGGAGGCGGAGCTCAATGCCGGCGGCATTCGCGTGGGTGCCAAGTACCGCTACCGTCAGAAAGACCAGGCAGCGACCCTTACGCGTGACGAAGACGGGCAAATGCTGCTAACTTTTGACGAGCCGCAACGAGCCATCGCCCCCGGCCAGGCCGTCGTCGTCTACCGCGACGACGTCGTCCTGGGCGGCGGTACGGTGACTGCCGCCATCAAGTAGCCCCATCCCCTTCATAAGTTGCGGTGAAATAGGGACTGTTTAAGCGTTTAAAACCGCCAAACAGTCCCTATTTCACCGCAACTTAGAGAGGACGGCCTCGGTCGGTACTGCTGTATCAGCCGAGGCCGCTGCATCGTTAGCGCTGAACGTAGGCGCGAACCAGCTCAAAGGTATTACGCACGCCGTCGATGTGGCTGCGCTCGTAGTTGTGGCTCGCGTACACGCCGGGGCCGATCAGACCATGGCGAATGTCGTAGCCGGCCGAGAGCGTGGCCTCGACGTCGGAGCCGTAGTGCGGGTACACATCGATGGCGTAATCGAGCTCCAGCTCGCGCGCGATGTTGGACAGCGTGGTTACCAGGTCGTAGTTGTACGGACCGCCCGAATCCTTGGCGCAAATCGAAACCATGCGCTCGGTGCAGCCCAGGTCGTCGCCCACGCAGCCCATGTCCACGCTGATCATCTCGCGCGTGTCGGCCGGCACAAAGGCACCGCCGTGGCCGACCTCCTCGTACACCGTAAAGAGCAGCGAAACCTTGCGCGAAAGGGTCACCTCGCCGTCGGCGACAGCGCGGGCCAAACCCAGCAGAATCGACGCGGACAGCTTGTCGTCAAGGAAGCGACTCTTGATGTAGCCGCTCTCCGTCACCGTGGTACGCGGATCCATAGCGATGATGTCTCCCGTCTGAATGCCCAGCTCAAGCACGTCATCCTTGCTGTCAACGTTCTCGTCGAGCAGGATTTCCATGTTCTTCTCGATGGTCTTGACCGGCTCATCGGCCACATGCGCCGAAGGCTCAGTATTGAGGACCACACCCGTGTAGACATTACCGTCACGCGTGTAGACGGTGCAGTTCTCGCCATCGGCCGTAGACCACTGGTGCCCACCAAGCGTCGTGGGACGCAGGCGGCCATTGTCCTTAATGGAACGCACCATGGCGCCCAGGGTATCGACATGGCTCGCCAACACAAGCGGCTCGCCCTCGCCGCCAAGCTCAACGAGCACATTACCCTTGTTAGAACGCTCGGGCCCAAAGCCCATATCGCGCAACGTCTCCATCAGATAATCAGTCGCCGCACGGGTATAGCCCGTAGGCGAAGCAATCGAGGTAAGCGCCTTCAACTGGTCAGTAATATAGGAGAGCGTCTCCTCTAGAGAAGCATCGATTACAGAAGCCATGTGCATCCTTCCAAACAAAACTAAGACCGAGTCCCGATTTTAACCGTTCTGCACGCGCAAGGCTCTGGGAGCCGAGCCACCTCCAGACGTCCTCCCGCCGATTTTGCGCACGCGCACGGCTTACAATCCCAATCTTGCATAAATCCTATCGGTATCTGCATAGAAATGAGGAATCTTTTTGCTTCGTCTCAGGGTACCCCACCTTGGGCCGTGCAAAAAACGGAGTATTCAGCACCGTGGGCCCCAACGACCCCATCGCGAACGACAAAACGACGCGGTTACAGCAGTGTTGCAGGTCGTCGCAAAGCAGAAACTCAGTAACAACCCCCTCCACTCATCGATAGCCCGCCCACAATGGCTGTCGATGTGCGCCTGCGGGCCACTACGGGCCATTCAAAACGTTATGCATTTTTAAGAGCTTGCTGAATACTCCCAAAAATGCACGCTGGGAAGTGCACCACCTATCCGCAGCTGGCAGTATGCCTTGATTTTGCCCGTCTCGGGGCATCGACGCAGCACAAAAAGCCCCGCCGTGCGTAGCGCGGCGGGGCCAGCGGCAAGTCAAAAGACCATACGCCTACAGGCGAAAGAACACCAAACTAGGCTAGGCAGCCGGGCAGATCTTCTTGAAGAGCTCGATGACGTCGTCGAGCGTCGCCTCGCGCGGGTTACCCGGGAAGCAGGCGTCGGCCATGGCGTCCTTGGCCAGGACCTCGATCTCGTCAGCCTTCATGGCCTCGCAGACGTGCGGGATGTTCACGTCGGCGGAGAGCTGCTTGACGGCGGCGATGGCGGCGTCGGCGGCCTCGTCGGTGCTCATGCCCGTGGTGTCAACGCCCATGGCAACGGCAACCTTGGCCAGGCGCTCGGCGCAAACCGGCTTGTTGAACTCCATGGCGATCGGCAGCAGCATGGCGCAGGCGACGCCGTGCGGGGTGTCGTAGTGAGCGGACAGGGTGTGAGCCATGGCGTGGTCGATGCCCAGGCCAACATTGGAGAAGCCCATGCCGGCGACATACTGGCCAAGAGCCATGCCCTCGCGGCCGGAGCCGGGCTGACCGGACTTGGCTTCGGCAACGGAGTCGCGCAGGTTCTCGCTGATCAGCTTAATAGCCTCAAAGTGGAACATGTCGGAGAGCTCCCAAGCGCCCTTGGTGGTGTAGCCCTCGATGGCGTGGGTCAGAGCGTCCATGCCGGTGGAAGCGGTCAGGCCGGCGGGCATGGAAGCCATCATGTCGGGGTCGACGACGGCGACCTCGGGGGCGTCGTTGGTGTCGACGCACACGAACTTGCGGACCTTCTCGGGGTCGGTGATGACGTAGTTGATGGTCACCTCGGCGGCAGTACCGGCGGTCGTCGGCACGGCGATGGTGAACACGGCGTGGTTCTTGGTGGGAGCAACGCCCTCGAGGCTACGGACATCGGCGAACTCGGGGTTGTTGATGATGATGCCAATGGCCTTGGCGGTGTCCATGGAGGAGCCGCCACCGATGGTCACGATAGCGTCAGCCTCGGAGGCCTTGAAGGCCTCGACGCCGTCCTTGACGTTCTGGATGGTGGGGTTGGGCTTGATCTCGGAGTAGAGGCTCCAAGCGATGCCGGCGGCATCGAGCTCGTCGGTCACCTTGGCGGTAACGCCAAACTTGACCAGATCGGGGTCGGAGCAGACGAAGATCTTCTTATAGCCGCGACGCTGGAGCTCGCCGGGGATCTCCTTGATGGCGCCGGAACCATGATAAGAAATGGTGTTGAGAACGAAACGATTAGCCATTGATAGCCTCCCATCGTGTGCGGGGCACCCATTACGCCCCGCGCTATAAGTCCCATCCTAACGCTTTTGAAACGAAAAACGCGTGAGAACGTCAAAAGTGTTAAAGCGTTTCAACAGATGATGAAAAATAATGCGGCAAAGGAACAGCCCCTTTGCCGCATTCGGTTACTTTCGGCAGCCCTCTTTCCAGGCCTCGGCCGCAACCTTCCAGCGTAAGCGCAAGTCGCGCTCGCGGTCGATGAACATGATGGCAAACGCGACAAACAGCAGCACGCTCGCCACGACGATGGCGTGCAGGCCTATGCGCTCAATACACCAGTTGCCCAACACGGCGCCAAACACAAAGGTAAAGATCACGCCAAAGTACAGCAGGCCGTTTTCCAAAAAGCCGCGCCTGTGGGTGATGATGTAATCGTCCACGTTTTGCAGCGCGTTGCGCAAGTTGCCGATGCACATGGTCGTAGCGATGCCGTGACCGTGGATCTTGCGGAAGCTCTCGACCTGCATGCCGCAGGCAAACGAGGTGAGGCAGTTGGCGAGCAGGTTGAAATTGCCGCCCGGGATAAAGCTCACGCCCAGCAAGATGACGGCTTCAAAGAACACCGTCACCTGACGCCAGTGAATCACGCTGCCAAACCGCTCGTGCACCAGGTCGGCAAGCATAATGCCCACGGCAAACGAGACCACAGGGAAGAAGTAGCGCTCCGCAAGTGCCCAATTGCCCTCCGAGATGCTTACACCCATGAGCAGGATGTTGCCCGTCTGCGCGTTGGCGAAAACATGATCGCGCCCAATGTACGAATACACATCCATAAAGCCACCGGCGAGCGCCAAGATGATGCCCAGCTCAATAGACTCCGATATCTGTTTGGCACGCTGCATCGTCGTGCATCCTCCTTGTTGACGACTCTCTCGTGCGTTGGCGGAAACATAGCCGCCGTTCATACTGTAACCCATTGACAACGTGGTGTGCGCGCGAGATGGGTTCCCCAACGCGCAGATACACAGTCTGGAAACAAACGGCACCCGCACCGACGCGCCGATCCGCCAGCTCATGTACTCCACCAGTCTTTTTAGCCCCGTCCCAAAAAGACTGGTTACAATTACGTGCAGCATACAAACACCGGGAGGGATCGTGGCAAAAAAGCCTCAGCACGCTCAGAACAACCAGCGCAGTCAGCAGGGCAAACAGGGCCAGCAGCAAAAGCGCGGCGGTAAGGCGCAGAGCTCGCGCCCCGCACATGCCCCGGCAGCGCCTGCCCGTCCCTGGCGCCCGGGCCGCGACAAGTTCCTCCCCGTCAGCCGCGCCGACATGGATGCGCGCGGCTGGGACCAGTGCGACTTTGTCTACATCTGCGGCGACGCTTACGTGGACCACCCTAGCTTTGGTATGGCCATCATCAGCCGCGTACTCGACGCGCACGGCTACAAAGTGGGCATCATCTGCCAGCCCGACTGGACCGACCCCGCCAGCATCACCGTGCTCGGCGAGCCGCGCCTGGGCTTTTTGGTCAGCGCCGGCAACATGGACTCCATGGTCAACCACTATTCGGTGACCAAGCACCGCCGCCACACCGACGCCTATACCCCCGGTGGCGAGGAGGGTCGCCGCCCCAACCGTGCCGTTACGGTCTACGGCAACCTCATCCGCCAGACGTTTAAGGATGCCCCCATCATTATCGGCGGCATCGAGGCGAGCCTGCGTCGCCTGGCCCACTACGACTACTGGCAGGACAAGCTCAAGCGCTCGGTATTGCTCGACTCGGGCGCCGACATCCTCATCTACGGCATGGGCGAGCACGCGATCGTCGAGATCGCCGACGCGCTCGACGCCGGACTGCCCGTCGATCAGATTACCTATATCAACGGCACCGTTTACCGCACGGGTTCGCTCGACGAGGTCTACGACTACGACCTGCTGCCCAGTTGGGACGACCTTACCGCCGACAAGCTCAACTACGCGCGCAGCTTTAACGTGCAGCAGCAGAATATGGACCCCATCACCGGGCATCGCCTGGTAGAGCCCTACCCCAATAGCGTCTATGTGGTGCAGAATCCGCCGTCGGCGACGCTCACCACCGACGAGATGGACGAGGTGGCCGAGCTCCCCTACGCACGCGACTGGCATCCTGATTACGACGCAGCGGGCGGCGTACCGGCCTTTGCCGAGATCAAGTTTTCCATTAGCTCCAACCGCGGCTGTTTTGGCGAGTGCTCGTTTTGCGCCCTCACCTTCCACCAAGGCCGCGTGCTGCAGATGCGCAGCCACGATTCGATCATGCGCGAGGCCGAGCTGCTCACGCGCGATCCCGAGTTTAAGGGCTATATCAACGATGTGGGCGGACCGACGGCAAACTTTAGCCGCCCTGCCTGCGACAAGCAGCTCAAGCACGGCGTGTGCAAGAACAAGCGCTGCCTGTGGCCGAGTGTGTGCAAGAACATGGTGGTTGACGAGAGCGGCTACACGCAGTTGCTGCGCGACCTGCGCCAGCTGCCGGGCGTCAAGAAGGTCTTCGTCCGCAGCGGCATCCGCTTTGACTACACCATGGCCGACGCCTCGGACGAGTTTTTGCGCGAGCTGCTGGAGCACCATGTCTCGGGCCAGCTACGCGTAGCGCCCGAGCACGTGAGCGACGCGGTGTTGTCCGTGATGGGCAAGCCGAGCCGCGCCGTCTACAACGCGTTCTGCCGTAAATTTGAGCGCCTGAACCGCGAATACGGACTCAAGCAGTATGTGGTGCCGTACCTGATCTCGAGCCACCCCGGCTCGACGATGAAGGAAGCTGTGGACCTTGCCGAAGCCGTGCGCGACATGGGCTACATGCCCGAGCAGGTGCAGGACTTCTACCCCACCCCATCCACCATGTCGACCTGCATGTACTACACCGGCGTGGATCCGCGCACCATGGAGCCGATCTACGTGGCGCGCGACCCGCACGAAAAGGCCATGCAACGCGCGCTCATCCAGTATCGCAAGCCCGAAAACTACAAGCTCGTGCGCGAGGCGCTGGAGAAGGCCGGGCGTCGTGACCTGATCGGCTATACCAAGCATTGTCTGATTCGCCCCGTGCCACCACGCCCAAGCGAGACATCGGCCGGCGGCGGACATGGGACCGGCAAGAAGGGTGGCAAACCGCACGGTGGCGCTGGCGGCAAGGGGCCCAAGGGCAGCAAGGGGCACGGCGGCATGTCGCGCGCACAGAACACTGCCGGCCGCAATCGCGCGGCCCAGGGGCGTCAGGGCGCCAACGGAGGCGGACGTCGCAACTAGGGCAGCGGTGCGCTCGCTGCGTCCATCCCACACGCGTGGCGCAGCGAGCGCATCGCCTCTACCAGCACAAAGCCGGCGATGGCAACCGTGACCACCACGTCGAACGGCGTGTCCACAAACCACAGCAGCCCCATGAGATACGACCCGGCATTAAAGGCAAAGTGCAGCAGGATCGTGTAGCGGAGCTTTTCGGTCGTCACGAGCACCCAACCAAAGATGAGGCCGGCGGCACCCGCGTAGCAACCCTGCACCCAATTCATGTGCATAAAGCCGAAGACCGCCGCCTGCAGCACGATTGCCGCGGCGATACCCCACGTGCTTGGAGCCGCCCAGGGCACCATGGCGCCATCCTGCGCGCTCACACGACGCCGGCGCTTCCAAAGTGGGCGGCACTGCGGATTAAACGCTCGGAGCGAAAACTCAAAAATAATGCCGCGCACCAGCAGCTCTTCACAAAATGGGGCGCCGAGCACCGTAGTCAGGACGGCGAGATAACTGGTGTCGCCCATGCCTGTTTCCTCGACAAGCTCGCTGTAGTCGGCCGCGACATCGGGCAACAGCGACAGCGCGGCGTCGGTCACGTAGCCAACAACCACCTGCAGGGCCAGGCCGATCACGATAACGCAGGCGATGCGTTTCCACGCCCCACGCGCTCCCCCGCCGAGCGGGTGCTCGCTTTGCCGGCGTGCCATAAACGAACGCGGCCACAGATAACGCCACCACAGCAGCGCCATCAAAAACGACGCCATCTGCGCGGCAGCCTGAAGCAATTGAATGTCGAGGTCATCGATCGAAAAACCCATGAACACCGACGCGACGCCCAGAGCGGAAAACAAAACCACGCTCAGGGCAATATCGGCAGCAACGACGCCAAAACAGGCAAGCGCCCAAATCATCGCATTGAGCATGCCAACCTCCTCCCGACGACTAGTCATTGGGGACGTTCTTTAACGACTAGTTGCTGGGGACAGTCTTTGCCAAAGGCCCCGTTGGGCGAGATGTCGAACGGGAAGGTGCCACAGCGATTGAATGCGGCGATAAACATGCGGATGGCGTTAGACGGCGTGGTACCTACGAGCTGGGTTGCCGCCGCGAAGGCTGCCTTCTCCTCGGGCAAGACCTTCGCGACTACGGGGGTCATGTGTTCTGCCATGGCGCTTCCTTTTTGAAACGACGGTAGTGCGGATAGATGCGGGCCACGCGGCTGGGCGACGGGCTGTGAAGGCAACCCGATTGGCCCGCATCCGGAGTTTGTTTCTGCGGCCTTGGTATTACTTAGTATTCCTAAGTATTACCCCGGAGTTAGAATACCACACTCGACCCAATGGGGACGTAGGAAAACGAATCATTTTGTTGCTGAGTTAGTTTTTAGAGCGTGATGATGCCCGAGATATCGAGGGCCTGAGCGTCGGAGACGTCATGTGTGGCGAGCAAGAGCGTGCGGCCGTCGAGCAGGTCGAGCACGACCTTGGTCGTCGCATCGCGCGCGGCGGCATCCAGGCCGGTAAAGGGCTCGTCTAGAATCACTGCGCCGCCCGGACACAGCAGGGCTCGGGCAATCTCGACGCGACGGCGCTGCCCGCCCGAGAGCTCGGCCACGCGGGCATGCACATCGATCCCCGGTACCAGCAGGCGCAACAAGGCAGCGGCACTCGAGGCATTCACGCGTGCATCGGCGCACACCAGCACGTTATCCAAAGCAGAGGCGTCCTCGACCAGGCGCACGTCCTGAAACACCATGGAGCACGGTGCGCACTCCCCCGCCACCAGCGCAAGCAACGTCGACTTGCCCACGCCCGAAGCGCCCATCACACAGGTGCGTCCACCGGCGGGCACATGAAGCACCAGTCCGTCGAGCGCCGGCGACCAGGGCGCCCGGTCGCCCACGGCAAGCGCAAGCTCCGCTGCAGCACCATCGCTCGCAGCCCCTGTACGCCCGCGCAGTCCATGCCCATGTGCCTGCACGGCCGCGCGCCACGCCACGGGTCCCGAAACCCGCAGCAGCCACACCAGCACGCGCTCACACGCCCACGAGGCGGCAACGACCAGCACGGTCCACGCCAGCAGATCAGCCGTCTCGATGAGCAGCTTCGCCTGATAGATGCGTTCGCCCACGGTGTCCGTCGCCATGCCGATGAGCTCCGCCGCCACGCCAGCCTTCCAGCTCATGCCGATCACAGCGCGGGCGCACGAAAGCACAAACGGCAGGACTTCGCGCCAGGTGTGGGCACAAAACAGTCGCCAGCCCCGCACGCCATGCAGACGAAACATCTGCTCCAGCGGTTTATCCGCTTGCGTCAAACCCTCGACCAACGAAAAATACACGCCCGGAAGTGCCATCAAAAAGACCGCCGCAATGCTCACGCGCGCCGACCCCAACCAAATGAGCAGCAGGACCACCACGCAGGCAACCGGTGTCGCCTTAACAAACGAAAGCGCCGGCGCCACCAAGCGGGCAAACGTCAGCGATCGCACCGAGACTCCCGCCAGTACGCCGCCGCACACCGCGGCAAGCGCCAGCCCGCCCAAGATTCGCGCACCCGAGCCTGCCAGAATCGCCCATGTGCCGGCATCGCATACCAGTCGCAGCAACGCCACCACGACGGCGCCCGGCCCCGGCAAAATCAACGGCTGCGCCACGAAACCCGCCATCAGCACCCACACGGCAAGCCAAAAGGCGGCAACGGCACCTGCTGCCGCCACCGCCTTCATACGCTCTGTCATTTGTCGAGCAAACGCACGCACGGGCTACTCCATGCAGTAGAAATCGTCAGCCGGGAGCTTGCCGCCCACGGCGCTCGCGTCCGCATCGGCCAGCACCTGCAGGTACCCACCGAGCGCCGCCTTCATATCCCTCCCCGTCTGGCACACGAGCATGCACCCGGGAATCGCCTTTTCGGCAATCGCGGCGTTATCCACGATACCCGCATCGACCACGGCCTGAGCCCAGTCCGCCGGCGCCGCGTTCACGGCCTCAACGCTCGCAGCATGGCAGCTCAGGAATTCCGCCACGGCCTCGGGATGCTCCTCGGCAAAGGCACGGCGCACCACGGTCACGCCCGTCAGCAGGCGCGAACCCGTGTCACCTGCCAGCTCATCCCACACATCGGTCAGACTTACCGGAGCCGACAGCTTGCCTTCGCTCTTTGCGATGGCAGCGGTCTTGAACGGCTCCGGCAGCACGCCCACGGCAGACGGATCGGCAAGCAACGCCGACAGCACCTCGGTGGGCTCGCTCTTAAACTCGAGCGTAACCTGGCCGGTCAGGCCCGCGCGCTCCAACAGGTAGTTCATGACGTACTCCGGCGTGGTGCCCTTGCCCGTCATATAGACAGTATGGCCCGCCAGATCGCCAAACGAGGCCACACTCGCGTCGCCCGTCACAACGTTCAGCACGCCCAGCGTGTTGATGTCGATGACCTGCACCGCACCCTCAGTCTTGTTGTAGAGCACGCTCGCCACGTTGGCGGGCACCAGGGCGATATCGATATCGCCCTGAATGACCTTGGGCACAATCTCGTCGGCGGCAGTGTTGATCGCAAAGTCGAACTCATTGTCCGTGGCACCGTCGGCCGCCTGGTCCATAAACTGCACCAGGCCAATCGACGTCGGCCCCTTGAGCGAGGCGACGTGTACCTCGACCGGCTCTGCGGCAGCACCGGCGCCGTCCGTGGCAGCCGAGCCCGCGGCGGACCCGACACCGGCAGCCCCGCCGCCACAGCCCGCGAGCGCAAGCGACAGGGTGCCCATGGCGAGCGCCGAGGCAAACCCCCGGCGCGACATCTCAACATCAAACGCGCGCATCGCTAGCACGTCCCCTCGTTAGGCATCGTCCATGCGTGATGATCGGTATGCAGCAATTCCTCGGCCAGCGGCGAGAGCGGCGCACCCAAGAACTCGCTATAGCACGCCTGGACATCGGGATTCTCATGCGAGAAGCGAATCTCGGCGTTCGCATCGAGGCCCCAGAGCACCTGGCCGCGCTCGGCCGCCAGCTCGCAGCCGTCGTGGATGGGCTGACCGCCGCCACCGACGCAGCCGCCCGGGCATGCCATAACCTCAACGAAGTCATAGCTCACACGGCCGTCGCGAATCGCGTCGAGCAGGCGGGCAGCGTTGCCCAGCCCGTGCGCCACGGCAACACGCACCTTAGTGCCATCGATATCGGCGACGGCTTCCTTCCAGCCGTCGAGTCCACGCACGTCGGTAAAGAAATCAGCATCGGGGTTCTTGCCCGTCACCAGGTAGTAAGCCGAGCGCACAGCAGCCTCCATCACACCGCCCGTGGCGCCAAAGATCACACCCGCGCCCGTGCCAAAGCCCAGCGGCGTGTCGAGCGGCTCCTCGACCAGCGTGTCCACGCCCACGTGGCTCGCGCGGATCATGCGCACCATCTCGCGCACCGTCAGCGCAACATCTACGTCGGGCGCGCCGCCCTCGCCCACCATGCTCGGCAGCGCGCACTCGGCCTTCTTGGCCGTGCACGGCATCACGGACACCACGAACAGGCGCTCTGGCTCCACGCTCAGCGCCTTGGCGTAGTAGGTCTTGGCAATAGCGCCGAACATCTGCTGCGGCGACTTGGACGTGGACAGGCTGTCGACAAACTCGGGGTAACGTGCCTTCACAAAGCGCACCCAGCCCGGGCAGCAGCTCGTAAACATGGGCCAGCCGCGGCTGTCGCCCTCACCCTTAGCGGCGGCGCCCAGGCGCTCGAGCAGCTCGGAGCCCTCCTCCATAATGGTGAGGTCGGCCGAGAAATCGGTATCGAACACGTACTCAAAGCCCACGCGGCGCAGCGCGCAAGCCAGACGCTCGACGGTTGCCTCCTCGCGCGGAATGCCGAGTTCCTCGCCCCAGGCGCTGCGAACGGCAGGCGCGATCTGCACCAGCACGATCTTGTCGGGATTAGCGAGCGCGTCAAACACGGTCTCGGTGTCGTCGCGCTCGCGCAGCGCGCCCGTCGGGCAATGCGTGATGCACTGGCCGCACGCGACGCAATCGGTCTTGCCGATCGGCACGCGCCCGCGGGTGCCCACGGCGGTATGCGTGGCGCGGTTGGTCAGGTCCCAAATCCCTAGGCCCTGTACGCTCTCGCACACCTTGATGCAGCGCATGCATTTAATGCACTTGTCGTTTTCGCGGATGATGGGGAAATCGAAATCCCAGCCCTCGCCCGCCAAATGCCTTTGAAACGGCAGATAGAAAATGCCCAGGTCGTTGGCAATGGTCTGCAGGTTGCAGTTACCGCTGCGCACACAGCTCGTGCAGCGTGAATCGTGCTGCGAAAGCAGCAGCTGCACGTTGGTGCGGCGCGCCTCGCGGGCCTTGGGGCTGTTGGTGTGGACCACCATGCCATCGAGCACGTAGTTGTTGCAGGCGGCAACCAGCTGGTCGCAGCCCTCAACCTCGACCACGCACACGCGGCAGCCGCCGATCTCGTTTAGATCGCGCAGGTAGCACAGGGTGGGAATCTGGATGCCGACGGACTTGGCCGCGTCCAGGATCGTGGTGTGCTCGGGTACCACGACCTCGCAATTATCGATAGTGAGCTTGACCATGTTGTGCGCTCCGTTTTCGCTGTTGTCGCCGACGGTGGTTTTGTTGAGCTCTACCATTCCAGGTTCCTCCCTCCGCGGAACGCGCCAAAGCCAAAGTGGTCGCAGCGCAGGCAGCGGCTCGCCTCCTGGCGCGCCTCCTCCTCGGTGAGACCCTGCTCGACCAGATTCCAATCGTGAATGCGCTCGCCGGCCTCGCGCTCGCCCAGCTCGCAGCGGCCGCACTCGTGCTTGCCCTTAAACTGCACGGTCGGCAGCTCCACGTCGAGCTTGATCTTGTGGTCAAAGCCCAGGTAGCGGTCGATGTTTGCCGAAGCCACGCGGCCGGCGTTGATGGCACGGATGACGGTGGCGGGACCGGTCTGGCAGTCGCCGCCGCTAAAGAGGCCATCGAAGTTGGGCACGGCGCCGTCCGAATCGGTGACGACGCAACCCCACTTGCAGGCGATGCCCATGTCCTCAAACGGCTTGGAATCGATGTCCTGGCCAATGGCCACAAACACGCGCTCGCAGGGAATGACGCGCTCGGGCGTGGCTGCGGCACGCGGGGCCGGACGCCCACGGCGAGGCTCGCCGATAATCTGCGGTTGCACGCGCAGGCCGCTCACGCGACCATCTTCGCCCGTCTCGATGGCGAGCGGGGCCGTAAGCTCCAGAACCTCGCAACCCTCGGCCTGGGCGCCGGCGATTTCAGCGTCCTGAGCCGTCATATCGCAGATGCGACGGCGGTAGACGATGCTTACCTTTTCGGCGCCGCAGCGCACGGCAGAGCGCGCCACGTCCATGGCCACGTTGCCGCCGCCGATGACGCACACGCGCTGGCCGCTCAGGTCGGGCAGCTCGTCGTCTCCGATGGCGCGCAGCATCTTGACGGCCGATTCCACGCCGGGCGCCTCTTCACCCGGAAGGCCGAGCTTCTTGTCGCTATGGGCACCGATGGCCAGGTAGACGGCATCGAACTCGTCGCGCAGGCGAGCGAGCTCCTCGCCGTTCACGGAGTGATCGAGCTCAACGTCGATGCCGGCGCTCAAGATCCAGTCGATCTCGGCCTGCAGGCGCTCGCGCGGCAGACGATAGCTGGGGATGCCGTAGCGCAGCATGCCGCCCAAGTGGTGGCGCTGCTCAAAAATGGTCACCTTGTGGCCCATCACGGCCAGGTAGTAGGCACAGGAAAGGCCAGCCGGGCCGCCGCCGATCACGGAGACGCGCTTACCGGTGTTGTCCACTACATGCGGCTTGTGGTCGTTGAGGTCACTGTGCTCAACGGCAAAACGCTTGAGGGCGAGGATGTTCATGGGGTCGTCGACCATGCCACGGCGGCAATGCATCTCGCAGGGATGCTCGCACACCAGGCCGCAAACGAGCGGCAGCGGGTTATTCTTGCGGATGACCTTGACGGCATCGGCATAGCGGCCGGCCTCGACGAGCGAAATGTAACCGGGAATGTCGACATGCGCCGGACAGCCCGAGACGCACGGGACGCGGGCCTCGCGGTCAAAGCCACAGGAGTGCTCGCGGATGTGGTGCTCAAAATCGTCACGGAAACCGCGGATAGCCGTAAGCGCCATGGCGCCGGCCTCGTAACCGATGGCGCAATCGCTCGAAAGATAGATGGTGCGGGCGGTGCGCTCGATCAGATTGAGCGTGGACTCGTCGGCGCGGCCCTCGAGCACATCGGCGAGCAGATCGCTCAGCGCGCTCAGGCCCACGCGGCAGGGCGTGCACTTGCCGCAGCTCTGGGTGGAGCACAGGTTGACGAGCGCTGCCGTAAACTCAACGGGACACGGGGCGAGCGAACTCACCGCCAGACGACGTCCGAGCGCATCGTGCAGGTCGTCCATGACGGCCTGAGCGTGGCTGCGTTCCATTACGTGCAGTCGAGCCATAAGATCCCCTCTCACATGGCAGCCCGGAGGCGAGGCCGGGCGAAATTGCTACACGCACAACACTGACCTAAAAAGTTGTGAGGTCTCCATACGGTTCGGCAGGCGGTATAAAATGTCACCCTCAGCGGTGAAATAGAACATTACCGCAGATAAATGCCATATTTGGTAAAACGCGTTACCAAATAGCAATAGCCCATGTGGGCAAATCGCGCCTTACAATTTTTCCTATCTGATCCGTTTTCCTCCGTCCCCAAGGGGTCATGTGATCCGAAGGGGACGAAGGAAACCGGATCATTTTTGGTACAAAGGAGTCAGGCCGCCTTGCACCAATCATGAGTTGCGGTGAAATAGGGACTGAAAAGCCGCTCAAAAGGCCAAAACAGTCCGTATTCCACCGCAACTCATGATTGGTGCAGATCAACCTGACCTCTTTGCACTAAAAAGGGCCCCGAGCATAGTCTGCTCGGGGCCCAAACTCATCTCGCCTTACCGCGCGACTCGTATCCTTATCGCACGACGCGTATGTTACTTGCGCTTGCCGCCGCCGTCACCGGGACGACGGGAGCTGCCGCCGCGCTTGCCGCCACGGCTGTTACCATAGCTGCCACGGTTATCGCGACCGCCGGCGCGGCCGCCACGGGAGCCGGCCTGGTTGCCGCCACGCCCGCCGCGATAGCCGCGACGATCCTCGCGGGTATCGTCGTAGTTGCGCCAGTCATCGCGACGATCGCGGCTGGCACGCGGATCGCGGCGATCGCGCGACTCGCCAGAACGGCCGGCGCCGCTGCGCCCGCCATTGCCGCGAGCACCCTCGCGACGCTCGCCACCGCGGCCGCTACGCTCTTCAAAGCGCTTGCCGCCACGGGACTCACCGCTGCGGGCGCCACGCTCACCGCGACCCTCGCCGCCACGACGCTCGTCACGGCCACCGCGCTCGTCATTGCGACCGGAACGACGACGATCGCCCGAGCCACGCTTGCCGCCACGCGAGCCACGGCCCTCGTCCTCGCGCTCAACACGGCGACGACCACCGCGGTCCTCGTCCTCGCGGCGACGGCGATGCGCCTCGCCCTGGAACTGCTTGGCACGGCGCTCGGCACGGTTGCCGCGCGGGGCCTGCTCGACGACAGCAGCACCGCCGCGCTCCTCGGCAGCCACCTCGCGGGCCACGCTCTCCACAGCCTCGTCCACGCGAGCCTGAACGCCCTCGCGCACGCGGGTCTTGCCGCCGCGCTTGGGACGGCTCGGACGCTCGCCGTCGCCGCGGCGCTCGTCGCGACCGCGGTTGGAACGACCAGCCACATCGCCGTAGTCATCGCCGTTGCGCTTGCCGTCGCGACGTGCCTGCTCATGCTTCTTCTTGCTCTTGGACTTGCCGCGCTTGGTCTTCTTCTTCACCTTAAAGGCCGCAGGGTCGCGCTCGGGATCAACCGCGGGCGGATTGGGACCCACGTGCAGGTCGCCGGCCTCGTAGATGTCGGCGGTCTTGTCCATGAGCTTCTCGATCTCGTAGAACTCATCCACGTCCTGCTCGGTCACAAATGTGATGGCCCAGCCCAGCTCGCCGGCGCGGCCCGTACGGCCAATACGGTGGATGTAATCGGTCGGCTCGGCCGGCACGTCAAAGTTCACGACGTAGCGCACGTCGCTAATGTCGATGCCGCGGGCAAGCACGTCAGTCGCCACCAGCACGTCGACGGTGCCGTCGCGGAAGGCCGAAAGCGCGCGCTCGCGCTGGGCCTGGCTGCGGTTGCCGTGAATCGCGGCGGCCTTGATGCCCTTGCGCTCCAGACGACGGCAGCAGCTGTCGGCACGGTGCTTGGTGCGCATAAAGACGATCGTGCGCTCCGGGCCCTCCTTTTTGAGGAACTCGGGCAGCAGGTTGTTCTTGGCCTCGATGGACACCGGGAACACAAACTGATCGACGGTGTCGGCGGTCGACGTGGCGGGTGCGATCTCAACGCGAGCCGGGTCGCTCACCAGGTCGGTGATTTCACCCACGGCCTCCTCGTCGAGGGTCGCCGAGAACAGCAGCGTCTGACGCTCGGCCGGCGTCTCGCGCACAATGCGGCGGACGGCGGGCAAAAAGCCCATGTCGAGCATGCGGTCGGCCTCGTCGAGCACCAGGACCTTAACCTCGTCCAGGTGGCAGGCACCCTGCTCGATCAGATCGACCAGACGGCCCGGCGTGGCGACCAGGATATCGCAGCCGTACTTGAGAGCAGCGGTCTGTGGCTTGTAGCTCACGCCGCCCACGACGGTCACGGCGACATGGCCGGTGACGTCGGCGATTTTGCTTGCGACCTCGTCGATTTGCTGGGCAAGCTCGCGCGTAGGGGTGATGACGAGCATCAAGGGGCCGCGGCCGTTGCCCTCGGGCTTTTTAGCACCGCGACGACGGTTGCGGCCGCCGCGCTCGCGCACGGGTTTGGGAGGAGCGATGTGCTCCAGATTGTTCATGGTCGGCAGCAAAAAGGCGGCCGTCTTGCCGGTGCCGGTCTGAGCGGCGGCAAGCAAGTCGCGGCCTTCGAGCACCACGGGGATCGAGCCAGCCTGCACGGGCGTCGGCACCGTGTAGCCCAGGTTCTCGATAGCACGAAGTATCTCGTCGGAAAGGCCCAGCTCGTCAAAGGCGGGCAGGCTCTCGGTAGCGGACTCGACGGCCTGGGCGGCATTTGCCTCATCGGCGGCATCGAAGGCAGCCTGGGTCATGGCCTCGCGGGTCTCGTCCAGAATCTCGGCGTCCGTGACGTCGGATACAGAATTACGCATATGTTGTTGTTCCTTATCTGCACGCGCAATGGGCACAGCATACGGCCGCGCGGGCGTGCTTGGTAGTGCGCTAATACATACAAAAACGGGTGCGCACAGAGAGGACGTTGCTCAGCACGCTGGCGATCGCTTTGGCAGCCCTATCACGCGCCGTCCAGACGCAGCAGCTCTAAGCGATGGAGCAGATTCGCCGCCGGTTAGTATACCCGCACTCCGTATGCCCCCACGTAAACCACAGATGACGGGGTGGACGAGGTGGGCCCGGCTGATTGTCTCAATCTGTAACATCTACAGGGCAAATCTTCCTCTACGTGTTACAGATCGAGACAAACGGTCGACACGGTTCAGAAACGTCTCAATCTGTAACAGTTACCGAGTAAAATCGGCCCTAATTGTTATAGATCAAGACAGAGGGGGATTTCCGTCCAGTCCAAACCAAATCTCTCAGTCTTCCTGCAATTTCGAACATGTGGCCTATAATGTTGCTTTGGTTACGCTATATATTGCGCAGCCATTTAATACGTCGCCCACCGGGGGCCATTAATTCCTATCGCCATATTGGCTAGGAAGCAATCAAAGGAGGTATCCGTGGCAGCAGAGACGCCTTGCTCGGTCCTCTATAACGATATTCGCTCGTTCGGCGGTCTTAAACATCTCGAGATCGCCCGAATGCTCATCAATGGAAACTCTTATCTCGGCAGTACCCTGCTCGAGAAATGCTCTTCCAACCGCTCGTATCTCACCCGTTACATCGTCCATCGCAAGCCTGACCAGTGCGCGCCCTCCATCTACAGCGACTTTACCGTCACCACGCTCAACCTTTCCTCGGCAATCTGCAGCAAGCTCGGCGGCGGCGAGTCCGCCTATCGGGCAATCGCCGAGCACTATCGCGGTCCGGCCGCCAACGAAATGATGTCGGCTCTCGCCAGCTACAAGCTGGACAGCCGCCTATATGCAAATGCCCTCAATCGCATCGACAACTTTGACGGCAATGCCGTGCGCGAGAAAAGCACGCTTTACCTTATGCTCTTTGTGGCAACGGGGGCGCTCGCCGATCCCGTTCAGGGCGTGGCCACCGTCGAGCGCTTTTGCGACAGCAAGACGGGCGAGCACTTTGGCACCACCGAAACTACCGTCGGACGTGGCTTTATGAGCAGCCTGGAGCAGCCGCGCACCGTCGCCCCCAACCTCGGTCTGCTCAGAACCCATGCCGACAACTGCGCCGACATGCAAATCCATCCCCTCACACGCGATCCGCGCGGCACCGTAATTGGTTCTTTGCCCAAAACCTCGCCCAGCATCACCGATGTGGGCGCCGACGCATCGCGCGAGCATCTTCGCATTTGGCTTGAGGGTGAGCACTGGTACGCCCAGGGCCTTGGATCGACCAACGGCACGGTACTCGAATCGGGTGCAGGCGACGGCGATATTGTGATTGAACCGCCACGCGACCAACGCGAGCCCGGCAAGATCTATCCCCCAGTGGAAATCGAAAACAGCGACAGGCTCCATCTGGGTCTCTACACGACATTCCTTGTCATTGTGGACTAGCACGGACGGCGATCGAAAGACGGTCGCCGTCCGTCTTTCGTCTTCTACCTTCTGCGTCGTAAACGACAATGCTCAGCGGTATACGTGGGCAGTGCGGCTATCATGCTACTTTACCGATATCCGCACTGCTCACGTATACGTGCGGCAACCCATGCCAGACAAAGGAACGCCATGGATACTACCGATAGCGCCTATGGCGACAAACTCATCCGTCTCGACACGTTCGATACCGCCGTGGCGGTCGACCCCAGCGCCGAGGATGACGCCAAGCGCCGGTTTATGACGCTTATTCTCCAGACGGCCCACCGCAACAACGGCAACATCGGGCACGTGCTGCGCGCGACCAACACGAGCGGCGAGGTCTTTGCCGTCAAGCTACTCAAGGACAACGCCATCCTTTCCGGCCAAGCCCCCGACCGCTCCGCCGAGCAATCGGCAGCGCACCTGGCCAACACCGCCGCGCTGTTCGAGGAGTACCGTCATCTGTGTACCGTCTCGCACCTGCGCGGATTTCCGCGCGTCTATGGCTACGGATCGCGCGAGGATGACCCTCTCATCCTCATGGAGTGGGTCGAGGGCACCTCGCTCAAGCAGGCGCTGCCCCTGCTTCCGCACGACGCCTCGGGCGGGCTGACCACCCAGATGGTCGCCGCCGTCGGAAACGCCGTGCTTCGTGCGCTCTTGATGACCCAAGGCCTCGTGAATCCGGTCATCCATCGCGACCTGTCGCCTGCCAATATCATGTTCCGCACCACCAGCCGAACGCTCGAGCAGCAGATTGCCGATTGTTCCTTTGACCCCTGCCTCATCGACATGGGCTCCGCGACCATGGCTCTCGGCGACGACACGATCACCCGACGCGCCGACATCTGGCGCTTTGCCACGCCCGCATACGCCGCGCCCGAGATGCTCACGCAGGATATCGAAGGCATCGCGGCCCTTCGCCGTTCGCCGGCAATCGATGTCTATGCGCTTTCGAGCATTCTGTACCAGCTCTACAGCGGTCGCAAACCGTTTGACTTTGAGTCGACGGACGCCGCTGCAACCGGCTCGTTCTATCTCGTAAAGACCAAGACCAAGCCGGCACCGCTCGAGCCGCGCTGCGAGGGCGATGAAGCGCTCGTCCAAATCATCATGAAGGGTCTCTCAGTCGAGCAGTGTGATCGTCCCACCGAGCAGCAGATGCTCGAGGTGCTCTCGACATACCTCACCGATGCCGAATCCGAGGGCCGCGAGGGCGCGGGCAGTGATGCCGCAATCGACATCGACTCCGGTACGCACCTTAAGGTCGACGTCGCCGGCGAGCGCGCGCGAGAGATCCTGGAACAGGCCCGGCACGATGCCATGACCCGTCGCCGGTTTATTATCGGTGGCGTCGTTGCAGCCGTTGCGGGGCTCAGCGTCATTGGGGCGGCAACCCATGGCTTTGGCATCCCCGACTACCTGGATGGCATCCGCGGTTCGCTTGACGACTACACCTGGGATCAGCTGCAGGAGATTTCGCTCAAGATTAAGGCCGCCGAGACCCGTAGCGAGGCACGCGAGATTGCCAAGCGCTATCACCTGCTCGATGCCGATGGGCATATCCCCTATCCGTGTACCAAACGTGTCACGCTCACCAACGGGCTGCAGGTTGGCGCGCAGCTTGTGGGCATCCGCCACGATGAGCTTCTGGACGGGACGGGCAAGGCCGGATTGACGTTTATGTTCGATGCGGGTATTGCCGAGCGCAACGCTGCGGCTGAACCGCCGAGCGCCGGCTGGGCAGATTGCGAGCTGCGGGAATGGCTCAACGGCGACGGCCTTAAGCTGCTGCCCAACGAGTTGCGCGCACTCATCAAATCTGTCAAAAAGATCTCGAATAACGCTGGCGCCGCCAACAGTGCATCGTGTCTGAGCGAGTTGCCCGCAACCCTTTGGCTGCCCGCCATGGTCGAGTTGTGCGGTACGCAACCGCCCGAGTCATTTGCCAAGGACTATCACTACCTGGCAGACATCTACAACGGCGAGGGCAAGGGGTACCAACTCTTCCGCGAGCTCAAGGTGAGCCCGTATTCCACGAACGAGACGATGGTCCGCCAGTGGAAGGGCAAGGACACCTGCTGGTGGGAGCGCACGGTGAGCCCCGACTCATCGGAGACCGAAGGCACGCTCTACATAAACCGTGTGGGCCACGACGGCGACGTCTTTACGTACGCAACGCCTGCGGACAACCCCAAGAAGCGGACCTGCGTGATCCCCGGGTTCTGTATTTAGGCGGCGGGCGTCTTGCCGTGACGGGACCCCTCCCCGGCAATTGTCTCGATCTGTAACACTAGCTCGGCAGATACAGGTCTAGATGTTACAGAACGAGACATTTGAGTTGACCGCAGACGCTCTGTCTCGATCTGTAACAGTTAGAGGTCATATTTGCTGCTAGATGTTACAGATTGAGACATTGAGTTTCCTGCCAACTGTTTGTCTTAATCTGTAACAAATACTCGGTAAAACGGGGTCTAGTTGTTACAAATCGAGACGTTTGGACTGCCACTCAACAGTTCGTCTAAATCTGTAACAACTATGGTTCAAAAACCGGTCCAGATGTTACAGATTGAGATGATTGGTTGGGACGGTTCATCGGCCAACCAACCATCCTCATCTGTAACGAAATGTCATACATTTCTTTCTGTACTGGACACCCCCAGGGGGTATGGGTGTATAGTATCAGCAGGTTAACAATTCCAACACCAAATTACAGAAAGGAGAAGCCATGGCTCAAGATAAGTTTGACGTGGGCGGCATGACATGTGCCGCCTGCCAGGCGCACGTGGACCGTGCCGTGAGCAAGCTCGACGGCGTCCAAAGCGTCGCGGTCAACCTGCTCGCCGGTTCCATGATGGTCGACTACGACCCCGCGCGGGTCTCCCCCGACGATATCTGTACCGCCGTCGACCGCGCGGGCTACTCGGCCTCACCCGTCGAAGCGGGCGCCGGTACCGCCGGCTCAAGCGGCAGTACGCAAGCCAGGTCCGGCGCCGCCCATATGGAGTCGCCCACCAAAAAGCTGGAGGCCGCCGCCTCTGCCATGCGCACCCGCCTCATCGTCTCGATCGTATTCCTCGTCCCACTGTTCTACATAGGCATGGGGCACATGCTCGGCTGGCCGCTGCCCGGCATCTTCACCGACCACACCCACAGCATGACGCTCGCGCTCACCGAGCTCGTCCTGCTCATTCCCATCGTCTACGTCAACGACGCGTACTTTATCAACGGGTTTAAATCACTCGCACACGGCGCGCCTACCATGGACGCCCTTATTGCCGTGGGCGCCACCGCCTCCATCGCCTGGTCGCTCTACGCCATGTTCATCATGGCCGACCAATTAGCCGCGGGCCAGGTCCACGAGGCCATGATGACGGGCATGGACAACCTGTATTTTGAGAGTGCGGGCACGATCCTGTCGCTGGTCACCGTAGGCAAATATCTCGAGACACGCAGCAAATCCAAGACCGGCGGCGCCATCGAGGCGCTCATTGACCTGGCGCCCAAGACCGCGACCGTCGTGGCCGAGGACGGTACCGAGGCCACCGTCGACGTCGATGCCATTCTGCCCGGCCAGGTCCTGCGTGTGCGCCCCGGAGAGTCCATCCCTGTCGATGGCGTGGTGCTCGAGGGCAGCTCGGCCGTGGACGAAAGCGCGCTCACCGGCGAGTCCATCCCCGTGGAGAAGACCGCCGGCGACACCGTTAACGCCGCCACCGTCAACCGCACCGGATCGTTTACCTTCCGCGCTACGCGTGTGGGCGCCGACACGTCGCTTGCCAAGATTGTCCAGCTCGTCGAGGACGCCAACGCCACCAAGGCACCCATCGCCCGCATGGCCGACAAGGTCGCCGGCGTGTTCGTGCCCGTGGTGTTCATGATCTCGGTCGTGACCTTCGTGGTGTGGATGGCACTGATCGGTAGCGTGAACGAGGCGCTCACCTCCGCCGTGGCCGTGTTGGTGATCAGCTGCCCGTGCGCGCTGGGCCTGGCCACGCCCGTCGCCATTATGGTCGGCACCGGCAAGGGCGCCGAGATGGGCATTCTGTTCAAGAGCGCCGAGGCGCTGGAGAATCTGCGCAGCGTGGGCACCGTGGTGCTCGATAAGACGGGCACGGTCACCCGCGGCAAGCCTACCGTAACCGATATCGTGGTAGCCACGCGCGCCGACGGCTCGCCCGCCATGAGCGAAAAGGCGCTGCTCAAGCTGGCCGCCGCGCTGGAGCGCTCGAGCGAGCACCCGCTGGCCGAGGCGATTATGGCCGAGTGCGAGACACGCGGGATCGTCGCGCGCATGGTCGAGGACTTTGCCGCCGTGCCCGGACGAGGCGTTACGGCGCGCGAAGGGCAAAACGCCATTGCCGCTGGTAACGTGCGCCTGATGAACGAGTTGGGCGTTACCGTGCCCGCGGGCCTTGCCGAGCAATTTGCCGCCGAAGGCAAGACGCCTCTGTTCTTTGCCAAGAACGGCGAGCTTGCCGGCACCGTCACCGTGGCTGACGAGGTCAAGGAGACGAGCGCCGGGGCCATCGCCGCACTGCGCTCGCTTGGCGTCGACGTGCGCATGCTCACCGGCGACAACCGCGTGACGGCCGAGGCCATCGCCCGCCGCGTGGGGCTGAGCAGCGAACAGGTCATCGCCGACGTCCTCCCCGCCGACAAGGAACGCCACGTGCGCGAGCTGCAGGATGCGGGCGGCAAGGTCGCCATGGTGGGCGACGGCATCAACGACTCCCCCGCCCTGGCGCGCGCCGACGTGGGCCTTGCCATCGGCACCGGCGCCGACATCGCCAAGGAGGGCGCCGACGTGGTACTCATGCGCAGCGACCTCATGGACGTCGCCCGCGCCATCGAGCTGTCGCGCGCCACGATCCGCAACATCAAGCAGGACCTGTTCTGGGCGCTGTTCTACAACGGCATCGGCATTCCGCTGGCGGCGGGCGTGTTCTTCCCCCTCACCGGTTGGCAACTCTCGCCGATGTTTGGCGCCGCGGCCATGAGCCTGTCGAGTGTCTGCGTCGTAAGCAATGCTCTGCGCCTGCGAACCTTTAAGCCTAAAGTGGCAAAATAGGCTCACCATTACGTCCATTTAGAACGGGTTTTCCAGGTGCCCGAGATCGACCTGAAAGAGGAGCGACGCGTACTTTGGTACGCGAGCGACGGCTTGAAGGTCAAGGTCGGGTGCCTGGGAAAGCCGACACAACAGAGAGGAATACCCATGCGTTACACAATCAAGACTACCGGCCTCATGTGCGGCCACTGCGACGCCACCGTCGAGACGGCGTTGCTCAACATAGCCGGCGTGACCGACGCCGACGCCGATCATGAGACTCAGACCGTACAGGTGGAGTGCGCCGACACCGTGACCGCTGAGCAGCTCGCTGCCGCCGTCGAGGACGCCGGCGAGAAGTTCCACGCCCTATCCGTGACCGCCGCGTAGCAGACGCCGCCTACTGAATCCTCAGAAGTTGCGGTGAAATACGGACTGTTGTGCCGCCCTAGGCCTTTAAACGGTCCGTATTTCACCGCAACTGACGGGGATATCCGAAAGATCGACCAGAAACGAGGACCCGCCATGATGGCAGACCACAAATCGGTGACCCGCATGCTCAAGACGGCACGCGGCCAGATCGACGGCATCTTGCGGATGGTCGAGGAGGACCGCTACTGCGTCGATATTTCCACGCAGCTCATGGCAACGCAGGCGCTCATTGCGCGCATCAACGCCGACGTGCTCAAGGCGCATATCGAGGGCTGCGTAACTTCGGCAATCGAATCGGGCGACGAAGACCTCAAAGCCGCCAAGCTCGCCGAAATCGAACGCGTCGTCGACAAGCTCTCCAAGTAATAGGGGCATTGGGGACAGACTTCTTTGCACCGTCTTGGTATTCCGGGGACAGGTATGTTTGCACCACATTGGTGCAGATTAACCTGTCCCCCTTGCTCTAAATCGGGTATAAAGGCGTGCAGCATATCGAACGAAAGGCAATTTGCATGAATGACTTTATGAAGGGTCGCAATGGCGCCGATGAACTCACCATCGTGATGGGTTTTGCCGGCATCGTCATCGCGATGATCGGATCGATAGCCCGCATCCAGTGGCTCAGCTGGATTGCCATCGCCGTAATCGTGATTGGCGTGCTGCGCGGCCTGTCCAAAAATATCGACGCACGTCGCAAGGAGAACGAGGCCTTTGTCGCCGCGACTGCAAACGTACCCGGCTTGGGCAAGTTTGTAGCCAGCTTGGGCGGCGGAGCTGCAGCGGCCAACGCCTCGCGCGCAGCCGGTACTAGCAAGGAAGACTTTGAACGTGCCAAGCGCACGGCCAAAAAGATGTGGAAGGGTCGCAAGACCACGGCATACCTCAAGTGTCCCAACTGCGGCCAGATGCTCTCCGTCCCCAAGGGCAAAGGCAAGATCCGCGTCACCTGCCCCAAGTGCCACGCCAAGATGGAAACCCGCTCCTAGCGCCCGCACGCGGGACAAATAAATCAGGTTTGTTTGTCCCAAATCTTAAGTATTTGTTCGATAAAAAAGCCGAGGCCTCGTGTTGAGACCTCGGCTTTTTGTATGCGGTAACAGAGTTGTCCCTTTGTCACACCTATGCCACGCCGTCGCGGGCGAGCTCCTCGGCCAGTGCCTCGGACGGCATGGCCATAATCGTGTCGAGCTCGGCGTCCACCTCGGGAATACGCTTCACCTTGAGTTTGCGCACCAGATCACCACGGCACATCACGTACGCCGGCTCACGCAGTGCGCACAGGTCATCGAGCGGGTTCTTGCGCGTCACCAGGATATCGGCGGCCTTGCCGCACTCGATTGTGCCGGTCTCGCCGCCCAGCCCCAGCAGCTCGGCATTGACCTGCGTGGCCGTATGCAGCGCGAAGGCGTTACTCACACCCACGTACTTGGCAAAATAGGCCACCTCACGCCACATGTCGTACTGCGTCACGAACGGGCAGCTCGAGTCCGTGCCAAGGCCCACCTTAACGCCAGCTTCCAGTGCGGCACGGGCGCTCTCGATGATGCCCGAGCACACGATGTCGCCGTTCTTCTTTTGTGTATCGGTCGAATGGGTCTTTTCCGGGTCGAGCAATACAAACGGCAGCGCCGGGCTGATCGTGCAGGTAACGCTGGGCGCACGCCCCTCGAGCTGCGTGCCCGCGGCGCCACGGTACAGCTCCAGAATCTCGGACGTCAACGGAGCGCCGTGCTCAATCGTGTCAACGCCGGCCTCAAGCGCAACCTTCACACCCTCGGTACTCTCGACATGGGCCATGACCGGAAGGCCCATATCGTGCGCCGCCTTGCACGCCGCCGCGGCAACCTCCACCGGCATACGCAGCACGCCCGGCTCGCCCACCTCGGTCGCATCGAACACACCGCCCGTTACGAACAGCTTAATGACGTCGGCACCGCGCGCATACAGGTCGCGCACCTGTTCGGCTGCCTCGGCGGGACTGTTTGCCACCTGGGCGAACAAGCCCGCACCATGGCCGCCCGGCACCGTGACGCCCGTTCCCGGCGCCACCAGGCGAGGACCTTGATACTTGCCGGCGTCGATGGCATTACGAACGGCGATGTCGGCAAACAGTGGGTCGCCCGCGCCGCGCACCGTGGTCACGCCGCTTGCCAGTTGTTGTTGGGCGCTGCCCTTAAGAATATGGCGCACGATGGCGCGCCCCACGGGATTATCGAGCTTCTTCATCAGCGCGCCCGCATCGCCCGCCGAAACCGGCTTGCCCGAACCGCACAGATGCACATGCATATTGATGAGACCGGGCATGAGATACGCACCTGCCAGGTCGATGACCTCGGCACCTGCAGGTGCCTGCGCCACAGCACTCGGCCCCATCCACGTGATGACGCCGCGCTCAACAGTCACGGCCATATCGGGTTGCGGCTCCATATGCTCCGAACCATCCAGGACGGTCGCATTGATAAACAACGTGGAACGATCGGTAGATGCCATATCGAGCTCCTCCCTCACGATTAACATGAACATTTGTTCATTATCACCTAGTCCCGCTGGATTGCTGCAGACGCATCGGTTAACGGAGGGAAGAGGGGATGTGGGGGACGGAATACGTTGCAGCCCCATCCCAGCAACATCAGGGGAATGTCTCGATCTGTAACAGTTACGGGCTCAAACAGCCGCCAAGCGTTACAGATCGAGACAAATAGACACGCGACGGCGCTGCGACAGCCCATCCCCTACTCCCACTCCTGCTCGTAGATGTTGAGCGACTTCACGTACCGCCCCTGGGCGCCCATAATGTCGCGGACCAGGCGCAAAAAGAAGCTGATGCACGAGGTGTCAAAGCCGTCCTGCAGATCCTCGGGATGCACCGCACCCGGCCCATCGACCGCCGTGTCACTCAGGCGCGCGATGTCATACAGATAGAGCTGCCCCGCCGTCAGCCAGACATCGTCGACGCAGGCGAGGCGCACCGCAATCGCACCGTCGCTCCAATGCTCCTTTTGCACGATATGCGGGTCGTAGACATCAAAGCGACGGTCGGCACGCGTATCCTTCAGCGCAACCATGCCGTTCGCAGGATCCTTGTCCAAAATGCCAAAGCGCGAGAAATACTGCGTGTCGCGTACCTGCTCGAGCCGCTTGAGCGAGGCAGGCGAAAGCGATGCCGGCGGTTCGTCAACATACAGCTCGAGCAGCGTCTTGCCATGGCGATAGGGGCGCTCGAAGAGCAGCCAATCGGTAAATGCCATGTTGTAGGCCATGATTTCGTTTTGCGAAGGCTCGGTGCAATAGCTGAGCCACGGGTCGACAATGATCTCGAACTGTTCGCGTGCCGGCTCCAAAAACTGGAACTTCCGCAGCATCCAAAAATGGGCCATGTCGGCAATATCGTTGCCGACGGCTTCGGCCAGCTGCGCTCGGTCTAAAACGTGGTCAGTCACGGCATCCTCCTCAAACTGATGAACCTCAATTTGAGCTTACGAGGAGGGCGGGCAGCCACGACCAGCGCGGGCAAAATAGGCCTCCGGCTGCAAACCAGATGCTGACCAAACACTTGACGGGATGCTTGACCGAAAATGCGCACCGCAACAAAACAGCATGTAAACATAGACGGCCAACCCGCCCTTTTGAGCCAGATACCCGCAGCCACCACAGAAACAACAGGTGACCACAGCCTAAGAAGTCGACAAATGAACACCCGTACGTCGACAAACGAGCAAATCGCTCGCAAAGAGTGTCCCCAACGACTAGACAAAAAATGACTAGTCATTGGGGACGTTCTTAAATGACTACTTTACAGCTCCAGCGCGTCGGCGACTTCGGCGGCGCAGGCCAGGGAGTCCGCCATGGCGCTCACCACGAGCGAGCTGCCGTTGCGAGCGTCACCGGCAACATACACCGGCGCGGCATCCGCGGCGACGCCCTCGCCACGCGCCGCAAGATGCGAGCCCTCGGCGGCCATCACAGGCAGCGGACGACCAGCGGTGGCAACGGGCACGCCAACGGCGTCGAACACACTGTGCTCCGGGCCCGTGAAGCCGCAGGCGATGAGCACCAGCTGCGCCGGTACCTCGTGCTCGGAGCCCGCGATGCGCTCGGGCTTTCCCGCCGACCAGTCCAGATCGACCACGCGCAGACCCGCAGCCGCACCCTTCTTGTCCAGCAGCACCTCGAGCGTATCCACGCCCCAGGCACGCATCTCGCCACCCATCGCAGCGATAGCCTCCTGCTGGCCGTAGTCGGTCTTCTTAACGTTGGGCCACTGCGGCCAGGGGTTGCTCGCCGCGCGCACATCAGGCGCCGCCGGCAAGAACTCAAACTGGCGCACGCTGCGCGCACCCTGACGTACCGCGGTGCCCACGCAGTCGTTACCGGTATCGCCGCCGCCAATGACCACGACGTCCAGGCCGCGTGCATCGATGACAGGCTCGCCGCCATCGAGCACCGAGACGGTCGAGGCCGTCAGGTAGTCCACGGCATACACCACGCCGGGCGCGTCAATATTCTCAGCAGCCAGTCCACGCGGGGCGCGAGCACCGGCAGCCACCACGACAGCGTCAAAGCCATTGAGCTTGGCCGCCACCGCAGGGTTCGTAACGTCAGCACCCAGCTCAAACACAATGCCCAGCTCGCGCATGAGTGCCACGCGACGCTCGACCACAGACTTCTCGAGCTTCATGTTGGGAATGCCGTACATGAGCAAACCACCCGGACGGTCATCACGCTCAAACACCGTCACGCGCGCGCCGCGACGCGCAAGTTCCCATGCAGTCACCAGGCCAGCCGGGCCAGAGCCAATCACAGCGACCGTGGGCGCATCCTCCCCTGCCGGCTCAAAGCGGCGCGGACCGCCATTTGCCCACTCATGGTCGCTGATCGCACGCTCGTTGTCATGGATCGTCGTGGGTTGGCCATCGACCGAACCCAGGTTGCACGCGGCCTCGCACAACGCCGGGCACACGCGACTCGTAAACTCGGGCATGGGCGAGGTGAGCGACAGGCGCTCGGCAGCCTCATCCCAGTGGCCGCGGTACACCAGCTCATTCCACTCGGGAATCAGGTTGTGCAGCGGGCAGCCACTCGGACGCGCCTTGCCAAAGCTCGCGCCCATCTGGCAAAACGCCACACCACACATCATGCAGCGGCTCGCCTGGGCACGGCGCGCATCGTCGTCGAGCTCCACGTACAGCGGATCGAAATCGCGGCTGCGCTCCTCCACGGGGCGCAGCTCGTGGGTCACGCGATCGATATCAAGAAAAGCACCGGGCTTACCCATGGCACTTACGCCTCCTTTTTGGTCGAAGCAACAGAGCTGGCGGTGGTGGGCGCAGCGCCAGCGACACCACCCGCCACATCAAAGCGAGCGACATCGGCGGCGTCGGCGCGACCGGTCACAATGTCAAACGCCAGCTCCTCGGCCTGCGCATGCGTCTTACCGATGGCCTCGGCGGCGGCGACAATCGCCAACACGCGCTCGTACTCGGTCGGAATGACCTTCACAAAGTGCTTGCTCATCGTCTCAAAGCTGTAGAGCAGCTTAATACCGCGCGGGCTCTGCGTCGCGTCCACGTGCTCCTGGATGAGCGCACGAATCTGCGCCAGCTCGCCGGCCGTCGGGGCCTTGAGCTCAACGCTCTCGTGGTTCACACGGGCATCGAGCGTGCCGTACTGGTCAAAGACGTAAGCCACGCCGCCTGTCATGCCGGCGGCAAAATTCTGCCCGACTTCGCCCAAGATGAGCGCCAGACCTCCCGTCATGTACTCGCAGCCATGGTTGCCGCAGCCCTCGACCACCACCGTGGCACCGGAGTTGCGTACGCCAAAGCGCTGGCCGGCCAGGCCGTTAATGAAGCCGCGACCGCTCGTGGCGCCAAAGAACGCAACGTTGCCCACGATGATGTTCTCGTCGAACTTGTAGGTCGCATGCGGGTTGGGGCGCACCGACACCTCGCCGCCCGAAAGGCCCTTGCCAAAGTAGTCGTTGGCGTCGCCGCACACGTTGAGCGTAATGCCGCGCGGCAGGAAAGCGCCAAAGCTCTGACCGGCCGAACCATCGCAATCGATGGTGATGGAGCCGGCGGGCAGGCCCTCGGGATGCGCCTTGGTCACCGCGTTGCCCAAGATGGTGCCCACGCAACGGTTGACGTTGGCGATGTCGGCGCGGAAGCGAATCGGGCGCAGGTGCGCACGAGCATCGGCCGTATAGGGCACAAACAGCGTGGAGTCGAGCGTCTTGTCGAGCTCGCTGTCCGCAGCCATCTGGGGCAGGAAGTGACGGCCGTCGGCGCCCGGGATATGGGCACCAAACTCACAGGTCGCGCTTGCCAGCACGGGCGACAGATCGAGCAGGTTGGCCTTGCGGTTGCCCGGGACCTCGATCTGGCGCAGGCACTCGGGATGGCCGACCATCTCGTCGACGGTGCGGAAGCCCAGGCTCGCCATGACCTCGCGCAGCTGCTCGGCAACAAAGAGCATAAAGTGCTCGACGTGCTCTGGCTTGCCGCGGAAGCCGCGACGCAGGCGGCAGTTTTGCGTAGCGATGCCGGCCGGGCAGGTATCCTGCTGGCAGTCGCGCTGCATGAGGCAGCCCATGGAGATGAGCGGCATGGTCGCAAAGCCAAACTCCTCGGCACCCAGCAGGCAGGCGACGGCGACATCGGTGCCGTCCATGAGCTTGCCGTCGGCCTCGAGTACCACGCGCGAGCGCAGGCCGTTTTGCAGCAGCGTCTGCTGGGCCTCGGCAAGACCGAGCTCCAGCGGCAGACCGGCGTGCCAGATCGAATCGCGCGCAGCGGCACCGGAGCCGCCGTTGTGGCCGCTGATCAAAATCTTGTCGGCGGCACCCTTGGCCACACCGGTGGCGATGGTGCCGACGCCGGCCTCGCTGACCAGCTTGACCGACACGCGTGCGCCAGGATTGGCGTTCTTAAGATCGAAGATAAGCTCTGCCAGGTCCTCGATGGAGTAGATGTCGTGGTGCGGCGGAGGCGAGATCAGGCCGATGCCGGGCGTGGACTGACGGACCTCGGCAATCCAGGGGTAGACCTTCTTGCCGGGCAGGTGACCGCCCTCACCGGGCTTGGCGCCCTGGGCCATCTTGATCTGAATCTCGAAGGCGCTGCACAGGTAGCGGCTCGTCACGCCAAAGCGCGCGCTTGCCACCTGCTTGATGGCGGAGTTCTTGGAGTCACCGTTAGCCAGCGGGGTCTCGCGGCGCGGATCCTCGCCGCCCTCGCCGGAGTTGGAACGGCCGTGCAGGCGGTTCATGGCGATGGCCATGCACTCGTGTGCCTCTTTGCTGATGGAACCGTACGACATGGCGCCGGTGTTAAAGCGGCGGACGATGTTGAGCGCGGGCTCGACCTCGTCGAGTGCCACCGGGGTGCGGCCGCCGGCATCAAAGTCCAGCAGGTCGCGCAGGCGCACGGCACGGCCGGTGCGGTGCAGGCGGGCGCTGTACTCCTTAAAGGTGTCGTAGCTGTCCTCGCGGCAGGCGGTCTGCAGCAAGTAGACAGTCTGAGGATCGATGAGGTGATCCTCGCCGCCAAGCGGGCGCCACTTGGTCAGGCCCAGCGTGGGCAGTTGATCGGGAGCCGGGCTCTTAAGGATAGCGAGCGCGGCGTCGTAGCGCTCGTTTTGCTCGCGCTCGACGTCCTCGACACCCATACCGCCCACACGGCTCACCGTGCCGGCGAAGTACGCGTTGATGAACTCCGGCGTAAAGCCCACGGCCTCGAAGATCTGCGCAGAGTGGTAGCTCTGCACCGTGGAGATGCCCATCTTGGACATGATGGAGACGATACCCGCCGTCGCGGCCTTATTGTAGTTGTCGATGCCCTGCTCGGCCGTCACGTCCAGGTCGCCGCGCGCCGCCAGATCGCGAATGCACGCATGCGCGTTGTACGGATAGATGCCGCTCGCGGAGTAGCCCACCAGCGCCGCAAAGTCGTGCGGAGACACGGCATCGCCGCACTCCACCACGATGTCGGCAAAGGTACGCACGCCGGCGCGGATCAGGTGGTTGTGCACGCAGCCCACAGCGAGCAGCGACGGCACGGGCACCTCGCCCGCAGCGGCACGATCGCTCAGCACCACGATGTTCACACCGTCGCGGACCGCAGCCTCAACGTCCTCGGCAAGCTGCTTAAGCGCAGCCTGCAGCGCGCCCTCGCCGGCGTCACGGCGGTAGACGGCACGGAAGCGACGGGTCTTAAAGCCCACGCGGTCGATGGCGCAAATGCGGTCGAACTCCTCCTCGCTCAGCAGCGGACGCTCCAGGCGCACCAGCTGGCAGGCCGTACGGGAGTCCTCGAGCAGGTTGCCGTGGTTGCCCAGGTAGAGCGTGGTCGAGGTAACCATATGCTCGCGAAGAGCGTCGATGGGCGGATTCGTGACCTGAGCGAACAGCTGATAGAAGTAGTCGAAGAACGAGCGCGTCTTCTTGGACAGGCAGGCCAGCGGCGCATCGATACCCATCGAGGCGAGCGGCGCCTTGCCCTGCTGGGCCATGGGACGCACGACTTCGTCAACATCATCCCAGTGATACCCGAGCTTGGCCATGCGCACGGCGGCGGGCACCTCGGTATCCTCGGCGGGCGTGGGCGCGACGGGCTTGTCGAGCGCGTCGACGGTCAGCGTCTCCTCGGCGATCCAGTCGCGATAGGGCTTTTCCTTGGCGTAACGGGCGCGCAGCTCGTCGTTGTAGATGACGCGGCCGCGGGCAAAATCGACCTCGAGCATCTGGCCCGGTCCCAGACAGCCGCTCGTCAGGATGTTCTCGGGGCTCACCTCGATGGTGCCCACCTCGCTCGCCAGCATAAAGCGGCCGTCGCGCGTCACGTAGTAGCGGGCGGGGCGCAGGCCGTTGCGGTCGAGGGCGGCACCCAGCGTGCGACCGTCGGTAAAGGCGATGGCCGCCGGGCCGTCCCACGGCTCCATGAGCATTGACTGGTAGGCGTCGTAGGCGCGGCGCTCCTCGCTCAGACTGTCGTTGTGGTCCCACGGCTCGGGCAGCAGCATGGATGCGGCACGCGTGAGCGGACGGCCGTTCATGACCAAGAACTCGAGCACGTTGTCCAGAATCGCGGAGTCGGAGCCCTCGCGGTTGATGATGGGCATCACACGCTCAAGATCGTGCTGCAGCACGGGGCTGTACAGATTGGGCTCGCGGGCGCGAATCCAGTTGACGTTGCCCTTGAGGGTGTTGATCTCGCCGTTGTGGATGATAAAGCGGTTGGGGTGCGCGCGCTCCCAGCTGGGCGTGGTGTTGGTGGAGTAGCGTGAGTGGACGAGCGCCACGGCCGTCTTGACGGCGGCGTCGTTGAGGTCGATGAAGAAGCGACGCATCTGCGTGGCGACGAGCATGCCCTTGTACACGATGGTACGCGAGCTCATGGAGCACACGTAGAAGATCTTATCGCGCAGGGCAAACTCGGCGTCGGCCTTCTTTTCGATGGTGCGGCGGCACACGTACAGACGGCGCTCGAAGGCGTCGCCCGCCGGTGTGTCGTCCGGACGGCCCAGGAAGGCCTGCAGGATAGTGGGCATACAGGCGCGGGCCGTCTCGCCCAGGTCGTGCGGGTCGACCGGCACCTCGCGCCAAAAGAGCAGCGGCACGCCGGCCTCGGCGCAGCCCTCCTCAAACACGCGACGGGCATCCTCTACGCCCTTGTCGTCCTGCGGGAAGAACAGCATGGCCACGCCATAGTCGCCCTCTGCCGGCAGAATCTGGCCGCACTTTTGAGCCTCTTTGCGGAAAAAGTGATGCGGAACCTGGAACAGGATGCCAGCGCCGTCGCCGGTGTTCTTCTCGAGTCCCGTGCCGCCGCGGTGCTCCAAGTTGACCAGAATGGACAGTGCGTCGTCCAGGATCTGGTGATGGCGCTCGCCGTTGATATCGGCAAGCGCGCCGATGCCGCATGCATCGTGGTCGAATTCGGGGCGATAAAGGCCCTGCTGCTGAGCGGAATCTGCCTGCATCGCGATCCTCCCCTAGATATTAGACAGTCAGTTGAATAGGCATACTAGGAGCACCGCCGGCCCGTTGTGTTTCCCACCCGTTTCGAAACAATCGCGTAACGCACGCCCTACGAGTGGACACCGCCGACCTCAAGGGCGACAACATAGGCCCCAAGTTCGGCCTGTAAGCTCACCGCTTCAAACATCTCAATCTGTAACAGGAGGAGCCGATTTTGGCGCTTAGATGTTACAGATTGAGATTTTCTGCAGGACAGTTTTGGTTTATCTCAATCTGTAACACGAAGGGCCGGTTTTGGCGGTCAGCTGTTACAGATCGAGATTTTCCATAGGACCATTTCTTCCTGTCTCGATCTGTAACACCTAGGCCCAATTTCCATCTCCAGTTGTTACAGATCAAGACATTTCGGCAATCCCCTTTCACCATCCTATTCAAATACGGCAATTCTGTTAGTCTTGGTTAACTTTTAAGCCTAAAACGGGTATCCTTTGCGACGTCAAACAAACGGCACGTAGGAGCGCACCATGCTCAACCATCTCAAACATCACTTTGGCTCGCACCGCACCGGAGGCCACGGAGGTCTGGATATCGCCCGACATATCGGCCCCGGGCTGCTCGTGACCGTCGGCTTTATCGATCCGGGCAACTGGGCCTCCAACATGGCCGCAGGCTCGCAGTTTGGCTACGCACTGCTGTGGGTGGTCACGCTGTCCACGATTATGCTCATCGTGTTGCAGCACAACGCGGCACACCTGGGTATCGCCACGGGCGCCTGCCTTGCCGAGGCCACGACCCGCTTTCTCCCCCGCTTCGTTGGGCGCACGGTGCTCGCCAGTGCCTACCTCGCGACCATCGCCACCGCCATGGCCGAGGTCCTGGGCGGCGCGATCGCACTCCAGATGCTCTTTGGACTGCCCGTGCGCGCCGGCTGCGTCATCGTGGCGGCGGCATCGTTGGCGATGCTCATGACGAACTCCTACAAGCGTGCCGAACGCTGGATCATCGCCTTCGTCGGCGTGGTAGGGCTCTCGTTTTTGGCCGAGCTTGCACAAGTCAAGGTCGACTGGCCGCAAGCCGCCGCAAGCTGGATCACGCCCAGTATGCCCACTGGCTCGGCCGCGATTATCGTAAGCGTCCTGGGTGCGGTCGTTATGCCACACAACCTTTTTCTGCACTCCGAGGTCATCCAATCCATGCACTTCGAAGGCCAAGGCAAGCAGGTTATCGAGGAACGTCTGCGCTACGAGCTCTTCGACACGCTCTTTTCGATGGGCGTGGGCTGGGCGATCAACTCGGCCATGGTCATCCTGGCCGCAACGACCTTCTTTGCGCACGGCATTCTCGTAGACGACCTCGCCGTCGCAGCGGACACGCTCTCCCCCATTCTGGGCCCGGCAAGCTCGACCATCTTTGCGGTGGCGCTGCTGTTTGCGGGCATATCGAGTAGTGTGACGGCGGGCATGGCGGCGGGCACCATCACCGCGGGCATGTTCGACGAGGAATACGACATCCACGACCGGCACTCATCGATTGGAGTGGCGGTCTGTTTCGTCGGCGCAGTGGCGGCGTGCCTGATCGTCCCGAATCCTTTTGAGGGTCTCATCTGGAGTCAGGTGCTGCTGTCGCTTCAGTTGCCGATTACGGTCTTTGTGCTCATACGACTCACCAGTTCGCCCCGCGTTATGGGCAAATACGCCAACTCGCGCCCGCTCAACGCGCTGCTCGTAGGGATCGGCGTCATCGTGACGATTCTCGACATCGTGCTGCTAACGGGAATGTAATTGAGATGGCGTGACTGTCCAGATATAACGTCTCAATCTGTAAAACGTGAGACCGTTTTAAACCGTCAGATAAATCAAAAGGGTCCCGGCCGAGAATTCGACCGGGACCCTTGGACAGAGCTATATGTTGTTGCAAGTCGTGTGTCTACGAGCTACTCCTCGACAAGCTCAAACTCATCGGGGCCGACGCCGCAAACCGGGCACACGTAGTCCTCGGGCAGCTCGGGCGTGTCGACCTCAACCTCGTAACCGCAAACGGTGCACACAAACTTATACGTCTTCTTCTCCTCAGCCATGATGTTCTCCTCTCGAACGTGACTGTTGGTGTACTTACTTATTAGTATATATTCTCAATAAGATAATGCAAGTATTTTTAGAACATTTCTAGCCTTGATACGACGAGGCTTTGGGCGGCGTCTTGCCCTTTAGCACCTTGTGATAGTAGTCGTACGTCAGCGGCGTCTCGTCGCTCAGGCGCTCGGCATCCTCGACCTCGCCAATAAACAGCAGATGCGTGCCCACATCCACAGTGTCGATCAAACGGCAGCTAAACAGGGCCGCCGCGTGCTCGGGCACATAGGGCATGCCCAGAGCCGTCTCGCGGGTCTCGTATTTGGCAAACTTGTCATAATCGCTGCTGGTGCGGAACCCAAAGTTACCGATGTAGAGCATGTCGGCGGTCTGATCGATCACGGTCAGCGCGAACGCTTTGGCCGATGCGATGACGCCCGAGGTGACATTGTCCTTGTTCACGGCAACCGAAATACGCGGCGGCATGGACGTCACCTGCACCGCAGTGTTGATGACGCAGCCGGCGCGCAACCCGTCTGCCGCAGCGCTCACCACGTACAGACCGCTCGGCATGGTAAAGAACGCAGTTTTGTCCATAACGATCACTCCCCTAGCTCGAGTTGGAACCTCATGAATGTATGTACCCACAAAAAAGGCGGCACCCATAACGGACGCCGCCTTTGAGACATATGTGTCAGAACAGTAAGAAAGATGAGACGCCCGCAGTTGCGGTGAAATAGGGACTGAATAGCCCCTCAAATAGGCAAAACAGTCCGTATTCCACCGCAACTTATACAGAGTGCCTAGCGGTTGCGTTCCTTAAGGGCGCGGTCGATCTCGCGTTGGACATCACGCTTGGCCATGTCCTCGCGCTTGTCGTAGAGCTTCTTGCCGCGACCCAGACCCAGCAGCAGCTTTACGCGGCCGTCGGTATTAAAGTAGAGTTCCAACGGAACCAGCGCATAACCACGGTTGCGAAGTTTGCCGTCAAGAAAGTCGATCTCCTTGCGGTGCAGCAGCAGACGGCGCCGACGGTCGGGATCGCGATTCCACACGCCACCATGGCTATAAGGGTGGATATGCAGGCCGACGAGCCAGCACTCCCCGCCGCGGATCAGCGCGAAGGTATCGGTGATCTGGCAGGCGCGCTCGCGAATCGACTTGACCTCGGTGCCACTCAGTTCAATACCGCACTCAAATGTCTCATCGATAAAGTACTCGTGATGTGCCGAGCGATTCTTGGAAATGAGTTTGCGCTCGCGCTTACTGGGCATCGCCGGCCTCCTTGGCGCCGTCGGCGTTTGAGCCCGCAGTCTCGCGCTTTGCCTTGCGCTCGGCATTGAGCTCGGCATCGCTCTCGCGCACCAGTTTGATAATCGCCGCGCAGGCCTCCTCGCCCACCAAGTCGCGAGCACGTACCGTCAGGCGCGTCGCCTCCTGCTTGTCGCCGTCGCTTGCAGCATCGGTCGCGCACATAATCAGGCAGATGGCAATCTCGGCCGAAGGCGAGGTCGGCACGCCTTGCAGGGCCAATTCACCCATCACGTGGTCGTCGCTCTCATCAGCGGCATCCGGATAGGTGGTATGGATCTTGTTGAGCAGGCGCGTCGTATGCGCATCGTTGGGCGCCAGGCGCAGCGCCAGACGCGCGCAGCCCACGGCAGCCGAAACGTTCTCGGTCTCGGACTCCAAGAAGTACTGACCTAGATTGGCGTAAGCGCGGGCGGCGCACTTGCCATCGCTTGCACGCTCCAGCACCGAGAACGAGAGCGATGCCCATTCCTGCTTGTCCTCGAGTGCACGGAACAGCTCGGCCAAATCCAAGCGATAGTTGCAGTTCATGGGGTCCCAACGCACAGCCTGCATCAGGGCATTACGAGCGCTTACATAATCCTGCTGGCGAATGTAGGCAAACGCCATGTCAGAGTACAGGCGGTCAAACGGCACCTCGACCTGCACGAGCTCGCGCGGATCCTTCTCCACGCGGCGATAGGCCAAGCGCTCAAACTTGCTATCGAAGCTAAAGTATTGACGCTTCTCCTCCGTCTTGCACTCAGCATCAATATACTCCTCGGCGAGCTCCACCAGACGCTCCAGCAGCGGCGTCGCCGTAGCCAGGTCGCCCTGCGCCAGATAGTTCTCGGCATACGTGATGTCTTGCAAGCTGATGGGCAGATCCATGGCTACTCCTCGATCTGAGCGAAACACGGCAGGCGCCGTATATACGGTCAATACACAAAACCCGGGTCTCTTACGAGGCCCGGGCGTTCAATTTTGGTAGCCCGTACCAGATTCGAACTGGTGATCTCCGCCTTGAGAGGGCGGCGTCCTAAACCGCTAGACGAACGGGCCATATGTAGCAAATGCAATGGCTGGGATGGAGGGAGTCGAACCCCCATTGACGGAACCAGAATCCGCTGTCCTGCCATTAGACGACATCCCAATGACTGCATCGCTGCGCTCGGCTGTGCCTTTGCGCAAGAAAGAAATATACGGGAAGTCTCGCCGTGACGCAAGCCCCAATTTTGACTTTTTTGAAATTCAGTCAAATTGGCCTAATTTAGTCCAACCCGTGAAGGACCTGTGAAGCCAACCGCTGTACACGAAGGGCAAAACGCCGTGAGCGGTAGCCGTCAACCGTTGGCAGATTCTACCGTGAAAACGATAGCACCAGGCAACACAATCGAAGTATCAATGATCGCGTAGATATCGAGGCACCATGGACGAAGAGCTTGATTACCTATGGGAGACCCTGGGCCTCGAGATCACTGCCGACCTTTGGCCCGAACGGGACAAAATTCACCCCACGTTACGCCCCGCCATTACTGTGGTGCAGGCAAAATACCGCCATGCATCCTTTTTGATCATGCGGATGTCATGGCACGCGGGACTCCCCGACCTTAAGCGAATCCAGGCAAGCCTCGTCGAGTTGTCCGGTATGCCGACCGTCATATCCGAGGCGCACCTGGAGCAGCGCCAGCGCGAGCGACTGCAACAGCAGCGGATTCCCTTTATCTGCCCCGGCGTTCAGGCATATCTGCCCTTTATGGACGAGGAGTACTGGAGCGGCAAGCCCAACAAACACGTAAAGGTCTGCGATCCGCACGAATGGGCACAGCTGGCGGACTGACTGGGGCAGGCCCGCCGGCGGAAAGTGCGTCCCAGATTTCAAGCTCAAACTGGTCCCTACTTTCCCGTCGAGCCCTCAACCGGAAACCGTGTCCCGCAATCGAAGCTCAGAATGGGACGTGCTTTCCGCAACCGGCCACTTTGGGAAAGTGCATCCCATTCTGGAAGCGAATTCCGGGTCGCACTTTCCGCAGCCGCTACAGCAACGCCTCGGCCCAAGCCGCTTCCCTAAAGCCGGGAATCGCAAAGTCGTCGCCCACCAGCAGCGGACGCTTGACCAGCATGCCGTCGGTCGCCAGCAGCTCGTAGCACTCCCGATCCGTCATGCCCGCATCCAGACGCGCCTTCAGGCCCAGCTCTCGATATTTCATGCCCGACGAATTAAAGAAGCGCCGCACCGGCAGCCCCGAACGAGCAATCCAGGTCGCAAGCTCATCAGCCGTGGGATTGTCCAAAACGATATCGCGATCGATATACTCTACCCCATGTTCGTCCAGCCATGCCTTGGCCTTCTTACAGGTCGAGCACTTGGGATATTCGACAAACAGTACGGTCATGGGAATCCTCCGAATATAGATCGGCCAACGCAGGCACACGCCACACGAGGCGCCTTCGTATGATGGGCCAATTGTAGCCCACGGGTCACACGCTAAACGAACCGTACCCCGAATCCGCGTTTGATGAACGGTAGCAGCTCCATTGCCTCGGGCGTGATATGGCCCGCAACGTTCATGCGCTCGTCACCGGGAAGATCGACCCGCGCAATCTCAAGCTCGCCTTCGTAGCGCCCATATCCGCTATTGCTCACAGCGATCGACCCCGCCTTTCGCGGCAGGCCGGCTCCGGCATCCGTCGGCACGGAATCTGGCTTAAACTTCGTACGTGACTCCTGAGACCTAAAGATGAGGACGCTCGAGTCGGGCCGGTCGTGATGAATCTGCCCGCGCACATAGGCATAACCGGGCTCAAGCTCGCATTGCAGGTCCACGTATCCGGCGGAAACTTGAGCAAACTGCGCCCAGCCCGCATCGGATAGATCGGGGTCGCCGACCAACACAATGTCGCAATCGGCGCCATGTGCAAGCTCAAGCATATTGAGAGCAACCTTTGACGCGCGACCGCGCTGCGCCTCGACCGTCGGCAGTCCCTCGAATACCGGCCCGCGAACGTTAGCATCACCCGGCACAAAAGCCATGATTTCGAATCCAAGCGCCGCAAGACGAAGATTCACCCGAGCAATGTCCTCCAGAGCTAAACCGGTATAAGGCTTGGGGTAAAAATTGTGGCAGGCGGCAAAACGAGTCACATCGGCACCGGCCTCACGCCACGATGCGATTTCATCAGAACTCACCGTCGATGCATTGACCACAATGTGAAATACACCGGACAGCTCCGCGACCCGCTGGGCGCTAAAGCCATAGTCCAAACGAAGGTATTCCAACCCCAGATCGCGCAGGTCCTCGATGCGCTCAAGCCCGAGCAAATCGCACGTGCGAGGCCCCACATCGGCAATGAGCGCAATGCCGCGGGCGGAAAGCAGCGACAGCACATGACGGACCTTATCGGCATACGCCGCTCCCCCATCCTCGGGAATATGCAGCGAGGTGAACGCATAGCGCGCACCCGCCGCGGCACCATGTTCAATCGTCCGCTCAATATCCTGCAGAGGGCTGGAAAGATAAATCGAAATACCCGTTTTCACGCTTCAACGCTCCTTTAAAAAAGGCCGGCGGAGCAGCTAGCCCCGCCGGCACAACCATAACATCAAGAAATCTGCCGCGCGCCGCGAACCCCGAGCAACACGGCTCGCGATATCAAACTACTCGCCAAAGAACTCGTTGATCTTCTGCTCGTCGACACCGAAGAACCACGTCAGGACAAAGCCGGCGGCATAGGCAAGCAGCATAGCGGCAACGTAGCCGAGTTGCTGGCCAGGAACGACGATCAGCAGGCCAAACAGACCGGAAACGCCCTGAGAAACCGTGCCGATGTGAAGCAGCGCCGCGAGCGCGCCGCCAAATCCGGCACCCAGGCAGGCCGTCACAAACGGACGAACGAGCGGCAGCGTAACAGCATACATCAGAGGCTCGCCCACACCCAGGATTCCAACGGGAATGGACTCTGCGACGTACTTCTTGAGCTTGGCGTTCTTGGTCTTAAAGTACAGCGCCAAACCGGCACCGACCTGGCCGCCGCCAGCCATCATAAGGATGGGAAGCAGGTAATTGATACCCTTGGTAGCGCCGTCGGGATCGTTGAGCATAGCGTGGATCGGCGTGAGCGCCTGATGCAGGCCGACGGAAACCAGCGGCAAGAAGCCTGCCGACAGGATATAGCCGCCCAGGACGCCCAGCTTCTCGAAGATAAAGGTCAAAACGCTAAAGATGGCAGTCGTCAGCCATGCACCAACCGGCTGGATGACGAGCATCAGAGCAAAGGCGCCGATGATGAGCACCAGCAGCGGGGACAAGAACGTGTCGAGTGCGTTGGGCATAACCTTGCGAATCTGACGCTCCATCCAGGCAAAAAATGCGCCAGCGATGAGAGCCGCGATCATGCCGCCCGCTGCGGGGTTGTACTGCGCATTGGTGAGCGGCAGCAGAATGGCAGTGGCAGGATCAGCCGCGCCAGGCGCAAGCAGGGGCATGGCACTGTTGGCGATGCACATCATGCCGGCGATGCCGCCCAGCGCAGCGGAGCCACCAAACTCACGTGCCGCGTTATAACCCACCAAGATGGGCAGATAGGCGAACAGGGCCCAGCCCATGGAACGAATGCCCTGGTACCACCACTCGCCTGCAAGCGCGCCTGCCGTCGAGACGTTAATGACGTTGCAGATACCGTTGATGAGGCCAGCCGCAATGATGCCGGGAAGCAGGGCGACGAAGACATTGGAAATCTTCTTGAGGAAGGCCTGAACCGGCTTGGACTCGTACTTGGCCTTCTGCGCGGCCTTGTTCGTGGCCGCAGCGTCAACCACGCTCTCGTCGGCAACGCCTTTCGCAAGGCCGGTGAGCTTGGAGAACTCCTCGAGCACCTTATTCACCTTGCCCGGACCCAGCACGATCTGCATCGTGTCGTCCTCGACCAGGCCCATCACGCCGTCGAGCGCCTTAATGCCCTCCGTGTCGACGTTGCCCGCGTCTTTGACGGTCACGCGCAGGCGCGTCATGCACGCCGCGTTTGCTAGCACGTTGTCTTTACCGCCCAAAAGATCCAGCAGCTTTTGAGCCAGCTCTTTGTTCGTCATAACTCCTCCTTGTATTGGATATCTCGTCTGGATGTCATATCAGCTCACGCCGCGCACCTATCGGGCGTCGGCATTGCTCTTCTCATGGCCACTCACCGCAGCACGGACATGGCCTCGCGCCCGCTCAAGAGCTACCGCGGCCTGCTCGGCATCGCAGTCCAGCAGCACCGAGACAATAGCGGTTTTTACGTGGCCGCCGGCATCTGCAAGCGCCTGAACAGCGCGCTCGCGCGTGCAGCCGGTCGCCTCCATCACGATGTTCTGGCCGCGCACCACCAACTTCTCGTTCGTCTGCTGCACATCGACCATCAGGTTTTGGTATACCTTGCCGATCTTGACCATGGCACCGGTCGAAATCATGTTGAGAATGAGCTTCTGGACCGTTCCCGCCTTGAGCCTCGTTGAGCCGGTCAGCACCTCGGGACCGGGCACGGGCTCAATGGCAAGATCTGCGCTCTCCCCGATCTTCGACCCTTGGTTACAGGCAATTGCAATGGTCTTGCGCCCAGTTGCCTTGGCGTACACAAGGCCGCCCACCACATAGGGAGTACGACCACTTGCCGCCAGGCCAACGACAAGATCCTTGTCCGAGAGTCCACGCTCCCGCAGGTCGCTCGCGCCAAGCTCCTCGCTGTCTTCGGCACCTTCGACAGCCTTGATAAACGCCGTCTCGCCCCCGGCAATGAGCCCGACGACCAGATCGGGCGATACGCCAAACGTGGGCGGACACTCCGAAGCGTCGAGTACGCCCAGACGACCGCTGGTGCCTGCGCCCATGTAAAAGACGCGCCCGCCGCGCTCGAGTGTCTCAGCAGCCCAGTCGATTGCTGTGGCAACCTGGGGCAACACTTTCGTGACCGACTGGACGGCACGAAGATCCTCATCGTTCATCGTCGTGACGATTTGCAGCGATGTCATCGTATCGAGGTCCATTGACCTTTGATTACGCTGTTCGGTCGTGAATTTTGTTAAATCGAGCATTTCATTCACCTCATCTTTCCTGTTTCTCGATGTAGTTTTGCTTAATGACATGCGTCGCCCGTTCGTAGTCGCTGGCAACGTAAGCAGCGTACAGGGCATCGACAACCATAAGCTGGGCCATACGCGAAGCCATGGCACCGCCGCGGACCAAGGGTTCACTCGCGGCGACGCCGAGCACGGCATCGGCCATGGTGGCAAGCTTGGATGATCCATCTACTTTGGTAACGGCCACAACGGGACAGTTGTGACGTTGAGCCTCGGCGGTGCAGTCCAGCACCTCTTGCGTCAAGCCCGAGTAGCTAAAGGCGATTGCCATATCGCCCTCATGCATGTTCTTGGCACATAAGAGCTGATCATGCCAGTCGTCGTACAGACGGCACTCTTTGTCGACACGCATGAGCTTTTGCGCCAGGTCGTGCGCGACCAAACGAGAAGCACCAATACCGAACAGATTGATCGCGCGTGCCCGCTTAAGACGGGCCGCGCATCGCTCCAAGACGGTGTAATCGAGCGTTCGCGCCGTCGCCTCGATCGTGCGCACGTTGCTTTTCATCACCTTCCCCACGATACGTTCGACGCTGTCATCCATGGAGATGTCCTCGAGGGCTACGTCTTTCTTGTCACCTAAGAGCGCCAGCTCGGCAATCAGTTCGCGCTGGAACTCCTTGTAGCCCGCAAAACCCAAACGCTTGCAAAAGCGCAAAATGCTCGAGGGCGAGGAGAACGTGACATCGGCAAGACCGCGGACGGACAGCCCGACCACCTCGTGCGGATGAGCGCTTACATATGCGATGACATTGCGTTCCGCCGGGCTCGCGCTGAGCTCACGCTCGCGAAGCCGCAAAAGCAATCCGTTTGCCATCTCAAACACCTCCGTTGAGAAGAATTAAAGACCAACGAACGATTCGTACCGGATACAAACAGCTTTTGCGGTACATTGTGCCGCATCGTGGCGCACAAAGGGCGAGCGTTCTACCGTTCGCCCCTCAAATCCGACCGCTCGGAAATACGCGCGACACAAAATAATTCAACAAGGTCGCATTATCAGAAACGGGTTTGTTACCGGCTAGCGCCTCGCATGGGCGCCGATCGGCCGAGTCGCATGGCGCACCAACGCCGCTGCCAGCAATACCAACAGCATGGCGGTGACATAGCCCGCAGCATCGAATCCTAAATCGATAACGTCGAAATGCCTGCCGGGAACAAAGATCTTATGTACCTGATCGCCAACGGAGCAGGCGGCGCAAAAGAGCAATACGGGCACGCAACGGGAGCATACGCTCCACGGACGCCTGGAAAGGCAAACCACGACCACGGAGGCGAACAATCCGACGAAGAAAAACTCTACGGTATGGGCAACGCGACGGACGTTCGTGCCCACCCACATGCGAATGGAAGCAAGTCGGCCAGACCGGACATTCGAGGCAGCCGAATCGGCGCCCCCGGTCATTCCGTTCTCCGCCTGAGCTTCACCCGTGGCATCGACAGCCTGAACGCCCGCAGCCTGGCCCTCCACCACACGCGCGGTGGACTCGCTCAGCAACGACGTCTCCACCGCATTTTGCTCCGTCAGCACCCAGATGCCCGCCAGCGTTGCAGCGAACAGAACGATCGCGGTCCATCCGATTATCTGTTTTACGCGCGCCAAGGGCCAACCTCCTTTTTTGAATATCAGCGAGTGTAGCCCCAAATGGCATCGTCACCGTATCAAAATTTGAATCGCAACAGGAAGCGACAAAGCGACGCAAACCCCTACCCTGCCTCGCGCATCCAGCGATCGAACGTCCCCACGCACACGCCCAGGCACTTTGCTGCCTGGCTGCGGGTAATATCGCCCGCCTCATAGCTATCGCGCACCAGCTCAAACTGAGGAGGGCACGGCTTGCGAGGTCGACCGAAACGGACCCCTCGCGCCCGCGCCGCTGCAATTCCCTCCGCTTGGCGCCGATGGATATTCTCGCGCTCCACCTGCGCCACGTAGCTCAGCAGTTGCAGCACAATATCGGCAATCAGGACGTTGGTCACATCCGGCGCGCCGCTGGCCCTAGCGCGCGTGTCAAGCAATGGCATGTCTAACACCACAATGGCAACCCCGAGTTCCTTGGTAATGCGTCGCCATTCCTCAAGAATCTCGGAGTAATTACGGCCAAGTCGGTCGATAGAAAGCACCACCAGCACGTCCCCGTCTCCCAGGACGTGCAGCAGCTCGCGATAACGCGGTCGATCGAAGTCCTTGCCGCTCGCATGGTCGGCATAAATATTCGCCGAGCCCACGCCATAGGCGCCCAGCGCATCCAGCTGCCGATTCAGATTCTGATCGCGCGAACTCACCCGCGCATAACCGTACACCGTCGCCATCTCATCCCCGCTTTCTTGTAAACCTGCCAAAAGGGACAGGTTTATTTTGGTAGGTTTTACCTCTCAAACAGCAGGTAAGCGGGCGGCCGAGCAGACGGCAAGGTAGTCACGATTCAAATGCGAAGGGCGGTCCCGAAAGGCCGCCCTCCGCTCCCCCACCATGAGTCGGGATTTGGCTAATGGATAAGCTTAAAGTCCAAGTGCCCACGCGTGGTATTGACGCGCGAGACCTCGATAATCACGCGCTGCCCCAGCTCGTAACGGGTGCCCGTGTCGGCACCCGTGAGCGTGAGCGCGTCCTCGTCGAACTCGAACCACTCGTTGCCCAGACTCTTGATCGAAACCAAGCCTTCGACCTGCGTTAGGTCCAAGCGCACAAAGAGGCCCATGCTGCTAACCCACGAGACGGTTCCGGCATAGCGCTCGCCCAGACGGTCCTCATAGTACTGGGCAATCTTGATCTTTTGCGTCGCATGGCTGGCGGCATCTGCCGCGCGTTCGGCATCGCTGCATGCGCGGCAGATCTGCGGCAGAATGCGCGGCAGCGACTCGCGCCCCTTGCCGATCAGCCGCGGCGTACGGACCAAGGCGTCCTTGCCGCCGAGCCGCTCGTAGGCCAGCTGCAGCTTGAGTACGCGATGCACCACCAGGTCGGGATAGCGGCGAATGGGACTCGTAAAGTGACAGTAGCACGGCGCGGCAAGCGCAAAGTGGCCCTCGTTGCGTGGCTTGTACAGCGCGCGCTGCATACTGCGCAAGAGCAACGTGTTGACGAGCGGAGCGTTAGCCGTGCCGGCCGCGGCGTCAACCGCAGCCTGCAGCTCATCGGGACTTCCCAGGGCAATACCAGCCGCACGGCGGTCATCGATGATGCCCAGCTGCGCCAGCGCCACGGCGGCACCGTGCAGGCTATCGGGGCTCGGATCCTCATGCACGCGATAGCAGGCCTCGATATCACGGTCTGCCAGCCACTCTGCAACGCACTCGTTGGCGAGCAGCATGGCTTCCTCGATAAGCGACGTGGCACACGAACGCTCACGCGCCACAATCTGCACGGGCACTCCGTCCTCATCCAATAGAGCGCGAATCTCGGCCGTGTCAAAATCGACTGAGCCGCGGGCGCGACGAATACGACGGCGAAGTTCGGCGAGTTCGTTGGCGGCGACAAGGAAATCGCCGAGGTCGACGTTGTAGCCGCGGGCGGCCTCCTCGCACGCAAGACCGCGCTCAAGCGCTTCCTCGCGCGAGGCCTCGGCAGCCGCAACATCCTCGGCCGCACCCTCCAGCACCGAATACTCAACCGCGCCGGCACGCACCAGCAGCGCCTCGGCGCCGTCATAGTCCATACGCACACGCGAGCGAATCACGCTGGGGTACGGATCGTAATGCCGCACGCGACCCTGCGCATCGAGCTCGATATCGACGGTAAACGCAAGGCGGTCCTCGTCAGGGCGAAGCGAGCACAGGTCATTGGACAGGCGTTCGGGCAGCATGGGAAGCACGCGATCGGCCAGATACACCGATGTCGTACGATGGCGAGCCTCAAGATCGATATGCCCGTCCCACGCCACATAGTGCGAGACGTCGGCGATATGGACGCCCAGCTTGTAGCCACCCTCGGGCGTGCGCTCCAACGAAATGGCATCGTCAAAGTCGCGCGCGTCGACTGGGTCGATCGTGATGACAAAGCGGTCGCGCAGATCGCGGCGGAGCGGGTCCTTAAGCGCCGCGGACACATCGAGCGAAAGCCCCTCGGCCTCGTCCAGCGCGGCCTCGGGATAGCTATCGGTATAGCCGTAACGCGCCATCACATATTGAACGCCCAAATCGGGCGCGTCATCTCCGCCAATGCGGCGTTCGATCGTCACAGTGCCCGATTCCAGGCGCGTCGGGTAGGTCAAAATGCGCGCGACAACAGCATCACCCGGGTGGACGCCCAGACGATCCGCCGAGGTATCCTCGGGCAGAATGAAGAAGTCGGCCTTCAGACGCGAATCGAGCGGCTCGATCACACCGAGCGGACCGGCGGTCTGGTACGTGCCCACCACGCTTATGGCTGCGCGCTCAACCACGCCTTCGATCACGGCGCGACGCTCGCCATGCGGGCTGTTCTTAATGCTCACGGCAACGGTATCGCCGTCCATGATCTCACGCTTACCGCGGCCCATGACCTTGTAGTCGCCATTCTCGGTTACAACGTAGGCACTGTGCTCATGGAGCTGCACGCGCCCGGTCAGGCTCGGACGGCGTTCGCTGCGCACCGGCCCGCGCTTATTGCGAGCTCCACGCTTATGCTTGTTATTGCGCCCCATGGCGCCTCCTAACTATCGATTGCCGTTTACATCCCAAGAGTCTACCCAAATGATCCCTAGGGGATGAAGGAAAACGGATCACATAGATAGACCAGCGCTACGATGATTCGTTTCCTTCGTCCCCTAGGGATCAAAAAACGGGCCGCCCCATAAGAGACGACCCGTTGGAAGGGGTGAATTCCAGGCATGCTTACACGCGCAGGTAGCGGCGCATGGCGATGGCAGAACCAAAGAGACCGATAATCACGCCGACCAGAATCAGCGCAGCATAGGTCACCAGGTAGTACTGCATCGGCAGGGCAAACGACATCCAGCCGATGCTCTCCTGCAGACGCGGAATCATCAAATTGCGCAGCAGCTCCAGAACGCCGATGGAAAGCAGCGAGCCCAAAATGGCCTGCAGCACGCCCTCGGTGATAAACGGGCCACGAATGAAGCCGTTGCTGGCGCCGACCAGACGCATAATCGCAATCTCACGACGACGCGCCGTGATGGACAGGCGAATCGTGTTGTTGATGAAGATGAATGCGATAAAGGTCAGAAGACCAACGAGCACCACGGCGGCGATGCGGATGTAGTTGGTCACCTGGAACAGGCGGCTCACTTCCTCCTGGCCGTACAGCACGCTCGCGTTGACGTCGCCGTCATCCGCGATCTTCTGGAAATCGGCATCCTTCTTGAGCTTCTTTGCCGTGCTCTCGACCTTGGACGGATCGTCCATCTCAATAGCGAAGGAAGCCGGCAGCGGGTTCTGGCCATCGAGCGCGCTCATGGTGGCGTCGGCGTTGCCCGACATCTTGCTCGTATACTCGGCCAGCGCGTCGTCCTTGTCCTTATAGGTCACGGACTTGACGTTATTCCACGTCTTAAGCTCGGCCTCAAAAGCCTGAACATCGGCCTGATCGGCGTCATCACTAATGAACGCGTTGATGACAACCTGATCCTCGACGGTGCCGATCACGGAGTTCAGCATCGCAGAGCCCATGATGAACAGGCCGATGATAAACAGCGAAAGGAAGATCGTGATGACGGCGCCGAGCGAGGTAGTCCAGTTACGGAAGAAGTGGCTGATTGCCTCTTTGAAGGAGTAGCCCACGTTAGTTGGTGCCATAGTTGCCGTAACCTCCCCTCTCCTGGTCGCGGATGACGTGGCCGCCCTCGAGGGCGATCACGCGACGGTGCATGCTATCGACCATCTCGCGGTCGTGCGTGGCGACGATCACGGTGGTGCCGGTGCGGTTAATACGCTCAAGCAGCTTCATGATGCCCAGCGAGATCGCCGGGTCGAGGTTGCCCGTGGGCTCGTCGCAGATCAGCAGCGGCGGACGGTTGACCATAGCACGGGCGACGGCAACGCGCTGCTGCTCGCCACCGGAAAGCTGGTCGGGCAGCGAGTCCATCTGATCGGCCAGACCGACCAGGCGCAGCACCTCAGGCACCTGGCTGCGAATGACGCCCTTGGGCTTGCCGATGCACTGCAGGGCAAACGCCACGTTTTCGTAGGCGGTCTTTTGCGGCAGAAGCTTAAAGTCCTGGAACACGGCGCCAATCTGGCGGCGCAGGAACGGAACCTTGCGGTTCTTGATCTTCATGAGGTCCTGACCGGCAACCAGGATGCGGCCGCTCGTCGGCTTGACGTCGCGGTTGAGCGTCGACAGCAGCGTGGTCTTACCCGAGCCGGAGTGACCGACCAGGAAGACGAACTCGCCCGGATAGATCTCGATGTTGATGTCGTCGAGTGCAGGCTTGTTGGGCTGTGCCGGATAGATCTTGGTGACATGCTCCATAAGGATGACGGGCTCGACACCGGCCTGCTTGGCCATCTTCTTGCGGCTGGCCTGCGGATCGATGGGCGCAAACACCGACGTAAAATCGGGGTTGTTGAGCGCGTTATCGAGGCTTGCGACCTCGGCTGCCTGATCGCTCTCGACCACCGGGGCAGCAGGCTGCGTGGGGTCGGGAATAGCGGCAAAGAGACCGGACTGCGCAGGCTGAGGAGCCGGCGTCGCAGGGGCCAAGGGGTCGGGAATGCCGGCCATGGTAGGCTGCGGCGTGGCGGCACCAGCCTGAGGCTGCTCCACGCGAGCGGTCACGGCCTGAACGGGCTCAAAACCCGCCGTGCCGGAAAGCGCGACATCGCTGGTTGGATTGTAGGCAAAGGGATCGGATGCCGGCTGTGCCTGATCTGCCGGCTGAGCGGGGGCCTGAGCAACAGGCTGGCCCTCTGAATCCGGAGTGGCGAAACGACTGCCCTGGACGCCTGCCTGCGTCTTGGGGGCATCATCGCCCGCACCGGAGGTACGGAAGTGGTTACCCACTGGTGCTCCTTATCGTCGTGCGTTTAAACTACATGAGCGCTTTGTATTTTAGCAGCATTAGCTTTGCTGCACATAAGAAGCATGGCGTGGTTAGGGATCCCGTCGGCCGGACACAGGGTTACTCTCCAAATCGTCCTCGGACATGTCGGAGCCCCCGCTGCGCGCTTCGCG
>URKG01000004.1 GCA_900548265.1 uncultured Collinsella sp.
CCCCAAACTCCCCCACCCACGGTACACACGGCCCACCAACGCGTCGGTGTCTGGCGAAAAATGGGACGGGCCCCAGATTGCCCATGTGCGCAAAAGTGCGTCTCGGCAATCTGGGGCCCGTCCCCTTTAATATTTATAAATATGCAGGTCAGCGAGGTGCTAGCGATGTGCCAACGGATGCGCCGCCAGATAGACCTCGGTCAGTTGCGTGCGGTCGACATGCGTGTAGACCTGCGTGGTCGAAATATCGGCATGGCCCAAAATCTCCTGCAGCACACGCAGGTCGGCACCGCCCGCGAGCATGTGGGTGGCAAAGGAGTGGCGCAAGGTATGGGGATGGAGCCCCACCAGCCCCACCTGGCGCCCATACCGCTCGCATATCGCATGCACGGCCTGGCGCGACAGGCGACGTCCGTTCTTATTTAAAAAGACCGCCGAGGTCTCTATCCCGTGAGCATGGGCGGCCAGGAGAGTGCGCCCGTCACCTATATAGTGTGTCAGGGCGCGAGCCGCGCTTCCCACCAACGGGGACAGACGCTCCTTGGAGCCCTTACCGCGCACCAGGACAAACCCGTCATCGATATGGATATCGCCCACATCGAGCCCAACCAGCTCACTCACGCGCAAGCCGCAACCATAAAGCACTTCCAAGATGGCATGATCGCGCAGTCCCATCTCGCCCTCGGGAAAGTCTTGATCGAGCAGCGCCGAGACATCCTCCACCGAAAGGTATTCCGGCAGGCGATCTGCCTTTTTGGGCAGGCGCAACGCCGCCGTCGGGTTTTGGGCCACGGCCCCATCGCGCACCAAAAAGGCATGCAGACCCTTCACGGCAGCAAGCGCGCGCTCCACCGAGGCGTCGGAATAGCCTCCGTCGCGGCGATCGGCAACAAAGCCCTCCACGACCTGACGGCTCACATCTTCAAAAGACGCAATGTCAGCCCGCTCCAGATAGGCGCAGTACGTCGTCAGGTCACGACGGTAGGCCGCAATGGTATTGCGCGCCAAGCCCCGCTCGACCGCGAGGTAATCGAGATACTCCCCCGCCGCCACAGCGAGCGACGAGGGAGTAGCTTCGGTATGTTCCTGGTTCGCCGGCACCCTTAGTCCGTAGCGAGGTTCATGGGCGTCACCTGCAGACGGTCGACGCCCTCATGCTGGCCAATCGAGGCGCGCACGAACTCGCGGAACAGCGGCTGCGGGTTGGTCGGACGGCTCTTGAACTCGGGATGAGCCTGGGTAGCCACATACCACGGATGTACGTCGCGCGGCAGCTCGACCATCTCGACCAGACGCTCGTCGGGCGAAAGACCCGAGATAACCAGACCGGCGTCCTCGAGCTGGTCACGGAAGGCGTTGTTGAACTCAAAACGGTGACGGTGACGCTCGTAGACGAGCTCCTCGCCGTATGCCTCGCGCGCGAGGGTATCGGCGGCGAGCTTGCACGGATAGGCGCCCAGGCGCATGGTGCCGCCCTTCTCGGTCACGTCCTCCTGCGAGCTCATCAGGTCGATGACACTATACGGGCCGTCCGGATCGAACTCGGAAGAGCTGGCGCCGGCAAGGCCGACCACGTTGCGGGCGAACTCGCACACGGCTACCTGCATACCCAGGCAAATGCCCAGATACGGAATCTTGTGCTCGCGGGCGAACTCGGCCGCGAGGATCTTGCCCTCCAGGGCGCGCTTGCCAAAGCCGCCAGGGACCAAGATGCCCGAGGCGTCACCCAGGACCTCGGAGACGTTCTGCTCGTCGAGGCTCTCGCCATCGACCAGCTGCACGTCAACGTGGCGATCGTAGAACACGCCCGCGTGGTGCAGGGCCTCGATAACCGACAGGTAGGCATCGGGCAGCTGCGTATACTTGCCCACGACGGCGATCTTCACCTTGTCGGCGTGCTGGTTGGCATGGTTCTGCTTGCGCAGGAACTCGTTCCACTGACTCATGTCGCGCTCACGCGGGTCCAGACCCAGACGCTCGCAAATGCGCAGGTCAAAGTCCTGCTCGGCGAGCAGCTGCGGAACATCGTAGATGCTCGCGCAGTCCTCGTTGGTAAAGACGCAGTCGGTGTCGACGTCGCAGAAGCTTGCGATCTTGCCGCGGATGGCATCGTCGATATGGTGATCGGAGCGCAGAACGATAATATCGGGCTGGATACCAAAGCTGCGGAGCTCCTTGACGGAGTGCTGCGTCGGCTTGGTCTTGACCTCGTGGGCGGCGGCGATATAGGGAACGAGCGACACGTGGATGTAGCAGACGTTCTCGGGGCCGGCCTCCTTGCGATACTGGCGGATGGCCTCGACAAACGGCTGCGACTCGATGTCACCGATGGTGCCGCCCAACTCAGTGATGACCACGTCGGAGCCGGTCTGCTCCTCAATACGACGGAACTTATCCTTAATGGCGTTCGTGACGTGCGGAATCACCTGCACGGTGCCGCCCAAAAAGTCACCGCGACGTTCACGGGCGATCAGGCTCTTATAGATGGCACCAGTCGTAAAGTTGGAATCGCGGGTCAGGTTCTCATCAATAAAGCGCTCGTAGTGGCCCAGGTCCAGATCGGACTCGTAGCCGTCCTCGGTCACAAAGACCTCGCCATGCTGGAACGGGCTCATGGTGCCGGGGTCGACGTTCAGATACGGGTCGGCCTTTTGCATCGTTACCTTGTAGCCGCGCGACTTGAGCAGACGGCCCAGCGAGGCCGCGGTAATACCCTTGCCCAGAGACGAAACCACGCCGCCGGTCACGAACACATGCTTGGTCATATTGAGTTACCTGCGCTTCCCGTAGAAGTTGTCCATACACATCTTACGGGTCTTCATTGTAATACTCGCGACGCGCGCCGCACACAATTTTTCTTACGCGCAATCGCATTTCTCCATCTCGAAACAAAACGCCGCCCAGTTGCCCAGGCGGCGTCGCTTCCACTATGAATGCACGCTGTTATCGATCGGCGGCTTCATCCTCGATCAAGTCCTTCACGAGCATACCGGCACGGATGCCCTCTAGATACCATTCGCCACGCTCCGTGAGACAAATACCATTTGCGAGCTGGCCGCCGTCGTCGCTGTAGCGCGAGACGACCTCGATGATGTCTTCGGATTCCAAGCGTTCAATTGCCGCGCGGGCGCGATACGGAGACACCCCCACACGCTCGGCAAGCGTCTTGCGCGAAAAGCCATAAAATCCGCCGTTGTCTTCGGACAGCTGTGCGATCTCCATCAGCACCTGCACCTCGACACGCTTCATATCGTTGACACTCGCACGACCCTTGCCAGCCATGGCAGCCTCCTCAAACCGAGCACGGGCATCACCTGCACCGTGCGCGACCGGCACACCCCATGATGGCCGGCAACATCCATCATGCGGCATCCCCGCAAAAGGATGAAACAGTTAGGGTTATTGTATACCGCCCAAATCGCTTATAGGCAGGTAAACGGGCTATTTTTAGGTTAAACGGTAGCTTTGTTGATAAAAGGGGCACACCGAATGCATACCCGATGCGCCCCTTTCAGACCAATTAATCCAGGCTTAGCGGTGGAAGAAACCACGGCGCTCGAACTTGGGCTCGCAGCACACGTTGATGCCCAGCTTGCGCAACACCGTCTCGTCCGTCGGCGAGATGATCACGCTAAAGAAGGCATCGCAGCCGCGCAGCTGCTCCAGGCCCGAAAGGACGCGGGCCGCCGTCTCGCTCGTTGCCGAGGTGATCGAGAGCGCCATAAGCGTCTCGTCGGTGTGCAGGCGCGGGTTCTTGCTACCCAGGAAATGCGTCTTGAGCTTGCTGATAGGCTCGATCGCCTCATCGCTAATGACCTCGAGCTCAAGGTCAACGCCCGAGACATGCTTAAGTGCGTTCATGATGAGCGAGCTCGCGGCGCCCAGGCGCGTGGAAGTCTTGCCGGTCACCACGGAGCCATCGGGCATGACCATGGCGCCTACGGGGCCACCCGTCAGCTGCTCCCTGGTAAGGGCGGCCGAGCGTGCCGGCGAGTAGTTCTTGTCGATACCGGCCTTCTTCATAATGATCTTGAGACGGTCGACTTGCTCATCGCCCACGCCGGTACGGCGCACATTTTCGACCGCGGTAAAGTAGCGGCGGACGATCTCCATCTTGGAAGCGTCGCGGCAGGCATCGTCATCGGTAATAGCAAAACCGACCATATTGACGCCCATGTCCGTGGGGCTCTGGTAGGGGCTCTTGCCCAGGATCTTTTCCATCAGAGCACGGACCACCGGGAAAGCCTCGACGTCACGGTTGTAGTTGACCGTGGTCTTGTTGTAGGCCTCCAAGTGGAAGGAGTCGATGATATTGGCGTCGTCGAGATCTGCCGTGGCCGCCTCGTAGGCGATGTTGACCGGATGCGTGAGGGGAAGGTTCCAGACCGGGAAGGTCTCGAACTTGGCGTAGCCGGCGGCGGTGCCGTGTTTGTGCTCGTGATAAAGCTGCGACAGGCAGGTGGCGAGCTTACCCGAGCCAGGACCCGGCGCGGTGACCACGACGAGCGGACGGGTGGTCTCGACAAACTCGTTCTTGCCATAGCCGTCGTCGGACACGATCAAATCGACGTCGTGGGGATAGCCCTCGATGGGATAGTGCAGCTTGGCGGGAATGCCGAGCGCGTTCAGGCGATTGCGGAAGACATCGGCGGCGGGCTGGCCGGCGTACTGGGTGATAACCACGGCCGCGACAGCAAAACCGTTGCCGCGGAACAGGTCGACCAGGCGCAAGACGTCCTCGTCATAGGTAATGCCCAGGTCGCCACGGGCCTTATTCTTCTCGATGTGGTTCGCGTTGATCGCGATGATGACCTCAACGTCATCGGCAATGCTCTTGAGCATGCGGAACTTGCTGTCCGGTTCAAAACCCGGCAGCACGCGACTCGCGTGATAGTCGTCAAACAGCTTGCCGCCAAACTCCAAATACAGCTTGCCGCCAAACTGCGAGATACGCTCTTTAATATGAGCGGCCTGCAGCTCGATATACTTCGCGTTGTCGAAACCCTGGCGCATGTATGGCTCCCGTCCCGTTTCCATTTAGTGTTCTAGGCGATTATAACGGAGCAGGCCCTCCCCAACACCCAAGCAGCCAACGGGCATCAACCAAACACGTCATCGATAAGTTGCGGTGAAATAGTTCCCGTTTAACCCCTCAAGACGGCCAAACAGGAACTATTCCACCGTAACTTCCCCTTTTTGGTTCAAACAAACCTGGCCTTTGTATCAATAATGGAAACGTCACAGGTGGAGCATAAGTCAGCGAAAGCCCGCCAGAGCGAGCAAGGTGACGTGAAAGAGGAGGGCATAGGCCTTTTGGCCATGCCCGACGATTGAACGTCAGATTGCCGCTCTGGCGGGCTTGCAGCGTCGAGTGGTTCCGGCGTTTGGTAAAACGCCGGAACACAAGAGCGCCCCCTCCCGCGCACGGAACGGGAGGGGGCTAAAGGTAGGAGTCTACCGGTGGGTTTACCCCACCGGACAGACGATGACCAGATGATCCTTTACAGGATCGTCAAGGTTTCCGTGGGGTACCCGTTGGGTACTTAGATCAACACGCAAGCGACGGTCAGGATGATGGCGCAGACGACGGAGAGCGCGACGATGAGCTTAAGGGCAAACTTGAGCCAGGTCGTCCACTCGATCTTGGCCAGGGCGAGACCGCCCATGATGGCGCCGGAGGTCGGGGTGAACAGGTTCACGACACCGATGGCGGCGGAGAAGATCATGACCATGACCTCAGGCGAGAAGCCAAGCTTAACAGCCAGCGGTCCCATGATGGGCATGGAGACGGTGGCCATACCGGAGGTCGAGGGGATCAGGAAGGACAGGCCGAAGTAGACCAGGAAGCTCATGGGAGCGAAGATCACGCCGGACAGGCCAGCCAAGGCATTGGCGGCAGCGTCGAGGACGTAAACGTCGAGGCCGGTGTTAGCCATGAGGACGGAGATACCACGGGCGAGGGCGATGACGAGAACAACGGACATCATGTCGGCAGCGCCGGTGATGAAGGTGTTAACGATCTGCTTCTCGGACAGGCCACCGATGATACCGATCAGGACGGCCATGAGGAAGAACCAGGTGGAAGCCTCGTCGAAGTACCACTGGCCAATGGGCAGGCCGGTGATCAGGGCAGACCAGCCCTGGACGACGGCATTACCGTCGGCGTCGTAGACAGCGCCAGCGTCGAAGAAGTTGGCGACGCCCTCGTTGAGGTCGGCCAGCGGAATGAAGCCGACGATCATGACGACGAAGGTGAAGGCGAAGGCGATCAGAACACCCTTCTGACGACCGGTGAGCTTGACCTCCTTGTGGACCTCGGAAGCAGCCTTGCCGTGAGCCTCTTCGGCGTCCTTGAGCTCCTGCATCGACAGGATGGTGGAACCCTTGTCAGCCTTGACCTTCTTGGCATAGTTCATCACGAAGACAATGGACATAGCGGTAGTGACAATCCACAGGACGGCACCAAGGCCGATGATGATGGACTGGTTGACCTCAATGCCAACGCCGGTCAGAGCGTCGACGGCAGCGCCGACGGCGAACGGGTTAACCGTGGAGCCCAGGCAGCCGCAGCCAGCACCGAGCAGGACGGTAGCGGCGCCGACCATGGGGTCGAAGCCAGCGGCCATCATGGTAGCGGCGAGCAGGGCGTAGAAGGGAACGGTCTCCTCGCACATACCATAGGTGGTACCACCGAGGGAGAAGATGAGCATCAGCACGGGAATGAGCATGATCTCGTTACCCTTAAGCTTCTGCACCAGGACGGCGATACCGTTGTCCAGAGCGCCGGTCTCGGTCATCATGCCGAGGAAGCCGCCCAGGATCATAACGAAGAGGCAGACGGGCAGAGCGTCAGCGAAGCCCTTAATCGGGGCGGTGCAGAAATCGCTCAGACGGGCGGCAGTAACCGCGCCGCCGGACGTGCCGGAGACGATAACGGTAATCACTGCAACAATTGCCAGCAGAGCTAGAAGAATGGTGAACGATGAAGGCATACCGCGCTTTTTCTTAGCGGTCTCAGTCATGGTTCTCATCCCCCCCTTCATAAATCATTTAACTTTCTCGCGCGAAGCGGATCTTCCGTGCCGTGCCCACCGCCCGATGCGAGATATTTACCAGACAAAGCCGCTCGGGGTGTGCAGCAATACACCCCGAGCGAGATGCTAGATGCTCTTACTTGAGCGTGGCGTACATGACAGCCTTGATGGTGTGCATGCGGTTCTCGGCCTCGTCGAAGACCTTGGAAGCGGGGCTCTCGAAGACCTCGTCGGTGACCTCCTGCTCGGTGATGCCGAACTGCTCGCACTTCTCGGCGCCAATCGTGGTGTTGGTGTCGTGGAAGCTAGGCAGGCAGTGCAGGAAGATGGCACCTGGGTTGGCCATAGCCATGACCTCGGAGGTAACGCGATACGGGGTGAGCTGAGCGATGCGCTCGGCCCAGACCTCGTCGGGCTCGCCCATGGAGACCCACACATCGGTGTAGATAACGTCGGCACCGGTGACGCCGTCCTTGACGTCAGTGGTCAGCTTGATGGTGCAGCCGTTAGCCTCGGCGATGGGCTTGCAGGCCTCGATGACGTCGTCAGCGGGCATGCACTCCTCGGGGCCGCAGGCCACGAAGTTCATGCCGAGCTTGGAGCAGACAACCATGAGGGAGCGAGCGACATTGTTCTTGCAGTCGCCCATGAAGACGAGGGTCTTGCCCTTGATGTCGTAGTTGAAGTTCTCCTGGACGGTCAGGATGTCGGCGAGCATCTGGGTGGGGTGCCACTCGGTGGTCAGGCCGTTCCACACGGGCACGCCGGACTTGGCAGCGAGCTCCTCGACGTCGTCCTGTGCAAAGCCACGGAACTCGATGCCGTCATACATGCGGCCGAGAACGCGGGCGGTGTCCTCGATGGACTCCTTCTTGCCCATCTGCGACGAACCGGGATCGAGGTAGGTGACGCCCATGCCCAGATCCATGCCGCCGACCTCGAAGGCGCAGCGGGTACGAGTGGAGGTCTTCTGGAAGAGCAGGACGATGTTCTTGCCCTCGAGATAGCGGTGCGGAACGCCAGCGCGCTTCATGTCCTTGAAGTTCTTGGAAAGCTTGAGCAAGTACTCGATCTCCTCGGTGGAGAGGTCGAGGAGCTTGAGGAAGCTACGGCCGGAGAGGTTAACACCCATGGTTCGTATCCTTTCGAAAAAATGAATTACGTAAGTATTAGTGTTGCCCGTTTGACGGGCGAAACCGGTGCGGTTGTAGGGGGACCGCACCGGAAACGGAAAGACTTAGAGGTCCTCGCGCCAGAAGGGCATGCTCATGCAGCGCGGGCCGCCGCGGCCGCGGGAGAGCTCGGCGGAGGGCACGACGAGAAGGTCCAGGCCCTCCTTGTACAGCACGTCGTTGGTGACGGTGTTGCGGGCGTAGACGCAGATCTTGCCGGGCTCGACGCACAGGGTGTTGGAGCCGTCGTTCCACTGCTCGCGGGAGGCCGCGATCGGGTCGCCGCCGCCGCAGGGGATCAGCTTGACCTGGTCGACGCCGGTGGCGTCCTCCAGGACGTGCTCGAGGGTGTCCTCGATCAGGCGGATGTTCACGTCGCCCGGGTTCTTGCCGGCGGTCAGCTCGTAGACGCGCAGGGTGCCCATGATGGCGGGGTGGATCGTGAACTTATCGACGTCGATCTGGGTGAAGACCGTGTCGAGGTGCATGAAGGCGCGCGAGACCGGGATGTCGAAGGCCAGGATGCGCTCGACCTTGGAGTCGGAGTTCCAGAAGATGTTCTGGGCCATGACGTCGATAGCTGCGGCCTGGGTGCGCTGGGAGATGCCGACGGCGAGGGTCTTCTCGTTGATGTTCAGCACGTCGCCGCCCTCGGTGTGGAACTGGCAGTCGCGGCGGAAGTACAGGGAGACGTCCTTGTAGTCGGGGTGGTACTTGAAGACGTACTTGCCGTACAGGGTCTCGCGGTTGCGGGTGACCGAGTACATGCGGTTGAGGTTGACGCCCTCGCCGACGACCGCGAACGGGTCGCGGGTGAAGTAGAGGTTGGGCATCGGGTCGATGATCAGGTCGGACTCGGACTCGGAGTTGACCAGGGAGTCGAGGGTCGTGGACGCCGTGAGGGGCAGGTCGATCTCGGCCTTGGTCATGCCGGCCATGGTCTTCTTGACGAACTCGAGGTTGTCCTCGATGGAGTCCAGCTTCTCGCGGACGATCTGCGGCATGTGCTGGCCGCGGATGCCGGCCTCGGCGATGTACTGGTCGGTGAACTCGGCGCGGGCGCCGGGGACCTGGTCGAACACCTCGGCGACGAGGTTCTCGAGGTAGAGGACCTCCACGCCCTGGTCCCTCAGGATCTGAGCGAAGGTGTCGTGCTCCTGCTGCGCGACCTCCAGGAACGGGACGTCGTCGAACAGGAGTCGCTCGAGCTCGTCGGGCGGCAGGTTGAGGAGCTCGTCGCCGGGACGGTGCAGGCAGACCTTCCTGAGCTTGCCGATCTCGGAAGGCACGTGCAGACCTTTCGTCATGGCCTCCTACCTTTCTTTCGGGCCCTTGTCAGGGCCGATTCGTTAGCGCCCCTCCGTGTGAGGCGTTATTGCTGACGACATATTTATATCCAAAATCAGCTCATACTTCCACCTTGCCCCCGAACGGTTTTTTATAGGGGGTGAACGGCATACACATATACTTCACGCATGGCACACTTCATCTTAATAAAGCGTATTTACGTGCTTAAACGCGTTTTAATCCTAAAATCAAATGGAACTAAACTTTGTTAAACCATCCTCAAATTGCATATTTCCAATAAAGCTATGAATAGAATTAGCGGTTCACACCGCGTCTCAACCATTTTCATTTTTATTCAGAAAAAAGTTTGTCCTATTCATTTCTGATAAATAAATTACCGTTTACCAGACGCTTGATACCGTTCACCGGAAACTCAGTATAAGGCCCAGCGGATACCGCCTCGCTTTACGGCCCCATTTGTAACAACTTGACTTCTCGGTATAGAAAAACGGACCCGCTTCCCCTAGGGAAACGGGTCCGTTTTCGATTATCTTCGGCTAATTTGGATAAGGCCCCCGAAGACCATCGGAATCCTAGCGATCGAACTCCGCCAGTGCCTCGCCCAAAAGCCTCAGGCCCTCGCGCAGAACGTCCTCGCTCGCGCAGTAGCCCAGGCGTGCGCCGCAGGGAAGCTCAAAACGGCTACCGGGGACCAGCAGCACTCCCCTCTCGGACAGCAGGCGCCTGCAGAACTCCTCGTCATCCTCGGGAATATCCAGCTGGATAAACGAGGTGGACACGCCCTGCGGGGCCGTCCAGGAAACGCGATGCTGCGTATCGATCCAAGCCTGCGCGATATCGCGGTTGCCAAACACGATCTTGCGATTGCGCTCGAGAATCTTATCCTTGTGCTCAAGCACATAGGTCGCCAGGGCGTCGTTGAACACACCGCCGCAGATCATGGTGTAATCGCGATAGGTGCGGATGCGGCTGGATATCTCTTCGTCTGCCAGGACCCAGCCCACGCGGGCCGCAGGTGTCGAATAGGTCTTCGACAACGAGTTGGTGACAATGGCCCTCTCGTACACGTCGACCATCGACATAAAGGACTCAGTGTTTTCGAGCGGCAGATATACCTCGTCGCACAGCACGTAGGCGCCCACCGAGCGGGCGATCTCGGCAATCTGGCCGAGCATATCGGCATCGAGCACCGTACCGATGGGGTTAGATGCGTTGTTGATGCAGATGAGCTTGGTGTTGGGACGCACCAAGCGCTTGAGTTCCTCGATATCGGGCTTCCAGCCGAGTTCCTCGCGAAGCTCCCAATACTCGACCTCGGCGCCCAGCGTGCGCGGAATCTCGTAGAGCGGCGCGTAGGTGGGCCACTCGGCGATAACATGGTCGCCGGGCTCGACCACAGCCATGATGGCGTTGAGGTTAGCGCCCGTGCAGCCATTGGTCTGCAGAATGTGATCGGGATTGACCTCCCGACGATACAGCTTGGCAACCTCGGCCTTAAACTCCGGCGAGCCCTCGATCCAGCCGTAGTTCATCTTCTCGCGGTCCAGGCGCTCGTAGAACGTGGCGCCGTCCTGTTCATCGAGCGCGCGCAGCTCGCCCATGGTGAGCGACGAGATCGTCGACTGGGCGATGTCCCACGTGGCGCTCTTCTCCCAAACGTTGAGCCATTCCTCAACGCCAATCGTCTTGATGTCCATGGCCAAGCTCCTTACAAAAGCAGTCATCCAATCGTGTTGACGTTCCTCATACAAGATTGGGGCGGTGCGAAAACCCGCACCGCCCCAATGGGAGACATCTAATGGCAGCTAGATGTATGTATTATGACCCGTACGAGTCCTTGAAGACCTTAGAGGTCCTCGCGCCAGAAGGGCATGCTCATGCAGCGCGGGCCGCCGCGGCCGCGGGAGAGCTCGGCGGAGGGCACGACGAGAAGGTCCAGGCCCTCCTTGTACAGCACGTCGTTGGTGACGGTGTTGCGGGCGTAGACGCAGATCTTGCCGGGCTCGACGCACAGGGTGTTGGAGCCGTCGTTCCACTGCTCGCGGGAGGCCGCGATCGGGTCGCCGCCGCCGCAGGGGATCAGCTTGACCTGGTCGACGCCGGTGGCGTCCTCCAGGACGTGCTCGAGGGTGTCCTCGATCAGGCGGATGTTCACGTCGCCCGGGTTCTTGCCGGCGGTCAGCTCGTAGACGCGCAGGGTGCCCATGATGGCGGGGTGGATCGTGAACTTATCGACGTCGATCTGGGTGAAGACCGTGTCGAGGTGCATGAAGGCGCGCGAGACCGGGATGTCGAAGGCCAGGATGCGCTCGACCTTGGAGTCGGAGTTCCAGAAGATGTTCTGGGCCATGACGTCGATAGCTGCGGCCTGGGTGCGCTGGGAGATGCCGACGGCGAGGGTCTTCTCGTTGATGTTCAGCACGTCGCCGCCCTCGGTGTGGAACTGGCAGTCGCGGCGGAAGTACAGGGAGACGTCCTTGTAGTCGGGGTGGTACTTGAAGACGTACTTGCCGTACAGGGTCTCGCGGTTGCGGGTGACCGAGTACATGCGGTTGAGGTTGACGCCCTCGCCGACGACCGCGAACGGGTCGCGGGTGAAGTAGAGGTTGGGCATCGGGTCGATGATCAGGTCGGACTCGGACTCGGAGTTGACCAGGGAGTCGAGGGTCGTGGACGCCGTGAGGGGCAGGTCGATCTCGGCCTTGGTCATGCCGGCCATGGTCTTCTTGACGAACTCGAGGTTGTCCTCGATGGAGTCCAGCTTCTCGCGGACGATCTGCGGCATGTGCTGGCCGCGGATGCCGGCCTCGGCGATGTACTGGTCGGTGAACTCGGCGCGGGCGCCGGGGACCTGGTCGAACACCTCGGCGACGAGGTTCTCGAGGTAGAGGACCTCCACGCCCTGGTCCCTCAGGATCTGAGCGAAGGTGTCGTGCTCCTGCTGCGCGACCTCCAGGAACGGGACGTCGTCGAACAGGAGTCGCTCGAGCTCGTCGGGCGGCAGGTTGAGGAGCTCGTCGCCGGGACGGTGCAGGCAGACCTTCCTGAGCTTGCCGATCTCGGAAGGCACGTGCAGACCTTTCGTCATGGCCTCCTACCTTTCTTTCGGGCCTTTCGGCCGAATCTCTCAGCGCCCTTCCATAGCGGACGCTGCTTGCTGACAGCTCTAGTTATATCCAAATTCCACCCGCAATTCCACCTCGCCTCCGAACGGTCAACAAAGTGCGATGAACGGTATATCGCATGAGATTCCCCCATAATGTACTTCGGCGTTCTAAAGTAACTTTTCTAAGGTAAACGCTCTTTTTTCCTAAAAACTATTTGCAATTGCATCTCTAAACTTTTGATTCAGAATTGCATAGCTAAATCGGTTTTATGTATATAAATGATGTTTGTTTACGTTTCCGCCTGCATTCAATGATATTCAGCTATCCATCATTCTTATTCACACTTACGTACCAGTTGAGTGAGGATATAGACCGCTTGCAGACGAGCAGGGCGTCAGTCCTATGACTTGTCAGCGTAAGAAGTAGGTAAAGATACCGTTCGCGCGATGCGTCCGTGCCACAGGTCGACTAAATTGAGACAATAGTGATTAGTGTTGGGCTACCGTCCCTTGTGGGGACTGAACGGACAGATGCATATGCCGAGCAAAATCGAAAAGAAGCAAGCCGCCGCAAAGCTGCGCAAACCGCCGCGCGACTTCTCGTACACGCAAAACCGAGAGCTCAGCTGGCTACGCTTTGACAACCGCGTGCTTGACGAAGCCTTCGATGAGACCGTTCCGCTGTTCGAGCGTCTAAAGTTCGTGTCGATTTTCGAGTCTAACCTCGACGAGTTTCTCATGGTGCGCGTGGGCGGCCTGTCCGATCTGGCAGAGCTCAAAAAACAGCCCGTCGACAACAAGAGCAATATGACCGCCTCCGAACAGGTCGATGCTGTCATGGCCGAAATGCCCGGGCTCCTTACCCGTTGGGAGTCCATCTTTAAGAGCATCGAGGGCAAGCTCGACACCTTGGGCGTTCACCGCGCCCGCATCGATTCGCTTACGCCCGAGGAGCGCGCCTTTGTAACCCGCTACTTCCAGGCCTACGTGTCGCCGGTCATCTCGCCGCTGGTCATCGATCCGCGCCACCCCTTCCCCAACCTGCGCAACGGCGCGCTCTATCTGGCCTGTGGTCTGGACGGCGCCACCGACGAGGAGAGCCTGCTGGGCCTTATCGAGATCCCCGCCTCGATGAACCGCGTGGTCGAGATCCCCTCGCCCACCGGCACCTACTCCTACATCTTGCTCGAGGACGTCATCCTCGCCTGCCTGGACAGCTGCTTTGGCTCCTATAAGCCGCTGGATCGTGCGCTGATCCGCGTCACCCGCAACGCCGACATCGATCCGGACGGCGAGGGCGTCGAAGAGGAAGAGGACTACCGCCAGCACATGAAGCGTATCCTTAAGAAGCGCCTGCGTCTGCAGCCGGTAGTGCTCGCGGTCTCGGGGTCGCTCGAGAAGGCGACGCTCAAGACCATCCGCAAGGCGCTCGAGCTTTCGCGCCGCTCGGTCTTTACCTGCGATATCCCGCTCGACCTGGGCTACGTCTTTGGCATTGAGGGCAAGATTCCCGAGCACCTGCGCAACGAGCTGCTCTTTACGCCGTTTAGGCCGCAGCCCAATCCCACCATCGACATGACCCGCTCCATCCGCGAGCAGGTGCTGCAGCACGACAAGCTGCTCTTTTATCCCTACGAGGCCATGAACCCCTTCCTGGATCTGGTGCACGAGGCCGCCTACGACCCCGAGTGCATCTCGCTGCGCATCACGCTCTACCGCGTGGCCAAGCAGAGCCGCCTGTGCGAGTCGCTGATCGATGCTGCCGAGAACGGCAAAGAGGTCACGGTGCTCATGGAACTTCGTGCCCGCTTTGACGAGCAGAACAACATCGAGTGGGCCGAGCGTCTGGAAGAGGCAGGCTGCACCGTCATCTATGGTTCCGAGGGCTTTAAATGCCACTCAAAGATCTGCCAGCTCACCTATCGCGAGGGCATGGCGCTAACGCGCCTCACGCTTTTGGGCACCGGCAACTTTAACGAGAAGACGGCCAAACTCTACAGCGACTTTATGCTCATGACAGCCCATCCCGGCATCGGCGAGGACGCCAACCTGTTCTTCCGCAATCTGTCGCTGGGCAACCTGCGCGGCGACTACCGCTTCCTGGGTGTGGCGCCCGTCGGACTGAAACCGCTCATTATGCGCGGGCTTGACCGCGAGATCCAGCGCGCCCTTGCCGGCGAGCCCGCCCGCGTGTTCTTTAAGCTCAACTCGCTGACCGACCGCGAGGTTATCGACAAGATCGCCGAGGCATCGTGTGCCGGCGTGCGCGTAGACATGATCATCCGCGGCATCTCGTGCCTCAAGCCCGGTGTTCCGGGCAAGACCGAGAACGTGCATGTCCGCTCCATCGTCGGACGCTTTTTGGAGCACGCGCGCGTCTATGCTTTCGGCGTGGACTCGGACATGATTTACCTGAGCTCGGCAGACATGATGACGCGCAACACCGAGCACCGCGTGGAGATTGCCTTCCCCGTGCTCGACCCCACCTGCCGCGCCCTAGTGCACGAGTACATGGGCATGCAGCTGCGCGACAACGTGAAGGCCCGCAGCCTCACGAGCGACGGCACCTGGGTCCCCGTGGAGCGTGCAGAGGGTGAGAAACCCTTCAACTCGCAGGAAGCCCTGCTGGAGCGTGCCTATCGCAACGCCGAGGCCGCGCCCGAGCCCGTCATTGAGGCGGAACCTGCCCCCGAGGCCGAGCCGCAGCCAGTAGCACCCAAGGTCCAAGAGGTCCAGGCGACCGTCATTGAGCCCGAGCCTGCACCTGCACCTCAGCCCGATCCGCAGGTCATCAAGCCCGCACCCGAGACGAGCGCCCGTCGCGATAAGCCCGCCGGCAAGACCAAGGCCATCGAGCGCCATCGCCCCGGTCGCGTGCGCATGGGCCTGGGTCTGATCGGCCTGGGTCTTAAGACGCTCATTACCGGCAAGACGAAATAGTCGTTTGTAGAAGCAGTTTGTAGAAGCGCCCCGCATTTGAGGAAAGCCTCGGATGCGGGGCGCTTTTCCCTGCTACCATGGTGCGAACAACAACGCGAATGACAGGCAGGAATATGAAGCTCACTATAGAATCGATGACCTACGGCGCCGACGGGCTGGCGCACGCCGACAACGGCAAGGCCGTCTTTGTGCAGGGCGCCGTGGCAGGCGACACCGTCGAGGCCGAGGTCGTACAGGACGGCAAGTCGTTCATGCGTGCCCGCACCACCGAGATTCTGGAGCCAAGCCCCGATCGCATTCAGCCTCCCTGCCCCTTCGTGGGCATCTGCGGCGGCTGCTCGTGGGGCAATCTCTCACGCACGGCACAGCTCGCCGCCAAGGAGCAAAATCTGCGCTCCACGCTCGAGCGTATCGGCAAGTTCAGCCCCGATCAAGTCGATGAACTGGTGCAACCCATCCGCCACACCAAGGATGATTGGGGCTACCGCAATAAAACCGAACTCGAGCCGACCGTTGTAAACGGCCGCGTGCGTCTTGGCATGCACGGTGTCGATCCTCGCAAGATCGTGACCGTCGATTCGTGCCCGTTGTTCGACAAACGCTTCCCCAAGGCACTCAAATCGGTCGTCGGCGCGCTCAATTATCTGAGCGGCAGCCACGACCTGGGCCTTGAGCGCGTGGGCATTCGCGCCTCGCGTCGCACCAAGGCACTCGAGGTGGCGCTCTGGACGCCTACGGGCTCTTTCCCGCGCTCGCAAGTCTCGCGCGTGTTGGCAGACGCCGCGCACCCCACAAGTGTCGTACGCGTGATGAGCAAGGGCGAAAAGAAGGCCCGCCGTGTTTCCAAGGTCGAAATGCTCGCCGGAGAGGGCTCATGGACCGAGAATATCGCCGAGGGTCAGATGCGCTTGTCTGCCCCGTCTTTTTTCCAGGTCAACACCAAGGGTGCCGAGATTTTGATCGAGCTTGTCATGGAAGCGCTCGATCCGCAGGAAGACGAGCTTGCCGTGGACCTGTACTGCGGTGCCGGCACCTTTACCCTGCCGCTCGCCCGCCGCTGCGACTTTGTCGCCGCCGTCGAGGCCTACGGCCCCGCCGTGCGCGACCTGCGCCGTAACCTGGAGATCAACAAGCTTGATAACGTCGACGTCATTGGCGGAGACGCGGTGCGCGAGTTCCCCGACCAGGATGCCGACGTCTTGGTGGTCGACCCGCCGCGCGCAGGCCTCGCCCCCGAAGCGATCGACCTTATCGCCAGCACGAGTGCCCGCGATGTCGCCTACGTGAGCTGCGACCCGGCCACCCTGGCGCGCGATCTCAAACGCTTTGTCGAAGAAGGCACCTTCTCCCCCGTAAAGATCACGCCAGTCGACCTGTTCCCACAAACCTTCCACTGCGAGACCGTCGTCCACCTTAGACGCAACTAGCCACTTAATCATTGCTCAGAAAAATCATTGGGAAATCGAGCGTGGCAAGCGGAGGTCTTCGGGGTATAAGACGGCTAATTGTATGCCGCCTATGAAAGGAACCCTCATGCCCAGCGTTGCCGTTCTCGCCGCCGATGGCTTTGAAACTATTGAATGCTTGACCATGGTCGATGTCATGCGTCGCGGCGGCGTGCGTGCCACGCTCGTCTCGATTATGCCCACGCGTGAGGTCGTAAGCTCGTTGCAGATCCCCGTGACCTGCGATGCGCTCTTTGATGAGATCAACTTTGACGAGTACGACTGCGTCGTGCTGCCCGGCGGCCTGCCCGGTGCCACCAACCTGCGCGCCGATCAGCGTGTCTGCGACGTGGTCTGCGAGTTCGCCGCGACCAAGCACGTCGCCGCCATCTGCGCCGCCCCGTTTATCCTGGGCGAGCTCGACCTGCTCGAGGGGCGCCACGCCACGTGCTTCCCTGGCTTTGAGAAAAGCTTCCCCGAAGGCGCCTATACCGGCGAGAAGGTCACGCAAGACGGCAACATCATCACTGCCAGCGGCATGGCACAGTCACTCCCCTTTGCATTGGAGCTGCTGCGCACGCTCGCCGGCGACAAGGCCGTCGGGAAGGTCGCCGAGGGCATCCAACTATGATTTTGGCTTCGCAATCGCCGCGCCGCATAGAGCTGATGCGCGAGGCAGGCTACAACATTCGCGTGATTCCCGCGGATATCGACGAAACGCCCTTTGATGGCGAGGCCCCGCTCACGCTTGTCGAGCGCTTGGCACGCGCCAAGGCGGCTGCCGTTGCTGCCGAGTATGCCGAGCCCAATGAGCTGACGGTCGCGGCCGACACCATCGTCACCTTTGACGGCAAGATTCTGGGCAAGCCGGCAACCGAGGACGAGGCGCGCACCATGCTCCGTGAGCTTTCGGGGCGCACGCACCAGGTCGCAACCGGCGTCTGCATCGTTAAAGCCGGCGACGCTACAGCCCCGCATGCCGCCGAGAGCCTATCCTTTGTCGATGTGACCGACGTGACGTTCTACGAGCTCACCGACGAGCAGATCGAGCGCTACGTCGCCTCGGGTGAGCCCATGGACAAGGCCGGCGCCTACGGCATTCAGGGCACAGGCGGACGCATGCTCGTGCACGATATTTCGGGCGACTTCTATAACGTGGTGGGCCTACCCATCGCCCGCGTCGCACGTACCATTCAAAAACTCTCGTAATTGCATCTGGCGCTGGGTATCCCCCAGCGCCTACAATTTTGGCGTACCGTACGGATCCCGACCGGGCACAAGGCGCGGCGGAAAACCGATAGGAGTTAAACATGGATACACTGCTCGAGGCCATTGACGTCTGCGATGTCGATGGCTTTTGCTTTGGCAACTATACGGACGAGGAGGCCGGCACCGGTTGCACCGTAATCGTGGCACCCGAGGGCGTCACCGGCGGCGTTGACGTACGCGGTGGCGCTCCCGCTTCGCGCGAGACCGACCTGCTGCGTCCCGAGAACACCGTGGACAAGGTCCACGCCGTCTGCCTTTCGGGTGGATCGGCCTTTGGCCTCGAAGCTGCAAGCGGCGTCGCCCGCGAGCTCGAGAGCCGCTGCATCGGCCTTCCCGTCGGCCCCACGCAGGTGCCCATCGTGTGCTCCAGCTGCATCTTCGACCTCGCCTTTGGCGACCCCACCGTACGCCCCGACATTGAGGCCGGCATCGCCGCCGTGCGCGAGGCACTCGACCACACCCCCACCAAGCTCGAACAGGGCAACGTAGGCGCCGGCACGGGCGCTACCGTGGGTAAGCTCATGGGGCCTGCCACCTGCATGAAGGCCGGCCTTGGAGCTACTGCCGTGGCGCTCGGCCCCATCAAGGTGGGCGCCGTGGTCTCAGTCAACGCATGCGGCAACGTTGTCGACCCCTTCACCGGCGAGTGGATCGCCGGTATGCGCGCCGCAGCCGATAGCGACCAGATCGTCGACATGGAACTCGCAGCCTTTGCCGCCGCCGGATCCATGCAGATGCCGCTCGACCGCACCAACACCACCATCAGCTGCATCGTCACCAACGTGGAACTCACTAAGGCACAAGCCACCAAGGTCTCCCAGATGGCCGCAGACGCCTACGCACACGCCATCCGTCCCACGCACACCACCAACGACGGCGACACCATCTACACCCTCGCCAGCGGCAAACTGGGCGCCCAGGCAAGCGCCGCCGTTCCCCTAGACCTGCTGGGCATGCTCGCCGTAAGGGCCCTGGAAACCGCCATCGTAAACGGAGCCAAAACCGCCAAAACCTCCCACGGAATCCCAGGTGCTGCGAAGTAATCTCACTCGACCGTCGGTCGGAGGCGGGCGGGCATTACGTTTGCTGCTCTACAGTCCTATGCAAGACGAAGGCCACATTAAGTGGCCTTCTTTGCATGCGGAACTCGCGACAAACGTAATGCCCGCCCGCCTCCGACCGACTACCAACTAATATTTTTTCAGCCCAGGCCCCTGTGTACCGCGCGTCGAAGATCTTCAAATTCAAATAACCTGACAATCGATTCTTATAGCAGAGGCCCCTTGGCCTTTAGTTTGATACAAGTTCCGCACGAGCCGGAAAGCACTTAATGTGCTTTCCGTGCGAGCAGGACTGTTCGCAGTAGCAAACTAAAGGCCAAGGGGCCCAGTCAACCTATCAGCAGCGATTACTCGGCAGCTAGTTGAATTTGAAGATCTTTGAGGCAAGACGGTATAGGCCGAGTGTGGTTTTGTCTCCGGCCCGTCCGCGCAGATTGGTGAAGAACCCGACCACGCCGTAGCGGGCACGACGATACATGCGCTCGTCGTAGGCCTTCAAATCATTCCACAGCGTCTTTAGGCGCTCGTCGGCGCAATCTTCCTCGGAAAGCTTGGTGAGCACTGAGCAGATCGCCATCATCATGGTGAAGTAGCCCATCATGTACGAGCGCAGACGAGACGACTCAACATCGCTGTACAGGTGGTACGACTCCATCATGATACGCGTAACACGGAACTGCTGGTCCAGACGCTTGACCATCGTGGCCTCGTTGACGCTCTGGCCCTCGCGACCGATAAAGTAGCGATAGAGGTCGATGTCGGCATAGTACATGGTCTTGCAACGCGGCAGCGGCACGTAGGCGTAGATGTTGTCCACATAGAACGTGTGCGGCGGCATGGGAAGGTTGGACTCGCGCAGCACATCCGTGCGATAGCACAGGCTGTGCATGAGTAGGTTCTGGTCCGGGCGGAAATGACCGATCTGATCCCAGGAAAAAATCTTTTTGCGCGGCAGGGCAAATTTGTAGCCAATAGCGGTATGCGTTCCCTCGTAAACCTTCTCGTACACGTAGTTCGAGATAAACAGGTCAACGCGCTGGTCGCGCTCCTCAAAGCCGCGCAGAATCGAAAGCATGGTCGAAAGAGCCGCAGCGTCGAGCCAGTCGTCCGAGTCGACGACCTTGTAGTAGGTGCCCTGTGCCTCGCGCAGACCCGAAAGAACGGCAATACCGTGGCCGCCGTTCTCCTGGTGTACCGCGCGAATGATACCGGGATAACGTGCCTCCCACTCGTCGGCCTTGGCGGCCGTCTCGTCCTTGGAGCCGTCGTCCACCACGATAATCTCGATATCGGTGGCGTAATTGCTCCCCTCCAAGATGGAGGTGATGCAATGGTCCATGTCCTTGGCGGCGTTATACGAGGGAATACCGAATGTTATGACTTTATGCATGGCAGGCGATAATCTCATCCGAAAGATCGAGGGCAGAATTGGTCACGGCGTCCATATCGTAGTAACGATACTCGGCCAGACGACCCACCGGGTGGAAGTTCGTCAGGTTCTGGACGCGCTCAAGATAGCGCTCATAGAGCTCACGGTTCTCGGGTTCAAGAATGGCGTAGTACGGCGTCTCGCCCGAGCCGGGCGTATAGGCCTTGGAGTACTCCTTCATGATGGTGGTCTTGCCGGGCAGAACCTGACCGGTCATGTTCTTGAACTCGGTGATGCGCGTGTAGTCCTCGCTCGTGGTGTAGTTGACGGTGCCCACGGGCTGGAACTGGTCCATATCGAGCGTCTCGAACTTCATGTCGAGCGTGCGGTACGGTAGCGCACCCAAGTCGAGGTTGAACAGCTCGTCGAGTGGACCGGTGTAGACGATCTCGCCACCATAGACCTTGCCGTCGATCTTGACGGTAGTCTCGTCGATTTCAAAGAGGTCACGGGCGTCCACGTCGCAGAACACGTCGATCAGGTCGTGGTCGAGCATGTGCTCAAAGAGCGCCGTGTAGCCCTCCTGCGGCATGCCCTGGAAGGGAGCTTGCGGGAAGTAGCGGTCATCATCGCCCACAAAGACGGGAACGCGGCCGGTGATCGAGGGGTCGATCTGATCGGGCGTCTGGCCCCACTGCTTCATGGTGTAATGCAAAAAGACGTTCTCGTAGACGTAATCGGCGACCTCGGCAAGATCCGGGTCGTTCTTCTTACGCAGCTCCATAATGGGCACCTTGACATCCTTGCCAAAGGTCTCCACGAGCTTCTGATACAGCTCCTCGCCGCGCTCGTCACCAAAGGCGAGCTTGAGACTCGCATGGTTGAAGGGCACGGGCATAAGGGTACCGTTGATGTTGGCGAGCACCTTGTGCTGATAATCCGTCCACTTGGTAAAGCGCGACAGGAAATTGTGCACGCGCTCGTTAAAGGTGTGATAGATATGCGGACCGTACTCGTGGATCAGGATTCCGGCCTCGTCAGTGCAGTCATAGGCATTGCCCGCAATGTGGCTACGGCGCTCCAAAACGGCAACACGATAGCCGATGGTCTCGGCAAGACGGCGGGCGCAAACGGCACCGGCATATCCAGCACCGACGACAATCATGTCGTACGCGCCGGCGTTAAAGCCTTCAGGCAGGCCTGAGGTAATCTGCATCGATACTCCTTGTCAAAAGCCACGGGCTCGTTAGCTGGGCTTTTCTCGAACATTCTTCGAGACATATTTATCAGAGCGATTATAGCGCTAATGCGTCCTATAATGAGCTTGCCACACAAGGAAAGCTCAAGCACCGCGGCGAACATAATTGAAAGGTAGACCCGCTAGCAGCGGGTTTATTCGTGAACAGCCGGGCGCCTGGAGCTTAGCGAAACGCTTGTAAGGAGTAACATGAGCGATTTCCTAAACCGTATGAAGTCTGCCGCCAAGGCTGACCTTAAGACGATCGTCCTGCCCGAGGGCGAGGATCCGCGCACTATCGTCGCGGCCACCAAAATCATCGAGGAGGGCCTGGCAAAAATCGTCATCCTGGGCAACCCCGACGAGATCAACGTTCCCGGCGCTACCGTCATCGACCCGCGCAATGCCGAGAAGCACGAGGAGTACGCGCAGAAGTTTGCCGAGCTCCGCGCCAAGAAGGGCGTTACCATCGAGCAGGCTCGCGCCCAGGTGATGGACGCCACCTACTTTGGCACCATGATGGTCAAGATGGGCGATGCCGACGGCCTGGTCTCCGGCGCCTGCCACTCCACCGCCGACACCCTGCGCCCCGCGCTTCAGATCCTCAAGACCGCCCCGGGCACCAAGCTGGTCTCGGCCTTCTTCGTGATGTGCACCGACACCCCGCAGTTCGGCACTGACGGCACGCTGATCTTCGCCGACTGCGGCCTCAACATCAACCCGTCCTCCGACGAGCTCTCCGAGATCGCCATCGCCTCCGCTCACTCCTGGTCCACCTTCATGGGCAACGTTGAGCCGCACGTGGCCATGCTCTCCTACTCCACCATGGGCTCCGCTGGCGGCGAGGTCGCCAAGAAGGTCCAGGAGGCTGTGAAGTTCTGCAAGGAGAAGGCTCCCGAGCTCGCCATCGACGGCGACCTGCAGCTCGATGCCGCTATTGTCCCCACCGTCGCCCAGCTCAAGGCTCCCGGCTCCTCCGTTGCCGGCAAGGCCAACGTGCTCGTGTTCCCCGACCTCGAGGCCGGCAACATCGGCTACAAGCTGGTCCAGCGCTTCGCCGGCGCCGACGCTTACGGCCCCATCCTGCAGGGCATCGCCAAGCCGGTCAACGACCTTTCGCGCGGTTGCTCTGCCGACGACATCGTGGGTGTCGTGGCCATCACCGCCGTCCAGGCTCAGATGGCTGAGTAGCGTACATATCCTCTCGGGACCCTACAGGGTAAAGCTCTGAAAACGTCCTCGGACATGCATGAAACCCCCGCTGCGCACTTCGTGCGGCGGGGGTTTCATGCGTCCTGCGGAAAGTTTTCAGAGCTTTACCCTGTAGGGTCCCTGCCGTCACATGGCATTCAGGGCATCTGGAGTGGACGGCGGCTTGGCTACGAGCTGGAGCTAAAAATCTGAATGGTCGGGTTCCGTTGCTGGAAGTGCAAGCGTTGCCGGCGATGGTCACTTTGGGACTGGAATTTCCACCTGCTAGCAAAAAGGCCTCCGGAGCTGTTGCTCTGGAGGCCTTTCGTTTACTTGCAAATGCGCGCCTTAGTTGTTCTTGGTCAGGCGCTCGACGTCGTGGGCGATCATGTATTCCTCGTCGGTGGGGATGACCATGACCGTGACGGCGGAACCGGCGGCACTGATGACCTGCGGGCCGTTGCCCACGGCCTCGCGGTTCTTGTTGTTGTCGATGCGTACGCCCAGCCACTCAAAGCAGTCGCAGAAGGCCTTGCGGATCGACCAGTCGTTCTCGCCGATGCCGGCGGTAAAGGTGATGGTGTCCACGCCCGCCATGGAAGCGATCATGGAACCGGCCTGCTGCATGGCCTTATAGGCGAACATATCGAAGGCGAGCAGGCAGCGCTCGTCGCCCTCGGAGGCGCGCGTGCGGATGTCGCGGGCGTCGTTGGAGATGCCCGAGATGGCAAGCAGACCAGACTGCTTGTTCATCATGTCATCGACTTCCTGGTAGCTGTAGCCGCCCTCGCGCTGCAGGTAGCACACGGTGGCCGGGTCGATGGAACCACAACGGGTGCCCATCATCAGGCCATCGAGCGGCGTGAGACCCATCGTGGTGTCGCGGCACACGCCGTCCTCGATAGCAGCGAGCGAAGCACCGTTGCCCAGATGGCACGAAAGCAGGCGGTGGCAGCGCGAACCCAGGATCTCCTTGGCCATCATCCACTCATAGCGGTGGCTCGTGCCGTGGGCGCCGTACTTGCGCACGTGGTACTTGTCGCAAACGTCCTTGGGCAGCGCGTAGGTGTAGGCGACCTCGGGCATGGTCATGTGGAACGAGGTATCAAAGACGGCGACGTTGGGCAGCTCCGGATACTTCTCGCGGCAATACTCGATTGCTGCAGCCTCGCCGTAATTGTGCAGCGGAGCGAGCGGGGCCACCTCAAGGATCTTGGCCATGACCTCATCGTCGACGACTGCGGAATCATCGAAGTGCCAGCCGCCCTGAACGATGCGATGTCCAATGCCATCAATCGTAAAGTCGGTCTTCTCGAGCTCCTCGAGCACACGAGCGATAGCAGAGCGATGATCGGGGAAAGGGACCTCCTCGGTCTGCTTGGCGCCACCGTTCTCGGAGTGGCCAAAAATGCCCATGTCCGAACCGATACGTTCGCAGTTGCCCTTGGCGAAAACCTCGCGGGTAACGGTATCCAAAAGCTGATATTTAAGGCTTGAGCTGCCGGCGTTGACAACAAGTACGTTCATGAGACTCCTTTGCAGTGCAATACGGTCGACGCAGACCCCTTAAGGCGGCCGCATTTTAATAAGAAGTTATCACAACTTGATAAATAGCTATCAAGCATATCGCCCAACGAGCGCAAAAGAGGGGCCGAACGGCGCTCGGTCGTCCAGCCCCTCCCCTCTTGCAATTACTTGCCGTTGACGATGCGCTCGACGTCGGAAGCGATCATGAACTCCTCGTCCGTAGGGATGACGAAAATCTTGACCTTGGAATCCTTGGCGGACAGGCACCAAGCGCCGTCGCCACGCAGGGCATTACGGGCGTGATCCATCTTGACGCCCATAAAGGCCAGACGATCGGCCACGCCAGCGCGAACGGCCGGAGCGTGCTCGCCGATGCCGGCGGTAAAGACCAGGGTGTCCATGCCGCACATGGAGGTGGCCATCTCGGCGGCCTTAGCGGCAATCTTGTAGACGAACATATCGAAGGCGAGCTGAGCCTCGGGGTCACCAGCAGCGGCGAGCTCCTCAACGTTGCGGCAGTCGTTGGTCTTGCCACCGGTCACAGCCAAAAGGCCAGACTTCTTGTTCATCATCTCGTCGACCTCGTCGAAGGTGTAGCCACCCTCGCGCTGCAGGTAGCACACGGTAGCCGGGTCGATGGAGCCGCAGCGGGTGCCCATCATGACGCCGTCGAGCGGCGTCAAGCCCATGGTGGTGTCCATGCACTTGCCGTCCTCGATGGCGCACAGGGAAGCGCCGGAGCCGATATGGCACACGACGACCTTGCGGGCCTCGCCGTTGGTCATCTCGGCGACCTTCTTGGAGATGTAGCGATAGCTGGTGCCGTGGGCGCCGTACTTACGGATGTGCAGCTTGTCGCAAACATCCTTGGGAAGGGCGTAGGTCTTGGCGACCTCGGGCATGTTGAAGTGGAAAGCGGTGTCGTAGACCGTGACGTTGGGCAGATCGGGATACTGCTCCAGGCAGTACTCGATAACGTTGGCCTCGGGGTTGTTGTGCAGCGGCGCCAGCGGGGCGACCTCGCGAATCTTGGCGAGGACGTCCTCGTCGACGAGGGAGGAATCACCAAAGTACCAACCGCCCTGAACGATACGGTGGCCGATGCCCTCGATCTTGACGCCGTTGGCCTCAAGGTCCTTCAGGACGACCTCGATGGCGACCTTGTGGTCGGGGAACTCGATGTTCTCGGTCACCTTCTTGGAGCCATTGGCAGCATGGGTGAAGGTACCACCGGTAAAGCAGACGCGCTCGCAGGAGCCCTTTGCGGACACCTTATGGGACTTGGTGTCGATGACCTGATACTTAAGGGTCGAAGATCCCGCGTTGACGACCAGAACGTTCATGTGTCTCCCTACTAACAGGCGGTGTGGCGCCGCCAGGTTACATACGCTTCAATAATAAACCCAAACGCCCTCGCGCTCGGGTTTATTGCGTTGATATATAAGTTATCGGTGCCTAAATACTCATGGCCTTTGACTTGTAAGACGAAATAGCGCGGGGATATACACCAGGGAAGAAATCCCGAGCGCAACAAGCAATACGACTCGAATGCCCGCGATGCTGCTCAACGCAGCATTGAACAGATAGAAAAGGATGGCACCCACCGCCACCATCTGGCTTTGGACCGAAATCAGTGAACAGCGCATCGAAGAATCGACAGCATTTTGAAAAATTGAGTATTTAATTGGAGCAAATAACGAGTACGCGACCGTCTGCAGTACATAGAACACGGGCAGCAAATAGACCGGAGTAAAGGGAATCAAAAACAGAGCAGCCAGGGAAAGGCGCACGATGCCGCAAATACGCGCAAAACGGCCCTTGTCGACATGAGCAATCACACTGGGCACAATAAGCCCCATGGAGGCCGAGGCAAGAAGCTGGACCGCAATGATCACACCCGAAGCGACGGCATTCATTCCGCGACCCGCAAGCAACAGTGAGAAAAAGTCTTCCAGGGCGACAAAAGCAAATGCCTGAGAGCAGTCCATGATGAACGCTGAACGAAGAATGCCGTTACGCGCAATAGCGGCACCGATCATCTTCGGGCTAATTCCACGCTTAGGTGTCGCTGTAGTGTCCCCTCTTCGCATCTCAGGAATGCAGACAACGACAACCAACGTCAACACCATTGCGATGATATCTGCCAAAAGACCAATGAGATACGCGCCAGCGGACGAAATGAAACCGCCCACACAAGCGGAGAGGGCATAAGAGGCATAGAAAACAAATCGCTCAACGACATTAAGCCTTACGAGCTGGTCCAGAGAGACGCTGTCAATGTAAATCGCTTCCATGGACCCGCTCATACATGCAGCGGCAAAACCTTTGAGAGCAAACGCGCCGATTAAAAGCAGAGGAGAACGGACGAGAAGCAGGGCGGCGTAGTATCCAAGCATCCCCACGACGCCAACGAGACCACTTGTCTTTCGTCCAAACCTATCGGCAATATAGCCAGTGGGAACTTCAAGGATGAACTTGCTCACTTGATATGCAATCATCATGCTAGAAATCGCCACCATCGAGAATCCGACGAATTCAAGGTAAACCGTCAGAAAATACAAAATGGTGCTGAAGTTCGACAGAAAAACAAACGTCATATAAAGCAAAACCGTACGGTTTTTCATGCTCCGCCCTCCAAGAGTCAACAATCTAAATCGGAATCTTGGAAAAGCATGAGGGCAAAGCCGTCAGTCATGTGTTACAAGGCGTCAACATTCACTTGACGACACGAGGCCAAATGGCCTCACGAAGCAAGATGACGCAATAGGTGAAGAAATACCGTCTGGTGTCGATCGGTCCAGGCATTTTGTCGATAGCAAAAGTAGATGGGCAAGGCTACGTCATGCGAACCTTCAATAGAGTACTCGCTCACTTCCGACCCATCTGATGCGAGAGAAGAGCCAGAAAAACCCAATATCAATCCCCCGGCTTGAAGAAACTCAGCCTGCGCTCTGTTTCCGTATTCGACGTCGCGGAAGCGGAAATTAACCAGCTGAGCTTCGGGGCATTGATTGATCGCATTGAGACAGGGCGACAAATTAATGGGAACAGCTAACCTGCCGCCCAGTAACTCACGAACGGTCATAGCACCCACAGATTGATGACCCGCTGGGCACGAAAGAACCTTGAGCTCCTTTTCACCCAAGTATTTCGAAGAAAGGACACTGTCCCTTGGTTCCTCAAATGAGATGGCCGCATCCGAAATGCCAAGCACAAGTGATTCAAAGCATGTAGCCGTTGGCTGATGCCACACATCAAGGTGAATCTGAGGGTGCGAGCTTTCAAACGAGTCGTACCAGTTTTCGGAAAAAAGACGCCCCCGCCCGTGAAGACAGGGGACGTAAAGACGAAAGTGGCCGTCGGGCGAAACGCCACCGTTCCCCGATTGGGTGTACTTTTTGAGATCGTCGACTTGTGCCAGGATCACGCGTGCACGACGCGCAAATTCTCTGCCCGCCGGAGACAAAACAGCCTCCCCCGCCGATCGATTGAGCAAAACGATCTGATACTCAGACTCCAGTTTCTTAATTGCCGACGAGACAGCCTGTGGGCTCACGTGAACGGCGCGAGCCGCTTTGCGCACGCCGCCGTAGTTCGCTACCGCTTGAAGGTATTCGAGTTGAGAAAACTGCATAGGTTACTCCAAAGGCAGCCAAGGCGACGGGCCGTGCGTCCTCAGATGAGGTTCTCGCCCAGGTTCTTGCCGCCGAGGACGTGCATGTGGAAGTGCATGACGGTCTGACCGGCGTTGACGCCCTTGTTGGAGATGACGCGGAAACCGTCCTCCAGACCCTTGGCCTTGGCGACCTCCTGGATGGCGTGGGCCATGGCGCCCATGGTCTCGGCGGGCACGTTATCGGCGATGTCACTGTAGTGCTTCTTGGGGATCACGAGCGTGTGGACCGGCGCCTGGGGATTGAGGTCGTCGAACGCGATGACCTGGTCATCCTCGTAGACGACGGTCGAGGGGATCTCGTGGTTGGCAATTTTGCAGAAGATGCAATCACACATGGTTGGTTCCTTTCTCACAGACCAAGGCAATTATATTTGGTCGGGATGGTTAGAACGAGAGGTTGTCGTCCGTGTTGGCGGCTTCGCCGTCGGCGAGCACGTCGTTGCCGTCGACGTCCTTAAGAAGCACCGAGACCTTCTGCTCGGCATCGGACAGGCGGGTGCGCAGGCTCTTGAGGAGCTCGACGCCGCGGGTATAGCTCTCGAGCGACTCCTCGAGCTCCATATCGCCCGACTCCAAGCTGCGAATGATGAGCTCCAGCTCCTGCGAGGCCTGCTTGTACGTAAGCTGCTCGACCGGGGTCTTCTCTGCCATATCTGTTTCCTTTCCTAAAGGTTTATCGCTATGAAACGCGGCCTACTCGACCGTATCGACCGTTGCCGCAACGTTACCGTCTGCCATGCGCACGCGGATGGCGTCGCCCGGCTTAAAGGTCTTGGCGCTCGTAGCCACCCCATCATCGCTGTACGCGATGGAATAACCACGGGCAAGCACCTTGAGCGGCGACAGGGCATCGAGTGAGGCCGCCGCACGGCCCAAGTCGGACGCGGGTTTGCTGAGCATCGTGCGCCCCTGATGCTCCAGGCGGGAGCTTGCGAGCGTGAGCGCATGGCGCTTGCCATCGAGTCCTGAGGTGCTTGCGATCAAGCGCTCGGGCAGACGCTCGAAGTTGGAACGGAAGGCCCCAACCGAACGCGCTATGGCGCCGGACAGACGATCGGCAGTCAGGGCAAGCTCAGACTCGCGACGCTCGAGCATAAAAGTTGGGTCGTTGAGGCACGGGCGGCACGCAGCCGCATCGAGCGCATCGCCCAAGCGAGCCGTATAGGTGTCCCAGGCACGACGACCGCGCTGGTTGAGCATCTCCAGGTCGACCTGGGCCGACCCAATCATCGATGCCATCGCAGCACCCAGACGTTGATAGCGCGCCTCGAGCACATCGGCCAACTCCGTCATAGCCGGCGCCACCGATTCGGCCGCCGCCGTAGGCGTGGAGGCGCGACGGTCGCTCACCATGTCGCAAATCGAGGTATCGGGCTCATGGCCAATGCCGGTCACCACGGGCACGGGACAAGCCGCCACCGCGCGGGCAAGCTCCTCGTCATTAAAGGTCATGAGGTCCTCAAAGGAGCCGCCGCCGCGCACCAACAAAATACAGTCGGGCGCCGGCGTAATGGAAGCGGCGCGGCGCAGGCCCTCAATGAGCTCTGTCGGCGCACCCTCGCCTTGTACCTTGGCACCCACGCAGACGAGCTCGACGAGCGGGTTGCGACGACGCAATGTGCGCTTGACGTCGTCGATTACGGCACCCGAAAGCGAGGTGACGACCGCCACGCGGGAGCAGAACACCGGGATGCGGCGCTTGCGCGCTTCGTCCATCAGACCCTCACGGCGTAGCTTTTCGGCCAGTTGCGCCACTTGTTGACGCAGCAGACCCTCCCCCGCCAGCGAAAACGAGCGAGCGACAAAGCTCATGCGGCCCGTAGCCTTATAGAGATTGAAGCTGCCCTTAAAGCTCACCTGCATACCGTCGCGCAGATCGAACGTGCGCTTGAGATAGGCACCCTTCCAAATGATGCAGTCAACGGCGGCCGAATCGTCCTTGATCTGGAAATAGCAGTGGCCGCTTCGGGCGTTAGGACCACGAAAACCCGTGACCTCGCCCAAGACGCTCAGCTGCGGAATGGCATCGAGCGCACCGGCGGCAATCTCCACCGCCTGGCTCACGCTGAGCTCCTTGCGCTCTTGCTCGTCCGAACCGTCGAACTCGGCGGAAACGGCATTACCGGTTAGGTTCCAGCCTGCCACGCAGCCTCCTTTCGTTATCGAGCACAGAGGCTCCGGCCCCGTGCGAAATTAAGTCCAACACATAGTACAGCGCCGCGAGGACACGAATCCCCGCGGCGCCTGCCTGTCCCATTTGTTATCGGTTGGAGTTTCTGTTGTAGCGAGCCATAAGGTAGAGCAACTGAATGATCGAAGTGAGCGCTGCAGCCACATAGGTAAGCGCGGCTGCCGTCAGTACCTTCTTGGCGCCGTTGACCTGCTTGGAGCTCATGCCCGACTGCTCGATGTACGCCACAGCACGTCGGCTGGCGTCAATCTCGACAGGCAACGTAACGAGTTGGAACAGCACACTAAACGAGAAGAAGATCAACGCGAGGGTCGTGAGCCCGGCAATGTTCATAAACAGGCCCAAGAGTAACACGATGGTCCAGGTGTTCTGGGTAAAGTTGACGACCGGCACGAGGGCGGTACGCACTTTCATCATGGCATAGCCGCTTTGACGCTGGGCGGCATGGCCCGCCTCGTGGCAGGCGACGGCAACGCTTGCGACCGAACCGCCCGAACGGTTGGCATCCGACAGATACAGGTTGTTGTCCTGCGGGTTGTAATGGTCGGTGAGCTCGCCAGCGACACCCTTGATACCCACGGCGCTACAACCGTTGGCATCGAGCATGCGGCGAGCGACTGTGGCACCCGTATCGCCGTCCGAGCGAACCTTGGACCAGGTTTTGTACGTCGAGTTGATATAGTTCTGTGCGGCAACGCCAAGCACCGTGCAGACAAGAACAACCAGCAGGTACAGCGGGTCGATGCCAAAGCCGTATCCATAGTAATAAGGCATGCGAATTCCTCCGAGTCGAGTTACACGTTGGAGGCATTTTACCCACTCAACCGGCTAGGCTTCCCTACAGGAGCTCGATTTTGCCGTCCTTCACCGTCAACCCCATATTGCCGGAAAGCAGATCGTCTAGGCGCGAGCCCACAAGCTCAAAGCGCCAACCTTCGCGCAGGCGGCTCTGCTCGGGATGCTCAATGTAGTCGGCCAGGTCATCGCGCGAGGCAATGACCGAGGTCGCAACGCCTGAGCGCTCGGCAACCAGGCGGATAAGCGCATACATAAGGTCAGTCACGCTCTCCAGCTCCGGCGAAATCTGACGATGTCCGCGCACCAAGAGCGGCAGGCGATCGTGCGGACAGCTCGCACCGCGCTTGATGGCCATGAGCGCACCGTCCACGTCGCGCTCCCCCAATTGATCGGTACCGCGAATGCTACGGAACTCCTCAACGCGCACGGGATTGCGCTTAACGAGCGCTAGCAGCGTGTCGTCGGACATGACCCACTTGCGCGGGATGTTACGGCGCTCGGCGCGGTCCTCGCGCCAGGCGGCGAGCTCGCGCGCGATACCCAGCTGATGACGGCTGCACGAATTGATGCGCTTGACCTTGCGGAACGCCTCGTGGCGATCGGCGCGATAGTGCGACTCGTCAGCCAGCGGGCGCAGCTCGTCGAGCACCCAGTCCACACGGCCCAGCTCGCGCAGGCGGCTCATCATCTCGGTATAGGCGACGATCAGGTACTTGACGTCATCGATCGCATACTCAATCTGCTTATCGGTCAGCGGGCGGCGCGACCAGTCGGTCAGTGACTCGGTCTTGGGCAGCGATACGCCGCAGAACGTCTGAACAAGCGCGCCATACGAAATCTGCTGGCGCTCGCCCAAAAAGGCGGCGGCGACCTGCGTATCGAAAATCGGTCGTGGCAGCACGCCCACGGTATGGAGCATGACCTCCATATCCTGCGAGCACGCGTGGAAGACCTTGGTCACGCTCTCGTCGGCCATAAGCTCGGCCAGCGGCGATAGGTCGTCGATTACCAGGGGATCGACCGCGACGCTCTCAGCAGGGGTGGCAATCTGAACCAAACATAGACGCGGATGGAACGTGCGCTCGCGCAAAAACTCGGTATCGACGGCAATCGCGTCGAACTCACGGGCGCGCTGGCAAAAGTCGAGTAGAGCCTGATGTGTGGAAATGTACATATCAACCCATCGAATAAGGTTAGGCCCGAAAAACACGGGTAGGATATCGGCATTGCCTTACAACTATACTCGGTTAGTCACAGAACGGGAACGTAAGTATGCGCTGCCTTATCATCCACAACCCGGCATCGGGCCCCAGCTCAGATGAAATCTACGCATTCACGCACGCCCTCGCGCAGGGCGGCGACGAGGTCGTGATGCGTTTTATCGGCGATGGCATGGAGCCCGAGGATGCCGTGGCAGACGTGCGCGAGTTTGACCGCGTGGTCGTTTCGGGCGGCGACGGCACCGTCTCCAACGTGCTCGACCAGATGCGCGGGTGCGGTGTCCCCACGCTCGTCTTCCCCTCCGGCACAGCCTGCCTGTTCTTCAACAACATCGGCAATGCCCCCGAGGCAGCGGCGCTCGCCAAGGCCTGCCGTGCCGGTCGCACGGTCAAAGTCGACATGGGTGAGCTCTTTTGGCTCGACGAGAACGGCAACGAGAAGCGCCACGGCTTTATCATCATCGCCGGCTCGGGCTTCGACGCCGAGATCATGATGAAGGCCGCCCCCACCAAAAACGACATCGGCGAGATCGCCTACTTCCTCTCCGCGCTCGCCACGCCCAATCCCACGGTGGCGCACTTTACGATTGAGCATGACGGCATTGTCGAGGAGCTCGACGGCATCTGCTGCATGGCCGGCAACACCTCGGTCATCCAAAACGACATCAACCTGTTCCCCGACTGCCGTATGAACGATGGCATGGTCGACATTGCGGTCATCGAACCCGTGCGCACCGTGCAGCTGCTACCTACCGTGATCACCGCCGCACTCGACCCCGCCGGCAAGGTACTCGGGCGCCCGCAGTTCAAGATCATCCAGACCAAGGAAGCCAAGATCACCTGCACCCCGTCGCTGGGCATGCAGTTCGATGGCGAGATTATCTCCAGCAATTCGGGCGTCTTTGGAGCCCGCGCGCTTCCACAATGCCTCGACCTCATCGTCGACGAATTCTCCCCGCTCGGAAAATAGGAGGACCCTATGAACGACAATCCCCTGCTCGGCTTTATCATCATCGTTTTGGCCATGCTCGTCGGCTATGCGATCAACGTGATTCACCGCCGGAAGAAGTAATTCCACATTGGTATGATATTCATCCAATTATCGTCTCCCCTGCTGTTTATGCATTTGCCAAACAGCAGGGGATTTTCATTTCAGGCATTCCCAGCTACTTTATTCGGCTACAGTAATTACAGGGCGTCTTTATTAAAGTAAAGCTACAAACTGAGTACAATTAACCGCTCGTCGCATATTTCATCACGCTTATCGAGTAAGTGTCTTTCATAGATGAATATTGTTTCCAGTTCGTTACGCTAATGGGGTGTCTTTATTGGCTGAAGCCCTCTGGCGACAGAGGGCTTTCGCACGCTGGGAGGGAAAATGAGGAAAACTCACCCCGTCAACGCGCTCAAGAAGCTAGGCATAGGCCTCGCCTTTGGAGCTGCAACCATCATGTCCATGCCGACATCTGCGCTCGCCTGCACGCAGATCTACATGGGCGGCAAGCTCACGGCGGACGGCAACACGTACTACGGCCGCGCCGAGGACTTTGGCAAGCGCTATCTTAAGCACTACGGCATCGAACCTGCCCACGAACCTGGCTTTAAGTACAGCTCGATTGAATCTGCTTTTGAATACACTTCGAACAAGCCCACCTATCGTTACAGCTATGTACGCGACCACCCCTCCAACTGGATGGGTCGCACCGACGCCTATTCCGAAGCCGGAATCAACGAGAAGGGCGTCTCCTGCTCTGCCACGCTAAGCACTTCCTATAACGAGGAGGCCGATGCAGCAGACCACATCGATGAGAAAGTGGGTCTGGGCGAGTACAGTTACGGCAGCATCATCCTGGGCGAGAGCGCCACGGCCCGCGAGGGCGTCGAGCTTCTCGGCAGACTGATCGATGATCAAGGCGTCTGCACCAACGACCAGATCATCATCGCCGACAACAACGAGACCTGGCTGTTCGCCACACTTTCCGCCCATCAGTGGATCGCCATGAAGCTCGCTGACGACGTCGCGTCGCTCAACCCTAATATCGGGAGCCTCAACTACGATGTCGACCTTGATGACCCCGAGAACTGCCTACACTCCGAGGGCATCGAGTCCATGCCCGTGGAGAAGGGCTTCGCCAAATACTCCGCTGACGGCAAATTCGATGTCGCCCAAACGTATGGCGAAAGCCTCGCCGATTCCGGCGTAAACCAGTGGTCCCGCTATGTGCAAGGCCGCGATTATTTTGGTAGTCAGCTGACCGAAGGCACAGATTACGACATTATCACAGTAGAGAAGGAAGGAAAACCCGACCAAAAGGGAGCCATGGTCAGCGAAATCCAGCCCCTGTTCTTCAAGCCTGGCAAGTCTGGTTGGAGCACTTTCGAGTTGATTCGCGCCTTCGGCAACCGCGGCGAGAACGTCCCTGGCCTCAACGCGAACACTGATGGTGTTTATTGCATCGGCAGCGAGCGCAACACCGAGATCAACCTCTTCCAGATTCGTCGCGGGTATGACCCCGAAGTCGCTACCATCCAGTGGGAAATGCTCTCCCGCGCCGCGTACTCCGTCGCCATCCCGTTGTACTCCGCTCTGATAACTGAGGTCAGCCCGTACTTCAGCGATCAGACCGTCTCCTTCGATCACTGCAAACAGACTGACGTCGTGTACAACGAAGAGCCCGAGAACTCAATCAACTACGTCCTCATGGACATCAGCTCGCTCTGCTTTGAGAACCCTGACACCCTTGGTATCAGCGTCCGCGCCTACCTCGATGCGCTCCAGAACGAGCTCATCGAGCAGAACAAGGAAGTTGACGCCGCCATGCTGGCCGAGACGACCACCGAGGGCCGCACTGCCCTGGCCAACAAGGCCGGCAAGGCTGCTACCGAGAACACCTACAAGAAGTGCAAGGCGCTGCTCCAGGAGATGCGCGCCTATCAGAAGGCCGAAAACTTCGACCAGCCCTTCACTCCGAGCGATCTGAACACCGAGACCAACGGCCTCAAGGTGTCCATCACCTACGCCAAGGACGCTCTTGCCACCGACCCGGTAACCCCGGATCAGCCTGGCACTCCTGAGCAGCCCGGTACCCCCGAGCAGCCCGGTACCCCCGAGCAGCCCGCTAAGCCCGAGCAGCCCACCACCAAGCCCGAGAAGCCTGGCAAGTCGGACACCACGACCACGGTAACCACCAACAAGACGAACACCAAGGGCGGCCTGCCCACCACTGGCGATCGTTTTGATGGCCGCATGGTGGCCGCATTCGCCATCGCTGGCGTTGCCGTCATCTCCGCGGGCGGTTACTTCCTCTACCGTCGCAATAAGGAGTAACGTCTTAGCTGAGCGGGCAAGGCAGCAATGGCAGCCTCGCCCGCTCAGCCCACTCTTTTGACCGGCGGGAAACCCGCCTGAAATCTTTTCAAAAAAGATTTCCCCGCACACACTTCGCTGTGCTATAGTGCAGCGCAACAGCAACTAGGTGCGACCGCGCCACGGCATCACGAAAGGAGCCACCAACATGAAGAACACAATGAAGTCTCTCAACAACTGGTGGTGGCGTGATGCGAATACGATCGGTCGACAGTGAGTCCCTCACGCCTGTTTTTGCGCTCTAGGTGATTGGAAGGCCTCCGGTTTCGACCGGGGGCCTTTTTCTATCTCGAGCCCGATCGCATTCGCATCACGCGCCTCCGCTTTTCTCTTGCACTCCCATTCCGAAAGGATTTTCACCATGTCTCAGAACACCACCGCCGCCCAGCCCCGCACCGTCCAGACCGCCGACCGCGGCAAACTCGATGTCCGCGCCCTCGTCCTGCTCGCCATCCTGCTCGCCGCCGGCTTCATCCTCAACTTCACCGTCGGCAAGACCATCTCGGGCATCTCGGGTGGCATGATCAGCCCCGAGTTCATCATCTCGGCCTTCTGCCTCACCATCCTGGTCGTTCGTCCCAACATCGGCCAGGCGCTCGTCATTGGCCTCATCTCGGCTGCCGTGATCCAGATCACCACCACTTCGCCGTTCGTCGATTTTGCCGCCGAGGGCATCGCCGCCATGCTCATGGCCGGCATCGTCAACGCCGCCGGCAAGAACGGTCAGGTCAAGCCCGCCATCGCTATTGTCGCAACCTTCCTGACCACCTTTGTCTCCGGCGTCATCTTCATGGTCATCAAGATGGCCATGCTCGGCGTGGTAGGCGAGCTCGCCGCCGCCATGCTGCCCGTCGTTGCCATGACCGCCGTCTTTAACGCCATTCTGGTCGGCGCCCTCTACCTGCCCATCCAGAAGGCCCTGAAGCTCAACTAACCCGCTCGACTTTACGAGCCACCCCATCTTGGCGTTCATTCGTCGCTCGCGTACCCAAGTACGCTTCGCTCCTCTTTCGCGCCAACCTGGGGCCCCTCGTAAAGCCATCTCCGTGCTTCACCACCAAAGACTGTCCCCAATGACTATGAAAGGTATCCATGGAAACGATCATCAACGTCGACGATGTCTCGTTCTCCTATGGCACGCAGACCGAGCAGGCGCTCAGCCACATCTCGCTCAGCGTGAACAAGGGAGATTTCATCGGCATCATCGGGCCCTCAGGCGCCGGCAAGTCCACGCTTGCCGCCTGCCTGTCGGGTGCCGTGCCCCACCACTACACCGGCACGTTCTTCGGGTCCGTCATGGTCGACGGCCACGACACCTGCGAAGTCTCGCTCACCGACGTGTCGCAAATCGTCGGCAGTGTGCTGCAGGATATCGACACGCAGATGGTCGCTTCGGTCGTCGAGGACGAGATGCTCTTTGGCCTCGAGAACTTTGGCGTTCCCCACGACCAGATCGAGCAGCGCGTGATCGAAACGCTCGAGACCGTCGGCATCAGCGACCTGCGCGACCGCGAGATCGCCACCCTCTCGGGCGGACAGAAGCAAAAGGTAGCCATCGCCGCCATCCTCGCCATGCGTCCGCGCGTCTTGGTTCTCGACGAGCCCACCGCGGCACTCGACCCCGCCAGCTCCACGTTGGTCTTCGAGACGCTGCGTGAGGCAAACCGCGCACTTGGAATCACCATCGTCGTCGTCGAGCAAAAGGTCGCCCTGCTCTCGGAGCACTGCAACCGCGTGCTCGTGCTCAACCATGGCGAAATCGCGCTGCAGGGCGAGCCACACGAGGTCTTCGCGCATACCGACGAGCTCCGTGCCATCGGCGTCGACTGCCCTCGCGTCACGCGTATCTTCAATAGCCTCGAGGCCGATGGCCTGGTAAGCGGTACCCCCTGCTTGGATGTCGATGAGGCCGAGCGCATGATTTCGGGCATCGTCGACCCCGCACACGCGGCTATCGAAGCCCAGGCGCCCGCCGGTTCCCCGCATGCACCGTCGTTGCGCCCTCATGCCAAGGACGCCGAACCCGTACTCACCTTCGACCATGTTGAGTTTGCCTATCCCAATGGCGGCGCCGCCGTACACGACCTTAGCCTGACGCTCTATCCCGGCGAGCTCGTGGGCATCGTCGGCCAAAACGGCGCCGGCAAGACCACGCTCACCAAACTGCTCACAGGCCTGCTTAAGCCCGCCTCGGGCAGCGTGCGCGTCACGGGACTGGATACCGCAGCCGTTCCCACGAGCCGCATCGCTCGCGAGGTCGCGACCCTCTTCCAAAACCCCGACCGCCAGATCTGCAAGGACACCGTGCTCGACGAGGTCGCCTTTGGCCTGGAGCTTGCCGGCATCGACCGTGCCGAGGCGCTGCGTCGCGCCCAGCTCGTCATCGACCGCTTTGGCTTGCCGGCCGACGAGGCGCCCTTCTCGCTCTCGCGCGGTCAGCGACAAATGGTGGCGCTTGCCTCCGTCGTAGTGGTTGAGCCCAAGATCGTCGTGCTCGACGAGCCCACGAGCGGCCTTGATTACCGCGAGTGCATGACCGTCATGGAAACGGTGCGTACCATGGCCGAGCGCGGTTGCGCCGTTATCATGGTCTGCCACGATATGGAAGTCGTCTCCGACTTTGCCGAGCGCATTGTGGTAATGGCCGACGGTCGCATCCTCGACCGCGGCCGCACGCACGAGCTATTCTCGAACATCGATCTCATGCGGCGTGCCTACGTGGAGCCTCCCCAGGTTATCGAGCTCTCGCGCCGTCTGGCATCTTCCGTCTCGCCCGCTTTTGCGCAGGTGAGCGAGGTCACCGATGTCGTTCGAATTACCAAGGAGATGGTCCACCGTGGTTAACGTCATCGACTACATGCCGGGCGATACGCTGCTGCATCGCCTGAATCCCGTCGTCAAACTGGGCCTCGCCGCCGCCATCATCGTCGGCATCTTCTTGTCCGACACCTACGTGGCGCTGCTGGGCTTTTTGGCACTCACCCTTGCGCTGGGTGCCTATGCCGGCGTCGTCGACCGTCTGTTTTCGCTGCTCAAGTTGCTGATTCCGCTCGCGCTTATCATGCTGGTGCTCCAGCTGGCCTTTATGCGCGATGGCAACGTGGTGTGGGGTTTTATCACCGACACGGGCCTCATCACAGGATCGAAGGCCTGCCTGCGCCTGCTGGGTGTGGCGTTACCGCTCATCCTCATGCTCATGGTGACCAAACTCAACGACCTTGCCAACGCCTGCGTCGAGGTGCTGCACGTGCCGTATCGCTATGCCTTCACCTTTACCACGGCGCTGCGCTTTGTGCCGGTGTTTGGTCAGGAGATGAACGCCATCATGGAGGCGCAGACCGCACGCGGCGTCGAGTACGACACCAAGAACCCCATCAAGAAGCTTAAGCTCATGCTGCCACTGTGCGTGCCACTGCTCATCTCGAGCGTGGGCAAGACCGATGCCACAGCCTTGGCGGCAGAACAGCGCGGCTTCTATCTGCGTACGCGCGCCAGCTCGTACAAGCGCTACCCCATCAAGGGCCTGGACATCGCCGTGCTCATCGTCAGCATCGCCCTCATCGCCATCGGCTTCCTGTTCTAGTTCACCACCGACAGCAACCGCCCAACGCAAAAGACCTCGGCTCGCACCAAACGAGCCGGGGCCTTTACTGTTTCACCAGATAAAACCTACCAAAATAAACCTGTCCCTTTTTGGCGGGTCGGAAGCTAGAGGCGGTAGGGAGCGCCGCTACGGATGATGGATTCACGCACCAGGACGTCCATGGCGTCGAGGGTGATCTCGGGCATCTCTCGGTACTTCTGCAGCACCGATAGCTCGGTGCAGGCCAGAATGACGCGGTCGCAGCCGCTACGGGCGAACTCCCACATCACGCGGTCGAACTTATCCATATCGGGCTCACGTCCGGCCTTCACATCATCGTAGATAAGCGACATCACATCGTTCTGACGTTTCTCGCTGGGATAGACGACCTCAACACCCGCAGCCTTACATTCGCGGCCGTAGACGCCCGCGCCCACGGTGCCATCGGTGCCCATGATGCCGATCTTGCGCACCGGCTCGGCCGGCATACTCAGGTTGGGGTCGAACTCGCACTCCCCCATCACCGCGCCGGCCAGAGCATAGCGCACCGACTCACGCGGCATGTGGATAATCGGCACCTTCGTAAACGACTGGATCTGGTCATAGAAGTAGTGTGACGTGTTGCAGGGAATGGCAATGTGTGCACAGCCCAGCGACTCGAGTGCCTGGGCGCACTCTTTCATGGTCGCCAGCAGTTTGGCATGCTCGCCGGTCTTAATGGCCAGCGTGCGGTCGGGCATGGTCGACTTGGAGAGCACCACCATGTCGATATGTTCCTGATCGCAGGCAGCAGCCGTATGACGCACCACCTGGTCGTAGTAATACGACGTGGCCTCGGCGCCCATGCCGCCGATAACTCCCAGCTTTTCCATCGCCGCCTCCTTGGTGACGCTTGCGCAATTGCGCGTATCATACCCGCGCCCGCCCGATGCAAACCGGACGGGCGCCGCGCTCATCTACTTGTAATACGTCTTGAACAGCTTAAAGTGGCGCAGCTTGGTGTGCCACATGCGCAGCCAGCGGTTAAAGACAAAGTCGCCCTTCATAAACGAAGGGTCGGCGCCCTTGCCTTCCTTGTCCAGGCGATGCACCTTAGCGCGCAGCTCGGGATCCTTGACGTACTTGTCGACGACGCCCATGGGAACGACCATCCACAGGGCCTCGTCCTGCGCCGTCACAAACTCCGGCTCAAACGGGCGGTTAAACACATACTCGTCCACCACATACTTGGCAACGTTAAAGCCGCTGTTGGTAACGTAGTAGTTGCTGCGGCCCTGGCGCGTGTTGAAATCGAAGAACTTAAACGAGCCGTCGCGCTCGTCGTACTTAACGTCAAAGTTGGAATAGCCCACAAAGTGAAGGTCCTCGAGCAACTTGCGCACGCCGCCCATGAGCTCGTCGTTGGGCTCGGTAATGATACAGGCATGGTTGCCGACACCGTGGGGCTGATGCTCCTCGAGCAGCACATGGCCCAGGCACATCATGCGAACCTTACCGTTGCGGTCGGAATAGCTGGTGAGTACGCGCATGTACTCGTCGTTGCCGGGCACGCGATCCTGCAAGATCAGATCGTCGGTGTAGCCGCTGGCATACGAATCGCGAATGACCTGTTCCAGCTCGGCGCGGTCGGCAATCACATAGGCCTTCTTCTGGCCCTCGAACTCGTGCTGCCACCACATGATGCCGTCAGAAGGCTTCAGAATCATCGGGTAAGGAAAATCGATCTGGTCGAGCACTTCGGCAGGCGCCTCACCCTGGGCATTGAGCATCGCCTTGGTAAAGGTAAACGTGTGCGGATAGGGCACGCCATGCTTCTCGCACAGCTCGTAGAAGATCTCCTTCTTCTGGCACTGCTCGAGCATGCTGTAGGGCGCGTAGGGAGCGACGATGTTATCCGCCAGCTCATGAGCATCCTTGGCTTGAGCCACGAGAGCGACATAGTTGTCGCCACAGCCCACAAGGACAATCGTCTTGTCGGCATGCGCTTGGGCAATGCCGTTGACGGTTTTGAGCATCACGGGCATGGTGTCGATATCCACGTTGGGCGTGTAGTCGATAATCTGGCTGCGGTACGCGGGACCCGTCTGATACTTGCCAAAGACCAGACTCTTGACCTGGTACTCCTCGTAGAAGGCACGCGCCACCGAATAGGCGTTGATGTCGCCACCGAGCAGCACGGGAATGAACTCGCGCTCTGTAAATTGCAATGCCATGGAAACTTCCTATCATGAACTGCCCACACAATGGGCGGTCTTTGCGCAACTGAATTATTCTAGCGTGCCAAGCCGCCGGCGCCCAAAGCTCCACCGTATCTATGGCAATCGACGTAATCGTCCAGCACGAAGGCCAGCACGAAGACGGCGCTCACCGTTGTATGACAATGGGCAATGAACCTACCATTGTTGTAGGATTCAACATGTAGCCCGCCCCGTCGAAAGGTGCACCGTGCCCCAGGCTCATCCGATCAACAACCCCATCATTGACGCCGCCAAGCGCGAACTTGCAGATCGTGCCCAGACGGCAGCTCCCCTACGCACCGCAAACGATGCTTACAACGGGCCTGCCCGTATCGTCTCAATCAACACGTCGGAGCACAAAGGCACGCGTAAGTCACCCGTCGCCGACGGGCACGACACCGTCATCGAGCAGTTTGGCCTCGCCTCCGATGCGCACGCCGGGCATTGGCACCGCCAGGTTTCCTTTTTAGCTGCAGAGTCTATCCAGACGGCGCAGGCGCGCGGGCTCGATGTGCACGAGGCCGACTTTGGCGAGAACTTCACAACCCAGGGCATCAACCTGCTCTCGCTCCCCCTGGGAACGCAGCTCAAGATTGGCAACGATGTCCTGGTCGAAATCAGTCAGATCGGCAAGGTCTGCCACACCCGCTGTGCCATCTACTATCTCGCCGGCGACTGTATCTTTCCCCACGAGGGCGTTTTTGGCGTGGTACTAAAGGGCGGAGAGGTCCATACCGGCGACGATATCCGGGTAGTCAAACTCGGCGACGGCACCTGTTCGTTCACCCCCGCCGAGGCCCTCGAAGAGATTGAGCAGGCTCGCCAGAAGGGCACGCTGTAGTTATAAAACCCCACGTTGAGATAGCTTTTACAGCCCAAAACTCCTCTCAAACAGGGCTCTGTAACGTTAAAGTTGAACTCTATGGTTTCTCAACAATTCATCATAACTGCAGGTCAAAGCCAAAGCCTCAAGTTCAACTTGACCCTTTGGAACCTTTAAGGTTCAAGTTGAGGTCGAAAGCAGTAGTAGAATACCGTTCGAACCATAACCTACGATTGATTGCAGAGGGACTGGATGCAGCATTCGAATCATCGCACCGCAGCGCTCATTGCGTCGAAGCCGGCTCGTATCATCACGAGCGCCGCGCTTGCCGTTGCGCTGACGGCCACGCCGATGCTCTCCCCCGTTGCGGCGTATGCCGCCTCGCAGGCAACGCAGGACCAGCTTTCCGCAGCCCAGCAGAAGATCGAAGCCGCCACGAGCGCCTACAACGACGCCCGCACCAAACTCGATGACCTGCAAAAGCAGATTGACTCCAATGAGGCAAGCATCGAGGAAATCGAGGCCAAGCTTCCCGAGCAGCAGGCCAAGGCAAGCTCCGCCATGCGCGATCTGTACAAGTATCAGAAGGGCACCAATCCCATCGTGAGCTTCCTGGTCAACGCGCAGAGCCTGGGTGAGTTCATCACGACCTGCAAATACACCAACCAGATCACGAGCTCAAGCGTCGACGAGATCGAAGAGCTCAATAACATGCAAACCGAACTCGAGCAGAACAAGGCCGAGCTCCAGCAGGCCAAGTCACAGCTTGAGGCAGAGCAGAAAAACGCCGAGGATGCGCTGGCGCAGGCCCAGCAGCTCCGCAGCGAGGCACAGGCAAAAGCCGAGCAGGAAAATGCCGCCGAGCTTGCCAAGCTTGAGGCCGATAAGGCCGCTGCCGCCGAGAAGCTCTCGGGCGAGGGCGTAAGCGGCAGCAATTCCAGCAGCCAGGCCACCAACACCAACACCACCATCGACACCACGGTGAACAACACCAATACCGGTAGCTCCGATTACGATTCGTTCATTAATGAGTGGACGAGCCGCATCGACAATTATCTCGCCGGCTCCCCCATGGCAGGCCAGGGCTATAACTTTGCCGTCGCCGCTTGGAATACCGGTGTCGACCCCCGTTGGTCCCCCGCCATCGCCTGCATCGAGAGCACCAAGGGCGCTTATTGCGCCAATTCTTACAACGCTTGGGGCTGGAGTGCCCGTGGCGGCGGTTGGCGCAGCTTTGGCAGCTGGAGCGAGGGCATCTCCGCTCACGTTGCCTATCTGGGCGCCAACTACGGCTCCACCCTTACCCCGGCAGCAGCCAAAAAGTACTGCCCGCCCACGTGGCAGGACTGGTACAACAAAGTCGCCGCTCAGATGAACCGCATCTAAGTGCAACTGCAAAGGGCCCCAATGGGGCCCTTTTTCTTTTAGGTAGCGGAGGTATCGACGACGCCGGTCGCATTGGCAACCGCGACTATGACGATCATACATAGGAGCAGCACACCCAATGCCTTGAACCAGAGTTTCGCGAGTTTCTTGCCGCGATAGCTGTCGAGCAGCGCGAATCGCCGACGAAGACGACGCTTGTCGAACAGCGCAAAATGCATAAGCACCATAAGGCCATCGACAAAGAAAAAATACTCGATTATGAGAAGCCACGTCGGGTAGCTTTGGTTTGCTCCCGTGGGGTGAAAGACGGCAAAGTGACTTCCGGCAAAGAACACAAGCAGCGAGAAGCAGACGAGCGTATTCCAAATGCGCCCCAGAGACTCCGGAACGCGAGAGAGCAGACCGCATGCAGCGGAGGCGGCAGGCCTAGAAAGCCTTGCGGGGTTCTGGAGCCCTTGGGACGCCAACACCGTCTCCGAGGCCGGAGTACGGACAGGCGCAGGAGGCCGCACGGGGCGACTCAGATCGTATGCCGCGCGCGTCGCCCGTCCCAACGCTTCCGCGCTCGCAAAACGTTTGGTCGGGTCAAGCGCCATCGACATGCAGATGACATCGGCAAGTGGAGTGGGAATGCCGCGCGCCTCGCATTGCTCGCGCATGTCGAGCCCTGGTTTAGGGTCGACTCCCGTCAAGCAGAAGAACAACAGGGCGCCAAGTGCGTAGACGTCGCTGCGCACACTCGTCTGCCCAAACCCATACTGCTCGGGCGGCGCATAGGGTCGCGTGCCAAACTTGACGGTGTCGGCATCGGCGCCATCGCGCCATACGCGCGCGATCCCCAGGTCGATAATCACCAGCGATGAAAATGTCAGGCCGTCATCAGGCGTATAGTTGGCACCTGTCACGATGATATTCGACGGCTTGAGGTCACGATGGATCACCGGCGCCGACGTCTCCCCCGCCATTGCAAAACCGGCATGGAGCTCGCCCACGGCGTCGCAAAGGACAGGATACAATTCATGCGCATAATCGGGGGTGGCTCCCAGACGGTACACCAGCGCCCCGAGCGTCTCCCCTTCGATGTATTCCATAACCACGTTGAGCTCGTCGCCCACACGACGACAATCGACGATTCTGGGCAGGTGCTCAAAACGCCTGCCTGCCCGCTGAGCGGCAAACAGACGCTCGTATGCCCCGCCGATTTGAGCCGAAGCATCGATGCGTTTACGAACAAAGGGACCGAGCGAACCACCGCCGGTTCCTTCAAAGTACACGAGCTCGGTTGTTTCAACGGACGAGCGCTTAAGTACTCGCTCCACGCGATAGCTGTCGTCGCGATCGAGCGACGCCAGGTGCTCGGCAAGCGCTGCGGTCAGCTCGTCATCGGAATATGTTGGGGTCTGAGTATCCATAGGCTCCATCATAGCGCAGGGCGCAGACACCTCATGGCATCCGCGCCCCGTTCGTTTGCATCGTTGTTCGGCAGCTCCGCCGGCTCAGATATCAGCCGCTAACTCACCGTCTCCTCGCCAAAGCGATACAGCTCCTCGTTGACCTTTTGGAGGCTGCACCCGCGATCGATGCAAAAGATGATAATCGCATCGCGGCGGTCCTTGCAGTTAAGGACGCTTACCCCGGCAGCCGTCAGCGCACGGTTGGTCTCTTTGAGCGTCAGCGCCATCGCAAAGGCAATCTGCAGCACCTTATTGCGACTCGGATGACGCGCGCCGGTAAAGATCTGATAGCCAAAGGTCTCATTGAGATCGGCCATACGAACCACGCGCGAGCGCTCCAAGCCCTTTTCCTGCAGTAGCTGCTTCAGGTAGTTCGAAAGCGACGGGGTGGCAAAGTCGTGTTCTTTGATATAGCCATCGATGTTTGGCGCGTCGAGAAGCTCATTGAGTAACTCGTCAGTCAGCTTTTTATCGGGCATACGACTTCACCTCCCCCAGTGCATGCAACATGCTAGAAACCGCTTACGTCCGAACGCTCCCAGCTAGCAACCTGGTCGGGAGACACCGTACCCAGCGCCTCGAACTTCCAGGAGCCGCCCGCCTTCAGATGATTGGTGTTTGCAAGAGCCGTTCCAACCTGGTTGCCATCGGCATCATACAGAACATATTCAATCTGAATGTAGCTCTTTTCCTTATCCGTGTTATTGGTCAGCGTGCCCGTGATCTTATAGGTAAACTGATTGGAAGTGTCTTCAGCCTCGTCAGCAATGGTATACGGTTCTTGCGGTTCTTTTTGCTCCTCAGCCTGCCGTGTCGTCTCGGCAGGTTTTGCCGAATCGCTCGCAGACGAATCGGTTGAATTGCCACCCATAGAGCCCACGGCACCGACAATAACCAGCACCACGATGATGCCTAGGACAATCTTGCCGATCGGCTTCTTTCCCTCTTTTGCCATTATTCATCCTTCCTACGATCCGGCTACCGTGCCGGCACACAGCACATCGTAGGAAGGATTGAACTTGAATTCATTAGCTGAGAGCTAAGGCTGCGGTAAACGGCCAATGCAGTTATCCAAACGCCGAGCAAACGCACTGCGCGCGACCGTCTGCTGGCAGTGCATCAACCCACCGTGACGGATTCCCCGGTAAAGGTGCTCACAAGCAACAGGATAAAGAAGGCCAGATAGCTGATGCTCAGCAGGTAGGCGATGACCAAAAAGGCAATCCATCCTACATTGGTCTTACCGTCGGCGCGGCGCTGCTCACGACTGCGATAAAGCCAAATCGTCACGCCGATAGCAGTGATAAACAGTACGAGTGCCGCCGTAGCCAGCCCAGCAAGCACAAACATCACGCCAATGCCCACAGCGATGACCGGAAGCAGCAGCAAACCGCACCCGCATCCACCCGGACTATATACGGCAGACTGTCGGCGTCGCCTCATCGCCGCGCCACCCCCATCATCTTTGAGCACTACAGTGCGATAGCCTGCTGAACAGGAACGATCTTGTCGAGTTCCGGTTCAATCCGCCTTTTCTCGGCCTCAAGGTCAAACGCCACCTGAGCGCGCAGCCAATAACCATCCGTCAGGCCAAAATAACGGCAAAGACGGAGGTCGGTGTCGGCCGTCACGCGACGTTTTCCCAAGACAATCTGCCCGATACGCTGAGCCGGAATCCCAGTCTCTTTCGCAAGGCGATATTGAGAAATGCCCATGGGAACAAGAAACTCCTCTTTGAGAAGCTCACCAGGAGTCACCGGCGACAGCAAATCGGCCGAAGTCTCATCACTTGTGATAATCGACGATTTCGACATTCCAAGCCATCTCCTGTCTCCACTCAAAACAGACCCGATAGCGCTCGTTAACACGGATGCTATATTGACCGGCACGATCGCCCTTCAAAGCTTCCAGGCGGTTGCCCGGTGGAACGCGAAGATCATCAAGCGAAGCGCAAACCTGCAGTTGGCGAATCTTCCTCAACGCAACACGCTCAAAGGGCACGAACCTCCTGACCCGCACACCCATGGCAAAGCGTTCGGTATCCTCATCTTTATACGATGCAATCATAGTATCGCCTTACGTTAGTAACGTCAAACGTTTCTATAGACTTACATCTCTATTATATCGTACGTTTGTTCGTGTTTTCTAGAACAAATTGTCCTTCGCGCCTTAGTCAAGCAAAAGCAATCGTTTATAGACATCGAGGCCTTTGAGTAGGATTTCCTCGTCGAAGAGCATGCTATCGGTATGCAGAGCGCTTGTGGCATAGGCGGGGCAGCCATCCGAATCACTCGGGTTGTCTTGGTCCTCTGGCACGCCCGTGCCTAGCAAGAAGAACACGCCCGGCAGATGGCGCTGATAGAACGCGAAATCCTCGGCGATTAGCAGCGGCTCGTCCACGAGCTGCAGCCCGGGCAAGGCAGGCGCGACGCTGGCAAACAACTCGGGGTCGTTGTCGACCGGCGGATAGCCCTCGGCAAAGTCGAGATCATACGTGCAGCCCGTTGCGGCACAGGCATCGTCCAGCACGCGGCGCACGCCTTCGCGCGCCCGGTCGAACATGTCGTCCGTAAACACACGCAGGCTGCCGGCAACATGGGCCTCCCCCGCCACCGCATTGCAGACGGTACCGGCCTGCAGCAGACCAAACTTGCCGATACAGGGCTCGTCGGTGCCCAGCTCGTCCATCAGTTCGCGCTCGGCAACCAAGAACTTGGCAGCCGCCAGCGCCGCATCGTGCGACTCCTCGACCGGAACGCCATAGGTCTTAGCGATATGGATGCTCGTCCCGTGAATATGAATGTGTGTCTCACTCGAACGCGCCAGCAGCGGGCCGGAACAGCTCGCCAACGTGCCGGCGGGCAGATCGGGCCACACATGGAAGCCAAAAATGCGGTCGACCCCGTAGCATTCGAACACACCGCTCTCACATACCGTCTTGGCACCACCGGTCGTTTCCTCGGCCGGCTGGAACACAAAGAGAACGTTGCGCCTAATGACGCCCGGCTGCTCGCGAATCGTACGGTCGACATACGTCGCGGCGGCAAGTGCCATGGCCATGTGTCCATCATGTCCGCAAGCGTGCATCTTGCCGGGATGGGTCGAGGCAAAGGCCGCTCCCGTCGCCTCCGCGATGGGCAGCGCATCCATATCGGCGCGAATCGCTGTGGCATGCGCGGCACCAACGCCGGCGTCGAAGAAAGCGCAGACGCTGCTGGGGCACGGATGGGTCACCTCGCAAGCGAGCGGTGCCAACACGCCCTCGATATAGGCAATGGTTTGCGGAAGATCGAAATCGAGCTCCGGAATGCGATGGAGATCGCGGCGATAGCGACGGAGTTCTTGGAGCTCGGTCATAGAGAATCCCTTCGTAAGGCACATCTGTTGCAACTTATTGTGATACAGGATTGTGGCACACATGTTTCCAGCATATTGCTGCATTTTTTAAACGTTATATACAAATACTCTTGTTTGGTAAAGTGCAACGTGATAGGGTCTTTACCACTTGATAGAGGCGCGGGCACGAAGAACCGCGGGCGAGCCGGCAGGCTTTGACCCCGTGGGGAGGCGAAACCCGCCGAACTGGGTTTTTCGGGCACGAACAACCTGGTGGGTCTGCGGGAAACACCCGCAGGACTGTCTGCAGCAATGCGGGAGCGCTATCCGGACATTGGGTCCACGCTATGCGGATTCGATGCGCAGATGGCGCCGTCTGGATAGCGAGGTTTACGGGACATGGCATTGACCCCCAACGAGGCATATGCGGCCAAGCAGCCGTTTGTGGACAAGGAGACACTCGAGCATATCGTCGAGCAGTTCCCCACGCCGTTTCATCTATACGACGAGGCAGGCATCCGCCGCAACATGCAAGAAGTGCGTGACGCCTTTGCATGGAACCCGGGCTTTAAGGAATACTTTGCCGTCAAGGCCAACCCCAACCCGGCGCTCATCTCCATTCTCAACGAATACGGCTGCGGCTGCGATTGCTCGAGCTATACCGAGCTCATGATCGCCCGCTCGCTGGGCATCACGGGACACGACATCATGTTCTCTTCCAACGACACGCCGGCTGCCGACTTTGAGCTCGCCAACAAGCTGGGTGCCATCGTCAACTTTGACGACATCAGCCACATCGAGTTCTTTGAGCGTGTTGCGGGGCCCATCCCCAAAACGGTCAGCTGCCGCTTTAATCCAGGCGGCCTGTTCCAACTCTCCAACGGCATCATGGATAACCCCGGCGACTCCAAGTACGGCATGACCACCGAGCAACTCTTCGAGGCGTTCCGCATGCTCGAGGCCAAGGGCGCCGAGAATTTTGGCATCCATGCCTTCCTTGCCAGTAACACCGTCACTAACGACTACTACCCCAAGCTCGCGCGCATCCTCTTTGAGCTCGCCGTGCGCTTGGAGCGCGAGACCGGCGCACACGTCGCCTTCATCAATCTATCCGGCGGAGTCGGCATCCCCTACCTGCCCGAGCAGCAGGCCAACGACATTCACGCCATCGGCGAGGGAGTGCACGCGGCATACGACGAGATTCTGATTCCCGCCGGCATGGGCGATGTGGCCATCTGCACCGAGATGGGCCGCTTTATGATGGGCCCCTACGGCTGCCTGGTCACCAAAGCCATCCACGAGAAGCAGATCTACAAGGACTATATCGGTGTCGATGCAAGTGCCGTCGATTTGATTCGTCCTGCCATGTATGGCGCCTACCACCACATTACGGTGATGGGTCAGCCGGGTGGCGCCGACAAGGCCACAGCGCCCGTCACGAACACCTATGACATCACGGGCAATCTATGCGAGAACAACGACAAGTTCGCTATCGATCGCGAGCTACCGCATATCGACATGGGTGACCTGCTTGTAATCCACGATACCGGTGCCCATGGCTACTCCATGGGCTACAACTACAACGGCCGCCTGCGCTCCGCCGAGGTCCTGCTGCGCCCCGATGGCTCGGCCGACCTCATCCGACGCGCCGAGCGCCCGGGCGATTACTTTGCCACGCTCGACGTGCTGCCGTGCGGTCGCGAGCTGTTGGCCAAATCGCGCGCCGAAAGCGCACGCCGTCGCGCTCAGGACGAGCGCCTAGCAGTCGCTGCTCAATGGAACAAACGCGTCCAGATCGCGGAAGCGAAGGAGAAGAACATGGATATCCGCAATCTCGAGGGCTCAATCGTCGCCCTTGTCACGCCGTTTAAAAAGGACGGCAGTGTCGACTTTGACGCGCTCGAGCGCCTTATCGATTTCCACCTGCAAAATGGCACTGACGCCATCCTCACCCTGGGTACCACCGGAGAGAGTGCCACGATGACCGACGACGAGGACAACTCCGTCGTCGCCGCCGTGGTCAAGCATGTTGCAGGACGCGTCCCCGTCATCGCCGGCTCGGGCTCCAACTCCACGCAGACCATGCTCACCAAGTCGCTTACTTACCAGGGCTTGGGAGCCGACGGCCTGCTGCTCATTACCCCCTACTACAACAAGTCCAACGAAGAGGGTATCTACCAGCACTTTAAGACCGTCGCCGATGCCGTGGACATCCCCTGCATCCTGTACAACATCCCCGGCCGCTGTGGCTGCGGCATCAGCGAGCGCAACGTAGAACGCCTGGCCGCGCACCCCAACATCATGGGTATTAAGGAGGCCTCGGGCAACGTCGCCTACGCGGCCAAGATCGCCCACCTGCTGTCAGACGACTTCCGCATGTACTCGGGCGAGGACGCGCTTACCGTACCGCTCATGAGCCTGGGCGCCTCGGGCACCATCAGCGTGTGGGCAGACGTTCAGCCGCAGCTCGTGCACGACATGTGCCGCGCCTATCTGGACGGTGACGTGGCACGCGCCCGCGATATCCAGATTGCCGGCCAGCCGCTCATCAATGCCCTCTTTAGCGAGGTCAACCCCATCCCCGTCAAGGAAGCGCTCGCCCAGATGGGCATGATCGAGGCAAACTGCCGTATGCCGCTGTGCCCCATGGCAGACGACACGCGAGCCGCACTTACCGATGCTCTGAAGGGAGCTGGTCTGCTTGATTAAGACCGTCATTATGGGAACGGGCCGCATGGGCTCGCTCATCCGCACCACCGCCGAGGGCGTTGTCGACGCCGGCGGGCAGCCCGTTTTTGATATCGTCGCCCAGATCGGTTTTGATCTGTCCGAGCTCGAGAGCGCCCCGGCGGCCGACGTTATCATCGACTTCTCGAACGTCGTGACCTTCGATGCCGTCGTCGCCTATGTCGAGCGCACGGGTGCCGCGTTGGTCTCGGGCACCACGGGCTATACGCCCGAGCAGATGGACCGTCTGCGTGAGCTGGGCCAGAACACCCGCGTTATGCACTCGGGCAATTACTCCATCGGCATCGCAGCCCTGCGTCATCTAGTGGCCCAGGCCACGCGCGAGCTGCCCGGCTTTGACTGCGAGATTGTCGAGACGCACCACAATCAAAAGGTCGACGCCCCCAGCGGCACCGCCAAGCTGCTGCTCGACGCCGTAGTCGAGGCCGAACCCGAGGCAGGCTACCACCCCGTCTACGGACGCGAGGGCATGTGCGGCGCTCGCGATCCCAAGGAAATCGGTATGCACTCGCTGCGCGGCGGCACCGTCGCCGGCGTGCACGAGGTGAGCTTCTTTGGCCAGGACGAGGAGGTCACGCTCACCCACCGCGCCACGAGCCGCCAGATCTTCGTCAACGGCGCCCTGGCTGCCGCCCAGAAGCTCGTCACCCGCGACCCCGGCTTCTACACCTTCGATCAGGTCATGTTTGCCTAACCAGGTATCAACCGTATCCACGCAAAGGAGAAACAGCATATGAGTAACGCAGCCGAGATGGATGCACAGGAAATTATCAACTACATCGCCACCGCGCCCAAGAAGACGCCTGTTAAGCTGTACGTGCGCGAGAAGCCCGGCATGAAGGTTGCCTGGGGCGACGCACATGTCTACGGTGGCCGTCGCGGCAAGACCGTCTTTGGCGACTGGGATGAGCTCAAGGCCATCCTCGATGCCAATGCCGACTCCATCGACTACTACGATGTCGAGAATGACTGCCGCAACTCTGCCGTGCCCATGCTCGACCTTAAGGGCATCAACGCCCGCATCGAGCCGGGCGCGATCATCCGCGACCGCGTCGAGATCGGCGACCGCGCCGTCATCATGATGGGCGCCATCATCAACATCGGCTCCGTCATTGGCGAAGGCTCTATGATTGATATGGGCGCCGTCCTGGGCGGCCGCGCAACCGTGGGCAAGAACTGCCACATCGGCGCCGGCACCGTACTGGCAGGCGTCGTTGAGCCCGCCAGCGCCACGCCCGTCATCATCGAGGACGATGTCATGATCGGCGCCAACGCCGTGGTCCTGGAGGGCGTGCGCGTGGGCAAGGGCGCCGTCGTGGCTGCCGGTGCCGTGTGCGTCGAGGACGTCCCCGCCGGCGCCGTCGTGGCCGGTGTCCCCGCCCGCGTCATCAAGATGCGCGATGAGAAGACCGACAGCAAGACCGGCCTGGAAGAGGGCTTACGTCAGCTGTAGGGTTACGCGGTTTTACTAAACCGCGTAACTAGTCGACGCTGCAAACGACCCAGAGCGGCAATCTGACGTTCAATTGTCGGGCATGACCAGAAGGTCAATGCCCTCCTCTTTCACGTCACCTTGCTCGCTCTGGGTCGTTTTCGCTGACGTATGCTCAACCTGCAACGTAATTCAGCCCCAAGCAACAAAGGCCGAAACCCCATCCAGGGCTCCGGCCTTTGCTTTCCCGCTGTAGGCGTAACACAACTTATCGATTCTCGATGCTGCCGATGTTTTTGAGCTCGATAGAGATGAGGCCGTTGGGCTCGTTGACGAACTCAATGTACTCGGAGTTCGAACCCATCTCGGCCGGGAAGCTGATCTCGATACCCGTGTCGGTACGGATCTTGTGATTGCGCACGGCCGCGCGCTCGACCTGCTTGCGCTCCACGGGCACGCGCTCGGGCACCTTCTCCTCGGTCAGTGCCGCACGCACGCTCTCCTTGATAACCGGCTCGTCCTCAAAGACCTCATCGACGATATCCCAAGGCGGCAGCTCCTCGTCATCCTCAACCTTCTCGGCAACGGCGGCTTTGACCTTAGCGAGCGCTACAGCCGTGTTGGCACCGTGCTCCTCGGCGACTTCCTCGACCACACGCGTCACGGTGTCGATGACCTCCTTGCCCGATACACCCGTGTCGCACTGAAGCAGGCCATCGGGGATAAGCATGCGGTCCTCGCCGGCGATCTTGCGCTTCTTGTCCACATAGCCGATCTCCATGGTGCTCGCGCGCACGATGGCATAGCTCGGCACCTTTTGCGAGGGGTTCGGCAGAATGGCGTAGTGGCGCGCGATGTCGTTGCGCACCTCCCCTTCCTCGCGGCCCACTTCGTGCATAAAGGCCTGCTTGGAGCCCAGCAGCATCACGGCAAACCAGCGGGCATCCTCATCGTCGTCAAAATCAGCCACGAGCACGTCGGTGGACTCAGCTTTCTCGGCCTTGGTGAGTTCGGAAGAGATGAACTCCGCAATCTGCTGCGACAGGTCCACGAACTCACGCTCACCAAAGAAATAGCTCTTGAGCTCGCCGCCGAATGCGGAGTTCTCGGCAAACGTGGCACGCTTGTTATCGGCCGAAGTGCGCGCGCGACGCAGATGTGTGGTCACGAAGTTGCGGACAGTACGGCTTTCGATATCCAACTCGCGCTGGCTCATGACGTTGACGGCAGAGTCAAAGTCCAGGATATGCAGAATCGCGTGATTGATTTTCATATACGGCATTCCGTTCTAGATCGATTTCGGCACGAATCAGTATAGCGGTCGAGCCCGCCCCAGGCGCTTCGAAGATTGGTGCATCGGGGACAGGTTGCTTGCACCAATGGTTAGCGCAGGAGCTCGGACTGCCAAGCCTCGAGCTGTTCTGCCAAACTCTTGCCGGCAGCGGGCACGTCAATCTGGGGTCGTTTGGGCAGCAGCGCACACTTAAGAATCGCAACGATGGTCTGCGAGACAAAGCGTCGCGTATCCTTGTCAAAGCCTTGCGCTGCCTGGAGCATCACGGGTAGGCTCTCGCGCAGATTCCCAGCGATATCCGCAAACCGCTCAGCACCCGTAGCCTCAAACACGGAGAACAACGCATCTACAAAACGCTCGCGTTCGCTAGGCGACACTGCAAGCAGCATCTCACGAATGGAACCATCAACGTATCGAGCACCGGCAGACAGGCGCTCACAGTACACGAAGTCGTGACCATCAACCACCCAGCTAAAGGGATTGTGCTGCAGCAGGCTGAACTCGGTGCTCTCAACGATGGCATAGTCCTCCTGTGTCTCGAACATCATGCCAAAGATCGACGACCGAGGTAGCGTCTTGTCGATTCGACCGGAAAGATCGGCAAAGGCGTCGCCGTTCAGAAACTCCTCGACGAAGCCCGGGCCATCATGGGAATACGCCCGTTCGATTCGTTCACGGGCAACATCGGAGCACATCGCTGCACCGTACACCGCAAGGTTTCCACCCTTGGAATGACCCCCGCACAAAAGCGGCCCGCCAATCGCATCCGCCGCCTCGTCCACATAACGTGCCGCGGATTCCTGGGCCGGCACAAGACACCGGAACGCCATGTTAAAGTCTTCTTTCCAGCCCACAATCGTACTATCGGTCCCCCGTAAGGAAAGATAACTAAACCCCGCCGGAAACCGGAACGCCATGGCTGCGAACTGCTCCGTCGCCACCATATCGCTCACAGCACGATAGCCGCAAACGTGCACGCCACGGTAGCGAGGACTTGCTGCCACGGCCTCCAACAAGGCCCTGCTCCCCTCCGGGTCCCACAAGTCGTCAATCATGTCCCGGTAGCACTCGGCACGCAGCAGCTCGCGTACGTCTAGGCCCTGCCAGTTCGTCAGCTCCGCCATATCACCCGGCAAACGCAAATAGGACAACCACGCAAAGACGAGGCTATCCACCGCGCAGAACGGCCGCTCCTCAAACGGATCAAACGCTGTCTGGGCATAGGTCAAAAAATTAGGCGAATCCGACATGGCCCTCCCATCAACTATGGTGCATTGGGATGGTGCATTGGGGTCAGGTTACTTTGCACCAAAAAGGCGCCCGGACCGTGTGGGCCCGGACGCCTTCATTGTAGCTTTTCGCTCTAGCGAGCTTGATTTAGCAGGAGAAATCGACGCTGTCGATGATGTCCTTGAGGGCCTTGGCGGAGACGGTGAGCTCATGCTGCTCGTCGTCGTTCAGCGGCACGGGGACGCGGCAGACAACGCCGTCGCGGCCAACGACGGTCGGCATGGAGATGGCAAGATCGGACAGGCCATACTCGCCCACCATGAGCGAAGAGACGGGCAGAACGGTCTGCTCATCGCGCATGACGGCGGTGCAGATGCGCTTGACGGCCATGGCGACGCCATAGTAGGTGGCGTGCTTCTTCTCGATGATGGTGTAGGCGGAGTTCTTGACGTCCTCGGCGATGCGCTTCTCGGCAGCCTCATGCTCCAAGTGGCCGTGAAGCTCACAGAAAGTGTTCAGCGGAACGCCGGCAACCTGAGCGCTGGACCAAGCGACAAACTCGGAGTCGCCGTGCTCGCCCATGACATAGGCCTGGACATCGCGCGGGTCAACCTCGACGTGGGCACCAAGCATCTGCTGCAGGCGGCCGGTGTCGAGCACGGTACCGGAACCGATGACGTGGCCCTCGGGCAGGCCGGACATCTTGATGGCGGCGTAGGTCAGGACATCGACCGGGTTGGAGACGATTAGCAGAATGCCGTCGAAGCCGGACTTCTTAATCTCGGGGATAATGGACTTAAAGATGCTGACGTTCTTGTTGACCAGGTCCAGGCGGGTCTCACCGGGCTTCTGGGCAGCGCCAGCAGTGACGACGATCATGGCGGCGTCGGCGACATCGGAATAATCGCCGGCGTAGATCTTCATCGGCTCGGCAAACGTCATGCCGTGCGCGATATCCAGGGCCTCACCCTCGGCACGGTTCTTGTCCACGTCGATGAGGACCATCTCGGAGAACAGACCACTCTGCATCAGTGCGAACGCCGAAGACGAACCGACGAAACCGCAGCCGACAATAGCGACCTTCTTCTCGTTAACCATTAGAAACTCCCATCTCTCTCCACAAACAAGCCGCCCGGGAACGACCCGAGCGGCTTGCCGTAATCCCAATACATCCAATCGGGACTTTGATTATGCTCCTATTCGCAGCCAAAAATCGACCGTTTACCGAAATTGTTTGCAGTATTCGTAAAATAACTGCACGAAATCGGTTTCGAGCTATTGACGAGTCGAAATAGGTTTCTAATACAAGCCCGCCTCGCGAATGGCCTCGACAGCCAAAGCGATCTGATCGGGCGGCAGGACCAGCGCCATACGCACGTGCCCCTCGCCCGAAGGGCCAAAGCTCGCGCCCGGCGTCACCACAACGCCGGCCTTCTCCATAAGCTCCTCGCAAAACGCCATAGAATCGGTGCGACCACCGGGAAGCTTGGCCCACACAAACATAGAGCCATGCGCGTTGGGTCGCTCCCAGCCCAGGCCCTCAAGACCGTCGCACAGGGCATCGCGGCGCTCCTGGTACTTCAGACGCTGCGCCTCGACCTCATCGCGCGGACCGTTCAGGCAGGCGATAGCAGCCTTCTGGATCGGGAAAAACATACCAAAGTCAATCTGGCTGCGCAGCTTGGCAAAGGCCGAGACCACATCCTCGCGACCGACCAAAAAGCCGATGCGGGCACCGGTGACGTTAAACGACTTAGAGAGCGAGAAGAACTCCACGCCCACCTCGAGCGCGCCAGGGTACTGCAGGAAGCTGCCACCCGGCTCGCCGTCGAACACGATGTCGGAGTATGCGTTGTCGTGAACGATGAGCAGGTCGTGCTCGCGGGCGAAAGTGATGATCTCCTCGTAGATCTCGGGCGTGCCCACCGAGCCGACCGGGTTCGCGGGCAGCGACACGATCATATACTTGGCACGATCGGCCACCTCGGGATCGATACCCGCCACATAGGGCAGGTAATTATGCTCGGCAACCAGCGGATAGTATTCGAGCTTGGCATCGGCGATCTTGGCACCCGCCTCAAAGACCGGGTAGCACGGATCGGGAACCAGAATGGTGTCACCCGGATCGAGCAGGGCCAGGCCCAAATGGCCCACGCCCTCCTGCGTGCCGTTGCACGACTGCACCATAGACGGCGTAATGCCCGAAACGCCAAAGCGACGCTCATAGTAATCGCACACGGCTTGCTTGAGTTCGGGCAGGTCGCGCAGGGCATACTTCCACATCTCGGGATCTTGGGCTGCCTGCGTGAGCGCCTCGACCACGTGGTCGTACGGCTTAAAGTCGGGCGTGCCCACGCTCATGTTGTAAATGGTCTTGCCCTGAGCCTTCAGCGCGAGAAGCTTGTTGTTGAGCGAGGCGAAGACCTCCGCGCCAAAGCGGTCGAGACGCTGCGATGCCTGCATGGTGTCACCTTTCGATATGAAAAACGCGGCGCTCCGACAAGAGCGCCGCGCGATACGGGCCATCAGATTGCAAAAGTGTAACGCTTGCAACCCCCGCATTGGTTCAATTTAGCCAACCTTAGTCAACTGGATTGAGCGCGTCGATCTGCGCAAGCCACAGACGCGAGCTAGCGTCACTCGGCATACGCCAATCGCCGCGCGGGCTGAGCGTCACCGAGCCCACCTTGGGACCATCGGGCAGGCAGCTGCGCTTAAACTGCTGGGCAAAGAAGCGACGGTAGAACGTACGTAGCCACGTGTGGACGGTCTTGGCGTCGTAGACGCCCTCGAAGCTCTTGAGCGCCATGCGGTAGATCTTGCCCGGCTCAAAGCCAAAACGCAGCAGGTAGTAGAGGAAGTAGTCGTGCAACTCGTACGGGCCCACCAAATCCTCGGTCTTCTGCGCAATCTCGCCGTCGCCCGTGGGCGGCAGAAGCTCGGGGGACACCGGCGTATCGAGGATATCGAGCAAGACCTCGGCAATGCGCCCGCCAAAGACATCGGCGGCATAGCGTACCAGATGGCGCACAAGCGTCTTGGGCACGCTCGCGTTGACGGCGTACATGCTCATGTGGTCGCCGTTATAGGTAGCCCAGCCGAGCGCCAGCTCCGACAGGTCGCCCGTGCCAATGACAAAACCGCCGGCCTGGTTGGCCAGATCCATCAGAATCTGCGTACGCTCGCGCGCCTGGCTGTTCTCGTAGGTCACGTCCTGCACGGCCGGATCATGCTCGATATCCTTAAAGTGCTGCTCCACAGCCGCGTGGATCGAAACCTCGCGGAAGCTCACACCCAGGTCGCGAGCGAGCGACTCGGCATTCGACTTGGTGCGATGCGTCGTGCCGAAGCCGGGCATGGACACGGCTGTGATACCAGTGCGCGGCAGCCCCAGTGCATCGAAGGCACGCACGGTCACAAGCAGCGCCAGCGTGGAATCGAGACCGCCCGAAAGGCCGATGACGGCCGCCTTGGTGCCCGTATGGGCAAGGCGGGTCTTGAGGCCCGCGGTCTGTAGATTGAGGATCGTCTCGCAGCGCTCGGCCAAGTCGCCATGGTCGGCCGGCACAAAGGGCGCGCGCGGGAAAACGCGGTCGATATCGCAGGCATCGCGCAGGACAGGTTCTTCGGCCAGTACGCCCTCAAACGAAAACTCAACGGTCGTGGCCTCCGGCGCATCGTCGGTGCGCGCCCACGTCGTCGAGCGACGGCGCTCGGCAACCAGACGGTCAAGGTCAACGTCGGCGATGGCCATATCGCAGGTAAGCAGTTTGGTCGCGGCGAGCTTGGAGCCATTTTCGTAGATAAGGTTCTCGCCCGCAAAGACCATGTCGGTCGTGGACTCGCCCTCGCTCGCGTCCGCGTAGGCATAGGCGCAGTACAGGCGCGCGCTCTGGTTGGAAATGAGACTGCGGCGGTAATCCGCCTTACCGATAATCTCGTCCGAAGCCGACGGGTTGAGAATCACCGTCGCACCGGCAAGCGCCATCTCGGTCGAAGGGGGCGCCGGCACCCACAGGTCCTCGCAGATCTCAACGCCCAGCACCATATCCTCGGCACCTTCATCACAGCAGCGGTAGACAAGCCCCGAACCCAGCGGAACCGGACCCTGACCGGCAAACTCGACCCACACAGGATCTGCGGGCGCCGGAGCAAACCAGCGGCGCTCGTAGAACTCGCCATAGTTGGGCAGATACTTCTTGGCCGTGAGGCCCAAAAGCTCGCCCGCGCAGCACACGGCGGCACAGTTGTAGATATTCTCGGCAACCGCAACGGGAAGACCGATGGTAAAGACGATCGGCAGCTCACGGGTTTCATCGAGGATATGCACCAGAGCAGCCTCGCAGGCATGCAGCAGTGTGCGATTATGGAACAGATCGGCCGCGGTATAGCCAGTCAGATTAAGCTCGGGCAACACCAACGCGCGAACGCCACGCCCGGCAGCATCGCGAACAGCCGCCAGCGCAACCTCGGCATTGCCCTCGACATCGGCCACGCGAATCTGCGGCGACGCCGCCGCCACACGCAAAAAGCCATCAGACTGAGAAAGGTGAAGATTCATAAGAATGCTCCCGTGCGTAAACGCTATTCAACACAATTAGCAAGCCCTATTGTAGTTCAACCGCCGGGTGGAACCGCATCCCACCAACTTGGTGAGCAATTGATGAGTTGATGGTATCTGTTAAATGTCACGTACGATTCACATCTGGTGGGTACCCTGATGGCTACACGAAACGAAGCAGATTTACACCGGGAGGACCCCGTATGACAACCAAGTACACCGACGCGCCGCGCACGCGCGTCATGACGCCGGCATCGCTCAACAACGGCGTGCACGAGAACCATTCCATCGGACAGACCATGGCCATCGCGCCCAAAAAGGGCCTGTTCGATGACATTTCCATTCCCCAGATCATCGCCGGCGCCGCAGCTGCTGCCACGAGCGTCGCGCTTGCCTCCAAGATTGGTATCGCTGGTTCAGTAATTGGTGCCGCCGTGAGCTCGGTCATCACCGTTGTGTCCTCGCAGGTCTACCGCCACTTTATCTCTGCCAGCGCCGAAGCAATCAAGGGCACGCATGCCGCTGTCGACTACCCTGCCGGCGCCTACGAGCCCGTTGAGCCCGATGTCGAGGAGCACCTAGGTGGCGCCGCGACCACGCAGGAAATGCGCCAGGTTGCGGGACGCGCGACCACGGCGCGCGTCGCCCCTAACAGCCTACGTGCCAAGGCCGCGGCAGAGCGCAGCCAGACGCAAAAGAAGGTCATCGTCTTCTCGATCGCCATCGCCATCGTCGCAGTCATCGCCTGCGCTGGCGCCATCCTTATCACCACTGCTGGTGAGGGTCTGGGCGAGCGTCCCGAGCCAATCCTGTCGTCGCGCACGACCGAGAGCGATGCAAATGGCGACACCCAGTCGCAAGATCAGCAGGCACAGGCGGACGGCACGCAAGACAGTTCTACCTCTACCGATTCGTCCTCGAACACCCAAAACCAATCGCAGGGCACCGATTCCTCTACGGCCAACAGTGGCACGCCGTCCGGCACGACCGACTCAAGCCAAACGACTGACGGTTCACAGCCAAGCACGGGCGGCCAGACGAGCGACACCACGTCGGGAACGGGCTCAGCAGACAGTAGCAACACCAACAGCTCGAGCGGAACCGCGTCCGGCACGGCATCTGACAACTCGAGCCAAGGCACGGCATCGGGCAACTAAGCACATTTGCCTCTCATAGATAACCGACCTGTACAACGGGCGCGAATCGAAAGCGGTTCGCGCCCGTTTGCCTTGGGCGCCGCCATGGCGAACGCCATGCGATGGTAAGATGCTTTACATGTGTAAAGAGGAGATTTGCCATGAGCAAGACAATAGTTAGGCCCACGCTTTCGCTGGGCAACCACATCTATCTGTATCGCCTGCTGCGCGATGCGATTGGATGCGGCAAGCAAACGTTTATGACGCAGGTCGAGGAGGCACTCGCCGCTGGTGACATGGCCGCTTATGACCTGGGCTTCGAGTCCACGCGCGAGCTGCTCGAGGAGCTCGACGACTGCATTAAGCTGACCGTCTTTAAGGGCGGTCGCCTGTATGCCACCGTCATCGCCAACGATGCCTGGGATACCGCCCTTGCCAAGGGCGAAGACAAGCCCAAGGCAGCCAAGGGCGCTAAGCAGTCCTACAAAAAGAAGAAACGCGGTGAGAAGGACCTCAAGGCCGTGCGCCCCAAGCACGTTAAGCGTCCCGAGCCCGAAGCCATGGTTGAAGCCGCGCCGGAACCCGAGCCCGAGGCAGAGATCGAAGTCGCTATTGAGGTAACAGCAGAAGCCGAAACCGAAATCGCCGCCACGACCGATCCCGAAGTCATATCAGAGCAGGAAGCCACTACGGAGCTCAACGAAGCGCCCAAGTCGACAACCGAAGAAGCCGCTGACCAACCCGAGCCGTCTGCGTTCCAAAACAGCGATGTCTTTGGCGACGAGGCCGAGGACGATCAGTCCGACGAGCCCGCAGATCAAGACGCTACCGAGTCGGCGCCGGAGCCCGAGACGCCGCAGCCCGCCATCTCGCTCACGGTCGTCTATGACCCCGAGAATGCCAATGCCGGCATCACCACCATGGCATCCACGCCCATCGAGGCAAAGTCGAGCGTCGAGAATGAGAGCGCGACGCAGGTTGAGGTTGAAACTGAAGCTGCAGACGCGCCCGTCACCGTGAAGCCCGCAGATTCCACAATCAAGCCGAAGACGACGCTGGAGTTCGCACCCGTCATCGAATCCGTGCCCGCCTCTGCTTGCGACCAAATTCCCGCACCGGCACCGGCTTCGGTACTCGCAGAGGCCCCAACCCCCGCACCCGTAGCGCCCGCCATCCCCGAGGACTTCCCCGTCGATTTCGCAACCGAGGTCTTCTGCCCCGGCCCGCTTCTGCACCAGCTGTCGACCTATCTCCCCTACGGCGCCGATACCCTCGGCATTGTCGGCGAGTACTACTGGATCGCCCGCGAGCGCGGTACCATCGAGGCCGCGCGAAACCGCGCAAGCTTCCCCCTGCGCTACACGCAGGCCGGCGAGCGCCGCGAGGTTGCCGTGCGCATCCGCCGCAACACCACTGGCGGCCTCGGTGCCGCCTGGGCCATCGACAAAGTCGAAGAGCCCGAGCAGTAACGACAAGCGGCTCAAATCCAAATCAGGATTTGAGCCGCTTATATTAGCATTCATCGATGTTTCGTGATCAACAGCGAGCGGGCCGCAAGTGCCCCAGGTTGCCGTGAAAGAGGAGCGACGCGTACTTCGGTACGCGAGCGACGGTTTGAACGGCAAGATGGGGTGCTTGCGACCCGCGCAGCGTCGAGCAGTTACGCGGTTTGGAAAACCGCGTAACGATCTAGTCGCGCGTCAGCTTACGGTGAATACGATGCGGCTGGGCTGCGTCCTCGCCAAGGCGCTCGATACGGTTGACCTGATAGGCCTCAAAGTTGCCCTCAAACCAATACCAGTTGCCCGGGTTCTCGTCGGTGCCTTCCCACGCCAGGATGTGCGTGGCGACGCGGTCCAGGAACATACGGTCGTGGCTAATGACCACCGAACAGCCCGGGAACTCGAGCAGCGCCGCCTCGAGTGAGGACAGCGTCTCGACGTCGAGATCGTTCGTGGGCTCGTCGAGGAGCAGCAGGTTGCCGCCCTGCTTGAGCGTGAGCGCCAGGTTCAGACGATTGCGCTCACCACCGGAGAGTACGCCAGCACGCTTCTGCTGGTCCTGGCCCTTAAAGCCAAAGCTCGCCACGTACGCGCGGCTGGGGACCTCGGTCTCGCCGACCATCATGTGGTCCAGGCCATCCGAGACGACCTCCCACAGGTTCTTATCGGGATCGATGCCAGAACGGTTCTGATCGACATAGGAGATCTTGACGGTCTCGCCCACCTCGAGCTCGCCCGAAGTCAGCGGCTCCAGGCCCACGATGGTCTTGAAGAGCGTAGTCTTGCCCACACCGTTGGGACCGATGACGCCCACGATGCCGTTACGCGGCAGGGTGAACGATAGGTCGTCGATGAGCACACGGCCATCGAACTCCTTGTGCAGGTGATGAGCCTCGAGCACCTTGTTGCCCAGACGCGGTCCAACGGGAATGCGGATATCGGTCCAGTCGAGCTTCTGGCTTGCGCGGGCCTCGGCCTCCATCTCCTCGTAGCGAGCCAGACGGGCCTTGTTCTTTGCCTGGCGAGCCTTGGGCGAGCTGCGTACCCACTCGAGCTCGGCCTCCATGCGCTTGGCGAGCTTGGCATCGCGGTTACCTTGTGCCTCGATACGCGCGGCCTTGGTCTCCAGATACGTGGAGTAGTTGCCCTTGTAGGGATAAAGGTGACCGCGGTCGACCTCGCAGATCCACTCGGCAACGTTATCCAAGAAGTAGCGATCGTGCGTGACGGCAAGCACCGCGCCCTGGTAGTTGTGCAGGAAGTGCTCGAGCCACAGGATCGACTCGGCGTCCAGGTGGTTCGTAGGCTCGTCGAGCAGCAGCAGGTCGGGAGCCTCGAGCAGCAGCTTGCACAGGGCCACGCGACGGCGCTCGCCGCCGGAAAGCACATTAACCGGCATGTCAGAATCGGGCAGCTGCAGGGCGTCCATGGCCTGGCCGAGCTTGGAATCGATATCCCAGCCGTCAGCGGCGTCGATCTCGTCCTGGAGCTTGCCCATCTCGGCCATGAGGGCGTCCATGTCGCAGTCCGGGTCGCACATCTCCTCGCCGATCTTGTTGAAGCGATCGACCTTGGCGATCATGTCGCCAAACGCCATGCGCACGTTCTCGATGACGGTCTTGTCGTCGTCGAGCGGCGGCTCCTGCTGCAGGATGCCCACGGTGTAGCCGGGAGTGAGCCTGGCATCGCCGTTGGAGACCTCCTCGATGCCGGCCATGATCTTGAGCAGGGTCGACTTGCCCATACCGTTGGGGCCCACGACGCCGATCTTGGCACCGGGGTAGAAGCTCAGGGTCACGTCGTCAAGGATCACCTTGTCGCCATGGGCCTTGCGAGCCTGATACATCTGGTAGATAAACTCCGCCATTTGTCTGTTTTATCCTTTCTACCTGCTGTTTCCCTATTCTTGTTTCGCTTTAGTGGAAACGAAATGGAAAAACCAGCTCTGAAACGTAACGAAAAAGGGGCATGGTTGCCCACACCCCCTAATACTACCTGGGAAAAGTCCCCCAGAACATACTATGAACTGCGTACGCTAGTTTTCCGCAACCTTAACGAGCGGCTCGCTGCGATTTGCGCCACAACAGATACGAGTAGACGTAGACGGCTCCAACCGAACCAAACGCCAGAGCCGCAATCACCGCGGCGACGACTTCACTCGAAAGCACGCTGCCTGCCACGCCCATCACAATCAGGCCAATACCCAGCACCATAAAGCAGGCGCCGCCAAAACGCTGCGTACGGCGCCAGTTCTCGGGATCGGCAAGCGCCCAGGGTGTCTTGATACCGAGCGTATAGTTCTGCTTCACACGCGGCAAGTAGTTGCCTACGCCGATGAACAGCAAACCGACAACACCGGAAATCAGCACGTTAACCGAACCGACCGCCGGCACCACGCCCCAGACCGTAAGCTCTCCCAGCCAGCTTATGGCGCACATGAACAAGGTGAAGGCAATTACGAAGCCCTGATAGAACTTGCCCGAGGTTCGATACGCCTCGCCCTTGGGGTCGATGCGCGGCACCACGCAGAACATTGCGAGAAGTGCCAGAGGCAGCACGCCGAGCGCGGAGGCCATCCAGCTAGGACCCCAACCGTCGACGGCACCGTTCGCGCCCCAGTGCGTGGGAATCTGCGCAGGCAAGCTCGGCATCACCATGAGGTGCGCTACGACATTGGCGACGCACAGAGCGACCAGCGCAATCCACACGCGCGACGATACCCCCGTGGGGTGAATGCCCTTGTTTTCGTTATTCATCCTTATCACCTTCAGTGTTTGTAAAACCCATAAACCAGCCAATTAAATCCTGCATGACGGTGGTGTTTAAGCTGTATACGATGTTTTGGCCATGGCGCTCGTCGGTCACCAACCCGGCGTTTTTGAGCGTCGCCAAGTGATGGCTCAGCGACGGCTTACTGATATCGAAATGCTCGGCAAGCTCCCCCGCCGTGCAATTGCCCTCGCGCAGCAACTCCAAAATGCGCCGTCGCGTTGGATCGGCAAGCGCCTTAAAACCCTCTCCCGGCATAAGACCTCCTCTCATCATCTCTCATGACGTGCACACTATACTCAATATTTAGATGTTTGTCTAACTATCTAATCGCAATTCTTCAAACCACATCAAAGCAAACGCCATCGCAACCTATGGGCGATTACCTATAATGGCGATAGCTAAAACACGACCTGCTTCCCCATCGGAGGATATTTATGACCGAAACCGCTGCCGCAGCCGCCATCGAGACACGCGACACCAAGCTCGAGATTATCATGGGCCGCGAGGCACTCGATAAGCTCGCCGATGCTACGGTGCTAGTGCTCGGCTGCGGAGGCGTGGGCTCCAACTGCTGCGAGGCACTCGCCCGCGGCGGCATCGGACATTTCGTCATTCTGGATAAGGACATCATCGCGCCCAGCAATATCAATCGCCAGGCCATCGCCTTTCACAGCACCGTCGGCAAGCGCAAGGTTGACGTGATGGAGGCTATGATCCACGATATCAATCCTGCCGCCACCGTCATCAAGCGAACTGAATACCTGTTGAGCGATAACATCGACGAGTTCTTTGCGAGCGTTTTGGAGCAGACGGACGGCAAGCTCGACTACGTCGTCGACGCCATCGACACCATCTCGGCCAAGCTCACCATTGCCAAATATGCTCAGGACCACGACATCCGTTTGGTTAGCTCCATGGGCGGGGCCAACAAGCTCCATCCCGAGTGCCTCCGCTTTGCCAACATCTTCGATACGGTACGTGACCCCATGAGCCGCATCATGCGCAAAGAATGCAAGAAGCGCGGAATCAAGAGCCTGCACGTGCTGTTTAGCTGCGAGGAATCGGTTAAGACCCAACCCCGCGACCCGTCCAATATCCACGAGCGTACCGAGTTGGGCACCGCCAGCTTTATGCCGCCCATCATGGGCCAGATGATCGCCGGCGAGGTTATCCGCCAGATCAGTGGGCGTGGTACCGAACGCGTGCGCGCCGATGGCCAGCGCCTAGACTAGTGGAGCGCGCCGAGATGGGACCCCAGTTAATTGATGCACACTGCCATCTTGATTTAATGGCTCACCCGGACGCCGTTGCCGATGAGGCGACGGCACTGGGCTTGGGTCTATTTGATTGCGGCGTCGATCCACGCGACTTTTCGGCCGCAAACGAGCGTGCCCGTCGCCAACCAGGCATCATCGCCGGCATTGGGCTTCACCCCTGGTGGCTCGCCGACGGCCGCTGTGGTTCTACCGAAGTCGATCTGCTTTGCGAAGTTGCCGCCCAAGAGCGCCACATCGGCGAAGTCGGACTCGACTTTTCCGAGCGCTTTGCCGGAAGCGAGTCGCTGCAAATACAGGCACTTGACCGGCTCTGCGATGTGCTCGTGCAGCGTCCTCTTGCCGGGCGCGTGATATCAATTCACGCCGTTCGTTCGGCAGGAACTGCGCTGGACGCCCTAGAATCGCACGGGCTACTCATCCCAAACCCCGACTCCCCCGCTATCATCTTCCACTGGTTTAGCGGCACCTCAGATGAGCTCGTCCGCGCGCGTAATGCGGGCTGCTATTTTTCTGTCAACGAACGCATGCTCGCGTCCAAACGAGGACGCGAATACGCACGACAGATTCCACTCGACCGTTTACTGCTCGAAACCGATACACCGGCCGAACCAAACACAGAAACAAGCGCGCAGTCGCTCATCAGATCGCTCGCAAGGACCTCAAAACGCATCGCCTCACTCAAAAACTGTGACGCAAAGCACATCGAGTCGGCAGTTTTGGGAAATTCACGCTCTGTTTTTGGCCTTCGCTAAGCTCGGTGTGCAAAAAACGCCAAATATGAGTACTGCTACCGGAATGGATACATTACTTTTAACTTCCCAACCGCCAGAATAATCCTCGATTGTCCACTAATTAAAGCTTTTACAGTCATTCATCCTGCGTTTTCGCAAATCTTAAACCCCTCCAGACGCTCAAATCACGTCTGAAGGGGTTGATTTTGCTGCGACTAAATTAGTCACAGTACTCATATTTGGCATTTTTTGCACACCGGGTCCCGAGGAGGCGCCTGCACCTCCCCGGGACCGCTCGGCTATTCGACGATTGGTGCTCCGTGGCCCCAAGAACCTTCCATGCCGCACACGGTCGAGGCAAACCCGGCAGCAAAGTCAAGCGCGCGCTCGATGGCCTCGGCGCCATCCTCACCACGCTTGGCGGAATCGAGATAGCACATCAAAAACGAGGTGAGGAACGAGTCGCCCGCCCCCATGGTGTCCTTCATATCCGTTACCGGTTTAGCCAGCTGGCGGTAATAACGCTCGCCGTCGTAAGCAATGCAGCCCTCGGCGCCCGCCGTAGCCGACACAAAACGCGGACCCAGGCCCTTCACCCATGCCAGACGCTCGCGAATCTCGTCCTCACTCGCGGCATCCGCCGCACTAAAGAAAGCGAAATCGACGAAGGGCGCAATCTGCTCGTAGTACTCGTCGGTGGAGTCATCCGAAAAGTCAAAAGAGACTGTGACGCCCGCAGCCTTCAGCTTGGGCAGCTCGCGCTCGGTAAAGCAATAGTTGCCCGAATGAACCACATCGAACTGCTTCATGTACGAAAGGTCAAAGCGATCGAGGACATAGCGCGCATCGCCACGGATACCGCCCTCGTTGGAACCAAGGAAGACACGGTCACCGTCAACGACGGTCACGCGAGCCGCTCCGTTCTCGCCAATCATCTGCTCGCACTTGTCAAGCTCGACACCCTCATCCTCGAGGCTTGCAATGACATGCTCGGCAGCGGCGTCATTGCCAAAAATGCCCATGTATGCAGAGCGTGCGGCACCACATTTCTTGGCATAAACGGCGAAGTTCACCGCGTTGCCGCCGGGATACATGGTGTGGATATGCTCGTAGCGATCGACGACGTTGTCGCCAAATCCGAGCGCGTTAACGTTAAATGCCATGGCCTTTGCCCCTTCTAGTACTCGACAACACCCATATAGCGACGGAAATCGGGATCGTGATCAAACACCTTGCCGCGTGCAGCACGCAGCTCGCAGTTCATGGCGTAGAACAGCACCGGGTCCAGATAGGCACGGACGCTCGCCGGCACGGCTTCCATACCGTACTCCTTGGCATCGAGCACCATCAGCGTATCGGTATGCGTCTTAAGGAACGCCAGGGCGCGCTCGTCCATAGCACGACACTCGCTGGAGCCCATCTGCAGGAAGTAAAAAACGCCATCCTGAGTAGCCTCGAAGGGGCCATGGAAGTACTCGGCAGAGTGGATGTAGCTGCAGTGCTGCCACTGCATCTCCATAAGAGAGCAGATAGCGAAACCGTAGGTCTGGCTAAAGTTGGGACCGCTGCCCAGAATATAGAAGAACTCGTGCTCCTGGCAAAGCTTGGCAAAGCGATCGCCCAGCTCGGCATTTACCTTCTCGCGTGCCGGGGGAAGAATCTTATCCATCTCGGCGATACCGGCATACATATCGGCGAGATCGGCGTAGCCCTCCTGCTGATCGAGCAGCTCTGCCGCAAGCGACAGCGAAATGCCAGCCGGGACCTCGGCCTGCGGCACGCCCTCGCCCCATGGGTAGACCCACGTGGTCCACTTGCCGGAGTCGATCTTGGATCCAGCGTTGTCGGTCTGGGCGATCACCGTAGCGCCGGCGGCAAGGGCAATCTCGCAGCCCTCGACGACCTCCGGGGTATTGCCACTGTGGCTGCAAGCGATGACCAGGGACTTCTCGCCCAGACGACGCGGACGCATAATGTCGAATTCACGTGCGGTATAGATATACGAAGTGAAGGTGGTTGCCTCGCGCTGCAGAAGCTCATGAGCCGGGATCAAATCGATCATGGAGCCACCGCAAGCAATCCAGTAGACGCTGTCGAACTTGCCCTTCTCGGCAATTGCCTCTTTGATCAGATCGTGTGCGTTCATATCCAGTTCCTTTCTTATTTGACCCGCAATCAATGACGTTGGTTGCGTAGCCGATAGTTGTTTTAGTCAATCAGATATTTCTCGAATGCGGCCATGTTCTTGGCATCTGCCGCGGCCGGGTCATCGTAGTAACGACCGTCCGTGATTTCCTGGCCCAGCATGCCGTCAAAACCATGGGCGTTGAGTGTGGCGACGAAGGCGTCCATATCGTGCTTGCCATCGCCCCACACCAGATGGCCATACGGGTCACCGTCGATAAAGTGCATCTCGTGAATTGCCCCATCACCAAAGGCGGCAAACCAGTCCTCGAGCGTCTCGCCTGCAACGCCCATCGCGGTTGTATCAACCATGGGCTGTAAGTACGGGCTCGCGACCTCGTCAATCATGCGCTTCGCATCGGAAACCGTCGTCACAAGGTTGCTCTCCTCGGGACGCAGGCTTTCCATCGTAAGCACCAGACCGTGCTCGCCGGCATACTCCGCAAGAATGGACAAGTGCTCGCGGCTGCGCTTCCAGGCTTCCTCGCGGTCCTCGTCCCAGTCGCCCCAGCCCGAGTTGACGGACATACGGTCGCACCCAAGTACCTCGGCAAGCTCAATGCCGTGCTTAAAGTACGCCAGGCTGCGCTGTTCATGCAACGGTTTGCGTGCGCAGTACTGCCAAGGATAGACAACATTCTCAGGGCACAGAGTACGATACCTAAGCCCACGGTCTGCAGCTTTTTTCGCCAGGACCTCAGCCTCAAAGTAGCCCGTGTGGTCGAGCGTCACATGCGGCTCCGCGCACCACAGCTCAATGGACTCAAAGCCCAAACGCTGCTGCACATCAAGGAAGTAATCGAGCGACCACATGATGTAGTGGATATTCATGCCCGCAATCTGTTCGCGGCGCAGCGTCGGTTTGGATTCAGACATCTTATGCCTCCTTATTTCGATTGAACACGATTTGTCCGTCCGACATCGTCATGTCAACCGCAAGATCACGTGCGTCGCGATAATCGAGGTCGAACACATCCCGATCGAGCACGCAGATATCGGCAAGCTTGCCAACCTCGAGCGTACCCAGCTCGTCTTCGCGCATCAGGTCGTACGCGCCCCCGGCAGTCCAAGCGCACAAGAGCTCGACAAGCGTCAGCGTGTTGACCTCATTCACGGGCAGTCCGTCGGCGAAGAATCCGCCGCACGCGCTGTAGATTGACTCGCCCAGGCTCGGAATCAGCAGCGGCAGATCCGTGCCGCAGCACACTGTGCATCCGGAATCTTCCATGCCGCGGCGATTCCAGCTGTGCAAAAGTCGCGTCTCGCCAATTTGTCGACGCATCATCGACAGGCAATCCTCGCGCCGGTCCAGCGTCAGAATCTGCGGATAGATCTCGCAAATTCCACCCAACTTGCCAAACTCGACAAGATCGGTCGGGTCAGAGTTCTCGAGATCGGTAATCGCATGGCGGCGAAGCATCCGTCCATGCTCGTCTCGAGGCAGCGAGGCATAGAGCGCCACGGTGCGACGAACGGCGCCATCGCCCTGGCAATGCAAGGAATATCGGAAGCCGTCAGCATCAATTGCACGCAGCTCGTTCTCAATCAGATTCCACTCTGGCTCCTCGACGACCGTCTTGCCGGCAGCGCCCGCATCGGCCGTGTCCTCATAGGGGTCAATCATCTCGGCAAGCCCCGCCCATACGCCGCGATCGGTCATACGGTTGAAGCCAGAAAAACGAACGAACGGTCCCCGGAAGCGCTCTCGCGCCTCGCGGGCATATGCCAGATTTGCACCAGCACCCACCGGCTGCGACATCATGGAGACGCGAACCGTCAGCTCACCAGATTCCTCACGGCGAGCCATTTCGTCGGCAAAGCCGTAGTAGTCATCAAACGCCATCTCCTTGATGGCGGTAACGCCGCGCTCGTTGAGCATGCTCATGTAGTCCGAATACCCCGCACGCACCTCGGGCAGCGCGAGAAAATCGCTCATCATGCGCCAGATCTTCTCGGCATAGCACGCCTGGGGTGTGAAGCCGTATCGCGCACTAGCGGCAGCATTGAGAACACAGGTCTCCGCGCCCGGCGTAAAGCAGACGACAGGGATATCGCCAAAACAATCGCCAAACACAGCTGCCGTATTTGCGTTCTCGGCATCCGATGCCAACGTTTCGGGTAGGTTGTGGCCAAAAGCCGCCGCGCAATCCGGATGATCTTCTTTCCATGCACGCAAGAGCGACACGGCCTCTTTGGCATCGGCGATGCCGGACAGATCAGACCCCAACGTCCGCAGCGCCCAACCTGTATAGAAGGTATGCACATCGATCAGGCCAGGCATGATGGTGCGGTCGCCCAGGTCAACTACCTCGTCCGCCTGGGTCAAATACGAAGCCGCCTCGCGCTTGGCGCCAACCGCCTCAATTCGATTGCCACGGACCGCTACGAAACCTTCAAACGGCAGGTCCCCCGTACCGGTAAAGACGCTCTTAGACGTCAGTACCGTCAAACGATCAGACATCACAACCACCTACGCCGGAAGCATGCCGGAAATGGCAGTAACGACCAAGCCAAACACGACCATGAAGATGAAGAACTTCCAAATGGTCTTCCACCATTGGCCAAACGAAATCTTAGCCACGGCAAGGCCGGCGACCGTCATGCCCGCCACGGGGCTGATGGTGTTGATGGTCTGGTTGGCAAACTGGAGCGCGGTGACGGCCGCCTCGGGATTGAGGCCCATGAGCTCGGTCAGGGAGCCCATAACGGGCATGGTGAGCGCCGCCAGGCCAGAACTCGAGGGAACCAGCAAAGAGAGCAGGCCAAGGACGATATACATAAACGTGGTGTAGACGGCGGCTGGTGCACCGGCGAGCGCAGTAGCGAGCGCCTGGAGGATGGTGTCGATGATCATGCCACCCTCGGCGATGACCAGAATACCGCGAGCGATACCGATAACGATGGCAGCGTACGCAAAGTCGGCGAGACCCTTAACGAACTCCTCAGCGATCGTCTGCTGGTCAAGGCCGCCCAGGATACCGGCAAGCAAGCCCATGCCAAGGAACACGGCGGAAATCTCATTCATGTACCAGCCCTGGGTAACAAGACCCCAGACGATAATGCCCATACCGCAGGCAAAATCGATAAGCACGAGCTTCTGACGGATAGTGAACTCTTCCTCGATGGAGGCATCGGTCACGGAAAACTCAATACGCTTGAGCTTATCGTCCTCGTACGTAATGGACGACTCGGGGTTTTTCTTGACGCGCATGGCGTAGCGCATGGCCCATGCGATACCGACGGCAGTGAAGATGACCCAAGAAACGGCGCGCAGCCACAGTTGCGGATTGCCCTCGATGCCAATGATGCCTTGGGCGATCAAAACATTAAACGGGTCGATGGTCGAAGCACAATATCCCAGGTTGGGACCAAGGAAGCAGATGATGAATGCCGTCATCGAGTCATAACCGATACCCATCATGATGGGAATGAAGATGGCATAGAACGGCAGGGCTTCCTCAGACATACCAAACGTAGTGCCGCAAATGGACAGCAACGTCATCGTGATGGGAATGATGAGGATGTCCTTGTTCTTGAGCTTTTTAACCACACGGCTCATGCCGGCATTCAAAGCGTTGGTCTTGGTGATGATTGCGAACGATCCGCCAATCAATAAGACGAACGCAACGACGTCGGCAGCCTCCTGGATACCCTTGGTGGGCGCTTGCAGAACCGCGAAGATATCCTGGCCCAGATTGATGGTCTCGCCGGTCTCGGAATCGGTGTAGTTCTTATCGACCTGTTCATAGGTTCCAGCAACGGCGACTTCACGCTCGCCCGCCGCTGTTGAAATCGTCTTGCGCTGATACTGACCAGAGGGAACGATCCAAGTCAGGACCGCAAAGACAACGATCAGCAAGAACATGATCGTATAGACATGCGGTAATTTGAACTTAAAACGTCTGTTTGTCTTCTTCGCCTTCGTATCTGACATAGAAACCTCCAAAGAACTCGAGACTGCATCGCATCTCGCTTCAACGTTTGCACAATGCAGACGTTCTATGACGTCCCATAGATTACCAGCAGCTTTTTCCTTCATCAAGATAATTTCAAACTGATTGCCGCAACGCGGTTGAACGGTTGCATTTGCGCCGTGAACGGTATGGAAACGCCCGGTGAGATGATCCACCGGGCGCTTCCATTCGCAATGTCCTAGATGTCAAAAACGTAGCGAGACCCAACGATTCGCTGACGACCGATGATAAACGGCCGCCGCTGCTCATCGAAAAAGAAGGCTTCCATATAAAACAAGGGTTCGCCAACGGGAACTGCCAACAGTCGAGCGACCTCGGGCGACGCGCACGCGATCTCGAGCGTGCACGGGTCGGTAAACGCGGGCGTGCGGCCCGTCCGGTTGCGCACGAACTCAAAAATGGATTGATTAGATAGAGGTGCCGTTGATAGATAGGCGTTGTCCTCGTAAACATATATGTTGTTCTCGAGCATGACAGGGACGCCATCGGCAGTGCGCACGCGCTCAACGCAAATCAAGTCAGTTCCAACGGGAACACCAAAGAACTGTGCTTCGGTGGAATCCGCCGGCAGTATCTTTCTCGAAATGACACACGCCCCCGGTTCCATTCCGTTAACGCGGCATGCGTCCGAAAAACTCTGGACGTCATCCTTCTGGCGAATCTTGCGCTTGAGCTTGGGGGCATTGACAAACGTGCCTTTCCCCTGTCGTTTCGTTAGATAGCCCTGTTGGACGAGCTCCTCAATAGCGCGTCGCACGGTAACGCGACCAACTTTATAGCTCTCAGCCAATTCGAATTCGTTGGGTATCCGCGCGCCTGCCTTGTAGGCGCCGGAGTTGATTTCGTTTTTAATGATATCAATGACCTGTTGGTACAGCGGTATCGCTGCTTTACCGTCAGTTGGCCCTTCAGTCGGTGGCATATACCTTCTCCCAGCACAATTAATTCTAAAACGGGCTTAAGGGCATTCAACAAGCCCTTAAGCCCGCATTAGCTTAAAGTATGCTAGGTGTCGCACCAAAATGTTGGCTATTTACTCATCAGACCCGAAAAACGCGCAACTACCGCGCTCCTAAGAAAGCGTGAGCAGCTCCGGCAGCTGGTCGATAATCTTGTCCGCGGCATCCTGGCTAAAGCCAAAACGCTCCTCGCGCTTGGCAATAACTGTCAGGCCGGCTCGCTTGCCAGCGGTGATGCCAGGCACCGAATCCTCAACGCAGCAGCAGCGATTCGCGGGCAGCCCCAGCAGGTCCAGCGCATGCAGGTAGATGTCGGGCTCGGGCTTGCTCTCCTTAAACTGCTCGCCGCTCACCACATACTCAAAGGCATCCGACAGCCCGCATGCGTTGAGCACTTCTTCGATGCTATCCATGGGAGACGAGCTGGCAAGCGCCACGCGAACGCCACGGCGCGGCAGCTCTCGAATCGTATCCACGGCGCCCGGGTTAATCAAAGCCTGATAGTCGCGCGGACGCTTATGCGCCCACTCGTCCCAACGGGTCAACGCTTCCTCGCCAGTTAAATGCCCCTTACCGGCGCGCTCAAACCAATCGACCAGCATATGCAGGAAGAACTGATGCGAGGTACCGACCTGCCCATTCAACTCCTCTTGAGTCAGATTAATCCCAAGCTCCTTGGCAAACGCGGCAGTCTCGCCCAGGTAGTAATATTCGGTATCGACAATGACGCCGTCCATGTCAAAGATAACGGCGTCGAACGGAAACGCGGACACGGCACCCTCCCTAACAAAAGGGCGCCCGCAAGCAGGCGCCCGAACCATGCATTAATCGGCGATTCTAACCCAGCAGCTTATCCAGCGCCACCGCAATACCATCTTCGTTGTTATTGGCGGTCACCATCTGGGCTACCGCCTTAACCTCATCGACGGCGTTACCCATGGCAACACCGGTACCCGCCCACTCAATCATGGACTTGTCGTTCTGGCCGTCGCCAAACGATACAACCTCACTGGCATCGATGCCGAGCTTGGGCAGGGCACCCTCGAGCGCACGAGCCTTGTCGATACCGGGCGCCGTGTACTCAAAGTACCAGTCGGCCGTAAACATACCCGAAAGCGTCTGCTTAAAGGGCGCATACATCTCCTCGTAATGCGCCTGCAGGTATGCCGGGTCGCCTGCCGTCAGCAGCTTGTCCACGGGATAAGTGTCCACGACCTCATGCAAGTTCTCGACCTCGCGGATCTTAAGGTCGCAGGCATCGCGCTCGTATTTGACAATGTTTTTCTGCGAGCCATCCGGCAGCGTAATCATGCAGCGATACGAGTCCTCGACATGCAAGTCGCGACCGAGCGAGATCATGGGGATCACATCATAGTTTTGCAGATGATCAATCAGACGGTGCAGCTCGTCAGCCGGCATGGCCTGGTCAAAAAGAACCTCATCGGTCTGAGCGTCGACCACATGCGCGCCATTGAAAGCGACTAGCAGACCATCATGGTTTTGAAGGTCGAGCTCCTGCGCCAAGGCGTGCAGCCCCCATGCGGGACGGCCCGAAGCCAAAATGAGCTTAATGCCCGACTCCTGCGCCGCGAGCAGCTTTTCGCGCGTACGCGGGCTGATCACCTTCTGATCGTTGGTGAGCGTACCATCGATATCCATTGCGATGGCTTTAATTGCCATATGTGCCTCCTTGCATCGTTTTTATCGCGCACTATCTTATCCGAGCCGGGGCACGTTCGCACGGCGCGCGTATGACGGTTGCAAAACCACCCCATTTGAAATAAAGACAAAAAAGTACTTGCAAAGACGCGTTCCGACATATAAGTTGATAAAAGACCGCCGTTGCGGTTTTAAGTAGATCGAGCATATGAAGTTTGAGTTTTAGCGTGTAAGAGAAGGAAGATCGGCAAAGTACAACCCCAAACGCAATGACAACTTAATGAGGTAACTGCCACATGTGAGGCACCCAGGGCATTGCTGTCTCGATTTTGAGCACGATGCCTTCCGCCTTGCATGGGCCGTTCCATCCCGCCCCTGCAGCAACTGCCTCACGGGCTCATTGAAAACCGCATAGCACCCCAACGTCAGCACATCACCCACGGCAAGCACATCACTCACGACAACCAACACATCAACAAACAGCACGAACATCAACCGATTGGAGAAGCTATGACAAACCACCACGCTGAAGACGGCGATAAGAAAAGCATTCTGGATGCCCGCATTGAGCGAGCATATGCAAACGAATATGACGCCGCCTTTGCCGCCGCGACCATCAAGAACTACGCGTCGCTACCGCTCGCGACGATCTTGGCCGATCACCCTCAACTGCTGAAGCGCTGCACAAAGATCATGGGCGACCCCGACATTCGCAAGCTGACAGACCCCTATGCCCCAAAACGCGACAACGATTCGCACGTTCTTACCGTAGGCTGCCTAGCCCATATGCTTACGGCGCTCGACACGAAACTCAAGCTCGAATGGGAGCCCGACGAGCGTCATGAACTCGAAAGCAAACGGAACACCCTGCGCACCGCACTGTTCCTTCCGTTGGACGGCCTCAAGCGCTGCAACGTCGAGCTCAATACACAGGCGCGGCAAAAGCCCGGGACCACGGGGCAGAAAACTCCTAGACCCCATGCGGCCATCGTCGACCGCAACCGATATAACCGCATGACCGCGCACTTTTCCGCCGAGGGAGCGGCCATAAGGACGCTGATCGACCTGCTGTGCCTCCTGAGCATCAACGAGCTATTTGAGGGCTATCTCGCCCTTGTTCCCGCGACGGCACCCAAGTCGGTAGCAAAGATCATCGAGACCTGCAGACGCCAGTTTGAGCGCCATCGCAATGGCAACGAGATGAACGCCAGCATCGCGCAGTACTACGCGGCTCATTACAAAAATGACGGATGTGCCCCTGTCGAGCATCAGCTGCGGCTCGCCTACACCACGCCCGCCGCAACGCTTCATCGCTTTGGAGCCCTTGGCGCTTGCGAGCCGCACGAACAGGCAGCCTGTCCCACAACCGAGCTCGATCTCAGGCTTGGACGAACCCTGTAGCCCGCCAGCCCCTCCGCGGGCAACAATCCTATTCCACAACACAACCAACAGAAAGGAGTCCTCATGGACACCAATCATTCCCCCATCATCAGCCCCCTCACCATGCGTGAATCCGCCCGAGGTATCACGCTCACCAGCATTTACGATGAGATGCTCGCCCGTCGCGAGCTCTCCGTCATGGGAAACATCGAAACCCCGATGGCCCACGACCTATGCCAGCAGATCCGCCTGCTCGATGCCACCGACCCCAGCCGCCCCATCACCATATTTGTCGCCAGCGCCGGCGGAAGCGTGCGATCGGGTCTTGCAATCTATGACGCCATGCGCCTCGCATCGTGCCCCATCCGCACCGTCTGCTTGGAATTCGCCGCGTCCATGGGCGCCGTGATCTTTATGGGCGGCGACGATCGCCGTATGGCGCCCCATGCAGAGCTCATGATTCACGACCCGCTGATTCCCCAGGGGGCAGGCGGCTCGGCACTTGCGCTGCAGGAAACCAGCCGGCGTCTCATGCAGACCCGCAAGACCCTCACGCAAATCCTCTCGGACCGCAGCGGCCTCACGCCCAAGCGCATCCAGTCCCTCACCGCAAAAGACACCTACCTTTCGGCCGAGCGCGCCGTCGAGCTCGGCTTTGCCCACGAAATCCTCTCGACCACCAAGGAGGTCGCCCATGTCTAACCTCGCCAGCCGCCTCGCCGCATCTGAGTCCGCATCGTCCACCATCCTCGCCAAGGATCGAACGCTTTCCTGCGACACCCGCCAAACGGGACTCAACAACAACGCACTTGTGATCGGCCCCTCGGGAGCCGGCAAGACCCGAAACGTCCTCAAGCCCAACCTGCTGCAAATGAACGCAAGCTACATCGTGCTCGACACCAAAGGCACGCTCTGTCGCGAAGTGGGACCCGTGCTGGCAGCCCACGGTTACCGCGCGCAATGTCTCAACTTCGCCGACCTCAACACCATCCCGGCCCTTGCGCCCGGCATCGAGCGCTGCGGCTACAACCCCCTGAGGCACATTCGCCGCAAGGCGGACGGCAGGCCCAACCAGCAGGACATCCTCTCGGTGGCAAAGGCCATCTGCCCCATCGAGGACAACAACCAGCCTTTTTGGGATCATGCGGCGGCAAACCTGCTGTCGTGTCTTATCGCCTACGTCACCGAACAGCTACCCGCCGACGAGCAGACGATCAGCTCGGTCATCAAGCTGATCAAGCACCTGCAGGACGGTGCCACGGGTCGATTGTTTGACGACCTGATCACGACCGACCCCCAAAGCTATGCCCTCTCGCTATGGCGGCGCTACGCCATTACGCAAAATGCCGAGCGCATGCACGCGAGCATCGTCGGCATCCTTGCCGAAAAGGTCATGTGTCTGGGATTCGACGGTGCGGCACAGCTCTATCGTGAGTGCCATCAGGTGGACTTCGCTTCCATGGGACACACCCCCTGCGCCCTGTTTGTAACCGTGAGCGATATTGACCGCAATCTCGATCCGCTGACCGGCCTCTTTATTTCGCAGGCGTTTATGGGCCTCATTCGTGAGGCCGATAGGCAGCCCGACGGCAGCCTGCCCGTGCCCGTGCGCTTTATGCTCGATGACTTCGCAAATCTGCAGATCCCCCAGATCGACAACGTGCTCTCGATTATCCGAAGCCGCAACATCTGGGCAACGCTGCTGCTGCAGTCGACCAACCAGCTCGATGCGCTCTATGGCGAGGCACGCGCACGCTCCATCATGGGCAACTGCGACACGCATCTGGTGCTGGCGTTCCAGGATCCCGAGAGTGCCCGGGTGTTTTCCGACCGCGCCGACGCGCTGCCCAGCACGCTCATGGCGACGCCGATTGATCGCTCGTGGCTCTTTGTACGCGGTCGCACTCCCGAACAGGTCGAGCGCTTTAGGCTCGAAGACCATCCGCTCTACGGGGAGCTGCCCGAGGCGCAGCGAGGCCATGCGGAGGCCGAGATCTAGGCGCAGGGTTCTCGCAGCGCGCGACGCCCCGGCGATGTTCCACAAAGGCCGTGCGCCCCGGGATCACGGCAAAGCAAAGGGGCCCGCATCCGATAGGATACGGGCCCCTGACTATAAGGCGCGATGCGTTAACAGCAGCGACTACTTGCGATGCGCGCGATAGAACTCGATGAGCGCCTGGGTCGAAGCGTCCTGCTCGGCCTTGGCGGCATCGTCGTGGAAGGCAGGGGTGATCTGCTTGGCAAGCTGCTTGCCCAACTCGACGCCCCACTGGTCGTAGGAGTCAATGCCCCAGACCGTACCCTCGACAAACGTGATGTGCTCGTACAGGGCGATGAGCTCGCCGAGCGCAAACGGGGTCAGTGTGTCGCCGAAGATCGAGGTCGTCGGACGGTTGCCCTCAAAGCAACGAGCCGGGACGATCTGCTCGGGCGTGCCCTCGGCACGGACCTCGTCGGCCGTCTTGCCAAAGGCGAGCGCCTTGGTCTGGGCCAGGAAGTTGCCCAGGAACAGCTCATGCACGTCCTGACCGCTATCGGTCGCAGGGTTGGCGGTATTGGCGAAGGCGATGAAATCGGCCGGGACCACCACGGTGCCCTGGTGCAGCAGCTGGTAGAAGGCGTGCTGACCGTTGGTGCCGGGCTCGCCCCAGAAGATCTCACCGGTGTCGGAAGTCACAGCGCTGCCGTCCCAGCGGACGTGCTTGCCGTTGGACTCCATGGTGAGCTGCTGCAGGTAGGCCGGGAAGCGGTGCAGGTACTGGCAGTACGGAAGCACGGCGTGGCTCTTGGAACCGAAGAAGTTGACGTACCAGACGTTGAGCAGGCCCATCAGCGCGACGGCGTTGTTCTCGAGCGGGGTGTTGCAGAAGTACTCGTCGATGGCGTGGAAGCCCTCAAGGAACTGCTGGAAACGCTCAGGGCCGAACACGACGATCAACGACAGGCCCACGGCGGAGTCAACGGAGTAGCGGCCGCCGACCCAGTTCCAGAAGCCGAAGGCGTTGGCGGGGTCGATACCGAAGGCCTCAACCTTCTCGAGTGCGGTGGAAACGGCGACGAAGTGCTTGGCCACGGCCTCGGCGTTCTGCTCATCGGAGCCGTCGATGGCGCCCTGAGCCTTGAGCTGCTCGAGCATCCAGGTCTTGACCTCGCGAGCGTTGGTGAGGGTCTCGAGCGTGGTGAAGGTCTTGGAGACGATGATCACGAGCGTAGTCTCGGGATCCAAACCCTTGAGCTTCTCGGCCTGGTCGTTGGGGTCGATGTTGGAGATATAGCGGCAATCGATACCGGCGTCGGCATAGGGACGCAGAGCCTCGTAGGCCATGACCGGGCCCAGATCGGAGCCGCCGATGCCGATGGACACCAGGTGCTCGATCTTCTTGCCGGTAACGCCCTTCCACTCACCGGAGCGCACGCGCTCGGCGAAGGCATACATACGGTCGAGAACCTCGTGCACGTCGGCGACGACATCCTGGCCGTCGACGATGAGCTGGCCCCTCTCGGTTGCGGGGCGGCGAAGCGCGGTGTGCAGGACGGCGCGGTCCTCGGTGGTGTTAATGTGCTCGCCGGAGAACATGGCGTCGCGGCGCTCCTCGAGCTTCACCTCGCGGGCAAGATCGCACAGCAGCTTGACGGTCTCATCGGTCACCAGGTTCTTCGACAGATCGAAGTGCAGGTCACCGGCGTCAAAGCTCAGCTTGTTCACGCGCTCGGCATCGGCAGCGAACCAGGCCTTGAGGTCGATACCATCGGCCTCGAGCTTCTCCTGATGAGCCTCGAGTGCCTTCCAAGCGGCAGTCGACGTAGCATCGATAGGTGCGGCAACAGTTGCCATAGAGTCCTCCTCAGCATACGGGCGCACGCCTCCATGCGCCCGGACATTCAGATGCCACTATTCTAGCGCAGGTCAAGACTACAATCAGCGAGCGTTGCCAATCGGCCCCCAAACGGCAACCGATCAAAAAGGGACAGGCTTATTTTGGCAGGTCAAACGCTTTACCAACCAAAAATAACCCGTCCTTTTATGGCAAATATTAGGCCGCGGCGCAGACGCTACCGAGTAACTCACGCAGAGGAGACCCAATGCCCTCAAGCAGTTCAGGCGCGATAATGGCAAAAACGGGAACCTCGCCGGCTCCCACGACGGCAGGCACCTTGCCCTCCGAGACAATACATCCATAAGGGACAAAACCGTCTTCGACGGCATCGAGCGCCGCCATGCGACGCGCGAGTTCGCGCGCAAAGCCGGCAGTATCGGCATCGCCGATCGCCAGGACAAAGTCCACGCCTTCGTCGGTCGCCTGGGCCACGGCCTCGTCGATCAGCTCGTCTCCCCCGTCGCCCTCAACCGAGCCGCAGCGAAAAAGCACGCGCTCGAGCAGAGCCCGATCAAGCGAGCCGAGCGCCGCCGAGACAAGCTCATCGCGCGTATGCTTGTCACCGCCCAGCACGACCAGCGCCTTGGTACCGCCGTAGTGAGCGACCAATCGTCCACACCAGCGAGCCACGTCTCCATCCGCAACAAGGCGCGTCGGCATACCAAACCCATAATTGACCATCTTTTCCACAACCCTTCCGTGCGCATAGGCGGTATCAATCGTTAGGCTCATGCTACGAAGCGAGGTTTTCCGAGCTGTTTCGCACTCTTTAGAGCTGCGTTAAAACCCGATCCAACCGCACGACCATACCTACCAAAACAAACCAGTCCCTTTTTGACAGGTTTTGACGACGTCCGGACGAGCGGGTATTATCGAACAGGTATTCGATAAGAACATGTGTTTGATGAAAGGACACGGATGGCGCACGAGCAGCACACCTATATCTGCATCGACCTCAAGACGTTTTATGCCAGCGTCGAGTGCGTCGACCGCGGACTCAACCCACTCACTACGTGCCTGGTTGTTGCCGACGAATCGCGCGGACGCACGACCATCTGCCTCGCCATCACACAGGCCATGAAGGACCTCGGGATACGCAACCGTTGCCGTCTGTTCGAGATTCCCGACGGCATCGACTACATCAAGGCCGTACCGCGCATGCAGCACTACATGGAGGTGTCGGCTCAAATCTACGGTATCTATCTGGAATACGTGAGTCCACAAGACGTGCACGTCTACTCTATCGACGAATGCTTTATCGACGTGACGCCCTATCTAGATCTCTACCATACCAATGCCAAAGGCTTTGCCTGCATGTTGCGCGATGAAGTCCTCGCGCGCACTGGCATCACGGCGACGGTCGGCATCGGCCCCAACCTATTCCAGGCCAAGGTAGCGCTCGACATTACTGCCAAGCACGTACCCAGCCGCATCGGCGTACTCGACGACGAGACCTTTCGCAAGGAAATCTGGCCCCATCGTCCCATCACCGATATCTGGGGCATCGGCCCCGGCGTGGCAGCACGACTCGAAAAATACGGCGTCTTCGATCTGATGGGTGTCGCCGCGCTCGACGAAAACCTGCTTTACGACGAGCTCGGCGTCAATGCCGAGTATCTTATCGACCACGCCTTTGGGCGCGAGCCGACAACCATCGCCGATATCCAAGCCTATCGCCCGCAGGCAACCTCAACTACCACAGGACAGGTGCTCTCGAAAGGCTATGCCTATGAACAGGCCTACACCGTCTTGCGCGAGATGGTCGACAACGCCGTGCTGGACTTGATCGATAAGCACGTGGTGTGCGACAGCATCTCGCTCTTTGTGGGCTATGCGAGCGAACGAGCCGACATACGCCGCCTCGACGCCAGCGGCACGGCGCAATACGTTGACGGATGCGGGCACCTGCGCTCGAGCACGTCGAGCATCGAGCCAACCGCAACCGCCGGCCCCGAGCTCGCACCCCGTGCGCCCAAGCCCGTCCAGCGCGATGACGAACGGCGTCGTCTGGTGCGCGAAGCGCAGGCAATCGATGGCATCTTCGTGGGAGAGCATGGCGGCAAACCGCGCGGTGGCTACGCCGCACTCTTTGCGCACTCTAACGCCTCGCGAAAGCTGCCCGAGCGTACCAATTCGTTTAAGAAGATCATGCGTTATTTCGACGACCTTTGGGCGCAAACGGTCGATCCCAAACGACCGGTCAAGCGCATCAACCTGGGATTTGGCAACCTCATGCCCGAAGAATTTGCCACTATCGACCTGTTTAGCGATGTTAAGGCCGATGAGCGCGAGCGCGACCTGGCGCGCGCCGTCCTGGCCGTGAAAGGCAAGTACGGCAAGAACGCGCTCGTCAAGGGATTAAGCTTTACCGCCGGCGCCACCGCACGCGAACGCAACGACCAAGTTGGAGGACACCGTGCCTAAACCCAAACAACAGCCCGTGCGCCCGCCGACCGCCTTCGAGCGCCTGGCGGACCCCGAGGGCAGACGCCGCGCCGCCGACCCCAAGCTCACTGCCAACGGTGCCGTGCGCGCCAACCGCGCCGCACAGTTTATGCCCTTTGCCGCCCTCACGGGATACTACGAACTTGTGCGCAAGCAGGAAATCACCGTCGAACCAAAATGCGAACTCACGGAAGAAAAAGCCCTCGAGCTTTCAAAAAAGCTCGAGGGCCTCAAACGTGGCGACTTGGTGCGCGTCACCTATTACGATACATACGGCTATCGTAGCCGCACCGGCATTCTCGACGAAGTGCTTCCCGCGTTCAAGCTGCTCAAACTCAGGGATATCGCCGTCGACTTCGACGATATCCAAGACATTGAGCTACGCGGACGAGCCTAGCGACGAGAACGCTTGCGCAAGACGAGAGCAATGCCAAGCACTGCGGCAGCTGCAACCAGCAATCCCAAGACCAGCGTGAGGGTCGAGTCGCCAGCGCGAGGCAGCAAGCCGTCCTTCGGAGTCTTCTTAGCGGTCGTCGTGACGGTGGTCGTGGTGCCGCTCGACTGGTCGTTGCCGCCCGTCTGGCCGCCACCAGGCTGGCCGCCACCAGGCTGATCGCCACCACCCGGCTGCGAGGGGTCCGTGGGCTCCGTCGGATCCGGAGTACCGGGATCAACCGGATTCTCCGAATTCTCCTTGCGCTGGATCCAGACCTGGCAACCATAGAACGGGTTGGCGGTACCAAGGCACAGACCCTGGTTGGTCACCGCAAAGGTGCGCAGACCATGGTTATACGGATCGTTAAAGCCATTGGTCGTCAGCGTCGTAAAGTTCACGCCGTCCTCGGTCACATACATATCAAAGCCGCGCTCAGCATCGTGCAGGTAATGCATGCATGCGAGCACACTCTGCAACTTCTTGAGGTTCTCCTCGCTCAGCAGCTTATCGAGCGCATCCTGAATATCGCTCGGCAACTCGGTGCCATAGGCATCCTCGTACTGCTGCTTCAGGCTCTCATAGCTATCGAGCATGTCCTGATACTGATCGGCAAAGGACTTGAAGTACGCAATCTCGCTATCGATTTTCTGAACATAAGCAGCGTCGTCTTCAACGTCCGTGGACATCGTCGCGCCCTGATTGCAAAGATCGCCCGCAGCCTCATCTAACGCATCGCTCAGATCGCCAAAGCCCTTAGCAACCTCAGTCTTCTCGTCATCGACATCGGCAGCCTCCTTCGAATCATCGACATCGGCGGCTTCGTTCGAATCATCGTCCGTAAGCTTGTCCACGGGAACGATGGGGGCATCGGGCGATTTCTTGTCGAGCAGGTGATCGAGCAGGTCCCTAAGGCGCTGAACCTGAGAGTCCCACTCCTCGGGCGTCATATCGATAATGTCGCCATTGGAGAACTGGCCGATCGGCTCAAGCAGGCTCGCGGTATCAAAGGTACCGATATACAGCTTGCCGTCGAACTTCTGCATGCGCCAAATGTACTGGTTCTCGTTTCGGCCAAAGCCCGAAGTCAGGCCGGAAATACCGCCCTCGGGGAACATATCGGTGCGATCGCCAACGACGAGCTCCATGTTCTCGTCCTTGTCCATGCGATAGATGTTGACCGACTGCTCAAGATTGGCATTCACAAACGAGCAGTCAACGCCGCCCATGCTGCTCTTGCCGCCCTCTTCGGTGCTGGACTTGTTGAACAGGATGCGCTCGAGAGCAATCTCCTCGTCGTTGTATTCACCGATATAGAGGTAGTCGTTGTAGACGATGAGGTTGGCAGCACCAGAACGGGTGCGGGCAGGATCAATGCCAAAGCAGTACTTTGCACCGTCCGTCTTCTGATCGCCAACAATGGGAGTCCACGAATAGCTGCCGTCGGCATTCTTGTCGCCACGAACCATGGCAAACGACTGCATGGAGTTATCATCGGGAGCGTTCTCGGGCGTACCGGTGCAAATGGTCGCATAGAGATGGCCATTGTACGAGACCATATCCCAAATGGCGCCGCCGTAGATGCTGTCCTGATAGCGAATCGCCGGATAGTTAAACAACGTGTCCGAGTTAGCAATCTCGATGAAGCTGTCCTGGCCCTTCGACGGGTCAGGCGACGTCAGGATTGTCGACACAAACTTACCGGCCGCGTCTTTACCCACATTACTGATGACGAGCTGGCCATCATGGACGCACATGCCGCGGATACCGGTAGAAATGCCCTGCTTGTAGGCAGCACCGTAATCCTGCATGCTCGAAAGGCCCTGATAGACAACTTTGTACTCATCCGTCTTAGGATCAATCTCATATACAGCAGGCAGGCCGCCTTTGCCGCCATTGGTCCTGACGCTGCCGCAGAAATAGAGCTTACCCTTATAGCTCACGGCATTGCGGAACAAAGGAGCGACGCCGTTGAGCGATTCAGAGAGTAGCAGCTTGGTCTCACCGGTCTTGGTATTGATCTTGACCAAGATGCCGCCGCTGTCCTTGTCGGCCGTGCCGTCCTCCTTCTGCTGTCCATAGAAGAAGGTACCGTTAAACATGGCCTCCAGCGTCAGGCGCATGGTTTCGACATCAAAGGAATCGCCCAGCGTGCTGTTCATGAGCGTCAGCGTGTTGCCCATCGCCGCATAGCAGGTGCCCACATAAAGCCAGTCACCATAGCTCGCAGCCGCCCAAGTGTAGCTCTGGCCGCGATCGCCTTCGTTGTTGGCCGTATTACCATCGGCGCCCGGAACGGCAACGGCACCGTTACCCTGGTAGTCGACGATGCCATCCGGCTGCGACGTTCCTACCGTAGGATGCGAGAGCTTCTCAAAGGAATACCCATTTCCCGCATTGTAGGTAACGGCACCCGATGCGTCTTCGGCGTGCGCCGGCAGCGGCGATACCAAGATAGCGGCAAGCGCTGCCACCAAGCCAAGTGTTCCCACTCGCCTCATAAGGTTATAGCCTCCCCTGTCCTAAAGCCCAGTTTTAGCATTCTTCATTTCTGTCCACGGTTAATTGCAATCTGAGCACAGCAATAATCAGTGTATAAATATACACCTGTAATTTTTTGAACGGGTTCATAGATGCTCGATTGGTAGCGAATTCCGCGCAAACCGTCACCAAACTCCACTTTTGCCGCATCTAAAGGTTATTTTTGCGCAAATTTTTGGATGCCGATAGTCGCAATGGGCAGGAGGCTGGTACCCACCGGAGAGGGCAACGCCTACATTTTCATAACGTAATAGCCCGCACCCCTCACCGCCGTCTCGAGTGTGTCGCGATCAACCGGGCGCTTCGAGCGTACGCGTGCCGTGTGATCCGCATACGTTACCGTTGCCCACACGCCGTCAAGCGTATTGAGGGCATTCGTCACATTCTGAGCGCAGCCGTCGCAGCTCATGCCGCCGATAAGCAGCTCATCGCTATAGGGATAGTGCGACGCATCGGTATCCACCACAACAACCTTTTTGGCCTTCTTGCCGCTCGCGCCATCGCTGCAACAACTCTTCCCGTGTGTCGAAGCGGCAATGCGACGCAGTCCAAAAAACATGCCGACGGCAATGACGGCCAGCACGATGAGATTCGCAGGGTTGAGCAAGTCACTCATGCGCTCCCCTTTCAAGTAGCCCTATCTAGATACCCCCATGGGGTGTCCCCATCTTAACCCAAAATCATGTCGGTTCGGTCAATTAGTTTCCCTACTCAAACTTTTTTGTTGACCATGGCTTACTTTCGTGTATAAGTTTTCCTAGGCTAACAGTTTAGATCCGTAAGGAGCGCCGTGACCCGAACCATAGACATTCCAACGTTTCAGGCAGCGGTCGTGCGCAACTGCTCTCCCACGCTCGCGGGCATCAAGCCGGCATCGCTCTTTACCTATCCAGGCACCTACGCCCACGGGGACAGCTCGACCGCAACCGAAGCCATCGCAGAACGCCGAGCACGCCTGCTCAACGTTATCGCCCAGTGCAACCGCGAGCTTGACCCGCTCGGCATCCACCTGAGTGTTTTGGTCTGGCGGCCCTGCGGAGCGCTCATCTATGTGTACCGCCCTGCGGACCTCATGCGATACCTCTCCGACCCCCGCGCCGCGACGGCGCTTGTCGCCGAAGGCTACGATGTCCACAACCTGCCTGCATCCCTGGTGCATCTCGCCGCGCGCATCACGCTGGCAAGCAGCAATGCCGCAGAAAGCGCCTATGACGGCAGTGTCTGCGCACTCGCGCGAAATAGGCACTGCGATACGGGGTGCATGTGCGAGTTCCCCCACGAAATTGGCTATTTTTTGGGCTATCCCTACGAAGATGTCCATCAGTTTATCGTCCAGCACGGCGAAAACTATAAGGTCTTTGGCGCCTGGAAGGTATACACGAACGTCGAACAGGCGCTCACGACCTTTGACTCCTATCGCGCATGCACGCAATACCTTACCTATATCTATCAACAGGGCTGCACCCTGGGACATCTTGTCCAGGCAACCCGATAGAGCATACAAAACGCGGCCGCACGCCGCACAACCGAAAGGAAAACATATGAGCAAGATCGCAGTCGTCTACTGGAGCGGTACAGGCAACACCGAGGCCATGGCAAACTTCGTTGCCGAGGGCGCAACCGATGCCGGCGCCGAGGCAGAGGTCATCTCCTGCGCCGATTTCTCCGCAGACAAGGCCGCCAGCTATGACGCCATTGCCTTCGGCTGCCCCGCCATGGGCTCCGAGGAGCTTGAGTATGACGAGTTCCAGCCTATGTGGGACGAGGTCAAGGAGACCCTCGGCGACAAGAAGGTCGTCCTCTTTGGCTCCTACTCGTGGGCCGAGGGCGAGTGGATGGACAACTGGAAGGCCGATGCCGACGAAGCGGGCGTCAACGTCGTCGATTCCGTCATTTGCTACGATGCGCCCGACGATGAGGGCGAGGCGGCCTGCAAGGCTCTGGGAGCGGAGCTGGCATAAACCACCCATTGACACGACAGATGCAACGCAAACGGGCTCCGGGTCGTCTTGACCCGGAGCCCGTTCATCTATAAAGCCACGACACGAACGGCACAACTCACCCGCGTATCAAACGACGGACGTTGCAGGCATCGAGTCGCTATGCGCTCTTACGGGAGCGCACAAACCACGCACCAATAGCCGCAAGGCACACGGTACCGAGAGCAACACCGGTAACAGCGACCGGATTAACGCCGCCTCGCCCATCCAAAGCACCCTTGCGTGATGCGGCAGCAGCGGACGTCGTTTTCGAACCGGAAGACTCGTCGGAGCCGGACTTCTTATCGGACTCGCCCTTGTTGGCATCCACATTCTGCGAAGCAACAACTTCCTGCATTCCAGAACCGCCCTGCTTATCGCCGGAGCCATCGCCCCTCTGCGAACCGGTCGGCATGACCGCGGGCGTCGGATTCTTCGTCGGGACCGTAGGAACGGGCACCTCGGGCGTCACGGGTTTTATCGAGCCGCCCGGTTCGACGACACCGGCTTTTACGCCACCGATCTTGGACCAGCTCACACCGGACCCTGCGGACTTATAGGCCGAAAGGGCTCGTAAGGCCTGTACAGTCGCAAGCGCGTTGGCATTGCCGGGCTTACCGTCGGATCCCATGGTATGGGCGTAGCCCTTGCCGTCGGCAACCTCGTAGGCGCAGATTGCGGCAATCAGGCTATTCGCACCCTTTGCAAAACCGTTCTTGGTATTTACGGGATCCTTGCCAAGAGCCACAAGAGCGAGCAACACCTGGGCATTAGACTCGACGGACCCAAAATCGCAAAGGCCGTTCATCTGGCCCCTAAGGAAGCCGAGCGCATTGTCGACAGCAGATGCAACAGAAGGTTGGCCATTCGAGGCCGGGGCGACAGCACACGCGTCATCATCGACATAGGGTGCAAGCGCCTGAAGTGCCATAGCGGTCATATCGACGTTGCTCGCACCGCCCGCATCGATGGTGAAACCGCCGTCGGGATTCTGGAACGAAAGCAGCGCGCAAACAAGCTGAGCACGCGTCCAAGAAGAGCCGGACGCACGCAACGCCTCATTCGAAATACCCGCCTCGTCAAGGGCAATCAGCGCATAGACCACGTTGTTCGCCGAAGCCACAAGATCTTCGTGAGAGCAAATGTCGTTAATGAGATTCACACCATCGAAAGAGGTGATATCCTCGCCAAGCGCGGTTAGCGCAAGCGCAACTCGCTCGCAATCAGTCACCTTGGCGGTGTTGCCCGACCACTCGGCCTTATGAACGGTAAGGGACTTCTTGTAATTCGCGATCAGTGCGTCGTCAATCTTGCGCCCCGACGTTGCGAAGGCGTAAATCTCCCATTCTTGACCATAGGTGTACGCATCGATCGTACGGTTGGCGTCAAAGTACTTGGCAGCGGAAAGGGTACCTTCGTCGGCCTTTGCCTCGTTATCCGGTGAGGCAACGATTCCGTCAACCGTAATCTCAAAGGAGATGGCCTGGGCACCGGCAGTCTGATCAATCGGCGTACCGGTCACCGTATAGGTACCGGCCTTGTTCGCCGTCAGGACATAGGCGCCGCTCGCCACAAACAAGCCGTCGTCAGGAGCACCGTCAACGTGCTTCCAATCACCAAGAGCGCGTCGGTCGATACTCACGGCATCCGAGGCATCCCGACCTTCCTCGGTCGTCACACTCCATTTCATACCGGGCTCGGAAACGCTCCAGCCCTCGGCATCGTTCTCACCCGTATAACCCAGGTTGAGTTCGACGGTCTTACCGGCCTTAACGGACGCGGGGACATTCGTGATTGTCACCGATTTCAGTGGGTTCCGGTAAGCGTAGATAACTTCTCGCTTACCCGAGGAGATGACGCTGCCGTCCTGGTTTTCGACCGTCGCCTCAAACGTTGTCTTACCGGCCTTATACGGCGTAAAGCCAATCTCGCCACTCACAGTGTACTCGGCAACCGCAGAATCACTCGAGGTGACCGTGTAGCAAGCGCGATCACTCGCGTTTTCGGGTCCCACAACCGGCGCAGCCTTATCGGTCAGGAAGGCGCCTTTGGCAAGCGGATTGCGACCGTGCAGATAGACAGTCTCGCCGTCCTCGTTATAGCCAAGCGAGACGCTCGTCGCTGGCACATAGCTCGACGTGACCGTCACGCTCTTGGAGGCGATATCGAGATTTGCGCGTGAAGATACCCGAATCGTGGCCTCGCCCGGCTTCTTAAAATAAAAGCAGGCGGATCCGGGATTGGAGTAAAGTACGTTTGCAGGCGTGCCGACAAAGCGAAAACGCGCATAGGAAACAGGAGTGTACTCGCCCTCGGCGGCATCGGTGTAATGAACACGGACTTCGAGATTCTTGACCTCGGAACCCGCAACCGCAATAGTGCCGCCCGTCACGTTTGCGCCGTTATACCAAATCTGAAAATCATCGATCGGTTTGGACACTGCCTTGACCACAACGGTCGCGACGTTCTCGGTAGTGCCGTCGTCCTTGTGGAGTGTGGCGGTTACCGTACCTACGGCGTCGTTATACACGTGCAGCAGGCCCGTTTCCTCGTTAACGGCGATATCACCCCTGTTGGCATCTGGGGTACCCCAGGTCACCTTGGCATCCTTGGGCAGGCCATCGAGCTCAAGCGTGCCCGAAACGCAGGCGGCACCGTTCTCGCCCACCACAACGTCGTCGGGAGACGGGCAGAGCACACCATCGGCAGCAGTTACGGTCTTGCCGGTACGGGCAGACGTGAACTTCACCTCGTACTTATTGCTTGCAGTAGGGCTCTCAGAAGACTCGTGGTCTAGATTCTCACCGAAGTGCGGAAAGCCATCAGACCCCATACCCCACACGCTACCGTTTTCACCACGATTGACGTTGAGATTTTCGACAAAGGTCGCCGTCTTCATGTCATCGGTATCGACAGCATAGGAGTTAACGAGCGCGTCCGTGGGAAAGACAACCTTGTTGGTAAGGCCCTCCTGCCAGTACGTATTGATGAGCTGTCCGGAGTCGTAGCTCGCAAAGAGCACGCCGCCGGTCGAAGCGGCGGTGGACATGCAATTGGAGATCACGCCGCCCTTGAGCGTACGGCCAAAGCCAGCAACGCCCTTACCTGTAACGGACGTGGAGCAATTAATGACAGAGCCCTTTACCTGATTGCCAAGCGGACCAAACGACTTGCCGTCCATGGCCTGTTTGAGCTCACCGGCAAAAGAGACATTCTGGATGACGCCGGTGGAGCCAACGCTCTCAAACAGAGACTTAACGCCTCCCTTGTTGTCAAAGGTAATAGTGTGACCCTGTCCGTCAAACGCGCAATTGAGCTCGCCTGTGGGTCCGAAGAACCATTCGTCATCAATCACAATGTCGCTATCGAGCACATAGTAGTTGCTCGCATCCTTGACGTTCATATACATGAAGTCATCCTGCGACGAGATGTGCTTGACGCTCTCCGGCTGGGCGACGGGAGCCGTCGGTTTCTTTTTCTCAAGCGCATCCGAGGCATCCTTGAGCGTCTTGACCGCCGCATTTACATCGGACTGAGATGCATCGTCGTTATCGTTGACGATTTTGGCTTCCGCAAGAGCAGCGGCAAAGGCGGACCAGGAATCCGTTGTGTAGTCTGACTCGTTGAGCGCCTCGGCGGCCGTGATAGCCGCGACGAGCGCGTCCTTATTGACAACGACGGGGGCAGAGCCGCTCACAAGCAAGGGCAGGCCACCATTGGACACCCAGGAAAAGCCAGTCGACGGCGCATCGGTATTGAGCACGTCGAGTGATTCAGCAGAAGAGAGGTCGGCGGCTTTAGCCGCGTTTCCCTTGTTAAAGCCGCTAGGGTTGTTCATCTCGGCAGGCGAAAAACCTACGGTATATAGGCAGTTCAACAGTGATCCGGCCTGAGCCTCACCGACCAGGCCACCGTTCATCTCAACGCCTGAGCCGGCAAAATAGGAATTGACGATCTTTCCGGACGTCATACCGCCGACCAGGCCACCGGCACAGCCCATCCAGCCGCTAAGGTTCACGCTTGCCGTGGACCAGCACATCTGGATGGTGCCAGAAAGTTTCATGGCAATGGAGCCCACATTGTCGGTGCTCGAGACCGAGCCTGTCACGCCCAGGTTCTGAATCGAGCCGGCCACATTATTCGCAACGGCCTTGCCGTTAATGGTGACCGTGTGGCCCTGGCCATCCAGGGTGCCGTCAACGGTCTCGATCTGCTGGTCAGCGCCCATCGAAATATTCGCGCCGAGCTTGACGGTCGCACCCGCCTCAATGGTCTCAGGCATATCGGCCGCATCGTTGACGATCACCGTCTCGCCCGAGTGCACTACCTTGGCGAAAGAACCCGCTTCTTCGACCTGTGCAGCCGGTACCGTTTCCTCGGACGCAATAGACTGCACGGCAACACCGGAGCTTTCCTGCTCCTGCGTGCTGCCGTCATCTGCCATGCCGGTTTCAGCGTCGGCAGAAGGCTCATCTTCATCAGGCCTGCCCTGCCCAGCATCGCCCGCCGCGGTGACCTGATCGGCCGCCGCGGCTACGCCCGTGCTCACCTCCTCGGCAAACGCAGTCATTCCCGTGCTCGAACTGGCAAAGATAAACGCCATGAGCACGACGAGGAATTTCCTCATACCTGTTCGGATGTTGTTGAGCATCCTTTCCCCCTTGGTCTGGAAGATCACTACCCCTATAAGAATCGAGGCCGACCATGTAAAGGGAAACGGGACACAGCAAAACGCCCGCACCTGACAGCATGCGGCAATGCCCCCGCATCGCATGCGGGATGCTTAGAGCAAATATGATGTCATCTTCTGCTCACCGGAATCCAGCGGTTCCCAAAAGACCCTCGACACGAGAAGACCATAGGCAAGTAATCTGACTCGCGGGACAGCCCCGCACACAGTAACCGCCTTGCCTGGGATTCCCACCCAGTTCCCTTTTATGCGCCAAGCGCACCCATGGTCCGGCTTCTTTTCAAACAGCATGTAATTGTATGGAAGACCAGACAACGAGCGTCCGCCGATATCACGCACACATAATTCACCGAAAATGTGGTTAAAAGTCGGCCAGGGCAACGACGAGACCTTTATACGAAATGCAAAACGGGGCCGCAGCATCATTGCTACGACCCCGCCCGCTCAAGCAAACTCTCATTCCGAGACGCTGCTGATCAGCTATGAGATATTGCCCAAAAACGCCTTGGTGCGTTCGCTCTTGGGATGGTCGAAGACCTCGCTCGGCGTGCCCTCCTCCACGATAACGCCGCCGTCCATAAAGACGACGCGGTCGGCGACGTCGCGGGCAAAGCCCATCTCGTGCGTCACGACGATCATGGTCATGCCGTCGCGTGCCAGGTCGCGCATGACGCCCAGGACGTCACGGACAAGCTCGGGATCGAGCGCCGACGTGGCCTCGTCAAAGAGCATCACGTGCGGGTTCATCGACAGGGCGCGGGCGATGGCCACGCGCTGCTGCTGACCGCCCGAAAGCTGGCTCGGCATAAAGTCAATGCGCTCGGACAGGCCAACCTTGGTCAGCTCCTCGATGGCGATCTTCTCGGCCTCTTCTTTGCTGCGCTTGAGTACCTTTTGCTGCGCAAGCATGACGTTCTTTTTGACTGACAGGTGCGGGAACAAATTGAACTGTTGGAACACCATGCCCAGATGCGTACGTACCTTGTTGAGGTCGACGCCCTTGGCGCACACGTCCACGCCCTCAACGACAATCGAGCCGCTCGTGGGATGCTCCAGACGATTGATGCAGCGAAGCATCGTCGACTTGCCCGAGCCAGAAGGACCCAGAACTACGACGACCTCGCCCTTGTGCACATCCAGATCGATATCGCGCAGGACCACGTTATCGCCAAAGGCCTTCTGGAGGTTCTTGATGCTGACGACGACCTCGTTCGAGTTATTGGTTTCGCTCATGATAGGACCTCCTTACAGACCGGCGATGTGATCGGCGGGCGTCGCGACGACCTGTCCGGCGCTCTTGGTGGGACGCTTCTTTTTGGTTTCGGCCGTACCCAGCAGCCTCGCCTCAAGACCGCTCACCAAGCGCGCAAGCGGCAGGGTGATGACCAGGTAGAACAGCGCGGCAACCACGTACGGCGTGATGGAGCCCGTCGTGGCCACGATGGTGCGGGCGTTCATGACGATCTCGACCACGCCCACGGCCGCGAGCAGCGACGTATCCTTGTAAAGCAGGATAAACTCGCTGGTCAGCGTAGGCAGGACATTGCGGAACGTCTGCGGAATCATAACGTAGAGCAGTGTCTGGAAGGCATTCATGCCCAGCGAGCGAGCAGCCTCGTTCTGGCCCTTGGGGATCGACTGAATACCGGCACGGAAAATCTCGCACAGGTACGCAGACGAGTTCATGGCCATGACGATAACGCCCAGCACATAGTCGTCAACCTTGACGCCGGCCAGCGGCAGGCCAAAGAACGCGATGTAGATCTGCAGGAACGCCGGCGTACCGCGGATGATATTCACATAGATGCCGGCAAGACAGCGAAGGATACGCGACCTGGAAATGCGCATGAGCGACAGCGCAAAGCCAAAGGGAATGGCCAACGGAAATGCCACGAGCACGATCGAGAGCGACATAAGGAAGCCCTTAAAGACGATCGGCAGGCTTTGGACCAAAATGACCGGGTTTAAGAACAGGCGCAGGAACATATTGGAGTTCCAGGCCTCGACCCACGGCTGCTCCTTAAGATCGGCCAGGAAGTTATCGAATGCCGTCACGCCCTTGATCTCGACGGAAGGAATCTTGGAAATCTTCTTGGTCGAACCGTCGGCGAGCGTATAGGTGCCGCTAAAGGCCTCTTCGCCGCCCTCGACGGGAAACGTCACGCCGTAAACCTCGACACGGAAATAGCCGCCGGCAGGCGCCGTCTCGCCAAAGTCGATCTTGAGCGTCTGGCCGTCAGCCTTGCACGTTGGCTTCATGGGCGTACGATCCATGAGGTCCTCGCCCGAGAGCATCGTCAATCGCGTGTCATCGGTATCAAACGTCGTGCCGTCGACAAACGTCAGCGAAAGACCGCTCAGCTCCTCGTCGGCATCGGCCTGGACCTCCCAGGTAATGCGCGTCTCGGTGCCGCCGACCACAGCGCTGCCCGAACCGGTGTTGGGTCGGGCGGTAATCTTTGCGGTCTCAAGCGCCTGGGCGGTCGTGGGCGCATATGCCCCCGCGCACACCAGCGCGAGCACCACGGCCATGACGCAGGCTAGCTTTTGGAGCAAGGCGGGCAGTAAAAAACGCTGCTCCGCGGCCCCTTCGTTCAATCGAGACAAGGTGGCTCCTATCGTAGAAGTTGCCGGCAAAACGAGACGGAAGCACTCTCCGTCGAGAGAAGCGCAAAGGCCCTCTCCGCAAAACGGAAAGGGCCTACACGCAATCAAGCATCTATTTACTTGATGTTGTACTTAGCCATGAGGGCGTCGACGGTACCGTCGTCGGTCAGGTCCTTGATGGCCTGGTTGATGTCGTCCTTGAGCTTGGTGTTGCCCTGGTTGATGGCGATGGCGTACTCCTCGCCGGTGCTGATCTGCTTAATGGTCTGGCAGGTGTTGAACTGCTTGGCGGTCAGCTGGCTGGCAACAGAGCGGTTGGTGACTACGGCGTCGCCCTTATCGGACTGCAGGGCGCTGAAGCACTCGGTAGCGTCCTTGTAGGGGACGATCTTGGCCTTGGGGAAGTTCTCCTGGGCAAAGGACTCGGCGGTCGAGCCAGACTGAACGATGATGGTAGCGTCGGCATTGTTGAGCTTCTCGCTGAAGTTGTCGGCCGTGATGTCGGTGTTATCGACCTTGGTCACGATAGCCTGATCGTCCATGTAGTAGGAATCGGAGAAAGTGACTTCCTTCTCACGCTCGGGCGTGTCGGTGATAGCCGCGATGGAGACGTCATACTTAGCGCCCGAAGCGACGCCCGGAACCAGCGTGTCAAAGTCATTGTTGACATACTCGACATCCAGGCCCAGCTTGTCGCCGATAGCCTTGATGAGCTCAAGGTCAAAGCCCTGATAATCGCCGTTGTCATCCTTGTACTCAAACGGGGCGTACTCGGCAGAGGTGCCGACGGTCAGCGTACCGTCCTTGACGAGCGCGTACTCCTTGGAGCCGTCGACCTTCTCGACCTTAGCGTCGTCAGAACTGCTGGAACCGGCATCGGAACCAGAGGCGGCGTTGGACGAGCCGCAGCCCGTCAGGGCGAGGGCGAGCGCCATAGCACCCGTGGCGGCAAATGCGCCAAGCTTCTTCAGCTTCATAATCAGTCTCCTTCCAATGACCCCACATGATTCAGAGGTCTGCAAAAACTGCGGGTTATTATGCACCCGCTTGGAAGAATCTGCAATCAGAAAACTGATTGAAACAAACCCATAACGTGAATGGAGCACTTCACTTTATGTCAGCCATTACTGCTGCAACGACCTTAACAGGTTGATTTCAGCCGCATAACCTGCAAGTTCGTTCGGTGTCTCCAAAATGAATGGCAATGCGCGCAAGCGGCCATTCGATACAATATTCTGCATAACCTGCATACCGCCACCAAATTCCTCGCTGCCAAGGTATCCCTTGCCGATGCACTCGTGGCGGTCCTTATGGGCGCCACAGGGGTTCTTCGAATCGTTGATGTGTACGGCATGCAAGCGGTCGATACCCACCACACGATCGAACTCGTCAAGCACGCCTTCAAGATCTTGGACGATGTCATAGCCGGCGTCATTCACATGGCAGGTGTCCAAGCAAACGCCCAACTTGGCCGACAGCTCGGGGCGCTTGTCGGCAACGCCCTCAATGATGAGTGCCAGCTCTTCAAAGCTGCGGCCCACCTCGGTGCCCTTGCCTGCCATGGTCTCAAGCAATACCGTCGTCTGCTGCCCCTCAAACATCACCTGACACAAGGTGTCGACGATCATCTGAATGCCAGCATCAGTCCCCTGCCCCACATGCGCGCCGGGGTGGAAGTTGTAGTAGTTGCCGGGCAGTGCTTCCAGACGCTGCAAGTCCTCGGCCATTGCCTCCAAGGCAAACTCGCGCGCCCGCTCTTTGGCCGAGCAGGGGTTATAGGTATACGGGGCATGCGCCACGAGTGGGCCAAAGTCGTTTTGCTCCATAAGCTCGCGCAGGGCCGCCACATCATCCATGTCAAGGTCTTTCGCCTTGCCGCCACGCGGGTTGCGCGTAAAGAATGCAAAGGTATTGGCACCAATGGACAGCGCCGTCTCCCCCATCGCCCGATAGCCCTTCGTCGTCGAAAGATGACACCCAATCGTCAGCATCTCCAGCTCCCCCTCATCAGTTGCGGTGAAATATTTCCTGTTTGGCCCCTATTCTGCCGCAAACAGGAACTATTCCACCGCAACTTATAAAAGGGGCATCAGAGATGCGGGCCACCAAGCACCACGGTCGCCGGCGTCATGATCCCCTACGCGTCAGCGCCAAGTCCTAGAGGGCTAGACGGATTGCATCGATAATGCGCGCGCAGCGCTGTGTGGCGGCAAGGGGCATGACGAGACTCTCGAGTTTCCCCGCCCGGATGAGCTGGGTCGCATGCTGGATTTCGCCGTAGAAATCATCGACCTCAAACGGGGCATTTATTTCGAGCATTCGTCCGTCGGAGTACTTCACATGGGCGAGCTCGGGACGATGGAGGCGCTCGATTTCCAACGAGCCCCGCTCGCAGGTAATCGTTAAGCGGCTTTCATATGCTGCTTTGCCGTCGCACGCCATATGAATGGGTATACCGCCGACACTCATATGGATCTCATCGGCCCAATCCACGCGGCCGCCCGATACGTCACGCCAGCGAACTTCACGAGACGAAACCTCGCACGCGCCCGCGAGCAAATCCTCAAACCAACCGACCGCATAGCAGCCCATGTCATATAGACAGCCGCCCTGCAACGGATCAAGCAGATAGCCCGAAGGAGACTCGCCGTAATCGAGCTTTTGTACGCTTTCAATCGAGACAATACGGCCAAGCTCACCCGACGCAAGCAAGCCCTTCACGCGAGTATGCATCGGACAAAACCGATTTTTCATCGCCTCCATAAACGGCACACCGCACTCGCGGGAAACGGAGGTGATCGCACGGGCCTCTTCTTCATTCAAAACGGCCGGCTTTTCGCACAGTACGGCCTTTCCCGCGCGCAGCGCCCGACAGACCCAATGTGCATGCATGCCATGTGGAAGAGCCAAGTAGATTGCGTCGACATCGGGGTCGGCAATCAGCGCATCATAAGCCGCATCGCCGCTATCGTCAGCCGTGGCATAACTGTGCGCGGCATCAATCGAAAACGCCCTGCAAAACTCCTCAACATGCGAAGGAGTGCGACCGGCGGCAGCCACAAGCCGTGCCCCGTCCACCTCCTTGAGCGACGATGCAAATCGATGTGAAATGTGCCCAGCGCCCAAAACGCCCCAACGAACCTCGCGCAAATCATCGCATGAATCCCGATGGCCCACGACAGCCCCCTTCAGTTGCGGTGGAATAGTTCCTGTTTGGCCCCTATTCTGCCGCAAACAGGAGCTATTCCACCGCAAGTTATAAAAGGGGCATCAGGAGCGCGTTTTGCAAAAGGCTTTAAGTGCGGCCGTTACGGGGCCGGGCTGGAAACGTCGGCGCACATCGTCGAGACGCTCGGGAATATCGATGTGCTGCGGGCAGTGACGCGCGCATTTGCCGCACTTGACGCAATTGCTCACCAGCTTGGGCTCGTTCGTCCGCACCGCGCTCGCCGTAAAGTATTGAGACAGCCCCGTAAACCAACTATGTGCGTAGCTCGCGTTGTAGGCACCAAAGCAGCCGGGAATGTTGATACCCTTGGGACATGGCATGCAGTAGCCGCATCCCGTGCAGGGCACGCGATTCGATTTTTCAAACTCATCCAGCACGTGCGCGATCGTGTCGAGCTGGTTGGCAGTCATCGAATTCGGCAACGCGAGGTCTGCCAGTGACGAGTTCTCATCCACCTGCGCGGTATCGGTCATACCAGAAAGCAACATGGTCACCTGGGGATGATTCCACACCCACGAAAGACCCCAGGCGGCAGGAGTGCGCAAATGCGGGTCACGGGCACTATCGAGCACAGCGCGGGCCCGTGGCGGCAGCTTGCCCGCTAAACGCCCGCCCAGCAGCGGCTCCATCACAAACACCGCGAGGCCTCGCTCGGCGGCGGCCATGAGCCCCGCTGTTCCCGCCTGATATCGCTCTCCAGCGTAATTGTACTGGATCTGGCAAAAGTCCCACTCATATGCATCGAGCATCGTCAGGAAGTCCGCTGCGCCGCCGTGGTACGAAAAACCAATCTGGCGAATACGCCCCGCCGCCTTTTGACGCGCGATCCAGTCCTCGATGCCCAACGCCACCACACGTTCCCACTGGGCGGGCGAGGTAATGTTGTGCATGAGGTAATAGTCGATATGGTCGGTCTGCAGGCGGCGCAGCTGCTCGTCGAAAAACCGATCGAAATCCTCCGCGCATTTGCACGAAGCATGCGGCAGCTTGGTTGCGAGCAAAACCTGGTCGCGCAAGCCCAGGCGTTCAAGCGAAGCGCCCACGCAAGCCTCGTTGCCGGGATAGAGATAGGCCGTGTCCAGATAATTAATCCCCTGCTCCACCGCACGGGAGATGATGGCATCGGCCGTCTTCGCATCGGGGTGTCCCGGCGCACCGGGAAACCTCATGCAGCCCAGACCCAGAGCGGATATTCGGTTACCACTTTTGGGGTCAACACGGTATTGCACGGCCCCTCCCTTCGCCATCAGCGCCCCGGCAAGGCGAAACACAATGGTCACGCAGCCGAAACATCGTGGAATCGCAATCGAGAACGTATCGTAACGCAGCAGAAATCGAGCCGTCACGGCACCGCTTTAACATCAGCAAAAAGCCCGATGAAAGGAGTCGCCCATGCCCACGCGCATGTCTTTGCGGTCTGCCCTGTGGCATAAGCGCACAGCGCAATAGTTTCTTTTTTATAACAGCCGCCCCGCGCACCCACCAATCACCCTGGCAGCATACAATCCATCAGGCGCCCCTTACGCGGGCGCCTTTTACATGGGGAGATGATTCACATGCAGATCAACAAGGTCGCCTTTATCGGCAAGGGCGGCGTCGGCCTGCTCTACGGCAGCATGATCGCCCGGGCGCTCGGCAACGACGCCGTCGAATACGTCATGGATGATGCCCGTTTTGAGCGTCATGCGAACGACGCGCTCACCGTCAACGGCAAGCCCTGCGATCTCACGTCCGTCCGTGCCAGCGAGGCGACGCCCGCCGATCTGGTCATCCTGACAGTCAAGACCACCGGTCTCGACCAAGCACTCAAGACTATGGAGCGCGTCGTGGGACCCAACACGCTCATCGCCTCGCTGTGCAACGGCTTTACGAGCGAGCAAAAGATTGCCGAACGCTTTGGCTGGGAGCATACCGTTCTTGGTATCTGCCAGGGCATGGACGCCGTGTTTCTCAACGGCGCGCTCACCTTTACCAATGCGGGCGAAATCCGCTTTGGCGCGGCGGCCGGCACGAACCCCGCAACCATCACCGCGATCGACGAGCTCTATACGCGCTGCGGCATCGCCCATACCGTCGAGGACGACATCGCCCACCGCATGTGGGCCAAACTCATGCTCAACGACGGCATCAACCAGACCTGCATGGCCTACGGCGGGACCTACGGAAGCGCCACGGAGCCGGGCTCCGAGCAGCGTCACTGCTTTGTTTCCGCCATGCGCGAAACGCTTGCGGTCGCCAACGCCGAGGGCGTTGAACTGACCGAGGCAGACCTGACGCAAATGGTGCACCTCATCGAGGGAATCGACCCCGCCGGTATGCCCTCGATGGCTCAAGACCGCATCGCAAGGCGCAAAACCGAGGTTGATGAGTTCGCGGGCACCATCTGCCGCCTCGCAACCAAACACGATATCCAGGCACCGCAAAACGAGTGGCTCTATCGGCGCATCCGCGATATCGAGAAAAGCTGGTAGCGCCGACGCGCCGCATTCAACAGCCTTAACAGCAAAACCGCCGCAAGGGAACCTTTCCCCTGCGGCGGCCTTCATCTTCGTCTATGACCGGCGGCCGATCTCACAACAGTTAGCGTTGCGACCCCGGCACCTCGTCCTCATCGTCGCGGCAAAGAACCACGCCTGCGCTTCCCAGCAGCGTGGCCGCGATCAGCGCGCCGACCACGATAGGAGCAGCCCCGCATGTCCCCTGCATGCCCGCGACGAGCGCGGCCGTGGGACCAAGGCAGCCAAGCATCAACGCGACGGCGGCAACGGCAATATCTCGAGCATTCACAAGACCACTTCCTCCAAGAGAAAGACCTTATTTCTCAAGAACCAGTGTGCCCCGCATCCATACGCCCAGCGTACCGCCACGGTAAGGGCTCTGTTAACTCAAACGCATACATAGAACGGACGTCCTTACGTTGCCCTAAAGCTCGGTAAAGACGCCCGTCCGCCAAATATCCGTGATGCAGAAAAATTACCAACCGGTGTAGTAATCGGTGGTTCCGGCAGCGCAGCCGGAGTCATAGACCTTGCAATCACCCTTGGAGCCCGTAAAGGTCGAGCCCTGGGCCATATCGCCCGCGGCAACAACGTAATAGCCGTCGGAATCGCGCCAGAAGCCCTCAGAATCCTGAGTCCATTCGCCCGTGCGATAGTGATAAAGCACATTGCTGCTGTAATAGGTCTCGCGGCGACCGTTGTAGTTATTGACACCCGCAGAGCGCGTCAGGCCCGATCCGTTCGCGTAGGACGCGGCAGACGCGTAGGACGGAGTGTAACCGGCGTTGTAGTACGAAGCCTGGGCGGCCTCGGCAGCCTCCGCCTCGGCGGCAGCAACCTCGAGCGCTTCGCGCTTGGCATCCTCAAGTGCAGTGCGCAGCTCATCGAGCTCGGTCGACTTCGCGTCGACCTCCTCCATCGTCAAAAGACTGCCCGCACCGTCGATACAACCCTGCAGTACAGCGCGCTCGTCATCGGTGGCATAGTCACCGTACATGTTCATGATGATCTGAGCACGCATCTCAAGGGAATCGCGCTTGGCCTCCATCGAGGCGTTCCACTCCTGCATGGAGCCAAAGCCGTCGCTGCGATAGTCGACGGGCTGCACCAGCGTCGCCTCGGACGGCGTGGATCCGACCGTGTCGGATAGTGTTGCCGCGTGGGCATCAGTTGCACCGGCGCCCGCCAAAAGTGCCACGGTCAGAGCGGCGGAAAGGGCGGCGGCTTTCGGTTTTCGTGAATCGATCCTCATGTAGCTGGAAACCTCCGTAGTGCGTTTTTGCTGCGTTTGAGCTGCGTGTGATTCGATCGCGCTGCATGGTACCCCGAGCAAATCGCGACCTGCGGTTTTACTCAAAAGGCGCACGTCAATTGCGTAAAACTCACATCCTCTCAACAGGAGTTTTCCACAACTCGAATGCATAAAGCGTATCAAAAACCCTGTTTTTGCGCCCTCTCTATGCAAAAAAGACGCCTGTGCAACCATTGTTCGCACAGGCGCCTTGAGCAGGCATTTTATGCAGTTATACCTATCGAGTCGCAAGGGGTCCTTGCACAAGTCGCCTTACTCGTCCAGCGCGGCGAAGGCCTGCTTCAGATCCCAAATGATATCCTCGGCGTTCTCGGTACCGATGGAAAGACGGATCGTGGAGGGCGTGATGTTCTGCTCGGCGAGCTCCTCGGCAGAGAGCTGGGAGTGCGTGGTGGTAGCCGGGTGCACGACGAGCGACTTGACGTCGGCCACGTTGGCGAGCAGCGAGAATACCTGCAGATGATCGATGAACTTCCAGGCGGCCTCCTGGCCACCCTTGATCTCAAAGGTAAAGATCGAGGCGCCGCCACGGGGGAAGTACTTCTGATAGAGCTCGTGATCGGGGTGCTCAGACAGGCTCGGGTGGTTCACCTTGGCGACATGGCTGTCACCAGCCAGGAACTCAACGACCTTCTTGGTGTTCTCGACATGACGGTCAACGCGCAGCGACAGAGTCTCGGTGCCCTGGAGCAGGATCCAAGCGTTGAACGGGCTGATGCAGGCGCCCTCGTCACGCAGCAGGATGGCGCGGACATAGGTTGCGAAGGCGGCGGGACCGGCAGCCTCGGCAAACGAGACGCCATGGTAGGAGGGGTTGGGCTCGGCGATCTGCGCATACTTGCCGCTCGCCTTCCAATCGAAGTTACCGCCGTCGACGATCACGCCGCCCAGCGAGGTGCCGTGGCCGCCGATAAACTTGGTTGCGGAGTGGACGACGATGTTGGCACCATGCTCCAGCGGACGGAACAGATACGGGGTGCCGAAGGTGTTGTCGACGACAACCGGTAAACCGTGCTTCTTGGCGATCTCGGAGATGGCGTCGATGTTGGGGATGTCGGAGTTGGGGTTGCCGAGCGTCTCGAGATAGATGACCGTGGTGTTGTCCTTGATGGCACCCTCGACCTCTTCCAGGTTATGGGCATCGACAAAGGTGGTCTCGACGCCAAACTGGGAGAGCGTATGCTCCAGCAGATTGTAGGAGCCACCGTAGATGGTCTTCTGAGCCACCACGTGGTCACCGGCCTGGGCAAGAGCCTGCAGGGTATAGGTGATGGCAGCAGCACCGGAGGCGACGGCGAGACCTGCCACGCCACCCTCGAGTGCGGCGATACGATCCTCGAAGACGCCCTGGGTGGAGTTGGTCAGACGGCCGTAGATGTTACCGGCGTCGGCAAGACCAAAGCGGTCGGCGGCGTGCTGGGAGTTGCGGAACACATAGCTCGTGGTCTGGTAGATAGGCACGGCGCGGGAGTCGGATGCGGGATCGGCGCTCTCCTGGCCAACGTGAAGCTGCAGGGTATCGAAACCAAAGGTGTGCTCGGAGTTGTTGATGAACTGGCTCATGATGATCTCCTTGATCGAACAAAAGTAAATAAATAAGAGAGAAGTAAGTCGCTGTCTCCTGATCACGCCGACGGGCGCAAACAGGAGCCCGGCATTCGCCTTGGTAAGCAATTCATATGCGGGCCTCCTTTCGCATCCCGGTTCAGTGGTCGGTTTAATTACCTACCGCCTTTGTGTGTTTTGAATAGTACGAGCATTGTTTCGCTCGGTCAATCACTTAAAAGCGCTAACCTGTTATCGGTTTTATAGATAGCAATCGAAAGGACGGCGCCGATGACCCTTCAGCAGCTTCGTTTTCTGATTGCCGTGGCAGAGTCCGGCTCAATCAACGCCGCAGCTCAGCGCCTCTATACCGCTCAGTCCAACATCTCAAACGCCGTCAAAAGCCTGGAGCAGGAACTCCACCTGGAGATCTTTACGCGCTCCAGCCGCGGCGTCACGCTCACCAACGACGGCACCGAGCTTTTGGGCTATGCGCGCCAGGTCGTAGAGCAGGCCGACATGCTCGAGGCGCGCTACGAGAACGGCGGCACCCCGCAAGCCCGCCTCGCCATTTCCGCCCAGCACTACGCCTTTTCGGTCGAGGCCTTTGTCAACGTGGTCGAGCGCTGCCGCGACAGCAAGTTCGAGTTCATCATGCGCGAGACCACCACATCGCAGATCATCGATGACGTCCGCGCATTTCGCAGCGATATCGGCATTCTGTATCTGGATGACTTTAACGCCCGCGTTCTGCAGAGGGCCTTCGCCGATGCCCGCGCAAGCTTCCATCACCTCTTTGATGCAAAGGTCCACGTGTTCGTAAGTGAGCGCCACCCGCTTGCCCGCCGCCCGCAGCTGTCCCTTGCCGACCTTACACCCTATACGCGCTACAGCTTTGAGCAAGGCACCTCGAACTCCTTCTATTACGCCGAGGAACCTTTTAGCTATATCCCTTGCGACCGCAACATCCGCGTATCCGACCGCGGGACGCTCACCAACCTGCTTATCACCTCGAACGGCTATGCGCTGTCGACCGGCGTACTCTCCAGCGAAATGCAGTGGGGCATGGCCTCGATCCCCTTGGCAGACGCCCCGACGATGCATGTGGGCTACATCATGCATGACGACCGCAAGCCCTCTCCCCTCTTGCAGCAATACCTCGACGAGCTCAACCGCATCATCCATGCCAACCAACTGTCGGAAGACGGGGTAGAAATCGTAGATTGCTAGCCCCCGGCGGGCATGGCGCTACAATGGTCACTCACACGAAACGTACCCAACGAAAGGAACCATGTGAAGGTCATCATCTATACCGACGGCTCGGCCCGATCAAATCCGGGACGCGGCGGCTACGGCGCCGTGCTCAAATACACCAACCCCGCCGGCAAGACCTTCACCTCTGAGCTTTCGCGCGGCTACGCCAAGACCACCAACAACCGCATGGAGCTCATGGCGGTCATCGTGGCACTCGAGGCGCTCAACCGCCCCTGCGACGTCGAAGTCCATTCCGATTCGCAGTACGTCGTCAACGCCTTCAACAAGCACTGGATTGACGGATGGAAAAAACGCGGCTGGAAGACCGCCAACAAGCAGCCTGTCAAGAACCGCGATCTGTGGGAGCGTCTGCTCACCGCAAAGAGCAAGCACAAAGTGGAGTTCATCTGGGTTAAGGGTCACGCCGGCCATGAGCTCAATGAGCGCTGCGACGAGCTCGCCACCACCGCGGCCGACGGAGCCAACCTCGATATCGACACCGGCTTTAACGAGAACGACCTGTAATAGCATTTTCGCGCAGCTTTATATCCCCACGCGCTACACTCATCCTGTAGACCAAACAACGCAAGGGGGACGTATGCTGCGCATCGCGACCATCGGCACATCCATGATCACCGACGACTTTATCCAGGTCGTCAACGCCAACGACCAAGCCGCGTTTGTGGGCACGCTCTCGCGCGACGCAGATCGCGGCACCGCCTTCACCGCTAAGCACGGCGGCGAGCGTAACTTCACCGCACTTGACGAGCTTGCGTCCGCTGCCGACGTCGACGCCGTCTATATCGGCAGCCCCAACGCACTTCACTACGAGCAGGCCCTTGCCTGCATCGCCGGTGGCAAGCACGTCATCGTCGAGAAGCCCTTCTGCGCCACCGAGGCGCAGGCGCTGGAAGTCTTCCGCGCTGCCGAGGCAGCAGGTGTCGTGGCCCTCGAGGCCATGCGCCCGCTCCATGACCCCGCTTTCCACGCCATCGAGGACGCCCTGGGCGAGATTGCGCCCATTCGTCGTGCCTCATTGCGCTTTGGCAAGTATTCCTCGCGCTACAACGAGATTCTCGCGGGACGCTCCACCAATATCTTCGACTGCAATATGGCATCGGGTTCCCTCATGGACATTGGCGTCTACACCGTCGAGCCCATGGTCGAGATTTTCGGCATGCCCTCCGGCCTTACGAGCATGGCTACTCTGCTCGACCCCACCACGCGACAGCTCACGCACGGCCCCATCGACGGCTGCGGTTCCATCCTCGCCAGTTACGGCGGTGGCCGCATCTCCGTCGAGCTCGCGCACTCCAAAATTACGAATGACCTGCTGCCCTCGCAGATCGAAGGCGAGCGTGGCACTATCCAGATCGACCATCTGTCCACGCCCCGCAACGTCCGCATCGACTATCGCGGCGATGTCGTACGCGGCTCAGCGACCGAGGCACCGCGCGAACAGGGCGACAACGGCCGCGTGCTCGACCTGCCCAAATCGAGCAACACCATGGAATACGAACTCACAGACTTTATCACCGCCATCGGCGGCATCGATAACGTCAAGGAAGAGATTTGGGAAACACCGGCGGGACGCCACGAGCTTGGCCACTACCGCGATGTCACGCTCGTCTCACTGCGCATCATGGATGCCGTGCGCCAGCAGGCCGGCATAACCTTCCCGGCCGACGCAGGCAAGCAGGCATAGCGATGGGCTTCTTCGATACGTTCTTCTCCAGCGTCACCAGCGGCAGTCGAGAGCCTCAAAAGCCGTCAAACGTCGAGCTCGAGCTGCGCCGCAGGCTTACTGTGCTCGCAAGCGACGGGGTCACTCAAGACACTCCCCTGCGCTATTTCCTGCGCTGGGCGGGGCAAGTCCAAGGCGTTGGTTTTCGCTTTACCAACACCAACCTCGCGCAGGCACGCGCGCTCACCGGCTGGGTGCGTAACATGGAAGACGGCTCAGTCGAGATGGAGATACAGGGAGCTCCGGCAAACGTCCTATCTCATCTCGAGGCGCTTCATGCCTCCTACGAGCGCATGGGAACGCGTTTTCGCCTCGTAGACGCCCAGGTCCGAGCCCCACTTGCCAATGAAGACGGTTTCACTCCTCATTATTAGTATTGTGTGCTAAATACGGTATCATTTACCTACGACCGTTGATAGAAAAGAGGCGAGGCGCATGGCGGTGCAAAGAAGGAATACCAGGCAGCGAAAGCTGGTTCTTGACGCCGTGCGCCAAAGCTATAACCATCCCACCGCCGACGAAATCTATAACGTCGTGCGCGCGCAGGATGACAAAATCAGCCGCGGTACGGTCTACCGCAATCTCAATCTCTTGGCCGACGCCGGCGAAATCCTCTCCATCAAGACGCCGGGCGGCAGCCGCTTCGATCGCACCATCGAGCCGCATGCGCATATCATCTGCACCTCGTGCAGCCGCGTCATCGACGTACCGCTCCCCTTCGATGCCCAGCTTGACGCCAAGGCGTCCGAGCAAATCGGCTGGCACGTCACGTCGCATTACACCATCTTCGAGGGCCTCTGCCCCGACTGCCGGTAGATGTTTGGGACATGCCTTAAAATCCACCTTTCCGCACTTTGCAGCAAAAAGTAGATTTCTAGGCATGTCCCAAATGTCTACTCGGCGAGCAGGCGATGCAGCTCTTCTTCGACCGTGCGCACGTAGAGGACGCGGTCGTTAATGCCACGCATAGAGGGGTTGCAGCTCTCCATCAGATAGGGATGGCCCACGACGTTGAGCATGTCGCGATCGTTCTCATTGTCGCCAAACGCCATCATCTCATCGGGCGAAATACCCAGGGCACGACCGTAATCGGCAAGTGCGGAGCCCTTGCCCGAACCGAAACCGATAAAGTCCGTCCATTCGGTTCCTGACGTCATCACGTCGACACGGTCGCCAAAGAGGCGCTCGAAATACTCCCGGGCCGCCGGATAATCCACCTCGGGCGTCTGGAAGCCAATCTTAATGACATCCTCGTCGATGTCCTCGGGACGGTCGACCACCGCCACATCGCAGTGGACCACATAGCGCAAATGGTCGACGAACGCATCGTTGCCGCTCATGGTGTAGATGTGCCCCTCACACGAAAGGGTCATGTCGGTATGGGGATACGCAACCACGGTATTCGCGATAACCATAGCAAGGCTACGCTCCATGGAACGCTTGACGACGGCACGCCCCTCGCTCATCACCAGGGTTCCGTTTTCGCATACATAGGCGAGCTCATCGGCCACCGGGGCAAACAGGTAGCGCAAGCTCGCATATTGACGGCCACTCGCCGGCATAAACACGATACCACGACGATGCAGCTCATCGATAAGCTCAAAGGCCTCGGAACGCAGCTCGCGCTCCCCCGGATGCAGCAACGTGCCGTCCAAATCGCATGCAATCAGTTTGATTCCCTCAAGACCCATATGCTTCCCCCAAAGCCTCATATCAACAGCAAGACAGACCTTGATCGGTCGCCCCTCAAAGCCCGTCTTGCGCATACGCGCGCTTAGCCGCGCGCCTTTTTTACGATGGTAAAGTCGGGAGCCATGCTCACGACGACCTCCGCCGCACTCGACGCAAAGCGCCGGTCCGCATCGAGTTCACGGGTAACCAGCGAGAGCCGAACACCCTCGACACCCCGGAGCATGCGGCCCAAAACAGGCTGCACCGGCGTATACATGCGCACAGTATGCTCGTCCGAGTCGCCCCAGAAGAGCGGCGCATGCATGTTGCCGATCTCCCAGCACGAATGCGCGAGCGCAATCGGGTCCATGCGGTCAACTTCGACCAAATAAACCTCGGCGCTGCGCAAGCGCACGACAACCGCCACGGGCACCATGCCCGAACGGTCAATGGCGAGCACGTCGCCGTCGGCAAGACGACCGCCGTCGGCAGTATCCAGCCGAACATCGACCGTGCGCCCCAGCTCCGTCACGCCCACAAACGCGTATACATCAGCCTGGTCCCAATCGAGCAGTAGCTCGTCAACTTCAAAGACGCCGCCCAACTTCCGGCGAAGCAGGAGTTCATAGGACGGATCGTTGAGATTTCCCAAGCATGTCGTCGAAACCAAGCGTTCAGGCATACTCTAACCCTCGACCTCGACGAGCTCGATATCAAAGTTGAGGTCCTTACCGGCCAGCTCGTGGTTGGCGTCGAGCGTCACGGCCTCGGGCGTTACATCGATGACCACGGCGGGGACGGGCATACCGCTCGGCGTGGACAGGAAGAGCTTCATGCCCTTCTCAATCTGCTCGATGTTGGGAACCTGCTCGGCCGGGAAGGTCAGAACCATCTCGGGATTGTGCTCGCCGTAGGCATCGGCAGCAGGAATGTGCACGGTCTTCTTCTCGCCCACCTGCATGTCGACAACAGCGGCGTCGAAGCCCTTGATCATCTGGCCGGCGCCGCAGGTGAACTCCAGCGGCTCGCCGCGATCGTAGGAGCTATCGAACTGCGTGCCGTCATCGAGCGTGCCGCGATAATGGGTCTTGACCTTCTTGCCCTGGTTGGACATGGTAACCTCCGTGATAAGGGCGGCGCACAACGCGGGCCGCCGTGAACATATGGCGCTAACTATACCCTAGTCATACAATTCAAAGACAGTTTGCAAAGAAACGCTGCAACCGGAGGAACCATGGCATATCCCGTATTTGACCTACACTGCGACACCGCCGACCGCATCGGCTGGGCCACGCTCGATCTCGACCTGCGCTTTACCGCCGGCACCGACGGTTATTTCCCCGGCGACGAAACGCATCCGCAAGATTTCGACCTCATCGAGGGCAACGCCTGCGCCATCTCGCTCGCAAAGATCGGCAACACGCCATGGGCACAGTGCTTCGCCACGTTTGTCCCCGATGAGATTCCCGCCGCCCACGCCGCGCGCTTCCAGGCGCAGATCATGGCGCATATGAGCGGCCAGGCAACGCTCAACCACGACCGCATGGTCAACGTACGCAGCGCCGCAGACATTCGCCCCGCGCTCAAGGACGGCAAGGTCGCCTGCATCCACACCATCGAAAACGCCACGTTCTTTGCCGAGGACCCCGCGCTGATCGAGGTGCTCAAGAGCTTGGGCGTGCTCATGTCATCACTCAGCTGGAACGCGCAGGGACCGCTCGCGAGCGGGCACGATACCCACGCCGGCCTCACCGCCGCCGGCATCGAGGCACTTACGCAGATGGAGCACGCCGGCATGGTACTCGACGTCTCCCACCTCAACGATGAGTGCTTTGACGAGGTTGTCGCCCACGCCACGCGCCCCTTTGTCGCCAGCCACTCCAACTCCCGCACCGTCTGCGGCGTCAAGCGCAACCTCACCGACGACCAGTTCTGCACCATTCGCGACATGGGTGGCATCGTCGGCCTCAACTACTGCAGCGAGTTCCTTTCCAACGACGCAACCGACAAGACCGCCGCAGACGTCACCTTCGACCAGCTGGCGGCACATATCGAGCACTGGCTCGACCTGGGCGGCGAGGACGTCATCGCGCTCGGCGGCGACTGGGACGGCGCCACGGTGCCCGCTTTCCTCTCCGATGCCAGCAAGATGCCCGAATTCCAGAACATGCTCTCCAAGCACTTTGGCAAGACCGTGATGCAGAAGCTCTGCAGCGATAACGCGCTTGCCTTCTTTGAGCGTTATTAATTTCACGTCCCTTGAGCGGGCCGGCATGCCGAACGGTCGACATGCCGGCCCGTCCCCAACCTGAAGGACCGCTTTTGACGCAGCAATTTACGATTACCGTATCCCGACCGGATGGCACATCCATCCCCGTCGTCGTTACCAAAAAGCGCGTCAAGAACTTCAACCTACGCATCACATCGAGCGGTGAGGCCCACGCCAGCGCACCGCTCGGCGCCAGCCGCGAGCGTATCGAAGCGTTTGTGAAGCGCAACAGCGCCTGGATTATCAGCCGACTTGACCAGCGTGAGCAACATCAGGCGACAGCGCGAGAGCCGCTCAGCCCCTCGTCCATCATTGCGCTTTGGGGCAAGCCCATCACGGTACAGGACGCACTCGATCACAACTTTGCATCACCCGCGCCGCGGCCCAAGCAGGCCACCTTCGCAAGCTTTATGGGTACCGACGAGCCAAGTGAGCGCGCGCAGGCAAAGCAGCGCACAGCCCTCGACGGTCTAACGCCCAAAGAACTCCAGACCCGCATCGACCAACTCTATGCATCCGAGGTCACCGCAGCGCTACGCGACATTGTGCACGCGTACGAAATCGCAATGGGCGTCACCGTGGCCCGCGTCTCCGTGCGCAGCATGAAAACGCGCTGGGGCTCATGCACGCCCAAGACCGGAGCCATTCGCATCGCACGCGAACTTGCCGCCTATCCCATCGAGTGTCTCGACATGGTTGTCGCCCACGAGCTCGTCCACTTGCTCGAGCCAAGCCACAATCAGCGGTTTCACGCTCTGCTCGACACGTACTGCCCCAACAATAGAGCTCTGTCGCAGCGGCTCAAGCAGCCACCCCTCAACAAGCTCTAGCGTCGACTAGCGCACGCGCTCGATCTCGACGCCACAGCTTGCCAGGGGCAGGCCAACAGGAGCCCACGGCTTATCGAGCTTGATGCGCACACCAAGCAGCGAGGGATAACGCCGCAGCAGCATCTGGGCTGTCCCCTCGGCTGCCGCCTCGATGAGCTTAAACGTATGTTCGCGCAGATAGCCGTCGACATCGTGGCACACCGAGCCGTAGTCAATCGAGGCGTCCAGGTTATCGTGCTCCCCCGCTGCACGCAGATCGGCATAGAGCACCAAGGACACGATGAACTTCTGGCCCAGCGCGTTCTCCTCGGGATACACGCCATGGTTGGCAAAAACCTCAAGCCCATCAATGACAATACGGTCGGCATGGCGCAGATCGTCATAGCTCACGTGGGGAACCGCCGTTGCGGTGGATATTTCGCCCCTTCCACGGCGGGCGAGCTCGGCGCCTTCAGTCTTGGTTGCATTCTCGGGCAGTTTCTTGTTGCTCATCGCGATCGTCTCCTTCGTTTAGAACCCCGACCGCGTAAAATAACTACACGCGAATCGACAGGTTCTTTTTATCATCGCTCCAGTTGCAAGCATTGCGCGCGGGGCATGCAAAGCAGGCGCGCGACGCTTTGTCGGCTGCATAGAGCAGACGCTCAAGCGGTTGGCTGTTCACGCGCAGCTTTCGATGGCCCAGAATGGCCGTCTTAATGGCTGCGGCATCGGCCGGCTCAAACGCCACGTCATCGGGCATGCCGCCGAGAATCGCATCAGCGACGCGTTCGCTTGCAACATCATGGGATATACCCGATTCATACTGTTCATCTTTGCCGATATCGTGAAGAAGTGCCGTGGCGTAGATGATCTCGCGGTCAAATTCGAGCTGTTCCTCGAGATTCTTAATCCACATAATGCGCGCGACATCCAGCAGATGGTCAATACCGTGGCGGCAAAAGATGTGCCCCGATTCCAACTGTGCAATGTTGCCCAGGTGCCGCCGGAACAGGCCATTGGCACAGATGTAATCGATACGAGGCATGACGCCAAAAGGCGCCAGGCCCGAAGCCATAAAACCGCGACGCGACGTCCCCTCATCGGTCTTCGATGTAAAGTCGTTGACGACCCTCATGCTAACGGCCCAGCATCCTAAAGAACCGCTCCTCGAGCGCGGGATCGGTCTCAAAGACGCCGCGACGAGCGAGCGTCACGGTCTTGGTGCCGGGCTTTTGCACGCCGCGCATGGTCATGCACATATGCTCAGCTTCCATGAGCACAATCGCTCCCTGGGGAGCGAGATACTCCATGAGGGCATCGGCAACCTGCGCACACAGCTGCTCCTGCAGCTGCAGACGACGGGCATAGACCTCAACCGTGCGGGCAAGCTTAGACAGACCTGCCACGCGACCGTTAGGGATATAGCCGATCGCAGCCTTACCATAAAACGGCAGCAGATGATGCTCGCACAGCGAGTAGAACGTAATGTCGCGCTCGATAACCAAATCGTTCGAAGCGACGGCAAAAGTTTTGGACAGGTGCTCCTCGGCACTCTGGTCCATACCGCCGGCAATCTCGCCATACATACGGGCGACGCGTGCCGGAGTCTCCAGCAGGCCCTCACGAGTTGGGTCCTCGCCTATACCTTCAAGCAGCAGCTTAATGGCAGTCTCGACTTTTTCCTGATCGACCATCTGGGCCTCACTTTTTTCGATTTCGCGTTCGCGCTATGGTACCACGCCGGCACGCAACCTCTGCCAGCTACATAGTATGGGTCGAATAGACCGGATCGTCCCGCCAAAGCTCCACAGCATCGCAAAGCGCAACGCCCTCACGTGCAGCACGAGTGCGCGTGGCGTTCATGTCGATCACGCGCTGATTGCTCGAGCCCCTAAAGCGCAACGAGATATCGTACAGATCCTGAACGAACGGGCCGTCCACCAACATGTCGAGGCAAGCCAGGATACGGTCCGTCACCTCGGTATGATGACGGCCACCCGGCATAAGCTCCTCGAGCACGTCACCGGTAAAGCACCAAATGGTCTTGCCCGACCCAGCAGGATAGGCCGCACGCACGCGCTCGATAAAGTCAACAAGCCCCGCCTGATTCTCGGGCTCCATAGGCTCGCCACCCAGAATCGTCAGGCCATCGATAAAGGGATGATCGAGACTCTCGATAATCTTATCCTCGACGGCGCGATCGAACGGCTCGCCCGCAGCAAAGTCCCACGCGACAGAGTTAAAGCAATTCTTGCACCCACGACGGCACCCGCTCACAAACAGAGAAGTACGAACGCCTTCACCATCAGCAATATCGAAATACTTAATGTTCGCGTAGTTCATAAGTAACTCTCCCGGGAGGCCGGGACATATCTTCCCGTCCTCAAACATTCTCGGCCTTCGGCCTGCGAAACTGCGGGCGGGACGATATGTCCCGGCCTCATGCAAAGGGTAACTCAATGAACGAAGCGAACATCGAGTATAGGGTTCGAGGTCCAATAAAAGCCTTGTTGCAACTCAACCGTCATCGCAAGCAAAGCGTTGTTGCAAGTCAACTCATTTCCGCTTAGAACTTCGAGGAGTGAGCAGACCGCATGCCGCATCTCAGCTACGTCAACTTGGCTGAGCCGAGAGGACCGCTTGGGCTTTTGCTCGATATGAGTTCCGCACGCAAAGAAGGCCACTTAATGTGGCCTTCGTCTTGCGCAGGACTGTCCGAAATAGCGAGCAAATGCCCAAGCGGCCCTCCCGGCTCAGCCCCGGAGCGGTATTAGAGATGCAGCACGCGGTCGCGGATCTCCTCGGTTCGGCCCTGGTTCCAGAATTGAGTACCGATGTAGCCGCACGTACGACGGGCGACATTCATCTTCTCCTGATTGCGGTTGCCGCAGTTGGGGCACTCCCACACCAGCTTGCCGTCATCCTCGACAATCTTGATCTCACCGTCGTAGCCGCACACCTGGCAGTAGTCGCTCTTGGTGTTGAGCTCGGCGTACATGATGTTGTCGTAGATGTACTGCATCACGCGAATGACAGCCTTGAGGTTGTCCTGCATGTTGGGAACCTCGACGTAGGAGATGGCACCGCCCGGCGAAAGCTGCTGGAACATACCCTCAAACTTGAGCTTGTCGAATGCGTCGATCTCCTCGGACACGTGGACGTGGTAGCTGTTGGTGATGTAGCCCTTGTCCGTCACGCCCGGGATGATGCCAAAACGACGCTGCAGGCACTTGGCGAACTTGTAGGTCGTCGACTCAAGCGGGGTACCGTACAGCGAGAAGTCAATATCGCTTTCGGCCTTCCACTCCGCGCACTTGTCGTTCATGCGCTGCATGACGGCCATGGCAAAGGGCGTGCCCTCCTTCTCGGTGTGGCTGTGGCCCGTCATGTACTTGACGCACTCATACAAGCCGGCATAACCCAGACTAATGGTGGAGTAACCGCCCACGAGCAGCTTATCGATCGTCTCACCCTTCTTCAGGCGGGCGAGGGCACCGTACTGCCAAAGAATCGGTGCGGCGTCAGAAAGCGTACCCATCAGACGTTCATGACGGCACAGCAGGGCGCGGTGGCACAGCTCAAGGCGCTCGTCGAAGATCTTCCAGAACTTGTCCATGTCCTGATGCGAGCTCAGCGCGACATCAGGCAGGTTGATGGTCACGACGCCCTGGTTAAAGCGACCATAGTACTTGGGCTTGTTCGGGTCGTAGTTCAGCGCGTTGGCAACGTTGTTAAAGCCGTTGCCCGAGCGGTCGGGCGTCAAGAAGCTGCGGCAGCCCATGCAGGTATAGCAGTCGCCGTTGCCGGCGGTCTCGCCCTTCGACAGCTTGAGCTCGCGCATCTTCTTCTCGGAGATGTAGTCGGGAACCATGCGCTTGGCGGTGCACTTGGCAGCCAGCTGGGTCAGGTAGAAGTACGGGGAATCCTCGTGAACGTTATCGTCCTCGAGTACATAGATGAGCTTGGGGAATGCCGGGGTAATCCAAACGCCGGCCTCGTTCTTAACGCCCTCGTAGCGCTGGCGAAGCGTCTCCTCCACGATCATGGCAAGGTCGTGCTTCTCCTGAGGCGTACGGGCCTCGTTAAGATACATAAAGACCGTCACGAACGGCGCCTGGCCATTGGTGGTCATAAGGGTCACGACCTGATACTGAATCGTCTGGACGCCGCGACGAATCTCATCGCGCAGGCGATCCTCAACAACCTCGCGGACCTTTTCGGGAGATGCGGAAACGCCGAGCTCCTCGAGCTCGCGGGCGACCTCGCCGCGAATCTTTTGACGGCTCACCTCGACGAACGGGGCAAGATGGGTCAGCGAAATCGACTGGCCACCGTACTGGGAGGAAGCAACCTGAGCGATAATCTGCGTCGCGATGTTGCAGGCAGTCGAGAAGCTGTGCGGCTTCTCGATCAGCGTGCCCGAAATAACAGTACCGTTCTGGAGCATATCCTCCAGGTTCACCAGGTCGCAGTTATGCATGTGCTGGGCAAAGTAGTCCGAATCATGGAAGTGAATCAGACCCTCATTGTGAGCATCCACAATCTCCTGGGGCAGCAGCACACGCTGGGTCAGGTCCTTGGAGATCTCGCCGGCCATGTAGTCACGCTGAACGGAATTGACGGTCGGGTTCTTGTTGGAGTTCTCCTGCTTGACCTCTTCGTTGTTGCACTCAATCAGCGACAGAATCTTGTCGTCGGTCGTGTTCTTCTGGCGCTTCAGGCTCTGAACATAGCGATAGATGATGTAATGGCGAGCGACCTCGTAGCAGTCGAGACGCATAATCTCGTCCTCGACCAGATCCTGAATCTCCTCGACCGACACGGTGTGGCCCGCGTTCTCGCATGCCTCGGCGACGTTTTGCGCCGCGTAAACCACCTGGCGGTCGGTAAGACGAGAGCTCTCCTCGACCTCCAAGTTTGCGGCGCGGATGGCATTGACAATCTTATCGATGTCAAAGACAACCTCGGTGCCGCTGCGCTTGATGATCTTCATCCTCTTGCCTCTTTCGCGTCGAAATCGTATTGCGCTTCAGAGCCAAACGATGCCCGGCAGGGCTTGCCCCTGTCTTGCGGCGCCGTCGCGCAATCTGTGTTTTCGAAAACCATAGGCCCTCATGCGGACAATCCTCGCAGCCAATCAAGGGGCTCGAAGATCCATCCAAATGGGGCGAATAAGGTCCTCGTTCTCTGTCCGCCATCTATCATACGACAAAGAGGCATCTATATCCTGTATTCTTTTTTTAGGTCAAACACAACATATAGTGTTTCAGCAGGTCAAAGCAATTAGTCATTTTGTAGACGCATTAATTATGAGGGGTTCTTGGCAAGTCGGTAAAACGTTACCAACACGGCTACCTGCATGGCAGTTATAAAACCCCCTTAGTCAAGCCGCTGACAAATCCTACCAAAACCAAGCCGCTCACGCCAAAAGAATCCAAAAGATTATGCTTGACCAACATGTTGCGGTCACGATCGGCCAGGACGTATGCAATCTGCCGGCACCTCTACGGGATGCGAAGACCATCGCGTACAGACCTTGGATCAATATTTGGTGGCTTATTTGGCGGCGTGCTTGGTGGCAAAACAAAACAGCCCAGAGGACATAGCCTCTGAGCTGCGAACATTTGGTGGGCGTTAGAAGATTTGAACTTCTGACCTCTTCCGTGTCAGGGAAGCGCTCTCCCCCTGAGCTAAACGCCCAAATGGAGCGGACAACGGGGCTCGAACCCGCGACCCCAACCTTGGCAAGGTTGTGCTCTACCAACTGAGCCATGTCCGCTTACGGGGATTAATCTTACGTGATGCCCGCATCCTATGCAAGAACTTTTTTTGAAAAGTTTTGCAACGCCCTCGCGAACCTCGCGAAGACATCAGCCGCCACGGAAGGTGTAGGCAAACGCAAACTCGCCGCAAGAGGCCCTTACATCTCACCGAGCATGATCCAGGCAGAGCTGTCCTGCGCGAGCCTGCCGTCTGCAAGCGGTGATGAGGTGAGCAGGACCCTGCCCGCCGGCAACTCCACGGGTGCTGCACCGAAGTTCGTCACACACGCCCAGCCGTTGTCGCGGCGATAGGCGATGACGCCGCCCTCGGCGCCCTCGGCGCCATCCGCAAGACCGGTGCGCCCGTCAAGATCGAGCCACGCAAGATCGTTGGCGCACCCGCGCAGCTTGCGCCGCAGCCAGAGGGCGTCACGATAGAGCGCAAGCATCGATGTCGGGTCCGCTTCTTCCCTATCGGCAGCGTAATCGGAATACCATGCAGGTTGCGGCAGATGGGGCGCCGCATCGGCGTCCGCCGGCGAAAACCCAAACGATCCGCCCTGCGCGGGATCGTCCGCCGCCACCCACGGCAGGGGCACACGACAGCCGTCGCGCCCCTTCTCACGCTTCGGTCCGTGCGTATTGGTCGCAGTGGGATCTTCGAGTGCATCCCACGGAATATCAGCCACCTCAAAAAGGCCGAGCTCCTCACCCTGATACACGTATGCCGAGCCCGGAAGCGCCAGCTCAAGCAAAAGGGCCGCCCGCGCGCGGCGCTCGCCGAGTTCACGGTCCTCATCATAAGACGACCCGTCGCGCAAGAGCCAGTCGAGCGCAATCTGGTGGTAGCGCGTCGCCTTGATTTGCGGCAGGGCATAGCGTGTCGCCACGCGCGGCACGTCGTGGTTGGAGAGTACCCAGGTCGAGGCGGAATCGGATTCGACGGCTGCCTTCAAGCCCTTCTCGATTGCAGTGTGCATGTCATCATAGGTCCAAGTGGCCTTGGCAAACTCAAAGTTGAATGTCTGACCAAGCTCGCTGGGACGCGCGTAGAGATACTGGCGCTCGGGCAGCACCCACGCCTCGGCAACGGCGCTGCGTGGCGGATTATAGCGGTCGAACACGCGGCGCCACTCTCGATAGATCTCGTGGACCTCGTTGCGGTCCCACAGCGGATGGGTGCCGTCGTCAACCATGTCATCGCCCTCGGCGAGATGCCACCGGTCGAGGTCATCGCGGTCGAGATCCTTGGCGAGACCCTGCGCCACATCAATGCGAAAGCCGTCGACGCCTCGATCGCTCCAAAACGCCAGGACGTCGCAAAAGAGCGCGTGAACCTCAGGGCATGACCAGTCAAAGTCCGGCTGCTCGGGCGTAAACATGTGCAGATACCACTGACCGTCCGCAACACGCGTCCATGCGGGGCCGCCAAAGTTGGCATTCCAATTGGTGGGAGGCAGCTCGCCATGCTCGCCGCGACCATCGCGGAAGATATAACGGGCGCGCTCGGGCGATCCGGGGCCGGCGGCAAGAGCGGCTTTGAACCAGGGGTGCTGGCTGGATGAATGGTTGGGCACGATGTCGACGATGACCTTGATGCCGCGCGCGTGAGCCGCAGCGATCATATCATCGAAGTCGTCAAGCGAGCCGAGACGTGGATCGACATCGCAGTAGTCCGCCACATCATAGCCACCATCGACAAGAGGCGATGGGTAAAACGGGCTCAGCCAGATGGCCTCGATACCCAGCCGCTCAAGATAGTCCATCTTCTGGGTAATGCCCGCGATATCGCCCAGACCCGAACCAGTCGAATCCTTAAACGAGCGCGGGTAGATCTGATAGATCGCGGCATCGGACATCCATGAACGCGAAGAAGACTTTTCTGTAACCATGGGGCGTGCCTCCCTTGCAACGAGGTTTTGTGAGATGCCCACGATGATACGCCCAAAGCGGACATTCGCGGCAAACAACGCCACAGCCACGACCCAAAACGCTCGCTCCCTCTCGGGTTCGAGCCCAGGCGATGGGTACAAAAAAGCCCGGCTACCGTAGTAGCCGGGCTGTTGCGTTTGGAGCGGACAACGGGGCTCGAACCCGCGACCCCAACCTTGGCAAGGTTGTGCTCTACCAACTGAGCCATGTCCGCATATGTAAAACAAAACGGGCGCCGGAGCGCCCGGATATTGCCTGGAGGCGAAGCCCGGATTCGAACCGGGGGTAAAGGCTTTGCAGGCCTCTGCCTTACCACTTGGCCACTTCGCCGAAAAAGGACCGCCTAAACGGTCCGGAAATGCAATGGAGCGGACAACGGGGCTCGAACCCGCGACCCCAACCTTGGCAAGGTTGTGCTCTACCAACTGAGCCATGTCCGCTTGCGGGTTATTAATTTACGCGAGTTGTCCAAAAGACGCAAGTACTTTTTTCAAAAAACTTGTCTGCCGCATGTTCTTAGTAGCTAAACGCGCTAAAGCGATTGGCTAGGCACACGATTCCAGCGCTCCGCTAAACAGCTTCACCATCTGCACGCGCGTGCCGGCGCCGTCCGTACGACGAGCAACCTCCACGTTATCGACGAGCATACGCATAAGCTTGATGCCACGGCCGCGCTCCTCAGATGCGACCGGTTCGCTCGTTTCATCGATAGAATAGCCGGCACCTCGATCAAGCACCTCAACCACAACGCGATCGCCATAGGCCTGAACCGTCAGGATGCACCCGATACCGCCCGCATGGTCATAGGCATTACCCAGCGCCTCCCCCGACGCCAATGCGACATCATAGCGCTCGTCACGGCGCAACGGAAGCGATTCAAGGAGTTCGGCGATGCGATGTCGGTAGTATGGAAGATTCTCGATACCCTGACGGACCTCGACGCTCTTACTCCAGCGAGGCAGCTCCCCCACCGGAATGGCGGGAATAGACTCCCGTGCCGGCCCCGCGACATGAAGGATATCGACAAGACGAGCAATCTCCAAAAAGCGAACAACTTCACCTGATGCATTGACGAGCGAAAGCAGGCCTTCTCGCCTCATGAGCTCACGAGCGCGCGTAAGCAGGAATGCCAAGCCCGTCGAATCGATAAAGCTAACAGCCTGACAGTTGATGACAACACGACGCACGCCGCGGCCAATCAAAGCATCCAACCGCCGACGCAGCGCAGGCACCGTGGCGATGTCGATATCGCCTGGTGGCGTCAAAACCGCTATGTCATTCCACTCATTCATACGACCATGGTTCCCCAAAAAAGCCCACTCGATGCATTCGTTTCCCCAACCGTGCGGATTCAGCCCGCCCAGCGTCGTCTATGAACGACCCCGTAAAAACTCAAGGGACACCAATGCAATGTCATCGTCCAGCGCCGATTCGGTAAATCGGTCAAGCTCGCCCAAGACCTTGCCGCAGATTCCCGATACGCCCTCACCCGAGACAGAGAGCAGAAGGTCACGAAGGCGCTGCTCGCCAAAGAACGCTCCGGTGCGGTCGCGGGCCTCAATCGTTCCGTCCGTATACATGAAGAGCATGTCGCCAGGAGCGAACGTAAACACGCCTGTCTCGTACACCATGCTCTCAAAGGCACCGATTACGCCCGATTGGCATCCAAGCAGCTCGACCTCTCCCCCACGGGCCTCGCCACCACCCAGCGGCATCGACTCTGGCCTGATGACCATGGTCGGAGGATGGCCCGCCGAACAATACGCTGCGCGTCCGGCTTTAAGGTCAATCTTGGCGATAAAGGCCGTCACGAACGTCTCGACCCTCGAGAAGCCCATGAGCATGCTGTTAAGGGAGCGTGCCATGCGGGCCGGTCCAGCGCCCTCCCAGGCATATGCCGTCAGGGCCGTCTTGACGAGCGCAGACATCGATGCGGCCTCAATGCCTTTGCCAGACACATCACCCAGAATCATGACGGCGCAGTCGTCGGGAAGACGGATGAGCGTATAGAAATCGCCGCCGACCAACGCCGAGTTCGTGGCCGACAGGTACACCGAATCGGTTGCGATACCCGGAACATCCCCCAGGGAATTTCTCATGCCGATCTGAAGGGTCTGAGCAATATGGCGCTCCTCGCGCTTTTGAGATTCGCCTTCGTAGATCAGTTCAAAGTCATGCGCCAAGTGCACCAAGTAGTCATATTCAAGGTCATCAATCGGCTCTTGGCTACCATCACGAAGCAGCAGCGCGCGCGTCGTCGGGCTCTTCGCAACAGAAGCAGGAACAATCGCGTCGTTACTGTGCTTGCCATCACCCTCAGAGCGCGGGCGCCCCGCCTCGATGCCGGAGTCGACGTAGAGACCTTGACAAGGCAGACCATGCGCCCTAAGCCAGCCTCCCATAGGCATCGATTCGTCAACGCGAGTTATACGAACGTGTTTAAGGTCCTCGGCACTCGTACCGCCCAAAACAGATGCCTCAAAGCCATCAGGGCCAGCCCCCAGACGTGCCGCTGGCGCCGTCGTGGAAAAGAAAAGCTTCTCAGGGTCGTCCGGCAAGGCAACGCGACTGCCGCCTTCAAAATCTATGACGTAGGAATCCAGACTGGCGTCATACTCAACAGGGCAAAAATGGCAGTTAAGCATATTGCAGATCTCGGACGATACCGCCTGGGTAGCCGCGGCGGAATCGTCTAGAAAGGTAAACAACTCATCACGCAAGACATTGAGCGAGCGGCCAAGCTCGGCCGTGCGACGGGAGCGAAGGCTCGATGCCATGCCGACCAGCTGAATAGACAGGTAATCGCAGATGACCTCGAGCACGTTCACGTCATAGGCAAGTGGCGCCTGGGGGCGTTTCCAGCCAACTTCCAACACGCCAAGGACCTGCGTGCCGTAAAACACAGGAAGACAGATCTCGCTGCGATACGGGGGCATATCCTGCACGCGCAGCAAGTGCTTGGAACGATTGTCCAAATCCATGAACATACCCGAAGCAACCCGGTCGCCCTCAAGGTCCTGCTGGATCGACAGGCGACAGGCACGCGACTCGCGAAGTACGTAGGTCGGAATGCCCGCGCCGTACGGCATAAACTCGGGCAGATAGCTGTCCTCAAGCTCCTTAGAAACACCGCGGAGCTTAAAGCCGCCGCTCTCGGAAAAATAGATAGCCGCACCGGAGGCATCGAGCGTTCCAACGAGCTGATTCAAAACGGTATCGAGCAAGCTGGGGAGCTCATCGGAGCCCACGGTACTCATAATGACTGAAAGGGTACCCGAAAGGCGTTTATTCGCCACCCTAAGCTCCGATAGCGCACGTTTGAGCTGACGATCGTGGGAATACTGCTCTTCGATGCTGTGAAGCGCCACCAGGACACGCGGTGCACGACGTCCAAAGATACGCGGAGGCGTAACGGAACCCGCGCGAACCAAGACGGGAATAAAAGACCCGTCGCTCAGCTTGAGCATCAGCTCGCTCTCGGAGCCATCGGTCTCAAACGGCAGGCGATGTTCGGTCGCGCGCTCAAAGGCAGACGAGTACAGAACGTCTTTGACATCACCGCTGATGACGTCAGCGCGTTCCTCGCACATCAGGTCGAGCAAACGATTATTCACATGCAGAATGGTTCCGTCGAGCTCACAGATGATGACAGCATCGCTCGTGATCTCGACCAGTTGGGCAACGTCTGCCCACTCGTTGCGCTCAAGCGTTTCCATCGTGGACCTCACCGTCTATCGGTAATAAAAAAGCCTCCGAAGAGGCTTCTGAAATGCGATGGTGTCGGAGGCGGGACTTGAACCCGCATGACCAAAAAGCGGTCACTAGCACCTCAAGCTAGCGCGTCTGCCAATTCCGCCACTCCGACATGCTATGCTGTTGATTCGCAGTTCGTTTTGTTGGACCCGCGCGTTCAACGAGGAAGATAATAACCTATGATTCGAGAACTGTGCAAGCACTTTTTTGAAAAAAGTTTACGAATTTGAAAATGCGCTGGTAAATCGATATGTCCGGCCCCGTATCGGTGTTGCCTCCCAGCGCGTCCTCGGGCATGAGCGATATTTTGCTGCGCACTTCATGCTGCAAAATATCGCTCCCCCTGCGGAATGCGCCGGGAGGCACCACCGATACGGGGCCTGCAAATACGTACTTCAGGCACAGTTCTCAAACATGTTCTGGGGGCTGATGCAAATTTGGTGGCTCGGCTTTGCCGAGCCCTTATATGGGGAGGCCGGAGCTATGAGCTTCTGTCCGAATTGCAGCCGGAGGGCTATCTGGTGCTGG
>URKG01000005.1 GCA_900548265.1 uncultured Collinsella sp.
CGGGGTCGCCCTTGTTGAGCTGCTTATGTTTAGCTGTTACTCGGCGTCGTGGTGACGGCGGGGCTTGCGGCCTCCGTTGTCACCGGGACGGCGCGGACGATCGCTGCGCTCGGAGCGCTCGCGACGCGGACGCTCACGGCGCTGGAAGTGCTCGCCGTCGCACTCAGAGGCACCCTCGGCACGAGCCGGGGCCTCGGGCTTGTCAAGACGATCGAGCGAGATCTTGCCACGATCGTCGACCTCGATGACGACGACCTTGACCTCGTCGCCGACGTTGAGGACGTCCTCGACCTTCTCCACACGGCCCTTGGCGACGCGGGAGATGTGCAGCAGACCGTCCTTACCGGGCAGCAGGTTCACAAAAGCGCCGAACGGCTGGATGGAGACCACGCGACCGGTGTACTCCTCGCCCGGCTCGGGAACCTTGATGATGAGCTTGATGCGCTCGACGGCCTGATCGACGGACTCGCCGGTGCCGCCGACAAAGACGGTGCCGTCCTCCTGGATGTCGACCGAAGCGCCGGTCTCGTCCTGGATGCCGCGGATGACCTTGCCGCCGGAACCGATGACGTCGCGGATCTTATCGGTCGGAACCTGGATGGAGACGATACGCGGAGCGGTGCTGCGCGTGGTATGACGCGGCTCAGGGATCACATCGAGCATCTTCTGCAGGATGAAGGCGCGACCCTCCTTGGCCTGCTGCAGGGCGCGGGCCAGGATGTCGAAGGTGAGGCCGGTGGCCTTGTTGTCCATCTGCAGGGCGGTGATGCCCTCGGTGGTGCCGGTGACCTTAAAGTCCATGTCGCCCAGGAAGTCCTCGAGACCCTGGATGTCGGACAGGACCACGGTCTTGCCCTCCTCCTGGATCAGGCCCATGGCGATACCGGAGACCGGGCGCTTAATGGGCACGCCGCCGTCCATAAGGGCGAGCGTGGAGCCGCAGGTCGAAGCCATCGAAGAGGAGCCGTTAGACTCCATGACCTCGGAGACCACGCGGATGGCGTAGGGGAACTCGTTCTCGTCGGGGAGCACCGGGAGCAGAGCGCGCTCGGCCAGGTTGCCGTGACCGATCTCGCGGCGCTTGGGGCTGCCCATGCGGCCGGTCTCGCCGGTGCAGAACGGCGGGAAGTTGTAGTGGTGCATGTAGCGCTTGCCCTCGGTGGGCTCGATGGTATCCAGACGCTGGCCCTCGTTGAGCATGCCGAGCGACAGGACGGAGAGCACCTGGGTCTGACCACGCTGGAACAGGCCGGAGCCGTGAACGAGCGGCAGGTAGTTGTCCTTCACCATGATGGGACGGATCTCGTCGGCGGCACGGCCGTCGACGCGCTCGCCGGTCTCGACGACCATGGTGCGCATGGCCTTCTTCTCGAGCTTCTTGAGCGCCACGGGGATCTCGCGCTCCCAGGCGGCCTGCTCCTCGTCGGTGAACTCGGCGCGGATGGACTCCTTCAGAGCCTCGACCTTACCGATGCGGGAAAGCTTGTCGGCGTCGCGCAGGGCAGCGGCCATCTCGTCGTAGTGGGCGAAGATGCGCTTCTGGACCTCCTCGACGGGCTGGTCGAGCGGGTACTCCTTCTTGACGATAGCGCCGTTGACCTGCTCCCACTCGGAAACGAACTCGTCTTGGGCCTGGCAGAAGGCAGCGAGGGCCTCCTGACCAAACTTCATAGCGGCGAGCATGTCGTCCTCGGAGATCTCCTCGGCGCCGGCCTCGACCATCGAGATGAAGTCGGCAGAGCCGCCCAGCTCCAGGTCCAGGTCGGAGTTCTCGCGCTCCTCATAGGTGGGGTTGACGATAAACTCGCCGGTCTCCACATTGCGGCCGATGCGTACGCAGGCAAGCGGGCCCTCGAAAGGCACGCCGCCAAGCGTCATGGCCAGGGAGGCACCCATGACGTTGATGACGTCGAAGGGATTAACCTGGTCGGCGACGAGCGAGGTGGCGACGATATGCACCTCGTTGCGGAAACCGTCCGGGAAGCTCGGGCGGATCGGGCGGTCGATCATACGAGCCGTGAGCGTGGCCTTCTCACTGGGACGGCCCTCACGCTTGAGGTAGCCACCCGGAATACGGCCGGCAGCGTACATCTTCTCGTTGAAGTCGACGGTCAGCGGGAAGAAGTCGTAATTCTTGCGCTCCTTGGAGACGACCACGGTGTCGAGCATCGTGGTGTCGCCCTGCTTGACCAGACAAGCGCCGGTGGCCTGCTTGGCAAGCTCGCCAGACTCGAAGGTGTAGGTCTTGCCGTACAGCTCAAAGGTCTTGGATACGAGTGTCATTGTTCTCCTTTACCCCACAGGCCCCTTGCCTGCGGGCTTCTCATGTGACGCGGGCCCCCTGCCCCCGCCACGCTTCAGAGCGTGATTGTTCACGCCCTTACACAAAAAGAGCGCCCCGCTGCGCAGGACGCTCTTAGCATGTACAAATCCGTTACTGGATGTTGTCGCGGATGCCCAGAGCCTTGATGAGCTCACGGTACTCGACGATGTCGTTCTTCTTGATGTAGGAGAGAAGACGACGACGACGGCCGACGAGCATGAGCAGGCCACGACGGGTGTGGAAGTCCTTCTGGTGGGACTTCATGTGCTCGGTCAGCTCCTTGATGCGCTCGGACAGGATGGCGACCTGAACCTTGGGGTTACCGGTATCGACCGGGGAGTTACCGAACTGGGCGGTCAGCTCCGCCTTGCGCTCTTTGGAAACAGTCATTGTTTCACCTTTCGTTTCGCGTCGCCCGTGGACGACTCTATTCGCCTCGGACTGGGAAGCCGCCGGTGGAGCGAACATCCAAGGTCGAGGTACCAACAGGTCGGTATGTTACCACAAGCGGCGCGCGCCTGCGCATCATCACCGACCCAACATGAATTCCATCGCACGGAGCCGCTGGTCGGTGTGCGTGGCGGCCCAAACATGCGAAAGCCCCAGCAAAAACGCGGCCGTATGCGGATCGATTCGCTCGGCCATGAGCTCATCGAACGTCATAGACATGAGGGCGCGAAGCCATGCAACCTCGCCGGTTGAGACCAACTCGGCGCCCGGAACGCTCGACGCGCATGAGCCACACATGAGGCCGCCAGCCTGGGGCGAAAAATACGACAGCATGGGATCACCGCACGAGACGCAGGCCGAGAAATCGGGACGGTAACCAACGTGCGACAGCAGCTTAAAGACAAAGGCCGCCGCAAGCAAGTCCATATGCGCCGAGTCGAGCCCGCTGCCGACAAGCGTGAGCGCGCGTTGCGTGATGGCAAAGGTAAATGGATCCTCGGCATCCTCGAACGAGCACACGCGCGCAACTTCGGCAATCGCGCTGGCGGCACAGGTCGTCTCGTAGTCAGGAGCGGCACCAAGCGGCGCCTCCATAAGCTCCGCCTGAGAAACCACGTCGAGCGACCGTCCATGCGCGAGCAGCATATCAACGGTGCAGAAGAGCTCGCAGCGGGCCGCAAGGCGACCGCCAGGCTTACGTGCGCCCTTAGCCACGGCACGCACCTGCCGCCCCCGTTCGTCGAGCATCGTCAAGATCAGGTCGGTTTCCTTGAGCTTCGTCTTATCGAGGACGAGCACCTTTGTGCGATATGTGCGAGAGCCTGCCATGAACGCCGAGGCTTAATCTTCGGCGTTATAGCCAAAACGGCGGATCTGTGCCTCGTCATCGCGCCAGCCGGCCTTGACCTTCACGTCGAGCTCCAAAAAGACCTGAGTGCCAAAAATGCGCTCAAGATCGCGACGAGCATCGATGCCGATATGCTTGATCATCTCGCCGCCCTTGCCGATGATGATGCCCTTCTGCCCCTCACGCTCGACGTAAATCGTGGCGTGCACGCGCAGGACCTTCTTAGTCTGCTCGAGCGCGTCACAGATGACGCCCACGGAGTGAGGGATCTCGTCGCGGGTGCGACGCAGGACCTTCTCGCGCACAAACTCAGCCACGAGGGTCTCGTCGGACGCGTCGGTGCCCATGTCCTCGGGGAACCAGCGCGGGCCCTCGGGCAAAAAGCGAGCGACGGTCTCGATAAACGTATCGACGTTGAAGTTCTTGACCGACGACGTCACGATCTCGTCGTCGTATTCCATAAACTCGTGAGCGGCCTTGAGCTGCTCCATAACCTGGGCGGGATCGGCCTCGTCGGCCTTCGTGAGCACCAGAACCTTCTTGCAGCGGGCATTCTTGACGCGCTCAGCGACCCAAGCGTCTCCCCTGCCGATCGGCTTGGTGGCATCAATCAAAAACGCGACGACGTCTACGTCATTGAGCTCAAACAGGGCACTCTTATTAAGCTCGGAGCCCAGGCCGTCCTTGGGCTTGTGGATACCCGGCGTGTCAACGAAGACCAGCTGGTAGCCGGGGCGGTTGACCACGGCGCGCATACGGCGGCGGGTCGTCTGGGCAACCGGAGAGGTAATGGCGACCTTCTTGCCGTAACAGGCGTTGAGCAGCGTGGACTTGCCGGCGTTGGGACGACCGACCAGGGCCACAAAGCCGCTGCGGAAACCAGGTTCCACGTCGCCAAAGCCCGCGAGGCTCTCATCCTCGTCGCACAGGGCATCGAGTTCCTCGTCGCTCATACCCTCAAACGGGTCGAACTCCTCGACCTCGTCAAACGAATCGGCACCTTCAGCCTCGTCCAGGACCTCGTCATCCAAAACTTCACCGGTAGGCTGCATATTGTCGGACATGGGAATCCCTTTCTAAATAAAGTCGAGCGCGTGAGCAAAGACAAGCAAGCCCACGATCGCGGCGGTAATGGAAAGAACGTATACAGAGGCAGCGGCGATATCCTTCGCGCGCTTGGCCAGCGGATGGAGCTCCTGGGTCGCTAGGTCGACGATAGCCTCCATAGCGGTGTTGCACAGCTCGCCGTGAATCACCAGGCCACAACAGATGATAATCGTGGCCCACTCGGCAATGTCAAGGCCCACGATACAGCCGGCAATGACGGTGCACACGCCCGCCAAGAGCATGACCTTAATGTTGCGCTCGGTCTTGACGGCGGTGACGAAGCCCTCCATGGCGTAGGAAAACGACTTTAAGAAGGACGGATGGTCCTTGTTCGATCCGGGAATCATAGACGGCTCCTAGTCGTGGGCGTGGTTGGTGATGGGGCCGACGTGGACTAGCTTGGGGTCCTCGCCGCGCTCGAGCGCCAGATCGCGCAGGATGGCGTCCTCGCGGGCCTCCATGACCTCGGCCTCGTCGTCCTCGATATGGTCATAGCCCAGCAGGTGCAGCATGCCGTGTACGAGCATCAGACGACACTCGTCAGCGGGGCTATTGCCAAAACCGGGGGCCTGACGGGCAATAACCTGCGGGGCCAAGATGATATCGCCGAGCTCGAGCGTCTCGTCGGCGGGAATATCCTCGTCAAAGGCCGAGTCGCATTCAAACGAGAGCACATCGGTGGTGCGGTCGATACCGCGCCACTCGTGGTTGAGCTCGTGCATCTCGTCCTCGTCGACATACGAAAGGGAAATCTCGACTTCACGCTCAACGTCCTCGGCGGCAAGCACGACCTCGCAGATGTGCTCCACCTCCTGCGCGTCGAGCAGCGTATCGAGCTCGGCATCGTTGCTGATCAATACACTCAACGGGACTCCTTTCGGTCGCGCGAGCGCTGCTCACGCACGTCATCATAAGTATCGTATGCCTCGACGATACGTCCCACCAAGGCATGGCGCACCACGTCGGCACGCTCGAGGTGCGAAAATGCGACATCATCGACACGGCCCAAAATCTTCTCGACATCCGCCAAGCCACCACGACGACCCACCAGGTCACGCTGGCTCAGGTCGCCGGTAATCACGAACTTGGAGTTGAAGCCCAGGCGCGTCAGGAACATCTTCATCTGCTCGGGCGTGGTATTTTGTGCCTCGTCGAGCACCACGAAGGCATCACTCAGCGTGCGGCCGCGCATGTAGGCAAGCGGGGCGATCTCGATCACGCCGCGCTCCATAAGCTCATCGGTGCGCTCGCGATCCATCATGTCAAAAAGGGCGTCGTAAAGCGGACGCATGTAGGGATCGATCTTTTCCTCGAGGGTGCCGGGCAAAAAGCCCAGATTCTCCCCCGCCTCGACAACCGGACGCGTCAAGATCAGACGGCCCACCTCGTGACGCTTGAGCGCGGCAACGGCGAGCGCCATAGCCAGATAGGTCTTACCGGTACCGGCAGGACCCAGGCCAAACGTGATGGTATGCGTGCGGATGGCATCCACATAGCGCTTTTGGCCGAGCGTCTTGGGGCGAATGACGCGGCCGCGATACGAAAGCAGCACGTCATCGCGAAGCGACGTAGCCTCGTGCTCACCGTCGCGCAAGACGGCCAGGCAGCGAGAGACATCGTCGGCAGACAGCGTGCGCCCGGCGGCCGCCTCGCGAAAAGCGTGCTCGAAAAAGCGCGCCACGAGTTCGACCTCGTCCGGGTCGCCGCTCACGGAGATGCTATCGCCACGGGCGACCACATGAGCGCGAACCAAACTCTCGAGCGCACGAAGGACGCCGTCGCCGGCGCCCAAAACGCGCGAGGGATCAATCCCCTCGGGAACGGTAAGTCTAATCTTCGAGGCTTCCATGAACCTCCCTGCGTGCATGGACCAAGCCGGAATCATCGACTCCGATGATAGCAACATCGAGCAGGCACGGGGCTGTAAGTCCACAGGTATCGTCAAGACGGGCATGATGGAACGAGCCGAGCGTCAGGTTGTCGCCATACTCGAGCACGGCACGCTCGACCGTGCCCACGCGACGACGAGCGTCGGCAATAGCGAGCTCCTGTGCGGCGGCCCGCATACGGCGGCTGCGCTCGGCCATAACCTCGGGTGGCACCTGGTCGGGCATGTCGGCAGCAAGGGTACCGGGACGCTTGCTGTAGCGGAACACGTGCATACGCGAGAAACCCACACGGCGGCACAGCGCCAGCGATTCATCGAACTCCTCGTCCGTCTCACCAGGAAAACCGACGATGACATCGCACGAAAGGGACGCCTGGGGCAAGATGGCGCGAATCATACGCACCGTGTCCTCAAAGGCCTTCGCACTATAGGGACGGCCCATGCGATGCAGGGTCGCCGTGCAGCCGGACTGCACGGGCAGGTGCAAAAACGGGGCGATACGCTGCGGATAGCGCGCCATAACCTTAAGCAGGCGCTCAGAGATATCCATGGGCTCGACCGAGGAAATGCGCACATGCGGGATAGACGTGCGCTCCATGATGGCCTCGAGCAGCTCATCGATTTCGACATGCTCGTCGGTCGCGCTCTTGCCATCGTAGGCGCCCAGGTTCACACCGGTCAGCACCACCTCGGGCACGCCGGCCTCCTGGGCCTCGCGAACTTGCTCGAGTACGGACTCAACGGGCACGGAGCGCTCGGGGCCGCGTGCCTTCCACACAATGCAATAGGTGCAGCGATGGTTGCAGCCGTCCTGAATCTTCACGCCCAGGCGAGAGCGACCGAGCGCATCGACCACCTCGCCATCGCTGCAGGCGGGAACGCTATCGGATTCGACACCCAGCACCTCGCAGACGCGCTCGGCGACGTCAATCTTGGACGGCTCGGCGATCACGCGATCGGAGAGCTCCAGCAACTCCTCGGGATGCAGGTTGACGACGCAGCCGGTTACGACCACGTAAGGCTCGCCCGGATAGGCCAGCGCATGACGGACGGCCTTACGGGTCTTGGCCTCGGCCTCGCCCGTAACGGCACAAGTGTTAATGACGATCAAATCGGCATCCTGGGGCTCCACAATAGCAAAGCCCAGGCGCATAAGATCGGCAGTGATACGGTCAGACTCAACCCGGTTGACACGGCAGCCGAGGTTGACGACGGAAATATGGGGTGCGAGCACGCGGGCTCCTTAATCGAGGATATCGTCGAGGGCACTCTTGATACGGTCGGTCACCGACTTCTTACCGGAAGCGACGTCATCGCCCATCTCATCGGCAAAAGCACGGAGCAGCTCGCGCTGCTTATTGGAAAGATTGGTGGGAACGACCACGCGCAGCTGCACGATCAGGCGGCCACGCGAACCGCCACCGCCGATACGCGGCATGCCGTAATTGTTGACGCTCACGGTGTCACCGTACTGGGCGCCGGCGGGAACCGCCACCTTGACGACCTCGTCAGGCATAATGCCATCAACCTCGATCTCGCAACCGAGCGCGGCCTGCGCAATCGAGATATCGCTCACCAGATACAGGTCATCGCCATTACGCTTAAAACGCTCGTGGTCGGCGACACGCACGTTGACGATCAGGTCGCCCGACGGCTCGCCACGAAGGCCGGCCTCGCCAAAACCGCTCACGCGCAGCTGGCGACCGGTCGAAACACCGGCGGGAATATCGATGTCAATCTTTTCGTGAGAAGGCGTGCGGCCCTGGCCATCACAGGTCTCGCAGGGATGATCGATAACCGTGCCTTCGCCGTGGCAGTCGGGACAGGGCGAAGAGGACTGAACCTGGCCCAGGAAAGAACGCTGGACCGTCGTCACATAGCCTGTGCCGTGACAGCGGCTGCACTGCTTTTCGGTCGCGCCCTCGGACTTACCGGTACCATTGCAGTCCTCGCAAGGAGCAAGACGGTCGTAGCTGATCGTTTTTTTGCAGCCGAGCGCCGCCTCCTCGAGCGTCACCGAAAGGGAGATGGCCATATCGCGACCGCGACGGCTGCGAGCGCCACCACCGGCGCCACCGCCAAAGAACGACGAGAACAGGTCGTCCATGCCCATGCCACCAAAGATATCGTTGATGTCGACATAGCCAGAGCCACCGGGGCCGTCCGCGGTGCCGTAACGGTCGTAGTTAGCACGCTTCTGCTCGTCGGAAAGAACGGAATAGGCCTCGTTGAGCTCTTTGAACTTGGCCTCGGCCTCGGGGTCGTCCGAAACATCCGGGTGTACCGTACGGGCTTTCTTTAGAAACGCGCGCTTAATCGTCCGCGCGTCGGCATCCTTGTCAACGCCAAGTACCTCGTAGTAATCCCTATTTTCCGACACGACCGAATCCTTCCAACTTTCATTATTGTCACAGTGCGTCCTATACCCAAGCTGGGCCGGGCGCAAACAGAGGGTTTGATGTTATTGCATTCCGTACGGCGAAAGCACGGCCCGCTGTGAGCAGCTCGCGAACCAAACCGACACGAGCGCGAACATAAAACCGTTGGCAAATCCATTGGCAAACTGCATCGCACCGCGCTTCCACCACAGCAGACTGCGATGAAGCACGCCGTCCGACAGCACCATGAACAAGCCCATGGCAAACGGGATGAAGCACATCATGGCAAAGGCGGAAAACACGCCCGAGATGGCCGACAGCACCAAAAACGGGGCGATGATACCCATGAGATAGAAGCCGGTGCGAGCCTTACCCTCCAGGCGCTCGGCCTCAACGTGCGCACGACCGACCAGGTCACCGCCCGAAGCGCCGTTCGTGCCGGCGTGGCCCATATTGGGGATGCGCACCTCGTCGCCATCATGCGTGCCGGCGGGAAACTCAATCGTCTGTTCGGAGGTCACACGGATACGGCCGCTGCCACCGCAATCGGGGCACGGGTCGGCAACGACCTTGCCGGAACCGCCGCACTCAGGACAAACCGTCTGGAACGTGCCCGCACCAAACAGGAAGGACAGGTCGACATCGATATGGCCGCGACCACCGCAGCTCGGGCAGGTGTGGGCATGCTCTGACGAAACGGAGCCCGATCCGCCACAATGTCCACAGGTGTCAAAGCGGGTGTAGCGAACGGTCTTGTGGGCACCGCTCTTGGCCTCCTTGGCGTCGAGCTTGATATCGACGACCACGTTGGCGCCACTCTCGGGATTGTAGGCCGCCTGGCCGCGACGGGGCTGGCCCCAGGCGCCCCCGAAGGGGAAACCGCCGTCAAAGGGATTGCCGTAACCGGCGCTGCCGGCATAGCCACCGCCATAGGGCGAAGCCGTCGGTGCACCGGCAAAGGGATTGCCCGACCGCATGGCGTCGTAACGCGCACGCTTCTGCTCGTCCGAGAGCACGGCGTAGGCCTCGGAAACCTCTTTAAACTTTTCCTCAGCATCCGGCTCTTTATTGACGTCCGGATGGAGCTTGCGGGCCTTTTGTTGGAAAGCCTTTTGAATATCACGCGAGGTGGCGTCCTTGGAGACGCCCAAAATCTCGTAGTAATCTTTTTCGTTCATCGTCGCCATGCGCGGCAACCTCCTGCTCACAGCAGCGTATATATTGCGGTAATTCTACCCGAGCGGCCTAGGCTAGACCCCAAAACAGCTCGAACAGCATATTTCCATCGAGCCAGCCCAGGTGTGTCGGCGCTAAACGGGCGCGGGCGCGACCTGCGATAACGTCTTTTGAGGTGACACACCCCACATGTCCTTCAGCATGATCGGGCACCCAAGCGGCAAGACCCAATTCGAGCGCGCGATCGCAGGCAGCTGCCAGCTCGTCTGCAGCAATCACGCTTGCCGAGTGAACCAACAGTTCGGGCCCAATGCCGCGCGTCATGCGGCAGGCGAGCATCAAATCCTCGGCCGCCGCCTCGCGATGCGACAGGTACTCGGCCTCAAACGCTGTCGCGCCATCGTCACGTTGCACCAGTCGCACGCGGTGCGCATCGCCACGAGCGGGAACGTCAGGAAACAGCCCGGCCAAGCGATCGAAATCCTCGGTATCGAGCATACCCGCGGCAGAACGACCCAAACCCAGATAGCCCTGTCCGGTCCAATAGGCAATGTTGTGGGCGCATTCATGCCCATCGAGCGCGTAGCTCGCCACCTCATACGGATGGTAGCCCGCCGAACTCAGCCGCTCGCGCGCAACGTCCATGCATGCGGCTTGGAAATCCTCATCGGGCTCGAGCGACTCATCGCGGCACGCCATGCGATAGAGGGGCGTCCCCTCCTCGAGCGTGAGCGGGTAAACCGACACATGATGCGGAGCCGCCGTCAGCACGCCATCGAGCGTGCTCTTCCAACTTGCTGCAGTCTGTCCGGGAAGCCCACACATAAGATCGCACGACACGTCAAGCCCAGCGTTCTTGACCGTCGCAATGGCAGCGAGCGCCCGGTCGGCATCGTGAATACGGCCAATCGCAGCAAGCTCGGCGTTGTCGAGGGTTTGGACTCCCAGAGAAATGCGCGTGACGCCCACCCCGGCAAGCGCCGCGGTGAGCTGCGAAGTCAACGACTCAGGATTAGCCTCGCAGGTAAACTCAACGGGCTTGCACCACATGGAGATACGACGGGCAAGTTTCACCAGGCGCTCCCCCGCCAGCGACGGCGTGCCGCCGCCTACGTAGACCGTGCGGATCTGCCCGAGTGCCCCAGCGTTGCCAAAGGCATCGAGCCGCGCATACAGGTGCTCAAAATAGGCATCGAGCGCAGCGTCCAGGTCGCACGGCGCCACGCTTTGCGAGTCAAAGTCGCAATAGCGGCATTTTTGAGCGCAAAACGGCACGTGCACATACAGCGCGGTAACGGCCACCCTTAAGCCTCCAGCGGATGAGCGGGCACCGACTCACCGGCGGCAAGCGCGGCCTCGCAGGCCACCACATCGCGCTCGATATCATCGACCAATGCCATGAACTCCTCATACGTAGAGCAACGCACCACCTGGGCGCGCCAGGCGGCGGCATGGGGCATGCCCTTTAAGTACCAGCTTGCATACGTACGGGCGCGCGACATAAGCGGCAGAAGCTCGTGCGTCAACGTCAGGTGCTCACGCAGAGCCTCCAGGCGCTCAACCGAGGAGCGAGAAGGAACCGGCGTGCCATCGAATGCAAGGGCTCGGGCATCGCCGAACACCCACGGATTGCCGTAGATGCCGCGCGCGATAAACACTGCGCTGGCACCCGAGCCTCGCAGATGCTCAGCAGCGTCCTCGGCCGAGAACACATCGCCCGAACCAATCACGGGAATCTCGACAGCGTCGGCAACCTCATCGACGACAGACCAATCGGCCTGGCCCGTATAGAGCTGCGTGGCACAACGACCGTGCACGGCAACTGCAGAGGCGCCCGCCCCTTCGAGCATCTGGGCAAACGTTGCGGCGTTGCGATCCTCGGCATAAAAACCCTTGCGGATCTTCACAGTCACGGGAACATGCGCCGCGCCCACCGCTGCCTCGACAATCTTCTCGGCCAGGTCGGGCGTGCGCATAAGCGCCGAGCCCTCGCCCTTGGTAACGACCTTGCGAGCCGGACAGGCCATGTTGATATCAATCAATGACAGGCGATCGCCCACGCGCTCCTCGACGGCAGCAACGGCACTCGCAAACTGATCGGGCTTGGAACCAAAGAGCTGCACACAAATCTGCTGCTCCTCGTCGGCCGGCAACACCAGGCGCCACGTCTTGTTGCTGGCATAGGCAAGGCCCGCAACGCTCACCATCTCGCTGTAGGCAAGGTTGGCGCCGCGGCGGCGACACATGATGCGATAGGCGGGGTCGGTTACGCCCGCCATGGGAGCCATAAGGAACGGCTGCTCGGCATAGGCACCTAGCAGCCGCTTGCTGTATTCAGAAAGCGCCATGGACCTACTCGTCCACCTTAAGAATCGCCATAAAAGCCTCCTGCGGAACCTCGACCGAGCCGATGGCCTTCATGCGCTTCTTGCCCTCTTTCTGCTTCTCGAGCAGCTTGCGCTTTCGCGAGATATCACCGCCGTAGCACTTGGCCAGCACGTCCTTGCGGCGTGCCTTAACGGTGGAGCGGGCGATGATCTTGTTGCCGATGGCGCCCTGGATAGGCACCTCGAACAGCTGTCGTGGGATGATCTCCTTGAGCTTGTCGCACAGGCCGCGGGCAAGACCGTAGGCCTTATCCTTGTGCACGATAAACGACAGCGCGTCCACCTCGTCGCCCGAAAGCAGGATGTCGAGCTTGACGAGCTCGGAGGGGCGATATTCGTTGAACTCGTAGTCGAGCGAGGCGTAACCCTTGGTGCGGCTCTTGAGCTGATCGAAAAAGTCCAAGATGAGCTCGGCGAGCGGCATATCAAAGCGCATCTCGACCGATTTGCTCGTCAGGTGGATCATATCGGTCGTGACGCCACGGTGCTCGATAGCGAGCTGCATGACGGCACCCGTATACTCGGGCGGGCAGATGATCTTTGCCTTGAGGTAAGGCTCTTCGATACGCTCGATGCGCGTGGCCTCGGGCAGATCCTGCGGGCTGCGGACATCGACCATCTCGCCGTCAGTCTTGTACACGTGGTAGTCGACCGAGGGGCTCGTGGCGATCAGGTCCAGATTGAACTCGCGCTCCAGGCGCTCTTTGACGACCTCCATGTGAAGCAGGCCCAGGAAGCCCACGCGGAAGCCAAAGCCCAGCGCCACCGACGTCTCAGGCTCCCACACCAACGACGGATCGTTGACGTGCAGCTTATCGAGCGCGTCGCGCAGGTTCTCATAGTCCTTGTTGTCGATGGGGAACAGGCCCGTGTAGACCATGGGTTTGGCCTCGCGGTAGCCCGGCAGCGGCTCGGGGCAGGGGTTCGAAGCCCACGTAAGGGTATCGCCCACGCGCACAGCCTCGGGGTCCTTCAGACCCGTGACCACATAGCCAACCTCACCGACGGTCAGAGCATCGACCGGCGTCTCGGCAGGGCGCTTGACGCCCACGCCGTCGACCAAGAAGTCGCCCTTGGCCTGCATCATGCGCAGGGTATCGCCCTTTTTGATGGAACCGTCAAAGACGCGCACCGTGGCGACGACGCCGCGGTACTCATCGAAGTACGAATCCAGAATCAGTGCCTTGAGAGGGCCATTTGCATCGCCTTTGGGAGGCGAGATCAAAAAGACGATGGACTCCAGCAAATCGTGGATGCCCTCGCCGGTCTTGCCCGACACGCACACGGCATCGTCGGCGGGAATGGCCAGATCGTCTTCGATCTCGGTCTTAACCTCGTCGGGGTGCGCCGAGGGAAGGTCGATCTTGTTGATGGCCGGAACAATGTCCAAGTTGGCGTTCATGGCGAGCGTCGCGTTGGAAACAGTCTGCGCCTCGACGCCCTGAGTGGCGTCCACGACGAGCACCGCGCCCTCGCAAGCGGCCAGCGAACGCGAGACCTCGTAGGTAAAGTCCACGTGGCCCGGCGTATCAATCAGGTTGAACTGATACGTCTCGCCGTCGTCGGCGTCATAGGACACGCGGACGGCATTGGACTTGATCGTGATGCCGCGCTCGCGCTCGATGTCCATCGTGTCAAGCAGCTGCGACTCCATATCGCGCTCATCGACGGTATGGGTGAGCTCGAGGATGCGGTCACTGATCGTGGACTTGCCATGGTCGATATGCGCAACGATCGAGAAGTTACGGATGTGGGAAATGTCAATTGAAGTATTCATGCGGACTATCTTACCCGAGCGGTACAAAAAATGGAGCCTGTTCCATAAAACAGGCTCCATTTATGCGCGTAATCTGTGTGGTGTGAAATTTACAACTTAAGCGTTGATGCTGTTCACGAGCTTGGCAAGACCGGACTTGCGGTTGGAAGCCTGGTTCTTGTGGATGACATGCTTAGCGGCAGCCATGTCGAGACGCTTGGTGACGGTCTTGAGGGCAGCCTGGGCCTTCTCGGCGTCGCCCTCGGCAACGGCGGACTGGACGTGCTTGGTCAGCGTCTTGAGCTCGGACTTGACAGCCTTGTTACGCATGCGAGCTGCCTCATTGGTGCGGATACGCTTCTTCTGAGACTTGATGTTTGCCACTTCTGGAGTTCCTTTCGAGTTCCTTGCAAAAAATGTATGACACCTCTGAGACACGGTGAGGTCATGCAAGCGACTACTATAGCACGCTCCCCCTCAAAGGGATAGAACGAATTTGTCAAATAGGCAGGTATCATCACGATTTTCTCAAGATGTTCGTAATCCAGAGCAAAAGCGCGGTCTCCGAATCGGTCGAACCCTTGAGCGCGAGCTCAACATCGACGGCACCCTCGAGCGCGGCAACGAGCTCAGTCATCGAAAAACGACGCGCCCAGGTAAGGTGATTCTTGACCTGCCAGGCCTGAAGCTTGAGCGTCGCGGCGAGCTCACGCCCCTGCCCACGCCCATCGAGCGCCTTGGCGACGATAAGCTCACGGATGCGACCGCATAGCAGCGTGTAGGTCCACACGTAGCTCTTGGAGGGCAGAAGCTTAAAGAGCTCGAGCGAACGCCGCATATCGCGAGCCGAGACGGCATTGAGGAAGTCCCAGGGTTGAACCTCGGCCGTGCGCACGATCCAACGCTCCACGTCGGCGAGCTCAATCTGGGGCGCCTCGACCATCTGGGCGAGCTTTGCCAGGTCGTTATCGAGCATGCGCGTGTTTTCGCCCGAACGCGAGACGAGCTCCTCGGCAGCAGCCGTCGAGATGGACTTACCGTGCTGCGTCGCCATCTGCTGAACGCGACGCGGCAGTTCCCAGCGCTTGGTACCCGAGCAATCGACGACAGCCTTCTTGTCAATCTTGGCGATTGCCTTATACAGGCGCGTATTCTTGGCAAGTGAGTCGGCGATAACGAGACAGACCGTCGTCGGGCTGGGACTTGCGAGGTACTCCACGAGCGGTTCCGAGACCGCCTTGGCAAGCTTGGAGCAGCCGTCGAGGATCACCAGGCGAAACTCGCTACCCATGGGAAAGGTATTGAGTGAGCCGATGATCGACTCGATATCGGGATCTTTCGTCATATCGCGTTCATCGAGGTTGAACTCAACCATACCCGACTTTTCCAAGCGAGCTTTCATACGCGAGACGGCGTGGTCGCGCTTGACCCCATCGGTACCGACGATCAGATATGCCGGCAGCAGACCGGTTTCGGACATTACGCTCCCCTCTCGCGGACTCTCGAATTCGTACCGTGCCATTTTAGCCCAGGGTCCCACCGCGCGCCAACGATGTCACCACGGCCGCTGGCATCGCATCGCAAAGCCCTTCGCGGTCGGCGAGACGGTAATGTCTCCTTGCTCAATGGTGCAAGCGAATGCGCCGCCCGCATCGCGAACCGCATCGATGCAGGCATCGGATGGATGGCCGTAGCGGTTGCCCTCGCCCGCACTCGCGATAGAGAGCTCGGGCTTAAGCGTTTCCAGCAGGTCTAGGTCGACAGAAACCTTTGAGCCGTGATGTCCCAGCTTAAGCACATCGATATCCCCCACCTCCTGTACAAACTCGCGTTCCTGATCGAGCTCGGCATCGCCGGTGAGTAGCATGCGGAGACTCTGGCCTCCTTGGACATAACTGAGCAGCAAGACAAGCGAGTCTTCATTGCCCTCGCCATCCACCGTGTCAAACGGCCACATCACACGAGCCCGAAATGCGCCGATATCGATCGCGTCCCCGCGAGCCACCTGCCGGTACGTTACGCCCGGGCGATTTAGGACCTCAGCGGGCGCATCCTCCAGCGCATTAGCCGCGACCGCAATGGTTCCAACTGAAAACTGATCGAGCACATCGGGAAGGCCACCCCAATGGTCTTTGTCCCAATGCGTCACGAAGACGGCGTCGATATGGTGCACGTTATTGCGAACCAACGCCGACACCACGCGTTCATCAAGCCCACAGTCGACGAGCGCCACGGTCCCACCTTGGCGGATAAGAATCGAATCGGCCTGGCCCACATCGAGCACCGTCACCGAAGGCGGCGCGAATCGATCCCAATAGACATACGGAACACCCGCTGCAAATACCAAACACAGCAGCCCCGCCGCCATAGGGCGTGCGCGGGGACGTGGCCACCAGACCAAGAGGACCGCCAGCGCGAACGGCACCACGTATACCCAGACTGTATCGGGCGGCACGCTCACGGACGCGCCCGGAACAGCAGCAAAAAGCTGCTCAAAAAACAGCGCGCAACGGGCGGCAATCATGGGAACGACGAGCGCCCCCTGGCTCAACAGCGGCACAAGCGAGCAGGGCGCCAGCACAACCGATGAAGCCAGCAGCACGCTTATCACCGGACCGATCACGGCATTTGCGAGCGGGGCAATGAGGGAAAACGTCCCGAATGCGGGAATGGTAACGGGAAGTGTCGCCAGCTGCGAGCACAGTGTGACGGACAAAATACTGGCAACCCCCGAGGGCACGCCCAGCTCAACCAAGGCGTAGGTGGCGTAGGGGCAAAAACAAAGGATGGCAAATACGCTGGCGCATGAAAGCTGAAAACCCATCTCGAACAATACCGTCGGACGCAGCAGCACAAAGATTGCCATGGTCACAAATAGAGCCGAGAGACCATGCCGACGACGTCCGGCACCGTTGGCGACAAGCGACGCCGCCACCATACAGCACGCGCGCACGGCCGAGGGCGAGGCGCCCGTAAAGACGGCATAGGCAGCAAGGACCAGCACCAGCAGCCCTTGCTGAAGCCCACGAGAGAGGCGCGTCTTTTGCAAGACACCCTCGATTACAAACCCCACGATAGCCAAATGGCTGCCCGAGACGGCGATAAGATGCGCCGTTCCCGTCACCGAAAACCAGTCGCCCGCCGGCTGGGCGCGCAGCTCGGCAGAACGACCGCAGACAGCACCGGCTATGAGCGCACGCGCCGAGTCGGTCGCCGGCGCGATGGACACAAGCAGCCCATTTCGCAGCCGAAGCAGCGGACCAGATGAGCCCTCATCGACCGACACAATCCGAACGGCTTTAACCTTGCGCACCTCGCCTCGGAGTACGCGCGACCGTCCATACGCATCATTCTGAAAGCGCGAAACACGGCCGACAACACGCACATGAGACCCGGCACCAAGCTCGCGGTCGCACGACAGACGAACCTCACCCAAGCGCCTGCCGTCCACGCATGTTTCGCAGGTGTAGGAATACGTCCCATCGTTTATGGACGGATCACCCTGCACGACAAACTCGAGACTGCTTGCCGCTCGACCGTCGAGCGCCTTCGTGGCACTTAGCGCACCCACAGCCCACCACGCCGAAACAATCGAGCCCGCCAGCAAACCGATAGCTGCGGCATATAGCCAACGTTTCCACAGGACAAGTCGCTCACAAAATCGAGCCAGCACCATGCACAGCGACGCCGCAACCGAAATAACTACAAGCGGTCCGACCGTCGATGTCTGCTCCCCCAGTATCGCATCGGCGGCCACGTTGAGCACCAAGACACAGCTAACGCACAGGCCGGCACACAAGGCCATCGTCCATGGCATGAGGGGCCGCGGGGGCATCACATGCTCGCGCTCGAGCGTACTCATACGCAGATGCAATCTTTGATTTTGGCGAGCTTCTTCTCACCGATTCCCGATACGCGCATCAGGTCATCGACTGAGGCAAAAGCACCGTTCTTTGTCCGCTCATCGATAATCGACTGAGCCATAGAAGGCCCAATGCCCGAGAGCGTCTGCAGCTCCGCCGCACTTGCCGTATTGATGTTCACGAGCCCCGACGAAGACCCCGCGCCAAGGGTCGTGGCAGCACTACTTTCGGCCCCGCCGACCGCCGCGGCCGCTTGTTGCTCCCCCACCGTCGGAACATAGATCTTTTGGCCATCTGTGATCTTGGACGCACGATTAAGCCCTGTCACATCCGCCTCGGCTGTAAGCCCTCCGGCGGCATCAATCGCTTGGGACACCCGTGCTCCATCTTTGAGCCGATACACGCCAGGCCTTACAACGGCGCCATCCACATCGACGTAGACCTCGGCAGCAGAGGAACTCTTGGCCGAAGACTCATCATCACCAGGAGACGCATCCCCGGACCCGCGCACATCCGAGGCGCTCGCCTCGTCACTACGCTCAAACGACACGCCACCGGAGTGGCTATTAAAACTTGCCATCGCTAAGCCACTCGCAGCGGCAATGACAACCAGGATCGCCAGGACCACCGCCTTATGGCCGAGCAGCTTTTCTGCCCAGCGGTCCATCCGTTTAACCCGTTCGTGTTGCTCGCGCTGCGCCATAGCAAACACCTCCCAACACCATCGTGTCAGGAAACGAGCGCCGCAGCCTCCGCACGTCCACACTGATTATCGCGGTCAAACCAAAAGCTGACCAAAACCTTGCGAAAAAATGTCCATTTATTCAGGCACACGTCGATAAATGAACCGTTTATCGCCAAAAGCCCAGATACAAAAAGACCGACGATGCAAATGCACCGCCGGTCTATACACAACATTATTCGTGATCTTGGTAAATCTCACGCGGAGCAAGCTCCGAATGTTTGCGTTTTAAGGTCTTAGGGGCCTTATACGTGTTGCTGGAGAAGTCAATGTACTCGGTCTGCTTAAGCAAGCGCTCGATCATCTCCTCGTGGTCGAACAACTCCCAGGCCTCGTGCACGGCATCGAGTTTGGCGTGCGTCTCGGGACGACGCGGCATAAACAGCGTGCAGCAGTCGGGCGCCGCCTCAGTGGAAATATCAAACGTGCCGATCTCCTGAGCGCGCGCAATGATCTCCTGCTTATCGGACCCGATGAGCGGACGGAACACGGGAATCTTCACGGCCTCGTTGACGGCCATGATGTTCTCGAGCGTCTGGGAGGCAACCTGACCGAGCGACTCGCCGGTCACGATGGCCTTGGCGCCCTCGATATGCGCGATGCGCTCAGCAACCGAATACATGATACGGCGATACATGATCACGCGCAGGTTACTGGGGCAGGTGACGGAAATCTCACGTTGGCAATCGCCAAACGGCACCACGTACAGGCGGCCGATCTGGACACCCGGCTCAAGCGCACGGATGATGTCCTGCACCAAATACTCGCTCGTATCGGGAGTCTGCGGACGACCGGAGAAATGTACCGGCACGCACACCGCACCGCGCCGCGCGAGCATCCAGGTCGACACCGGAGAATCGATGCCCGACGACAGAAGCGTCACGACCTTGCCGGCAGAACCCACCGGCAGACCGCCCACGCCGCGCTCGGAGCGCGCGTACACGTAAACGCTACCCTGGACCACCAGTACGTGCACCATCGCATCGGGGTCGTGCATCTGGACCTTTTTATCGGGGAAGGCCTCGCACAGCACCTCGCCCACCTGACGATTGATATCAATCGAGGTGAGCTCATAGTCGGTATTGGAGCGCTTGGCGTGCACCTTAAACGAATCGAAGGGGCCAAACTCGCGCAGCGCCTTGACGGCGGCGGCGCAGTACTCCTGCGGGTCGCGGTTGGTGTGGTACGCCAGGGACACACGGGCAACGCCGGGGACGGTGCGGATGACACGCGCCGCCTCGTCGGCCTGATGCTCGTTAAAGGTCACGAGGATATAACCGGAAATTCGAGACACGGCGTTCACGGAAAAGGCGGCCAAAGCCGCCTTAATGTTATCCATGAGGATATGCTCAAAATGTGCGCGGTTCTTGCCCTTCAGTCCAACCTCGTGATAGTGGACCAGGCAGACGCGAGCTGCCATTTAGGCTTCAGCAACCTTATGGCCGAGCGCCTTCTCGTAACGGGCCTCGTCGTAGGAGATATCACCGTCGACGATCTCGTCCATAGCCATCGAGATGGTATCGGCGCCGGAGAGCGCGATGGTGATGTCGTCGACATCCTGAACGGCAAGCACGCGGTTATGCTGGCCACGCAGCATGCTATTAATGTCGCAGGCGCGCTTGGAGGCAAGCGAAGCGAGCAGGAAGCGGTTGTGATCGGTCTTCTCCAGAAGATCGTCAATGCAAGGCTTTACAACGGACACGGACCTCAGATCCTTTCATGCATATCGAGAACGCGAACGAGCTCATCGGTCGCGCGGTCGAGATCGTCATTCACCACGACGTCGTCGTAGCGGTCGGCAAGGGCAAGCTCATGGGCGGCGTTTGCCATACGCAGCTCAATCGTCTCGGGCGTCTCGGTACCGCGACCGACCAGACGCTCGCGGAGCACCTCGAGCGAGGGTGGCTTGATAAAGATCAGCACGGCCTCGGGAAAACGCTCCTTGACCTGCAGGGCACCCTGGACATCAATCTCCAAAATGAGAGACGAACCAGAGGCGAGCTTGGACTGGACCTCGCTCACCAACGTGCCGTAGCAGTTACCGTGGACCTCGGCCCACTCAACAAACTCACCGTTTGCCACGCGGCGGTCGAACTCCTCGCGCGTCAGGAAAAAGTAATTGACGCCATCGACCTCGCCTTTGCGTGGGGCTCGCGTGGTAGCCGAAACCGTCAGGCCCAGGTTAGAGCGACGCCCGCGCACACGAGTGACGAGCGTGCCCTTGCCCGCGCCTGACGGTCCAGAAATCACAAAGAGCTTTGAATCCTGAGCGCTCACTTATTTGGTCAGCTGCTCGAGGAGCTGCTCGCGCTGACGGACACCAAGGCCCTGGACGCGACGGGTAGCGGAGATGCCGAGCTCCTCCATGATCTTGGCGGCCTTAGCCTTGCCATAACCGGGGAGAGACTCGATGAGGGTGGAAACCTTCATGCGGGAAGCAATGGGGTCATCGGAGTTGAGCACGGACTCGAGGGACTTCTCGCCCTTCTTGATCTGCTCACGGAGCTCTGCGCGAGCGTGACGCGCGGCGGCAGCCTTCTCAAGAGCCTGCTTGCGCTGCTCATCGGTAAGCTGAGGGAGTGCCATTCGTACCTCCAAATAGTTGGGTTATATCTGATTCATTATTTGGCATTTTAGCACGTAAAACGTACAAAATGCTCAATCGCGGCTCCATAGGTTAGACGATACCCGCAAAAAGTGCAATATATCGCGCTAAAAGATGAGCCCCCGACCTGCGATTCCACACAAAGGATGGGAAAGTTTTCGCAGGCACAGGGGCTAATTTGTGCTATTGAGACCCAAAGTGGTGACTTGAGGGAATCTTTTATGCGACGTTTTCGACCAGCTCGGCAACGATGGCGTCAAACGCGGCAACCGGATCGTCGGCGCCGGTAATGGGGCGGCCCACCACGATATGGCTCGCGCCGCGCTCAATAGCCTGGGAAGGCGTGGCCACGCGGGACTGATCGCCCAGCGCAGCGCCAACCGGACGCACGCCCGGGGTCACAATCAGCGCATCGGGGCCCAGCAGCTCACGCATGTCATGAGCCTCCATCGGCGAGCACACGATGCCGTCGATACCGTTGGCCTGGGCGAGTTTTGCCAGTCGGGCGGCCTCCTCGGCAACGGGCGACTCTACGCCGATCTCGCTCAGCGCATCCTGATTCATGCTCGTAAGCACGGTGATGGCGACGAGCTTGGCTCGATCCTCGCGTGCCTCCTCGGCACCCTCACGGCAGGCGGCGAGCATGGCACCCGAACCCAAGCCATGAACCGAAAGCAGGTCGGCACCGGCAAGCGAGGCCGAGCGAGCGGCACCGCGCACCTGATGCGGAATGTCATGGAACTTAAGGTCGAGGAAGACCTTGAAGCCCAGGTCCTTAAAGGTCTTGACGATCTCGGGGCCTTCGGCGTAATAGAGCGTCATGCCCACTTTAAGCCAAGCGGCATGGCCCGAAAGTTCATGGGCGAGCTCAAGCGCACGCTCACGGTCGCAGTCGAGGGCGACGATAACGCGGTCGCGGGCATCGGTCTCTAGCATTCGAAAGCACCTACCAGCTCGTTAATGTCCTTCACGCCCTGGGACTCGGCCCAGGCCTCGAGCTCGCGCGCGATCTTGAGCGAAGCGCACGGATCGACGAAGTTGGCCATACCGACCGATACGCAGGTGGCGCCAGCCAGGATAAACTCGGCCGCGTCCTCACCGGTCATGACGCCGCCGACGCCGTTGATGGGGATATCGACAGCCTGAGCGACTTCCCAGACCATACGCACGGCGATGTGGTGGCACAGCGGGCCCGAAAGGCCGCCCTTGGGCTTGGCCACACGCGACTTGCGGGTGTGAACGTCGATGGCCATACCCTGGATGGAGTTGATGACCGAAAGGCCGTCGGCGCCTGCGGCCTCGAGGGCCTTGGCGATCTCGGCGACGTTGACCGGGGCCATCTTCACAAACAGCGGCTTGTCGGTCACCTTGCGGCAGGCGGCCATGACGCCAGAGGCGCCCTCGGGCGTGGAGCCCATGGCGGCACCGCCGGCGGCAATGTTGGGGCAGCTCACGTTGATCTCATAGCCGGCAGCCCAGGGGCACAGCTCGACATACATCTCGAGCGCACGGACAAACTCGTCCACGGAATGACCGGCAACCTGGCAAATGACCTGGCAACCGTCCTTGGAGAGCTGCTCGAGCCACGGACCGGACTCGCGGGCGAAAGCGGCCACACCGGGGTTCTGCAGGCCCACGGAATTGATCATGCCGCCGGGGATCTCGGCCATGCGGGGTGCGGGATTGCCGGGCCAGGGCTCGGCAGCGCAGCCCTTGGTGGTGATGGCACCCAGCTGGGAGACATCGAAGAAGTTCTGGAACTGCCAACCGTAGCCAAAGGTACCGGCTGCGGTGTTGATGGGGTTCTGCATCTTGACGCCGCCGAAATCGACGGCCATGTTCACGGTACCCACTAGAAGACCACCACCTTGGAAGCATCAAACACGGGGCCGCACATGCATGCGCCCTTCATACCGTCGACCGTCTCGACATTGCAGGTGTTGCAGGCACCAAAGCCGCAGCTCATCATGCGCTCGAGCGACACCTCGCAGTACGCGCCGGCCTCGGCGGCAGCGGCGGCGACCTTCTTCATCATAACGGCGGGACCACAGCTGGCGACGTAGTCGTAACCGCCCTCGCCGAGCAGCTCGACGGCAGGATCGGTGCAGAAGCCGTGCGTGCCCAACGAGCCGTCGTCGGTGCACACGTTGACCGTGGCTCCCAGCGCGCGGAACTCGTCGACGCCCACGGCCTTGGACGCGGTGCCAAAGCCCAGGCATACGTCAACGTCCACGCCCTGCTCGGCAAGCATGCCGGCCAGGCAGAGCACGGGCGGAACGCCAATGCCGCCGGCGACGAGCAACGCCTTCCTGGTACCCTCGGGCACGAACCAGCCGCGGCCGCCAGGGCCCAGCAAGTTGGAGGTGGAGCCAGGGGCCATCTGTGACAGACGGCGGGTATCATCGCCCACGACGGCGTACCACAGCTCGACGGTGCCGGCCTCGGCATCGGCGCGATAGAAGCTCAGGGGCACGCGAAGCAGCGAGGAAGCATCGCCCGGCACGGCGATATTCACGAACTGACCGGGCTTGAGCGCACTTGCAAGCTTGGGGGCCGAGATAACGAGCGAGAAGATGCCGTCGGCGATCTCCTGGTTCGAGACGACCTCAAAGTCGTGCATGCGTGCAGTGGAAGGTGTGGGCATAGACGCTCCAATCCCCCATGCGGTTGCATGGTTCAGGCGAACAGAAAGCGCGGCACCGCAAGGGCGCCGCGCACAAAAGCGATAAGGCTATGCTAGCAGATGCAGCCGTCGGCAAGCGTCTGCTTACCGCCGACAAACACATCGGTGGCACGACCGGTGAGCGTGCGGCCGGCAAAACCGGAGTTCTCGGCGCGCGACTCGTAGCCGTCCTCGCCGACCGTCCAGGTAGCGGACGCGTCGAACACGGTCAGGTCGGCAACGGAGCCCGCCTTGACCTGAACCTGGTCCAGACCCAAAATCTCACGCGGCTTGATGGCCATGAGCTCGACCATGCGGCCCATGCTCATCTTGCCCGAGTTGACCAGCTCGGTGAGCACAAGCGCCAGCGAGGTCTCGAGGCCGATCATGCCGAAGGGCGCAAGCTCAAACTCGCGTGCCTTCTCCCACGGGGTGTGGGGAGCGTGGTCGGTGACGATGACGTCGACGGTGCCGTCGATGACACCCTGACGGATAGCCTCGGCATCCTCATCGGTACGCAGCGGCGGGTTGACCTTGAGCGAGGTGTTGTAGGTCTCGTCCAGGTCGTTCTCGGTCAGGAACATGTGGTGCGGGGTGGCCTCGCAAGTGACCTGCACGCCAGCTGCCTTACCGGCACGCACGAGCTCCAGACCATGGGCGGTGGAGATGTGCTGGATGTGCAGCTTGGCACCGGTCAGTTTGGCGATATCGATATCGCGAGCGATCTGCAGCTCCTCGCCAGCCGCCGGCCAGCCCTCGAGGGCCAGACGGGTAGAGACCTTGCCCTCGTTGATCTGGCCGTGACCGACCAGGTCCTCGTCCTGGCAATGGCTCATAAAGACCTTGCCGAACATCTTGCCGTAGTCCATGCAGCGACGGAGCATGCCTGCACCCTGCACGCCGCGACCGTCGTCGGTGAAGGCGACGGCGCCGTGGGCGACCATATCGCCCATCTCGGACATGGCCTCGCCCTTAAGGCCGCGGGTCATGGCGCCAGAAGGATAGACGCGGCAGTGGCCGACCTCGGCTGCGCGGGACTTGACGAACTCAACGACGGTACCGTTATCGGTAACGGGGTCGCTGTTGGGCATGGCGCACACGCCGGTGAAGCCGCCCTTGGCAGCTGCGCGGGTGCCGCTCTCGATGTCCTCTTTGACCTCGTAGCCGGGCTCGCGCAGGTGGACGTGCATGTCCACCAGGCCAGGGACGAGGTACTTACCGGAAAGGTCGCGGACCTCGGCTCCCTCGGCGGCGAGGTTCTCGCCGACCTCGGCGATCTTGTCGCCGTCGATCAGGACGTCAACGACACCGTCAAGCTCGACGGACGGGTCGACGACGTGGGCATTCTTAAGAAGCAAGGCCATTATCGGCACCTCCAAGCAGCAGATACAGGATAGCCATACGCACGCAGATACCGGCGTAGACCTGCTCCAGGATGACGGAGCGTTGCGGGTGGTCGGCCATATAGGAGTCGAACTCGACGCCGCGGTTAATGGGGCCCGGGTGGCAGATAATCGCGTCGGGCTTCATGAGCTTCTCGCGGTCCTTGGTCAGACCGAAGAGCTTGTGGTACTCGCGAATCGTGGGGAACGGAGCACCCTCGAGGCGCTCCTGCTGCACACGCAGCATGTAGACGACGTCCAGCTCGGGAAGGACGGAATCAAGATCGCTCGTCACATGGTCGCAGCCCAGAACCTCGGGCGCCGGCGGCAGCAGCGTGCCGGGGGCGACGGCGTAGGTCTCGCAGCCCATGATCTTAAGGGCGGGGATCAGAGAGCCGCAAACGCGGGAGTGGGAGATGTCGCCGACGACGGCAACCTTCAGACCGTGGAAGTCACCCTTGTGCTCCCAGATGGTGTACAGGTCGAGCAGAGCCTGCGTGGGGTGATTGTGCTTACCGTCACCGGCGCAGATAACACTCGCGGGCGAATTCTGCGTGACGATGTAGGGAGCACCGGCATGCTTGTCGCGCACGACGATGCAGTCGATCTTGTAAGCGTTGAGGGTCTCGACGGTATCGACAAGGCTCTCGCCCTTGACCGTGGAGGTCGAGGAACCGCCGAAATTGAGGCTGTCGGCCGAAAGACGCTTCTCGGCGAGCTCGAAGGAGCTGCGGGTACGCGTCGAGGGCTCGTTGAACATGTTGACGATGGTCTTGCCCTTGAGCGTGGGGACCTTCTTGATGGCACGCTCGTTGACCTCAGAGAACGCCTTGGCGGTCTCGAGGATGAGCTTGATGTCCTCTTCGGAGTACTCGGTAATGTCAATCAGGTGCTTATGGTTGAACGCCACGGTACTACTCACCTCCCAGCGGCGCGGAGCCCACGTGGGAACCCGGCGCGACGTCGTTGATCTCGACAGCGGTACGGCCGTCGACTTCCTTCATATATAGGTGCACGTTCTCCTCGTGCGACGAGGGAACGTTCTTGCCGACAAAGTCCGGCGAGATAGGGAGCTCGCGGTGACCGCGGTCAACGAGAACTGCCAGCTCGACTCGGCTAGGACGTCCCAGGTCCATAACGGCGTCCAGAGCGGCGCGGATGGTACGACCCGTGTACAGGATGTCGTCCACCAGCACGACGCGCTTGCCGTCGACGCTGAAGGGAATGTTGGTAGCGTGGATCGCGGGAGCGAAATTGGTCGCATAGTCATCGCGATAGAAGCTGATGTCAAGGCTGCCGAGCGGAACGTCGACACCCTCGATCTCCTTGATCGCCTCGGCGAGCTTCTTTGCCAGAAGGTCGCCGCGCGTGACGATGCCGACCAGAGCGAGGTCTTCACAGCCCTCGTTGCGCTCGAGAATCTCGTGCGCGATGCGGGTCATCGCTCGGTTGACGGCGGTCTCGTCCATGATGACCGCCTTGGGGGAAGTCGTGCCCATCGATCTCCTTCCTCACATGTCTTGACTGCTGACACAGTCAAAAAAATAGATGCCCGACCGCTCAAAGCGGACCAGACACCCACAGGAAGTACTGCTCATTGACAGCTATGTAATTCCATGTGGGTATCTCGTACCCCTTTAATGGTCAAGGCATAGTGTAGCCAACCTCGGGCTCAAATGCGAGCATAAATACTAGTCAATCCGTAAACGGAGCCAATAGCTCCATAAACCTATATATATTTGTGGGACGCGCTTGAAAACCTTGTTGCGAGCTGGCATAATCCCTCTGCTACACGCAAATCGGATCTACGTCCAGGGCCGTGGCGTGGGCACTATCGCCAAAAGAGAAATATCTCTGTGTAGATTGCGCACAGAGACATGCTTCTGTGCTATAGTTCAGGCTTGTTTGTTAACGCGACATGTTCGTTTGTCGCCCAAGGAGGGTCATTTATGTCCAAAGTTTGCGAAGTTTGCGGTAAGCACCCCGTTGCCGGTCGCTCCATCAGCCACTCTCACCGCGTCACCAACCGTAAGTTCCGCCCCAACATCCAGCGCGTCTACGTCGTCGTCGATGGTCACCGTCGCAAGATGAACGTTTGCTCCACCTGCCTCAAGTCCGGCAAGGTTGCGCGCTCCTAAATAAGGTCTTACCAACAAGTACCTCGGACTCTCCGGGTCAAAGACCTCGCGTTCACATAGAACTTACCAAAGGCGTCCTCTCATGTGGAGGGCGCTTTTTTTGCACTCATTGGGGACAGATATACATGAATGTTTGCAGATGTCAAAAGGATCGTAGCCCAGCTGGTATGCCTTGTAGCTTGACCAACGGTACGCCTCGAGTGAGTTGATTGCACCTTTCACCGGATTGAGATGGATATAATCGAGCAGCTGCACTGCCTGCGTGTCCGACTCAACCGCGACCCGCGAATAGCGATTGTCAAACAGATGCCCAGTTCTCCCCGTTTTCCCATTGAAATATTTAGCATATGCCGTCAATGTGCACTGCATTGCCTTTGAAAGGTTGTCATATGGGTCATCAACCATCAAATGGAAGTGGTTATCCATAAGGCGCCAAGAATGGCAAAACGATGTCTGTCCCAAATGAGTGAAAGCACTCATGTAAGTCTGTCCCCAATGAGTGGGGCGGTGCATCATTAGTTGAAACGGTTCATTTAGTTGAAGCGTTTTAGTGTGCCTTTTACGGGAATCTTACCGTTCGCCGAATAATTTCTTGCTATCATGCAAGGCGTAGGGTAAATCTCCGATCGCAAGGAGACACAAATGGTGAAAAAGTCACCGGAAAACACTACTCCCGCAATTGTGGACAACGTAGAGGCGCTTGAGGCTAAGCTCGCTCAGATGCGAGAGGCCCAGGCGCTTTTTGCTACGTACACGCAGGAGCAGGTCGACAAGATCTTCTATGAGGCCGCCATGGCCGCCAACAAGGCTCGTATCCCGTTGGCGAAGATGGCCATCGAGGAGACCGGCCGCGGCGTTCTTGAGGACAAGGTCATCAAGAACCACTACGCCGCAGAGTACATCTACAACGCTTACAAGAACACCAAGACCTGTGGTGTCCTGGAGCGCGACGAGGCTTACGGCATCACCAAGATCGCCGAGCCCATCGGCATCGTGGGCGCCGTCATCCCGACGACCAACCCCACCTCCACCGCGATCTTCAAGACGCTGATCTGCCTGAAGACCCGCAACGCCATCATCATCTCCCCGCACCCGGCTGCCGCCAAGTGCACCATCGCCGCCGCCAAGCTCGTGCTTGACGCCGCCGTCAAGGCCGGCGCCCCCGAGGGCATCATCGGCTGGGTCGATGTCCCCTCCATCGAGCTGACCAACATGGTCATGCGCGACGTCGACATCATCCTCGCCACCGGTGGCCCGGGCATGGTCAAGGCCGCCTACTCCTCGGGCAAGCCCGCCCTGGGCGTTGGCGCCGGTAACACCCCGGTCGTCATCGACGACACCGCCGACGTGCTGCTCGCCGTCAACTCCATCATCCACTCCAAGACCTTCGACAACGGCATGATCTGCGCTTCCGAGCAGTCCGTGACCGTCATCGACACCATCTATGACCAGGTTAAGGCCGAGTTCCAGAAGCGCGGCTGCTACTTCGTCAAGCAGGGTGCCGAGATGGAGGCCCTGCGTGCAGCCATGTTCAAGAACGGCGCTCTCGACCACCGCATCCCCGGCATGGCTGCCGCCAAGATCGCCGAGCTCGCCGGCATCGAGGTTCCCGCCAAGACCAAGATCCTGATCGCCGAGGTCACCTCCACCGACCCCGCCAAGGAGGAGTTCTCCCACGAGAAGCTCTCCCCGGTCCTGGCCATGTACCACGCCAAGGACTTCCAGGAGGCCGTCGACAAGGCCGAGCACCTGGTGCTCGCCGGTGGCCCGGGCCACACCGCCTCTCTGTACGTGCACCCCGCCCAGGCCGAGAAGATCAGCCTGTTCGAGCACGTCATGAAGGCCTGCCGTATCGTCATCAACACCCCGTCCTCGCACGGCGGCATCGGTGACCTGTACAACTTTGGCATGAAGCCGTCTCTGACCCTGGGCTGCGGCTCCTGGGGCGGCAACTCCGTCTCCGAGAACGTTGGGGTGAAGCACTTGATCAACGTTAAGACTGTGGCCGAGCGCCGTGAGAACATGCTGTGGTTCCGCGCTCCCGAGAAGGTCTACTTCAAGAAGGGTTCCACGCCCGTCGCCCTCGACGAGCTGGGCAACGTCATGGGCAAGAAGCGCGCCTTCATCGTCACCGACCAGTTCCTCTTCAAGAATGGCAACACCCGCGCCATCGAGGCCAAGCTCGACGAGATGGGCATCGCCCACGACTGCTTCTACGACGTTGAGCCCGATCCGTCGCTGCAGTGCGCACGTCGCGGTGCCAAGCAGATGGCTCTCTTTGAGCCGGACGTCATCATCGCCGTCGGCGGTGGCTCCGCTATGGACGCCGGCAAGATCATGTGGATGATGTACGAGCACCCCGAGTGCAAGTTTGAGGACATGGCCATGGACTTCATGGACATCCGCAAGCGTATCTTCACCTTCCCCGAGATGGGCAAGAAGGCCTACTTCGTCGCCGTCCCGACCTCCTCGGGTACCGGCTCCGAGTGCACGCCGTTCGCCATCATCACCGACAAGGAGACCGGCATCAAGTGGCCGCTCGCCGACTACGCGCTGCTCCCCAACATGGCTATCGTCGACGCCGACAACTGCATGACCGCTCCGCGCGGCCTGACCGCTGCCTCCGGCATCGACGTCATGACCCACGCCATTGAGTCCTACGTCTCCATCATGGCTTCCGACTACACCAAGGGCCTCTCCGAGCGCGCTGCTAAGCTCGTCTTCGAGAACCTGCCCTCCAGCTTCACGAACGGTGCCAAGGACCCGCATGCCCGCGAGGAGATGCACAACGCCTCCTGCATGGCCGGTATGGCCTTCGCCAACGCCTTCCTGGGCCTCAACCACTCCATGGCCCACAAGCTCGGCGCTTTCCATCACCTGCCCCACGGTCTCGCAAACGCCGTCATCCTGACCCGCGTTATGCGCTACAACGCTGCTGAGGCCCCCGTCAAGATGGGCACGTTCTCCCAGTATCCTTACCCCAACGCGCTGCACAACTACGCCGAGATGGCCAAGTACTGCGGCATCGAGGGCAAGGACGACAAGGAGGTCTTCGAGAACTTCATCACGAAGCTCGAGGAGCTCAAGGACTTCATCGGCGTCAAGAAGACCATCGCCGACTACGGTGTTGACGAGCAGTACTTCCTCGACACCCTCGACGAGATGACCGAGCAGGCATTCAACGACCAGTGCACCGGCGCTAACCCGCGCTACCCGCTCATGAGCGAGATCAAGGAGCTCTACCTGGACGCCTACTACGGCCGCGAGCCCCAGGACTACGCCGTCTGCTAGTTTTTAGCACGGTTATTTGCGGCGGGGGTGCACGGGTGTACGCACGCCCCCGCCGTTGCTTCTATCGCATCGTTGAAAGGATGCAATCATGCTGCTCCCCGATTCCAAGACCGAGCTCGTCCGTCGCGGCAACAAGGTCGTTTACGACCTGGGCGACAAGATCGTCAAGGTCTTTAACGAGACCAAGCCCGTCTCCGACGTGTTCAACGAGGCTTTGAATCTTGCCCGCATCAATGAGTGCGGCATCCGCAGCCCCAAGGCTCTCGAGGTTTCCCAGCTCGAGAACGCCAACGGCTGGGCGCTCGTGACCGAGAAGGTTCCGGGCACCACCCTTGCCGAGAAGATGACTGCCGAGCCCCAGCGCTTTGGTGAGTACCTCGAGATGTTCGTCGACCTCCAGATCGAGATCCACGGCTACACCTCCCCGCTGCTCAACCGTCAGCGCGACAAGTTCGCCCGCATGATCGACAGCCTCGATCAGCTCAATGCCACCACGCGCTACAACCTTCAGGAGCGTCTGGACGGCATGACCAAGGAGTTCAAGGTCTGCCACGGCGACTTCAACCCCTCCAACGTCATCGTCGGCGACGACGGCCAGCTGTACGTCTGCGACTGGGCACACGCCACCCAGGGCTCCCCTGCTGCCGACGTTGCCACCACCTACCTGCTCTTTGCCCTCAACAGCAAGGATCAGGCCGAGGCCTACCTGGAGCTCTACTGCGACCGCGCCGACATGCCCATGCAGGTCGTGCGTCAGTGGACTAGCATCGTCGCCGCTTCCGAGCTCGCTCGTAAGCGCAACGTGAACGATGAGTTCCTTAAGAACTGGATCGACGTCGTCGATTATCAGTAATATCTGAGCGATTCATTTCGCATCGGAGGCACAAAGGAAACCCCGCAGCTCGAATGGGTTGCGGGGTTTCCTTTTAGCGATTGAGCACGCCGACAAGATAAAAGGACGGCCCCGCATCTCCCCGATCTGGAGAAATGCGGGACCGTCCCGTATATCGAACTACATGCGAAATCGTAGATTAACGACGGGCCGCCTTCACAAGCTCGGCGACCTTGGCGACGACCTCGTCGATCGCCACATCCTCACGCTCGCCCGTGGCACGGTCCTTGAGCTCGACGGTGCCGTTCTTAAGGCCACGCTTACCGAGTACCACCTGATACGGGAAGCCCATAAGGTCGTTGTCGGCAAACTTAAAGCCGGGACGCTCATCGCGATCGTCGACGACAACCTCGATACCCTCGGCGCACAGGCCATCAACGATCTGCTCGCAGACGGAAGCGCACTCCTCCTTCTTGGGGTCGAGCGGAATCACCGCAACCTCGTACGGGGCAACGGAGACCGGCCAGACAATGCCGTGCTCGTCGTTGTGCTGCTCCACGACGGCAGCGAGCGAGCGAGACACGCCCACGCCGTAGCAACCCATGATAAGCGGCTTCTCCTTGCCGTCCTCGTCCATAAAGGTGGCCCCCATGGCCTCGGAGTACTTGGTGCCCAGCTGGAAGACCTGGGAAACCTCGATGCCGCGAGCAGCAGAGAGCGGCTTGCCGCAGTGAGGGCAGGGATCGCCGGCGACGACGGTGACCAGATCGGCCCACTCGTCGACGGTAAAGTCGCGCTCGGGGCAGGCACCGGTAAAGTGATAATCGACCTCGTTGGCACCGCAGGCCCACTGCTTGGACTCACGCAGACTCTCATCGCACACCAGGCGGATGCCCTCGGGCAGGTTGACCGGTCCGATAAAGCCCTTGTGCAGTCCGTTCGCCTGGAGCTCCTCGTCGGTCATCATACGATAGCCCTTGCCGAAGACGTGCTCGGCCTTGCAGTCATTGAGCTCGTGGTCGCCCGGGACAATGGCCACAACCGGCTTGTCCTCAGCGTCGATGAGCGCCAACGACTTGCGCGTGCCGTTCTCGGGGAACCCAAAGAACTTAGCAACGGCCTCGATGGTGCCCATGCCCGGAGTCTCGACCTTGGTGAGCGTGCCGTCGCCGGGACCCTCGGTCACAACAACCTTGGTGCTTGCAGCCTCGTCATCGGCAGCAAAGCCGCAATCGTCGCAGTACACGAGCGAGGCCTCGCCGGCGTCGGCCAGAGCCATGTACTCGACGGAGGTGTCGCCGCCGATCTCGCCGGAGTCGGCGACAACGGGCAGAGCCTTGATGTAGCAGCGCTCGCAGATGTTGGCGTAAGCCTGCTTCATCTTGTCGTACTCCTCCTGCAGGCTCTCCTGTGTGGCAGAGAAGCTGTAGGCGTCCTTCATGATGAACTCACGGCCGCGCATCAGGCCAAAGCGGGGACGGAACTCATCACGGAACTTGTCCTGAATGTGGTACAGGTTGACGGGCAGCTGCTTATAGGAGCGCAGCTCGTTGCGCACCAGGGCCGTGACGGTCTCCTCGTGCGTGGGGCCCAGCACAAACTCGCGACCATGACGGTCGTCAAAGCGCACGAGCTCCTTGCCATAGGCATCGATGCGGCCGGACTCACGCCACAGCTCGGCATCGACCATAATGGGCATCATGAGCTCCTGGGCGCCGGCGGCGTCCATCTCGTCGCGCACGATGTTCTCGATCTTACGAATCGAGCGCCAAGCGAGCGGCAGATAGGAATAGAGACCGGCGGCCTCCTTGCGGATCATACCGGCACGAAGCAGTAGACGATGGCTCGCGAGCTCGGCGTCAGCCGGATCCTCTTTGAGCGTCGGCGCATAGAGCTTTGACATATACATTGCTCGGGTCATTTATTTCTCCTCAATAAGCTTGTCGACCTCGGCCATAAGCGCGTCGACAATTTGGTCCTCAGCTACTTTACCAATGATCTGGCCATGCGAAAAGAGCAGGGCCTGACCACGTCCACAGGCAACGCCCAGGTCGGCATCAGAAGCCTCACCGGGGCCATTAACGGCACATCCCATGACGGCAATCGAAAGCGGCGCGGAATAGTTCTTAAGCCGCTCGGTTACTTCCTCGGCGATTGCGATCAGGTTAACCTGACAGCGGGCACACGTGGGGCACGAGACAATCTCGGGACCGCGGCGACGCAGGCCCAGCGACTGCAAAATGCCCCAGGCAACCGGCGGCTCCTCAACCGGATCGGCCGTGAGCGAGACGCGCATGGTGTCACCGATACCCTCAGACAGCAGGATACCAAGGCCCACCGAGCTCTTGATGGTGCCCTGTAGCTTGGTACCTGCCTCGGTTACGCCCAGGTGAAGCGGAACGTGGGGAATCTCACGCGACAGCGCTCGATAGGTATCGAGCGTCGTTTGCACGCTATGGGCCTTGGCCGAAAGCACAATGTTCGTAAAGCCGCGGTCTTCAAAATGCTTGACGAAACGCTCGCTCGACATCACGAGCTTTTCGGGCTGCGTGAGGTCGTCGCGCTCGGCGATATCCTGCTCAAGCGAACCGGCATTGACGCCGATACGAATCGCACAGCCCGCGGCGCCCGCAGCATCGATCACCGCGTCGACCTTGGCCCAATCGCCGATATTGCCGGGATTGATGCGCAGCTTGGCGGCACCGGCCTCAACGGCACCAATGGCGAGCTTATGGTTAAAGTGGATATCGGCGACAATAGGCACCGGAGACTCGGCACAGATGGTGCGGAAACCCTCAAGCGCGGCCTCGGTGGGCACGCTCACGCGCACGATATCGCAGCCAGCCTGCGCCAAAGCACGCACTTGCGCAAGCGTTGCCTGGGCATCAGCGGTATCGGTGCAGGTCATGGACTGGACCACCACCGGCGCGCCGCCACCGATCTGCACGCCGCCCACATGCACGGGGCGCGTCAGCTCGCGCGGCAAAGGATGGGATAAAGACAATCCAAACACTCCCCTACAGAATAAATCGAAGGATGTCGGAACGAAGCATATAGACAAACAGCAGCGCAAAGAGCGCGATGCCCACATAGCTCACAATCGTCTGGACCTTGAGCGGAAGCTCGCGGCCCGCAATCTTTTGAATGATCTCGATGACCAGCTTGCCGCCATCGAGCGGTGGGATGGGCAGCAGGTTCATAAAGCCAAGCGAGAACGAAATGAGGGCGGCAAACGAAAGGAACGTGGCAGGGCCGGCGGCAGCAGCCTGCGAGGACATAACGCTAATACCCACGATCGAAGAGGACTGATCGAGAATCTCCATCGTATGCTGCGGCTGGAGCAGACGCATCACACCCTCCGCTGTCTGCACGACATAGGAGAAGGACAGACGAGCCGACGTGACGGGGTCTAAACGGACCACCTGCGTAGAGGCATACACACCTAGGCGCTCGTCCTCTTTGAGTGCAACCGTGGTCGAATGCTGCTTGCCGTCACGCTCGTACTCGATGGCGATATCGTCCTTACCGGCAGCCTTGCCGATGGCATCGTAAACGTCCATCCAGGTAGAGCACGATACTCCGTCGACCGAAAGGATCGCGTCGCCGCCCTCGATTCCCGCCGCGGCGGCAATCGAGCCTTCGTCAACCTGGCCAATCACATTGGTATCCACCGGTACCGTGACACCTGCGATGGAATAGATGCTCATAAGGAGCAAAAAGCCCGTCAGGATATTGACGATAATGCCCGCAAGCAGCATAAAGGCACGCTTGACAAAGCCCTGGCCCAAATAGGTGTGCGAGCGCTCGCGTGCAAGGAATTCGGCCTCGCCGCACGGCAGTTCCCATACATCGCCCTCGGCAGTCGCATGCTCTCGATCGAACTTGCGACCGTCAAAGGTGGTGTATCCTGCAGCATCGCGCGGCAGGGTCTGGTACTTGGTGGGATAGTAACTGGGCGAAGGCTTTTCCCCTTCTTCATACCAGGGGGCGATGGAGCCCCAGCCCAACAGCAAAGCACAGGCCTCGAGAACATCCTCCTCGGACAGCTCGAGCTCAACGGCAAGATCGGCCACCGTCACACGGCCGTGGCGATAGATGGCAGCAAGCACGCGATCGGCACACGAGACATCGGTCGGATCCATGCCACAGATGGCAGCATAGCCACCCAGCAGCAGCGGCGTCACGCCAAACTTGGTGCCGATGCGACGAGACGTGTGGTGGATATCAAAGCGACACGGCAGGCCCAAAAAGAACTCAGTCACGCGGACACCGCAGGCACGCGCCGCCAAAAAGTGGCCGCCCTCGTGCAAAAACACGAGGACGGAAAGCATCAGCAGGCCCCAAAAGACCGATGAGAGAACGCTCAGAACAGTATCCATAAAACGAAAAAGCAATCCTTGTGGGTTAAGAACGGGTTGCGGCGAGCACCTGCGCGGCCTTTTCACGAGCCCAGCCATCGATGTCGCGAAGCTGTTCAAACGAATCGACCGTCTGCGCATCGTGAGCATCCATGCAGGATTCAACAATGCGGTCGATATCGATAAAGCTGCAGCCATCATGCAGGAAGGCATCGACGGCGACCTCGTTGGCGGCATTGAGCACGCACGGCATGGTGCCGCCCGTCTTGCCGGCACGCTCGGCCAGCGCAAGGCAGCGGAAGGTATCCATATCGGCCGCGTCAAAGGTAAGCTGACCCAACTCGCGGAAATCGATACGCGGAGCCGGCGTATCCCAACGCTCAGGATACGAGAAGGCAAACTGGATGGGAATGCGCATGTCGGAGGCACCGAGATGCGCCATCACAGAGCCGTCGGCAAACTCGACCATGGAGTGAATCTTAGACTGGCGCTGCACGACCACGTTAATGAAATCGAGATCGCAGCCAAACAGATGCATGGCCTCGATACGCTCCAGACCTTTGTTCATGAGGGTGGCGGAGTCAATCGTGATCTTGGCACCCATAGCCCACGTAGGATGCGCCAGGGCATCGGCACGCGTCACGCGATCGAGCTCGTCACGCGTGCGGCCAAAGAACGGGCCGCCCGAGCAGGTAAGCCAAATGCAGTGAGCCTCGCGCGGATTCTCGCCCAGATAGCACTGGTAGATGGCAGAATGCTCGGAGTCGACCGGGATAAGCTGACCCGGTTGCGCCAACGGCATAAGCAGATCGCCACCGACAACGAGCGACTCCTTGTTGGCCAGGGCAAGACGCTTGTTCGAGGTCAGGGCAGCATGGCTCGCCTCGAGACCGGCAGCACCCACGATGGCCACGAGCACGCAGTCGACATCATCGCGGCGTGCGAGCTCGCACACGGCCTGCGCGCCAACGCCGAGCTCCGTGCCCTCGGGCAGTTCCCGCAGCACAGCGTCGGCGCCACGGGAGGCGTCCGCCACGGCAACCGCCGGAACCGAGAACTCACGAGCAGCGGCAACGAGCTCGGAGGTGCTGGAGTTAACGGACAGCGCAGTCACCTGCAGGCGATCGGCATGCTGACGGCACACGTCGAGCGCCTGAGTGCCGATAGAACCCGTACAGCCCAGAATGGCAACACGAAGACGCCCGTCGGGACCGTAGGTGGTCTGATACGCCATTACAGCACGCCTCCGATCATCAGCAGCAACTGCGCGGTAATGCAGCCAAAGATGAGCGAATCGCTGCGGTCAAGCATGCCGCCGTGGCCCGGGATGAGATTGCCGGAATCTTTGACGCCCACACCGCGCTTGATGCGTGACTCAATGAGGTCGCCGATAACGCCCAGGATGGAGACGACCACGCCGCACAACAGTGCATAGGGCAGGCTCAGCTTATAGAAGTGCGTTGCCCACAGGATGAACCAGATCAAGACAGAGCCCAAGATGCCGCCGACAAAGCCCTCCCAGCTCTTTTTGGGAGAGATCTTGGGAACCATCTTATGCTTCCCGATGCGGCTGCCCACGATGTAGGCAAACGAGTCGGAGACCCAAAGGGACGCGCAAACGCCCACCGAAAGCAGGGCGCCGGCAAAACCGGGCACGGCATCGCGCAGCAGCACGATAGCCGACAGCATAAAGCCAGTGTAGATAGGGCCCATGAGCGTCACGGCAACGTCAGAGATGCGAGTGCGCGGAGACCAGACATACCAGATACCAACCGCAAGCATCAAAGCGAACAGCAGGGCGTTCAACAGCAGCGAATCGCCCAGAGCCGAGAGCGGAAAGAGCACGGCGGCAGCGATTCCAAGGCGCTCGTTGGCAACCTTGCCGTCGAGCCTCGTCATGCGGAAGAACTCGTAGCAGCACAGACCGCTCATGACGGACACGAAGATAGCCGTGGGCACAATACCCAAAACCAGGCACAGGATAAAGACAACGGCATAGACGATGCCGGCGGCGGCACGGGTAATAAAGCCCGCCAGCCACGACCCGGAGCTGCCCTTCGATGCAGGCGCTCCTGCAGTGGCAGCCTTACGCGCGGGCGTCGCGGAAGTAGGAGCCTTGGAAGCGGATGCCTTGGGACGTTCGGACACGATTAAGCCTCCTCGGTCTTGCTCAGTCCACCAAACCTACGGTCGCGACCCTGGAAGGCCAAAATGGCGTCGACAAGGCCCCAACGATCAAAGTCGGGCCAATAGGTATCAGTGACATAGAACTCGGAATAAGCAACCTGCCACAGCAGATAGTTCGAAAGACGAAGCTCGCCGGAGGTGCGAATCACAAGCTCCGGATCGGGCAGCCCAGCGGTGTACAGGTGCGAAGCAACCATATCATCGTCGATAGCGGCGGGATCGATCTTGCCGGCAGCCGCATCAAGTGCGATCTGGCGGACAGCGCGGGTGATCTCAGCACGGGCACCGTAGTTAACGGCCAGCGCCAGCGTCATACCGGTATGGTCGGCGCACTCGGCAAGGCCGCGCTCAAAGACGTCGCGGGTCTTCTTGGGCAGCGCGGAAATATCGCCCAAAAAGACAACGCGAACGTTCTCACGCTTAAGCAGCGGTAGCTCATCGATAAACGTCTTGGCAAACAGGTGCATCAGAACGTTGACTTCGTGCTGAGGGCGATTCCAGTTTTCGGTCGAAAATGCATAGGCCGAAAGCACGTCGACGCCCAGGCGCACGCAGGCGGTAATGATCTCGCGCAGCGAGACGATGCCGGCCTTGTGGCCTTCGGTGCGGGCAAGACCGCGCGCCGTGGCCCAACGGCCGTTGCCGTCCATGATGCATGAAATATGATGCGGGATGTTATTGAGGTCAAGGTCGGAAAAACCGACGCCCGCAGGGGCGTCGGCAAAGTACTCGACCAGTTTATGCTCGTCGTATTGCACCTTAGATCTCCATGACCTCGGCTTCTTTTTCCTTCAGAAGCTCCTCGACCTTGGCGACATACTCGTCGGTATGCTTCTGGACCTTGGCCTGCTCGCGACGGACATCGTCCTCGGTGAGCTCCTCGTCGCGCTCGAGCTTATTGTTAAAGTCGCGGCGGATGTTGCGGATGGAGACCTTGGCCTGCTCGGCGTACTCGCGGCACTCCTTAACGAGCTCGCGACGACGCTCCTCGGTGGGAGCCGGGAACGGCAGACGCACGACAGTACCATCGGAGTTGGGGGTAATGCCCAGGTCGGAGGCACTGATGGCCTTGACGATGGCATTGATGAGCGCCTTATCCCACGGCTCGATAAGCAGCATGTGGGCCTCGGGGGTCTTAACGGCGGCAACCTGTGTGACGGGCGTGGGAACACCGTAGTAGTCGACAGTGATGTCGGACAGGATGTTGGCGTTAGCGCGGCCAGTGCGGACCTTGGAGAAGTTATGCTTGAGGGACTCGAGTGACTTGTCCATGTGGGCGGTGATGTTCTCTGCCATGCTTAATCCTCCTGATAGACGAGCGTGCCGACGGGCTCACCCGCGAGCGCGCGCTTGACGGTGTCCTCGCCATCGATGTTGAGGACCAAAATGGGCATACGGTTGTCCTGGCAAAGAGCCGTAGCCGTGGAATCCATAACCTGCAGGCCGCGAACGAGCACCTCGTGATAGGTGATCTTGTCAAAGCGGACGGCGTCGGCGCACTTGACGGGATCCTTGTCGTAGATGCCATCGACCTTAGTGGCTTTAATCAGAATCTCGGCACCGATCTCACAGGCACGAAGGGCCGCGGCGGTGTCAGTCGTAAAGTACGGATTACCCGATCCGGCGGCAAAGATTACGACGTTGCCCTTGGACAGGTGGTTGATAGCGCGACGGCGAATATAGGGCTCGCAGATCTCGTTCATCTGGATAGCGCTCATCACGCGGCAGGGAACATCGTTGTGCTCGAAGGCATCCTGCAGGGCAAGCGCGTTCATAACGGTAGCGAGCATACCCATGTAATCGGCCTGGGCGCGCTCCATACCACCGGCGGCGCCGGCCATGCCGCGGAAAATGTTGCCGCCGCCAACAACGACGCCGACCTCATGACCAACGGCGAGCAGCTCCTTGACCTGCTTGGCAAGATGGTCGGTAACCTTGGGGTCGATGCCGTAGTTGCCATCGCCCATCAGCGCTTCACCGGAGAGCTTCAGAAGCACGCGTTTATATCGGATGTCGGACAAAGCGATCCTCCTTTAATTAGACTCATAACATAATATCAAAGGCTTAACGGGGAGCCATGAAAAAGCAGGCTGTGAGTAAAACCCACAGCCTGCTCATTACCAGCTACAAGAGCTTATTTACTCGCCACGGACCAGACGGTCAAAGGCAACGACGGTAATGGTGTCGCCGAGCTCCTTGGAGACCTGCTCAGCATACTTCTTGATGGTGAGGGAGCTGTCCTTGATGAACTCCTGCTCGGTGAGCACGGACTGCTTGTAGAACTTCTCCAGACGGCCAACAGCCATCTTCTCCTGGATAGCCTCGGGCTTGCCGGACTCGGCAGCCTGAGCCATGTAGATCTGCTTCTCGTGCTCGACGGTCTCGGCCGGAACCTGATCGCGGGTAGCGCAAATCGGGGCGACGGCGGCAACCTGAAGGGCAACGTCGTGAGCAAAGGTCTTGAAGGACTCAGCCTGAGCGGTCTCGGCCTTCTCGAAAGCAAACTCGACGAGAACGCCGATCTTACCACCCATGTGGATGTAAGAAGCGAGAGCGCCGTTTTCGGCCTTGCGGGCGGCGAAACGGGAGATCTTCATGTTCTCGCCCATGATGTGAATCATCTCGGTGAGCTCGGAGGAAACGGTCTCCTCGCCCATCGGCTTCTCGAGCAGAGCGTCGACGTCAGCAGGCTCGGTGGTAGCGACAACCTCAGCGACCTTGGAAGCAAAGCCGGTGAACTTAGCGTTGGAGCCAACGAAGTCGGTCTCGCAGGAGAGCTCGAGCAGAGCGCCGGTCTTGCCGTCCTCGGAGACGAACGCGGCGACAGCGCCCTCGTTGGTCTCACGGCCAGCCTTCTTGGCAGCCTTGGCGAGGCCGTTCTTGCGCAGAACGTCGACAGCGGCGTCCATGTCGCCGTCAGCCTCGACGAGAGCCTTCTTGCACTCCATCATCGGAGAGTCGGTCATCTCGCGGAGCTGCTTGACCATAGCGGCGGTAATCTGGGCCATTGTGGTTCCTTTCAAAGAGATGAAAAAGAATTAACTAAGACTGATTTACTCGGCCTTGGGCTCAGCGGCCATCTCGGCCTCGGAGACCTGCTCCTTGCCGGAGCCAGCGAGGCAGGCGTCAGCCATGAGCTCGCACATAAGGGTGACAGCGGAGATAGCGTCATCGTTGCAGGGGATGCCGTACTCGACCTCGTCGGGATCGGAGTTGGTGTCGATCAGGGCGACGACGGGGATGTTCAGGCGCTGGGCCTCCTTGATGGCGTTCTCCTCGCGCTTGGTGTCGATGACGAAGAGAGCCTGGGGCAGACCCTTCATGTCGCGGGCGCCACCGAGGTTGGTCTGGAGCTTGGTGAGCTCCTTACCAAGCACAGCCTGCTCCTTCTTGGGAAGCACTGCCATGCGGCCGTCCTCGACCATGGCCTCGAGCTCCTCCATGCGGTTGATGCGGGAGCGGATGGTGACGAAGTTGGTCAGCATGCCACCGAGCCAACGCTGGTTGATGTAAGGCATGTTGGCGCGCTCAGCGGCGTTCTTGACGGCCTCCTGAGCCTGCTTCTTGGTGCCGACGAACAGCACGTTGCCACCCTTGGCGACGTTCTTGACGAAGGTGTAGGCCTGGTCGGCGTCGAGAATGGTCTGCTTGAGGTCGAGGATGTAGATGCCGTTGCGCTCGCCGAAGATGAACGGCTTCATCTTGGGGTTCCAGCGACGGGTCTGGTGACCGAAGTGGCAGCCGGCCTCGAGCAGGGTGCGGATATTAATCTTGGTAGCCATGTTAAACCTCCTGTGGTTTGCCTCCGCGCGGGGTCATCCTCCAAAACCAACCCGGACATGTGCTACCAAAGCCCGGGCACCACGGTATGAAGTAGCCGCGCGTGCGTGATAAAAACCTGTTGCCGTGAAGCAACCCGATGAATGATAGCAGGATTACCTCTTCCTGCCAACCCGCAATCAAAACCACACACCTAAATGTGCATCGACCCCCGGGGGCCGCGAAAGGCTATTCGCCACGAGGATGAGCTTGAGCAACGGCACGCTTAAGCCGATCGGGCGTAAGATGCGTATAGATTTGCGTCGTGGACAGACTCGCATGTCCCAGCAGCTCTTGAACCGAACGCAGGTCCGCGCCGCCCTCGAGCAGATCGGTCGCAAAGGTATGGCGCATCGCATGCGGCGCGATGTCGGCCGGAATGCCGGCGAGATTCGCCAGCATATGGAACCGTCGCCTGAGCATGGCAGAACTCATGCGGTTGCCGCGCACAGAAATAAACAGCGGATGCAGACCGGCTGCCGCGTCGTGGTGCTTTGCCTGGGCGAGCAGCTCCGGTCTCCCCCGCTCGACATAGGTGCGCGTCGCCTCGAGTGCGCGACGATACAGGGGAACGATGCGCTCCTTGCTGCCTTTGCCCCAAAGGCGAACCACGCGCTCCGACCAAGCGATGGATTCCACGTTAAGCGCGGCAAGCTCCGAGATGCGGGCACCCGAGGCATAGAGCAGCTCGAGCATCGCCGCATCGCGCAGTCCCACGGGCGTCGAAGTATCAGGCGTCTTGAGCAGCGCCTCGACCTGTTGGGTCGTCAGCACACCGGGCAGGTCGCGCGGCAGCTTGGGCGACGCGATCGCCGAGACCGCATCGCCCTCGACAATCCCCTCGGCAGCCATCCAACGATAGAGCGACCGAATAGCCGACAAATGCGCGGCAATGGTGCGAGGCGCCACCTGCTCGCGCGAAAACTCGGCCAAATATGCGCGGACGGTACGCACATCGGCCATGCGCGCATCGACACCCGTACGCTCGCACCAGGCAGCAAAGCGCTCCAACCGCGATCCATAGGCAGTCACCGTATTGGGAGAGAGCCCCTCGACACGTGCGATGTAGGCGATAAACGAGTCGACGGTATCGTACAGGTCAAAGGCTATGACCGGTCGCCCCCAAACAAGTCGGAACGCGTGGCCAAGTAGGCATCGAGGGCCTCGAGCGCGCGATCCGCATATGCCTGGTAGCGGTCGCGTTTACTGCGGCGCTTGCCGTCCTCGAGCGGTGGCACCAAGCCAAAGTTAACGTGCATGGGCTGATAGCCCACCGTTGCCGGATCGGTCGCATAGCCCACGAGCGCGCCCAGGGCACCCACGCGAGGAAGCTCAACAGGAGCCGCACCGATAGCCTCGGCATAGGTGTTGAGCGCAGCGAGCAAACCGGTCGCCACGGCCTCCATATAGCCTTCGGTGCCGGTGATCTGACCGGCGAGGCGCACGCTCGTACCGGGCACGGCAAAGGTGCCGTCAAGAACGTGCGGCGCATCGACAAAGGTATTGCGGTGCATGACGCCATAACGGAAGAACTCGGCATTCTCCAGGCCCGGAACCATATGGAAGACACGCTTCTGCTCGCCAAAAGTCAGATTTGTCTGGAAGCCCACCAGGTTATAGGCGGTCTTTTCCTTGTTCTCGGCACGCAGCTGAATCGCCGCCCAGGGACGACGACCGGTACGCGGGTCGGTCAGGCCGACGGGCTTCATGGCGCCAAAGCGGATAGCATCCTTGCCGGTGCGGGCGACTTCCTCGGCAGGCTGACAGGCCTGGAACAGGTCGCCACCCTCAAAGTCCTTGAGCACCACGCGGTCGGCGGTGGTGAGTGCCTCGATAAAGGCCTCGTACTCCTCCTTATTGAGCGGAGCGTTGAGATAGTCGCCGCTCCCCTGCTCCTCGTAGCGCGACTGCGAGAACAGCACGTCCATATCGAGCGTGGAGGCATCGACGATTGGCGCGGCAGCATCAAAGAACGCCAAGGCGTCGCCACCGACGAGCTTCATGACCTCTTCGCTCAATGCCGGTGAACACAGCGGGCCCGCGGCAATGACCACGTGGCCCTCGGGAATCTGCGTGACCTCGCCGTGCACGACCTCGATATTGGGTCGAGCGGCAACCTCGGCCTCGACAAGCTCGGAAAACTTGACGCGGTCGACCGCCAGGGCACCGCCGGCGGGAACGGCCGCACGATGGGCACAATCGAGCAGCACCGAACCCATGCGCTCGAGCTCGGCCTTAAGCAGGCCAGCAGCGGAATCCGGACGGGTTGACTTAAACGAATTTGAGCAGACAAGCTCGGCCAAGTGATCGGTATGGTGGGCCGGAGAGCTCACCTGGGGGCGCATCTCGCACAGCTTTACGGCAAACCCGCGATCTGCCAGCTGGATCGCACATTCCGAACCCGCCAGACCGCCACCGATAACCGTCACCTGATCGAACTGCATCTGCAAACACCTTTCTAATTGACACGCTTTCCATTGTGACCGAAGGGCGTCTGGGCGTGAAGCGCAAACTTTGAGGGCGCATACCTTCCATCCATCATGCGCTCGATAAGACCCTCGAGCTCGAGCGAGCCCAAGAGTTTGAGCACGCCGACAGCATCAAGCGAGACGAGTGCGGCAATGTCTTCGACCTTGAGCGGCGAGGCGATGAGCGCGTGCATCACGGCCTGCTGCGTGGGGTCCAGGTCAGCGATGCCAGGTGCATCGGGACGCGAGTAGCGCAGCGTGCCGTAGATGCGCGAGATGGCCATCTCGATTGATTCCTCGTCGATGATGCAGCAGGCTCCGTTAGCGATGAGATAGTTGGTCCCGCGCGACTCGGGCGAAAGAATGGAGCCCGGCACCGCAAGGAGCTCTCGTCCCAGGTCCATAGCGGCCTCGGCGGTAGAGAACGTACCCGAAGGCATGCCCGCCTCGGAAACAAAGAGCGCCTGCGACAAGGCGGCGATTACACGATTGCGCCGCGGAAAGGCGAACTTACGCGGTCCCATACCCCACGGCGAAATCGAAACGACCGCGCCGCCCGTATCGAGTGTGCGCGCGATGAGACCGGCGCTCGAGCGCGGATAGACAACATCGGCGCCGGTCCCCAGCACCACGATGTGTTTGCCCCCGGCGTTGACCGCAGCCCAACCCGACGCCTGGTCGCAGCCGACCGCACCGCCCGAGACCACCGTCACCCCCGCCTCAACCGCCACCTTTGCCGCAAGCTCTGCCACGGCAAGACCATAAGGCGAGGCCTTACGCGCGCCGATGATGGAGAGCGCAGGCGTCGATAACACGGCGGGGTCGCCACGCACATATAAGGTCTGGGGCACATCCGGGAGCTCCAAAACGGTCTTGGGATACAGCGCATCACCTGGATGCAGCTCGAAGGTCCCCTCGGCCATCATTGGTCCCTCCTTCCCTGATACATCGCCGCCTCGAGCACGTGATCCTGCGTCACCCGTTCGCTTTCGGCAACATCGGCGATCGTGCGTGCAATGCGCACCAGGCGCACGATGCCGCGACCCGTCAGATGCGTGCGCTTCGACAGGCCGAGCACGCATTTCTCGGCAGCCCCATCAAGCCCAAAGGTCGAAACGACGCCGTCAATGGAGCGCGACTCATCTTCCTCGGCCTCGGTGTCCGCATCGTCCATACGGGATTCACGCCAGGCGCGAAAGGCGCGCCCACGCACGACGTAATCGCGCAGCTCGGCCGATGACATACCCTCCGCGCCCTCAATGATCACCTGGGGATCGGGGCGGGTCACGTCGATCATCATGTCGATGCGATCAGCCAAAGGACCGCGCAACTTGCCCCGATAGCGCTCGACCATCGCCGCCGAGCAGCGACACGGCACTTCGCGATCGCCCAAAAACCCGCAGGGGCAGGGATTGCTCGCGGCCAGCAGCTGAAAGCGCGACGGGAACGTAAAGGCCCCGTCAACGCGCACGATCCTCACGTACCCACGCTCGATGGGCTGACGCAGCGTCTGCAGCACGCCGGTGGGAAACTCGGCGAGCTCGTCCAAAAAGAGCACGCCGCCATGAGCCAAGCTAATTTCGCCCGGATGCACCGGACGCCCGCCGCCGATGAGTCCCGCCGTCGAAATGCTGTGATGCGGGCTGCGGAAGGGGCGATGCCCCGCAAGCAGTCCATCGATGTTCTCGCCCAAGACCGAATGGATGCACAGCGCCTCCTGCTGATCCTCGAGAGAAAGCTCGGGCAAAATGCCCGTCATGCGCCGCGCAAGCATGGTCTTGCCCGAACCGGGCGAGCCGATCATGAGCAATCCGAGCTCGCCGGCGGCCGCAAGCGCCATGCCACGCTTGGCGACCTCCTGCCCCAGCACGTCGGCATAATCGAGCTCGGGATCAAAGGTCGCCTCGAGCACTTCAGAATCCAGGTAATGCCGTGCGGCATCCCCCATGCCATGGGCAAGCTGAGATAGGTGGTCGATAAACCCGCAGTCAACGCCCGCAAGCGGGACATGCTGATCGGACCTACCGGCGATAAAGGAAAGCCCCATATCGCGCGCCAACAGCTGAAACGCCACCTCGCCCTTGACGGGCAACACCGTGCCGTCCAGACCAAGCTCACCTGCGATAAGGCAACGTTCGAGGTTGTCACGGGGAATCTGCCCATCGGCCGCCAGAACCGCGATGGCAATCGGCAGGTCAAAACCGCTGCCAGTTTTACGGATATCGCCGGGTGCCAGGTTGACGGTAATGCCAGACCGAGGAATCTCGAAGCCGGCCGAGCGCATGGCGCACCGGATACGACCGCGCGACTCCATCACCTCCATACTCGGAATGCCAAGCATCTGGATGCCCGGAACGCCGCCGGCAAGTGAGACCTCGACGGTGACGGGAATTGCCTCGACGCCGCGGATGCAGGCCGCGTGTACGGCAAACGTCTCAAACGCCATCACGACACCTGCCAATCGAACGCATTGTACTGATGCTCGATCTCGGCGATATGCCCGCCGCGGATGGTGACGCCCACGGCATCGAAGCGAATCGACCTGAGCGGATAGTGCTCCATGAGATAGCAACTTGCGATACGGCGATACCGACGCTGCTTTTGGGCGTCCACGGCCTCCTCGGGAAAGACCCGCGTGGTGCAATCCAGGGCGACGCGCCTTGTCTTGACCTCGGCCATCACCACGACATCGTCGAGCTCATCGAGCAGCACCAGATCGGCTTCGCCCTCAATGCAACGATAACCCTGCTCCAACAAGGTGTATCCACGCTCGGTAAAGTAATCGATGGTGATCAGCTCGCCCAGCATGCCGAGCTCGCGGGGACTGAGCCCCTTGATAAACTCGGGCGTAATCGCCCCGCAGTCGAGCTCGCCGTCTTCCCAGCGCTCCTTGAGTTGCTGCGTCTTGCTCTTTTTGCTTGCGGCACACATGGGGTCTCCTTTCCCGCACACTGCATTGCCCCGATGATGAGGGCACCTTTCATGCGGGTAAGTACCGGAAGCAAACCAAAAGCTGACCAAATGCCGACAAAAAACGGGCCGTACGCAACAATCACGTTGCACACGGCCCGCTACCAGCAGGTTTATAAAACGCCAGAGGTCTCTGTCTCCACAATTGACCTAGAAAAGGCGCTCGGTCTGCAGAAAGTTTCCGCAAAAGCTCACGCGGTGCAGCGGACAAAGTCCGTGTTTGCGAATCGCCTCGATGTGCTCGGGGCTTGCGTAGCCCTTCGACTCGGCCAAATGATACTCGGGGTACTCGGCGTCGTACTCGACCATCATCTCGTCACGCGTGACCTTGGCCATGATGGATGCCGCAGCGATACAGGCGATTTTGGCATCGCCCTTCACCACGTCGCGCTCGTTGGGAACGGCGCCCAAGGGGTTACCGTCCATAAGCACGCAATCGGGCTCGAGTCCCGTATCGGCCACGGCGCCCGCGACGGCAGCGCGGATGGCGCGGGCCATGCCCATATCATCGATATCCGCAGGCGCGATATGGCAAAAACCAATCGCCGTCGCGACCTCGGCAATCTTCACCGAGAGCAGCTCGCGGCGCGCCGGCGTGAGCTTTTTGGAATCGTTGATGCCCCAGACGCGCGGCTCCATGGGAAGGCACACGGCGCACACCGTCAAAGGACCGGCCACCGAACCGCGACCCACCTCGTCGACACCCACGACCACGCCATCCCCACCGAGCTCGTGCATCAGCTCGTACATGCCGTTGACGCGCTCGCGCTCGGCAAGCTCCTTGGCATGGCGTTTAAGAGCACGCTCGCAAGCCTTGATCACTTGCTGGCGCGGATCCTCACGATAATGCTCCACGAGGGCGGGGATCTCCTCAAACGTGGCGCTCGCCAGCTCGCCGGCAACCTGCGATGCCGAAACCGAGCTCGTCATGTTGGCCATATCGGGGCCTCCTTGCATGCAAATCAGATAAAAAGAAGGGCCACCCGAAGGTGACCCTTTTGTCCAAACGAGTGGACAGACGCTGCGATCTTCTTAGCGCTTCTCGGGGATGCGAGCAGCCTTGCCCACCTTGTCGCGGAGGTAGTACAGCTTGGCGCGACGGACGCGACCATGACGGACGACCTCGAGCTTGGCGATCTTGGGGCTGTGAAGCGGGAAGGTACGCTCAACACCGACACCGAAGGAAATCTTGCGGACGGTGAAGGTCTCACGGGCACCGGCGCCGGCCATGCGGATGACGTCACCCTGGAAAACCTGGATGCGCTCGCGGTCGCCTTCCTTAATGCGGTAGTGGACCTTGACGTTGTCGGCAACGCGGACCTGCGGGATGTCCTCGCGGATCTGCTGACGCTCGATTGCGCGGATGTAATCCATGTGCAATTCCTTACTCTTCTAGAGGTGCCGTACCACCTTGGCCGGCACGTAGTTGAACAAACGTATTCGAGTATACACGCGCGGGTTTCTGCTGCAAGAACAATTTTTTTTGCAGACAAAAAGACAAAACCCGCACATGACAACCGCCCGCCTCACGAATGAGACGGGCGGCATGAAGGGGGCTACGTTAGGCGTCTAAATCCAAAACGTTACGCGGAGCGCTTGGCCTCGAGCTTGGCCTGAGCGGCAGCCAGACGCGCCAGGGGCACTCGGTAAGGCGAGCAGGACACGTAGTCCACATCGGCCACGTTAAACAGGTTCTTGATGGACTTGGGGTCGCCGCCGTGCTCACCGCACACGCCAAAGTGCATGTCGGGGTTGGTGGCGCGACCTTTCTCGACGGCCATGCGCACGAGCTCCAGCACCGCCGAGTCGATGGTCTCGAAGGGGTTATCCTTCAAGATCTTCTTGTGCATGTACAGCGGAATGAACTTGGCCTCGGCGTCGTCACGCGAGAAACCGAACGTCGTCTGCGTGAGGTCGTTGGTGCCAAAGCAGAAGAAATCGGCGTGCTGGGCGATCTCGTCGGCAACCATGCAGGCGCGAGGCAGCTCGAGCATCGTGCCCACGGGAATGTTGAGCTCGACGCCCTCCTCGGCGGAAACCTCGGCGATCACGCGCTCGATGACCTCGCGAGTCTGAACGTGCTCGGCCGTAATGGAAACGAGCGGGACCATAATCTCGGGACGCGGGTCGACGCCTTCCTTGATAAGGCGGGCGGCAGCCGTTGCCACGGCACGGACCTGCATGAGCGGCAGGTCACCGAAGACGACGGACAGACGCACGCCGCGCAGGCCGAGCATCGGGTTGGACTCGACCATGCCGTCGATGCGACGCAGGCGGGCACGCAGGGCGGCGAGCTCTTCCTTGCTGGCGCCGGCGGCCTCCTTCTTGGTGATGGCGACCTCGAGCTCGCGAGGATTATCCAGGAACTCATGAAGCGGCGGATCGAGTAGGCGAACAACCACATCGCGACCGGACATGGTCTTGAACATCGCCAAGAAATCCTCGGTCTGGACCTTGAGCAGATCGGCCAGGGCCTGCTGCTTCACCGCCTCGTCGTCGGACAGGATGAAGCTCTGGATAATGTTCTTGCGATCGCCCAGGAACATATGCTCGGTGCGGCACAGACCGATGGCCTCGGCGCCAAACTCGAGCGCGAGCTCGGCATCCTCGGGGTTGTCGGCGTTGACGCGCACGTGATTGGCGTGACCGTGGGTCTCGTCCAGACGGATCTCGTCGGCCCAGGACAGGATGGTGTCCAGGTCGCCGGTGAGCTCAGCGGAGGCCAAATCGACAGCGCCATCGACGACGATGCCCTGGGTGCCGTCGATGGAGATGATGTCGCCCTCGTGCAGCACACGATCGATGCCCTCGATACGCACGACCTTCTCGGCCGCGTCGATATGGAAACGCTCGACACCGCAGACGCAGGGGGTACCCATGCCACGGGCGATAACGGCGGCGTGGCTCGTCTTGCCACCATGGCTCGTCAAGATACCCTCGGCGGCGACCATGCCCTTCAGGTCGTCGGGGTTGGTCTCCCAGCGGACCAGAATGACCTTATGGCCCTCGGCAGAACGCGCGACGGCGTCATCGCTCGAGAACACGACCTCGCCCACAGCGGCACCGGGACTGGCGTTAAGGCCGCATGCGAGCGCCTCGTACTTCTTGGAGGAGTCGAACTGCGGGTGCAGGAGCTGGTCGAGCTGCGCGGGGTCAATGCGGCTCACGGCCTCTTCACGGGTGATGAGGCCCTCCTCGACCATCTCGATAGCGATGCGCAGAGCGGCGGTTGCGGTACGCTTGCCCACGCGGGTCTGGAGCATCCAGAGCTTACCCTGCTCGATGGTGAACTCGATGTCGCACATGTCACGGTAGTGATCCTCAAGCGTCAGGAAGACACGCTCAAGCTCCTCACCTGCGGACTCGAGGCCCGGCGTGGTCTTGAGGTCGGCGATGGGCTCGGTGTTGCGGATGCCGGCTACGACGTCCTCACCCTGGGCGTTGACCAGAAAGTCACCGTAGAACTCCTTGGTGCCGTCGGCCGGGTTACGCGTAAAGGCGACACCGGTCGCCGAGGTCTCGCCCTTATTGCCAAAGGCCATGGCCTGGACGTTGACGGCGGTGCCGAGGTCATCGGAAATGCCGTGCTGCTTGCGGTAGATGCAGGCGCGCTCGTTCATCCAGCTGCCAAAGACGGCCTGGATGGCAAGGCGTAGCTGAAGCTCCGGGTCGTGCGGGAAGACGGGCTTGCCGTCAGCGACCTCGAGCTCGGGATACAGGGAGGCATCGACGTTCTCGGAGAAGATGCCCTTAAAGGTCTCGACGAGCTCCTGCAGATCCTCGGCCGAAAGCTCGGAATCGACGCGAACGCCGGCGACCAGACGGGCCTGGGTCAGGGCGTTCTCGAACAAGTCGGCATCGACACCCATGACGACGTTGGAGAACATCTGGATAAAGCGACGATAGCTGTCCCAGGCAAAGCGCGGGTTCTGCGTCTGGGCGATGAGGCCGTGGACGGAGTCGTCGTTGAGGCCCAGGTTGAGGACCGTGTCCATCATGCCGGGCATGGAGAACGGAGCGCCCGAGCGCACTGAGACGAGCAGCGGGTCGGAGGCGTCGCCGAGCTTCTTGCCGCAGCGGGACTCGAGGTCGACCTCGGCGGCAACGATCTCGTCGAGTGCGCCTTCGGGCCAGACGTTTCCGGCGCCGGAGTACTCAACACAGGTCTGGCAGGTAATGGTAAAGCCACCGGGAACCGGCAGGCCGATACAGCTCATCTCGGCAAGGTTAGCGCCCTTGCCGCCAAGCACGAAGTTCATGGACTTGTCGCCCTCAGTGACACAAGTGCCCTGGGCATCGGTTCCAAAACGGTAAACCCTCTTGCAATCGCTCACGATACTTCCCCTTCCATGCGCTCTCGCACGCGACCGTGGTGACGAATCGACCCGCCGGATGCGGGCCGTGAGGGAACTATACGGCGGGATTTGAACGGGCTTAAGCAGAGGATACGCGGTTTGGTAAACGTGCTAAAACTAGCGGTAAACGGTAGGTAAAGGTGGTTACCTTATGAAGTTACCACTATAGTCTAATTGGATGTCAAAAGCGGTAGAAACTGATAAAGCGCTTTATCAGTTTCAGGTATTTTTAGCTAACCCAATAAGCTAGTTTTGTTGGGCACGGCGGGCTCTTGCCTCTTGAATCTCTTCGAGGTGAGCGATGATCTCGGAGGCGCTCTCCTCAATCGCCTTGCCGTCGGTGCGAACCACAAAGCAACCCAGACGTTTCATGAGGGCACGGGCTTCCTCGAGCTCGCTGTGCACGCTCTCGGGCTCGGCATAGGAGCCGGCAACGGCACGGGCGTAATCATCGCCCAAGCGGCTATCGCGAATTTCGGAAATCACATCGACGGTCGAAATTAGGCCGAACAGGCGCATCGGGTCAACCTCGTAAATCGACTTGGGCGGCTCCATGCCGTGCGCCAGAGGGACATTAGCAACCTTGTAACCTTGATAGGCCAAATACATCGACAGCGGCGTCTTGGACGTGCGCGATACGCCCAACAGCACGATATCGGCACCCGACAGATCGTCGCAGCCGCGTCCATCATCGTGCTCAACGAAATACTCCATGGCCTCGATACGATGGAAATAGCGGTCATCGGTCCTGTGAATCACGCCCGCGACGCCCTTGGGCGGCACACCGATGAGCGACGACAGCACGGCAAGCGTCGGGCCGATCAGGTCGACCGAGCGAATATGCAACATACCAAGGTAATCGAGCACACGAGCACGTAGCGCCGGGTCGACAATGGTATGGAACACGGCGATATCGCGATGGTCGGCATCGACGCGCGGACCCACAAACGACTTGACCTGCTCTACTGAGTTCACCTTGGGCAGGCGCAAGAGACGAAAAGCCCCTTCATCAAATTGCCCGGACGCCGCAAGCACCACCTCACAAGCGGTATCACCGAGCGAGTCGGAGATAACGATAACGGTGGGACGAGCGGTGACCGGGCAATTCATGCGGGGCTCCTTTTGCGCTTATGCGCAGGCTAGCTTACTTTTTGCGGGCAAGCTCACCGATGTTGGCGATGCCGGAAAACACGGCCTCGAAGCGGTTGAGCAGCTTAAGGCGATTATCGCGAAGCTGCTCGTCCTTGTCCATGACCATAACCTCGTCGAAGAAACGATCGATGGGCGCGCGCAGGGCGGCCAGAGCGGCAAACGCGGCCGGATAATCCTCGGCGGCGAGGGCGGCATCGACGGCGGTCTGAGCGGCCTCGGAGGCGCCGGCAAGCGCAAGCTCGACCTCGCCCATCAGGCTGCGGTCGTACTCCGCACCCAGCTCGGGCTTGGAGATATGCGCGGCGCGGGCATAGGCGGTGGCCAGGTTGTCGAAGGTCTCGGCATCGTTCTTGCGGGCCTCGTCGAGGGCGGCACAGCGGGCGAAGAAGACCGACGGCGCGATGATGTGCACCGCGGAAACGGCGGCAACAGTATCGGCCGGAATCTTCTCATCGCGGGCCATGCTCACCAAACGGCCGTGGAAGAAGTCGCGAACCTGCTGGGCGACCTCGGCGGCGTCGAACACAATACCCTGCTCGCTATAGAGCTCGAGCGCAAAGTCGATGAGCGACGTGGGGTCGATCGGCAGGCGGTCGCGCAGGATGTTGATGATGCCGATGGCGGCACGACGCAGCGCGTACGGGTCGGAAGAGCCGGTCGGGGGCTCGCCGATGGCAAAGATGCCGGCAAGGGTATCGAGCTTGTCGGCGCAGGCCACGATGCAGCCAGCGGTGCCCTCGGGCAGCTCGTCGCCAGCAAAGCGGGGACGATAGTGGTCGCGAATAGCGTGAGCGACCTCTTCGTTCTCCCCCATCGCGATGGCGTAGTAACCGCCCATCACACCCTGCTGGCTCGTGAACTCGACGACAGCGTTGGACACCAGGTCGGCCTTGCACAGATGAGCGGCGCGGCCGGCATCGGCGGCCAGGTGGGCGCCCAGGTGAGCCTCGCGGGCAATAGCGAGCGCAAGCTGCTCAATACGCTCGGACTTGGCGAGCACGCTGCCGAGCTTCTCCTGGAAGGCGACCTTGGCCAGACGCTCACGGAACTCGTCGAGGGAGATCTTCAGATCCTCCTCGTAGAAGAACTTGGCGTCGTCCAGGCGGGCGCGCACGACACGCTCGTTGCCGTCGATGACGCGCTCGGCATTCTCGGGCTTGCTGTTGGAGACGACCACGAACTCACGCGTCAGCTTGCCCTCGCCGTCATAAATCGGGAAGTAGCGCTGGTTGGTGAGCATAGACTCGCAGATGATCTCGTGCGGCACCTTGAGGAACTCCTCATCGAAGGTACCGACGAGCACCGTCGGCCACTCGCAGAGGTTGATGACCTCCTCAAAGACCTTCTTGGGCGTATCGACATGGCAGCCGGGGCGCGCAGCTTCGACCTCGGCGATACCGGCAAGGATGGCCTCGCGACGGCGCTCGGCAGAAAGCACGCCGGCATCCTCGAGCACCTGCTCGTAGACGCCAGGGCTAGCGACCACATGGTCACCGGGGCCAAGCACGCGATGACCACGCGTGGTGTTGCCGCTCGTCACGTCGGCAAACGACACGGGCACGACGTCCTCACCCAGAAGGCAGCAGATCCAACGGACCGGACGCACGAACGTGGCGTGCTCGTGGCCCCAGCGCTGAGAGCGGTAGTTGGGCCACTGCAGGCCGACGATGGTCTTCTCGCACAGGGCGGTCAGGATCGGGGTGGCCGGGGCGGAAGGAATGTTCTTCTCCGCAAAGACGTACTCGCGACCGTCGGTGTCCTCGCGACGGACCAGGTCCTCGGCAGCCACACCGCACTTGCGAGCGAAGCCCTGGGCGGCCTTGGTAGCGTTACCGTCAGCGTCAAAGGCGATGTTGGCCGCGGGGCCACGCTTGACCTCGTGGACCTCATCGGTCGCGGTGGCGACGTTAGACACGAGCGCAGCCAGGCGACGCGGGCTCGAGATCACGCGGACCTCGCCGTGGGCCAGACCGGCCTCGTCGAGACCCTTGGCGATCATGGTGCCAAGCTGCTTGACGGCATTGTTCAGCGGTGCAGAGGGCATTTCCTCCGTACCGATCTCAAACAGGAAATCCTTAGCGTCTGCCATGGCTTACGCCACCTCGCCTTCCTGATCGGCATTCTCGTTGATTCCGGCGACCTCGGCCATATAGGCCTCGCAGCACGCCTTGGCGACGGCGCGGACGCGCAGGATGTAGTTGGCACGCTCGACTGCGGACAGCGCACCGCGGGCATCGAGCAGGTTGAAGGCATGGCTGCACTTCATGACGCAGTCATATGCCGGCAGCGGCAGCTTGCGCTCCAGGCAGGAGTGGCACTCGGCCTCGTAGTCGTCAAACTTCTGACGCATCATCTCGACGTTGGCCACCTCAAAGTTGTAAGCGCTGAACTCGCGCTCGTTTTCCAGGAACACGTCGCCGTAGGTCATGGGCGTGCCGTCGGGCAGGTAGCTCCACACCAGGTCGTAGACCGAGTTAACGCCCTGGGCGTACATGGCGATGCGCTCCAGGCCATAGGTGATCTCAACGGGCACGGGGTCGACCTCGATACCGCCCACCTGCTGGAAGTACGTAAACTGCGTGACCTCCATGCCATTGAGCCAGACCTCCCAGCCAAGGCCCCAGGCGCCGAGCGTCGGGCTCTCCCAGTCGTCCTCGACAAAGCGGACGTCATGCTCGTTGGGGTCCAGGCCAATGGCGGCCAGCGAACCCAGGTAGAGCTCCTGAGCGTTGACCGGCGAGGGCTTGATGAGTACCTGGAACTGATAGTAGTGCTGCATGCGGTTGGGGTTCTCGCCGTAGCGGCCGTCGGCTGGACGGCGGCAGGGCTGCGCATAGCAGGTGCGCCACTCGGCGGGACCGAGCGAGCGCAGCGTGGTCGCGGTATGGAAGGTACCGGCACCGACCTCGGAGTCATAGGGCTGCATAATGACGCAGCCCTGCTCGCCCCAGTACTGCTGGAGGCGCAGGATGATGTCTTGGAAGGAAAGCGATGAAGCGTTCATGCCTCTAATATCCCCTCGTCGAAACGATTACACGGTTAGGTACTGTACTATAGCGGTTTTTAATCGATAGCGCCGATACGGTTGAGCGGCCAGTAGCGCACAAGCGCCACGGCGATCAAGTCGGAGCGGTCGACCGGGCCAAAGTAGCGGGAGTCAGCAGAGTTCTCGCGGTTGTCGCCCATCACCCACACACAGTCGTCAGGGACGGTGTAGGGATAGCTCACCTGAGCGCCGGGGGCTTGGACCGAAAGCGGCCAGCTCATGCCAGTCGTATAGTCCTCGTCGAGCGCCTGGCCATCGACGACGACCTTGCCATCCTGCAGGTCGACCGTCTGGCCGGCCGTGGCAATAACGCGCTTTACCAGCACGTCATGCTCGGACGTAGCATCGGGGTTGTGGAACACCACGATATCGCCTTGCTTGACGGGCTGACCGAGCTCGAGGCTCACCTTTTGTGCCAGGATCTGGTCTCCGATCTCGATCGTGGACTCCATGGAACCGGTAGGCACCACAAAAGGTTCGACCACAAACGTACGAATCACGAAGGTGGCAACGAGCGCAATCGCAACGATTACGATCCACTCAAAGGCGCCCCTCAGGGCAGAATGCTGCGATGGGACCATTCTCACTCCTCGCTCTGCGAAAACGAAGCGTCCAGGATCTCCTGCGCGTACGCGCGCTCCTCGGGCGTAAGGCGTGCCGTCTCGATAAGATCGGGACGCCAACGACAGGTACGCTCGATGGCGTTTTTGCGACGCCAGGCATCGACCTTGGCGTGGTCGCCGCTTACGAGCACTGGAGGCACGCCCTCGCCATTAAACTCGGCGGGGCGGGTGTACTGCGCGTACTCGAGCAGGCCACCGTCCTCGGCGGTCGAGAAGGACTCGTCCACGTTGCTCATCTCGTCGCCCAAGGCTCCGGGAATGAGCCGTACGACGGCATCGGCTACGACCATAGCGGGCAGCTCGCCGCCCGTGAGCACATAATCGCCGATCGACAGACGCTCATCGGCATACGCATATGCACGCTCATCGACGCCCTCGTAACGGCTGCACACAAACAGCAGGCGCTCGCTTTTGAGCAGGCGCTCGGCCACATGCTGCGTAAAGGGCTCGCCGCAGGGGGTGAAGAACACCACGGTGGGCTTGGGACCCTCTGCGGTGATGGCCTCGATGGCCTCTGCGATAGGCCCGACCTTCATGAGCATGCCCTGCCCGCCGCCGTACGGCTCGTCATCGACGGTACGATGGCGGTCGTGCGTCCAGTCGCGCAGGTTATACGCCTTAAAATCAAAAAGGCCGGCCTTGCGGGCGCGGCCCAAAATCGACGTGGACATGACGGGCTCAAACATCTCGGGAAAGACCGAAAGGGTCTCGATCAGCATGTTGTCCTCCCTACTTGTCCATATCGATCAGGCCGTCCATCACGTGGACGGAAATTGTTCCTGTGTCGGGAAGATCGAGCACAACCTGCTCGATCACGGGAATCAGCACCTCGCCGTACCGATCGCCCTCGACAACCCAAACATCGTTAGCAGGCGTCGACATAATCTCGACGATCGTGCCGAGTAAACCGAAGCGCTCGTCGACCACCTCGCGACCCATCAGATCGGTATAGGCAGCGTCGAGCGAATCGAGCTCAAAGTCGTCACGATTTGCCAGCACGTAGCATCCCGTGATGCCCTCGGCGGCTGTCAAGTCGTCAATGCCCTCAAACGAGACCAGATCGCCATCGCCCGTATCGGTGACGGACACGACCGTGCAAAAGCGGTCGCGCTTGAGCGCCGGCGGCGTCAGAGCGACCCGCATACCCGGCTCTAATACAGAAGGAAGCCCCCGCAGCGGCTGCGCGAGGACCTCCCCCTTCCTTCCGTGCGGCTTGACCACACGGGCGATGTTTTTGTACTGGGACCTCAAGGTCCTAGCCCAGAACCTCTACCTCGACAGCAGTGTCGAGGCGAGCGGCCAGTGCACGGGCGAGCGTGCGAATGGCCTTGATGGTACGGCCACGACGGCCGATGACCTTTGCGACGTCATCCTCGGCGACCGAAACCTCAATTGTAGAGGCGTCGTCACCATCGATGACCTCAAGGCTCACGGAATCCGGGTCGTCGACGATCTGAACAACGAGATATTCGACGAGATCAGCGATGCGATCTGAGAGCATTGCCTCACCCTCGAGCTGTGCAGCGTCAACCTCAGGCACGATTTACTCCTCGGCGCCCTCAGCGGCCTCAGCGGCAGCCTTAGCGGCCTCGGCCTCTTTGGCGAGCTGCTTCTTGGACTTCTTGACGACGGTCTCGGTCTTCTCGCCCTCGTTGGCGGCCTTGACCAGAGCGGCGACGGCGTCGGTGAGCTGAGCGCCCTTGGACTGCCAGTCGGCGATCTTCTCGAGGTCGAGGTTGATGGTCTTGGGGGCGGTCATCGGGTTGTAGCGGCCAACCTCCTCGATGATACGACCGTCACGCGGGGCGCGGGAATCGGCGACGACGACACGGTAGTACGGACGCTTCTTAGCGCCGTGACGAGCAAGGCGAATCTTGACTGCCAAAGGAAACTCCTCCAACCAAGCAGCTTTAGGCTGCAACTACAAACAAACAGTTGAACATAATACGCCATCGACGCGGGCAGGTGAAGTCCGTGAGACCAACTTCTTCGGTGTAGTCGAGGGCAAATCCATATCTTAGACAAGAATTCGGGATTTGCAAGCACATACACGCACCCCACATGAGCTGCGCGGTATACTCATGACATGGAAAGACGCGAACATACATACGGTTATGAGGATGCCATGGGCGTCACGCCGCCTCCCTGGACGGGTCCGGCGGTTGGCCTCATGGACCTTGATGCGTTTTTTGCGAGCGTGGAAATGCTCGATCATCCCGAATGGCGAGGAAAGCCGCTCATCGTGGGCGGAGACGCCGATTCGCGTGGCGTCGTGTCCACGTGTTCGTATGAGGCGCGTCGCTTTGGCGTGCACTCTGCCATGGCCTCGGCCGAGGCACGGCGCTTGTGCCCGCAAGCCATTTGGACACACGGGCACTTTGACCGATACCGCGAGGTGAGCGCGCAGGTCATGGCGATTCTCGCCGACGAGACCCCGCGTGTTGAGCGCGTATCCATCGACGAAGCCTTTATCGATATCACACCGGGTCGCTTTGCGCCCGAAGACCCGCTGCTGGTTGCGCGGCGTATAAGCGACCGCGTGGCAGGGCTGGGAGTGACCTGTTCCATTGGCGTGGGCTGCAACAAGACGGTCGCAAAGATCGCAAGCGAGCGGGATAAGCCGTTTGGGCTGACCATCGTGCGCCCCGGAACCGAGCAGCGCTTTTTGGCCGCGCTGCCGGTATCTGCCATGAGCGGCATCGGGCGCTCGGCCGAGGAGCGACTGCGCCGCATGCGCATCTACACCCTCGGCGAGCTATCACGTGCACCGGAATCCACCTTGGCCTCTATTTTTGGCGTCAACGGCGAACGCATGCGCCAGCGTGCGCTGGGACTCGAAATCTCCGAAGTCACGAGTCTTGATGAAGAGCGCGAGGTCAAGTCGGTCAGCAATGAACGCACCTTTGCTAAAGATTTGACTGAGCGTGAGGATATTGAGGCGGCGATTGCGCTGTTGGGAGAGTCAGTGGGACGCCGTCTGCGCCGTCAGGGGCTGACGGGCGCCACGGTGACGCTCAAGCTCAAGTATTCGTATGGAAGCGGTCGCTCGGCACAGCGCCGGCTGCCTCATCCGACCGACGATGAGAACATCTTCGTGGCGGTTGCACTCGAACTGCTCGACAACATCTGGCAGGATGGCATGCATGTTCGCTTAGCGGGCATCGGCATGAGCGACTTCGACCACCAAGGCGGCATCCAGACTGACCTGTTCTGCGAGATCGATGACCGCGGAGCCCAATCCAGCGACCGCCGCGACCTCTCCGTCGCCATCGACGCCGTCCGAGACAAATTCGGCGACACCGCCCTTTCCTTCGGCCGCCAATCCCGCTTCAACGATTAACCGCCTTTGGGCAAAAAGAAAGCCGGGCAGGTGCGGAAAACCGCACCTGCCCGGCGATATGCGTGAGGGTAGCTAAACCCCGTCTCAAATGAGCTACTAGAGGAGGTTGAGGGGGAGCTGGGGGGCGTCTCCCCAGAGTTTCTCGAGGCGGTAGAAGTCGCGGGCTTCGGGAGTGAAGACGTGGACGACAACCGAACCATAGTCCATGAGCATCCAGGTCTTCTGCTCGCGGCCCTCGATGGAGAACGGATGCTCGCCGCAAGCCTCGGCGACCTTCTCCTCGATCTCGTCGACGATAGAATCGACCTGGCGGTTGTTGGTACCGGTGGCAAGCACAAAATAGTCGCACACATCGGAAAGCTCGGTCAGGTCGAGCACCTGAACGTCCTCGCCCTTCTTGTCGTAGGCGGCCTGCGCGGCGGCGCGGGCGACATCCTCGGCGGCGACACCGCTCGCAGACAGCGAGGCGGCAGTGCGGTCGGACGTGGCGACGAAGCTCTTGTGCTCCACACCTTCAAGAATCTGCTCGTCGGTCATGGTCTCGTCGGCCATGGAATACCTCTTTCTAGACAGCCCGAGCTAGCGCAGCTGGGCGTAATGGTTGTAAATCGAAATAGCCGTGGGATAAAGATAGCGCCCGGACTGAATCACATAGACCAAACCCTGCGCAAAACAGGAGAAGAACAACTCGTCGAGCGTCGACTCCCCCACCATCTTGCGCAGCGCACGTGCATAGTCGCCGTGGCGGTTGGGCTCGATGGCATCGGCCACAAAGACCACCATATCGAGCGGCGTCATATCGCAGGCACCCACGGTGTGACGGTCGACAGCCTGAAAGACCGCCGGCGACAGCTCGGGAAAAAGCTGCGGAAGCTCATAGGCGGCAACAGGGCCATGCAAAAGCGGCGTCGCGGCAGAAGGAGAGCCGGCAATCTTAATGCCGTAATGCAGAGCGCGCGTGACCAGCTCGTCATCGGAAAGCACCTTGTCCCAGTCGTGGATCAAGCCGGCGGCAGCGGCATCAAAGCGGTCGACGCCGTAGACCTCGGCCAGATGAAGTGCGGTCTCGGCAACACCCAGCGAATGCACATAGCGCCTGCGCTTATCCTTCATGCGAACATCGAGCAGCTCTTGAATGCGCTTGAGCAGCGCGCGCTCATCGCCCTCAAACTGATCCTCTACCGACAACGTAGACCCCCATCACTCAAAATCCTCTTGGCCCAAATCGGCATATAGCCTGCGCTTGCGAATGTAGCCGAGCACGGACTCGCTCGTAAGATAGCGCACGCTCATGCCGCGGGCAACCCGCTTGCGAATGTTGGTCGAGCTAATCGCCAGCGCCGGAATCTGAATATAGCGCACGTCGAATGGCAACCCCGATTCCTTAATCCGCGCCCGGGCCGTATCGATGTCAAAACCGGGACGTGTAGCAGCAATAAAGGTTGCCAGTTCGGCAATCTCATCAGCATTGTGCCAGGTCACAATATCGATAATCGCATCGGCGCCCGTAATAAAGTAGAGCTTTACCTGCGACGGGTAAAAGTCGCGAAGGGCATGAAGCGTATCGGCCGTGTAGGTTACGCCCGGACGGTCGATCTCGAACCGACTCGCCAAAAAGGCCGGGTTCGCGGCGGTGGCGAGGACCGTCATAGCATAACGGTCCTCGGCAGGCGTCACCGGCTTGTCAAGCTTAAAGGCGGGAGAGCCCGCCGGCATAAAGAGCACAGCGTCCAAGTCGAGCGACTCACGCGCCTGCTCGGCGGTCACCAGGTGCCCGTAATGGATGGGATCAAAGGTGCCACCCATAATGCCGAGCCTAAACTCCTGCCCGTCCTCTAGAGGAAGCTCGGGCAGACCGATTCCACCGCGCAGCGACATGGCTTACTCGCCCTCCGAGGTCTCGGCATCGTCCGCGGCATCCACCGCATCGACAACCTCGACGCCCTCATCCGCAGCATCGGTCACGTCAATGGCCTCAACGGCAACGTCCTCGCCAGCATCCTCGAGCTCCTCGTACTCCGAGAAGTCCTCGGCGCCCTCAAAGTCAAAGGCGCGCTGGCAAATGCGGACCTCGTCGCCCGCACGGCAGCCGGCCTTCTCGAGCGCGTCGTCAACACCCATGCGCGCAAACTTATGCTGCAGGTAGATGACGGCTTCCTCGTTTTCCCAGTCGGTCTGGATGACCATACGCTCAATCGCGCGACCGACCACGCGGAAGGCATGGGGCTCTTCCTGAACAATGCGGAAACGCTTCTCACGCTGCAGGCGTCGGCGCTCCCACTCATCGTCGCGCAGATCGACCGGCTCATCGGAGACAGCCAACTCGGCGCGCAGCTTAGCCACCTGCTCGCCCACGGCAAGCATCAACGTGTTGAGGCCGGCGCCCGTCACAGCAGACACGGCAAAGAACATATGTCCATCGTCGAGCGCGGCGCGTTTGAGGTCGGCAATCTTGTCAGCCGTGCCCGGCGCATCGCACTTGTTGGCGACGACGATCTGCGGGCGCTCCGAAAGCTCGGCGCCATACTGCTCGAGCTCGCGGTTGATGATGCGATAGTCCTCGACCGGGTCGCGGTCCTCAAAACCGCCCGTCATATCGACGACATGCATGATGAGTGCCGTGCGCTCGATGTGGCGCAGGAACTGATGACCCAGGCCACGGCCCTCGCTCGCACCCTCGATAAGGCCGGGGACGTCGGCAACGACATAGGAGTACTCGCCGGCACGCACCATACCCAGGTTGGGCACGAGCGTGGTAAACGGATAGTCGGCGATCTTGGGTCGGGCGGCACTCATGCGCGCGATGAGCGATGACTTACCCACCGAGGGGAAGCCCACGAGCGCGGCATCGGCCATAAGCTTCATCTCGAGCTCAATCCAGTGCTCCTCGGCCGGTTCGCCCAGCTGAGCAAACGCGGGCGCGCGGCGCACCGACGTCACAAAGTGCGTGTTGCCCAGGCCACCGGCACCGCCGGGCGCCACGACGACGCGCTCGCCATCGTGCACCAGATCGGCAATCTCGAACATCGGGGTCTGCGTCTCGGGGTCGAGCTCGCGCACCACGGTACCCATAGGGACCTTGAGAATCAGGTCCTCGCCGCTCTTGCCGTTACGGCGGGCACCCTGCCCGTGCGTGCCGCGCTCGGCGCGGAAGTGATGCTTAAAGCGGTAATCGATCAGCGAAGACAGCTGAGCATCGGCCTGGATAACGACATTGCCGCCACGACCGCCGTCGCCGCCATCGGGGCCGCCCTTGGGGACAAATGCCTCGCGCCTAAACGACATGCATCCGGCTCCGCCGTCGCCGCCGCACACGTTAATGCGGCTGATATCGGTGAACTGTGACAACAGAATCGCCTCCTACAAAAAGAGGGAGACCCTTGAATCCTAAAACTCAAGTGCCTCCCACATATGTGCTCTATGAAGGGTGAATTACGCGTTCGCGAGCGGGCGTACGCTGACCCTGTGCTTGATACCCTTGTGGAACTCAACGGTACCGTCGACCAGCGCGAACAGCGTGTCGTCCTTGCCACGGCCAACATTCTCACCCGGGTGGATGTGCGTGCCGTGCTGACGGACGAGAATCGTGCCCGTGGTTACCGTCTGGCCGGCATAGCGCTTCGTGCCAAGGCGCTGACCGCGGGAGTCACGGCCATTACGGGAGGAACCGAGTCCTTTTTTGTGTGCCATTGTGTATACCTACTCTTTCGTTACGAGTGTAATCTACTCGGCGACGGGAGCCTCGGCAACAGCCTCAGCCTCTGCCTTGACAGCCTTCTTGGCGCGGGAGGTAGCCTGAACCTTCACGATCTTCAGCTTGGTGAGCTGCTGACGGTGACCCTTCAGACGACGATAGCGCTTGCGCTTGTGGAACTTGAAGACCAGCTGCTTCTCGCCCTTGAACTGCTCAACGATCTGAGCGGTAACCTTGGCCTTGGCCAGCTTGTCGGGATCGGTGACGATCTTCTTACCATCGTTGAGGAAGATAACCGGCAGGGTGACCTTGTCGCCCTCATTGCCCTCGATCTTCTCGACGGTGATGACATCGTCGGTGGCGACCTTGTACTGCTTGCCGCCCGTGTTAACGATTGCGTACATGTTTACTTGCCCTTCATGCATCAGTTAGTGCAACAGCCGAATATAGTAGCAGGCGAAAATACCCCCGTCAACGAGTATGTGGAGCAAATCCACAAGTTCGCACAGGTATGGGGCTGACGAGTCGGCCCTCGTCGTCCTCGCATGCTTGATTCTGACGCTCGACATCGTAGGAGCAGATGGTCACGAGGTCTTGCATACCGGTGGAAACAATAGGTGCATCCACGCCCGGGGTCAAGCCCTGCAACAAAACATCAGCAGCGGAAAGCAAAATTTCCGGACGCATGGAGCCCTCGTTGTCGGCATGGGTGTCGAGCATGAGCACCAAATGGTCCGGGCGCTCCCCCGCCGTGAGCTCATAGCCCACGAGCGTGTGATCCAAATCCAAGCGCTTGCTCTTTTTTCCGCGCGCGTAGTCGATGCCATGGTCCGCGCGCAGCGTGTCGATCGCACGACGCACCTCGTCGGCGCTTACGCGCGCCTCGGGATCCAAGTGCAGGTCGATGCGATACGACAAGCGCGTGAGCTGCGCCGTCAAGGCCGGCGTGCGCACGTCGATGTACGCTGCCTCGATGGGTGCCAGATCGGCCGGAGACGCCGCAGCCAGGCGCCCAAACGCCTCGTCGAGCGCCACGAACTCGGTCATAAACAGGTCATACCACTCGCAGGTCGACGACGTACCCACCGGTAGCGCCGAAGAGAAGCCCACGCGCATGTGCGGAGAGAAGCCCTGCGTGACGGCATAGGGAAGCCCCGCACGGCGCACGATGCGCTCAATGGTATGGATTACTTCGAGATGGCCCAGATACTTAAGGCGATCGCGCTTGCCATAGCGAACACGAAGCCTAAAGAGCGAGGGGTTGTCGGTCAGGCGCTCACTCATGCGCGATCACCCATCAATACATTCTTGGCGTGGAGCGTGGGGCAGATCCCGCAGCCGGTGCACGACGTGCGGGTGCAGTCGGGAGTCGTGACGCCCTCGAGCGAGCGACGGTACTCGCGCTCGAGGAAGCCGCGCGTGCAGCCGGGGCTCACGTGCTCCCACGGCAGGCGCCAGTCCAACTCGTAGGGCAGGTGCACGAGCTCATTGAGGTCGATGCCGTTTTTGGCAGCAGCCTCCTTCCAGTTATCGAGCGAGAAATGCTCTACCCAGGCGTCAAAGCGAGAGCCCGAGCGCCAAGCATCGATGATGACGGGCGTCATGTCACGACCGGCGCGGGACAGCGCGGCCTCGATGAGCGAGGTCTCGGCATCGTGGTAATGAACGCGGACGGCACGGTTGCGAACGCTCGTGACGAGCAGCTTCTGGCGACGCTTGACGTCGTCGTAGTCGAGCTGCGGGCACCACTGGAACGGCGTGGCAGCCTTGGGGATAAAGACCGAAACCGAGATCGACACCGAGATCGAGCCGCGACGAGCCTTGGGCACCACGGAACGACCGAGCTCCAGCACGTGATCGGCCAGATTGGCGATGGCCACGATGTCCTCGTCGCGCTCGCCGGGAAGGCCCATCATAAAGTAGAGCTTCATGCGGTTCCAACCGGCCTCGAAGGCCGCCTTGGCCGCACGGTCCAGGTCCTCCTCGGTCACGTTCTTGTTAATGATGTCGCGCATGCGCTGGCTGCCGGCCTCGGGCGCGAACGTCAGGCCGCCCTTCTTTTCGCCAGCAACCGACTCGGCCATATCCACGCCAAACGAATCCAGGCGCTGCGACGGAATAGACACGCGAATACCCGTATCCTCCAGGCGACGGTTGAGCCTGCCGAGCACGTCGCGAATGCAGGAGTGGTCGGTCGTGGAAAGCGAGGTCAGCGACACCTCGTCGTAGCCGGTCTTTTCCAGACCCTGAATCACCGACGAGACGATCTGGTCGGCCGAGCGCTCGCGCACCGGGCGATACGTCATGCCGGCCTGGCAAAAACGACAGCCGCGGGCGCAGCCGCGCAGAATCTCGATAGACAGGCGGTCGTGGACCAGCTGCGCATAGGGTACGCACGACTGCGACAGCGGATTCGTGGCGCCGAAATCCTCGACGACACGCTTGTAGACCACGGTCGGCGCATCCTTGCCCTCACGCGGCACGGTGTAGCCATGCGGCGAGCAGGGCTCGTCGTGACGAACCTCATAGAGCGACGGCACGTAGTTGCCGGCAATGGATGCAAGCTGCTCAACAATCTGCGCGCGCGGGACCCCTTCGTCACGCAGGCGGCGATGCAGCTGACAGGTCTCGAGCAGCGATTCCTCGCCCTCGCCGATGAGGATGGCATCGAAGAAAGCCGCGTACGGCTCGGGGTTGTACACCGAGGGGCCGCCGGCGATGATAATGGGGTCGTCCTCGGTGCGGTCAGCCGCTAACAGCGGAATGCCAGCGAGGTCGAGTGCCTCGAGGAAGTTCGTCACCGCCATCTCGTGCGGCACATGCAGACCAACGATATCAAACGAAGCGACCGGCGCTGCACCCTCGAGCGAGAGCAGCGGAATGCCCGCCTCGCGCATGGCGTCACCCATATCGGGCCACGGCACATAGCCACGCTCGCAGGAGATGCCCTCGGCCTGGTTAAGGATGTTGTAGAGGATGGCGATGCCCTGGTTGGGCAGACCGACCTCGTACACATCCGGGTAGATCAGGCAGCAACGGTAGTCGGCATCGGCTTTGGAAAGCGTGCCCCACTCGTGATCGATATAGCGGCTCGGTTTCTCGACCTTGGCGAGCAGCGGCTCAATTAAATGAAAACAGTCTTGGTATGCAACGCGCAACGGAAAACCCCTAAGCTGCGAGATCGGATGCGTCCTGATAGGACGCCATAGGACGGGTAGCGCCCGCGACCGTGGTCACCAGATCGCGAACGCGGGAGAACGTGGCAGTGACCACCTCGTTGGCACGGCTGTAGTCGACATCGCGCTCGTAGAGCGAAACGAGCGCACGGCCCATGCCATAGGTGCCCGCGGCAGCAGTGAGCGCCTTGACGGCAAACCCAATATGAGGCGTCTGCTTGACGAGCGCGCGGGTGACCGCGCGGATCACAAGACCGCCGGCAAGCACGCCCGCGACCTCGTAGCCGCGCTCAGGCTTAATGCCGCGTCCAAAGACGGCAGCGAGCTCAAAGAGCATGCCCACCTGCGCCAGCGCCATAACGGGATAATCGGCGCCCGGCAAAAACGCCAGCGCACCGGTCGCCATATTGGTGAGCGCGCACGAGGTGATGATACGATTGGCGACCGCGATGCGCATGAAGGCAAAGTTCGCCGCAAAAGCCGTTTCCTTATCGGTGCGATCGAGAATCCAGCGGGCAAGCGTCTCGAGCAGATACGTCTTATCGGTTGCCGCTACCACGCCGAGCATGGGCGTGGACTCCTCGATAAACGGCACCTCCACAGCAGACTCGGCAAGCACGCACACGGGCGCGCCGGCGATCACGAGCTCCTGCACGGCACTCTCCAAGCGGTCGGAACCACACGAGAGCACCAGCACCACATCGGTATCGGTCTTTGGGGCAATTCGCTCCTCCCCCAGACGCTCGACGCGCACAATACCCGAGGTCGTCTGCGGCACAAAGGCGTCACGCACCGTCTCGGCCAGAAAGCGCGAGGCGGACGAATCCAGATAGACCGAGACGCGCACCGGCGTATCGGAATCCTTCTTAACGGACGCGCCCATCTTAAAAGCGCGGGTCAGCTTATCTACGGGAATTTTCATAGCAAACCCCTCCAGCGGTTACGCGGCGCCCGAACGATGCCGCCATATGGATTGTACGATACCCACCGTCAGCAGCTGAATCATCATCGAAGACGAACCAAAGCTAATAAACGGTAGCGGAATACCGGTAATCGGCATCATGCCGATGCACATGCCGATGTTTTCGAAGGTCTGGAACGCCCACATGCCGACGATACCTACGCATGATAAGCGTAGGAACAGAGACTCGCACTTAAAGGCAACGCGGATCGTCGAGAAGATGAGCAGTACATACAAGCACAGCAGCAAAAAGGAGCCGCAGAAGCCAAAGGTCTCGGACAAAAAGGCGAAGACGAAGTCGGTATGGAACTCGGGTAGGAAGCCGCCGGCCGACTGCGTCGCATGCCCCAGGCCCTTACCAAAGAAACCGCCCGAGCCGACCGCGATCAACGACTGCTGCAGATTGTACGCATCGTCCGAATCGGCATTATCGGGGTCGATAAAGACCGTCAGACGGTTCATCTGATACTGCTTGATGAGCACATCGTGGCCGAGCAACGAATCAAAGACCGAATCGAGCGCCAGGACGAGGGCCACCAAGCCCACGAGCAGGGCCAGGGTCGACAGCACCCATTCGCGGCGTGCACCGCTCATACAAATGACGATGGCGCCCGAAACCAGCACGACCAGGCCCGAGCCCAGGTCGCCCATGGCAACGACGGCCAAAAACGGAATGGACAGCATGCCGCAGAGCTTGACGTAGTCGCGAACGGTATCGATGCGACCGTTATACTGCGAGCCAAGCGTAGCAATAAAGAAGATGGTGATGAGCTTGGCAAGCTCAACCGGCTGGAATGTCAAGCCGATACCGGGAATCTTGATCCAGCCCGTCATGCCCAGACCGCCCGTATAGGACAGACCCGGAATCTTGGGCGAGAAAATCACGATCAGGTCAATGACGAGCAACGCCGTCGAGAAATTGGAAATACCGCGCAGGTCGGTACGCCAGACCAGCACCGCCAGCACCGCTCCGATGCCAATTCCCAGCAGATGGCGTGAGAACGAGGCATCGGCCTTAAACTGCGAAGCCGACCAGATAATGATGGCACCGTAGGCGACAAGCGCCACAGTAGCCACGAGCACACCGATATGCACCTTTTGGCGAAACGTGCCGCGCGAGGCCGAAAGTTGCTTGTTGACACGGTCCAGGCTGCTGCGAGAGCCGGTCTTGGTTGAACGGAACAGATCCGCCGGAGAAAAATCCATCGCAACCTCCTATCGAACCGAAGAATCGCCCGAGGCCGAAGAGGTATCGGGCTCGCCATAAATCACGCCGAGCACGTCGCGCACGACATGCATCGCGGTATCTGAGCCGCCGCCGCCCTGCTCCAGGACAGTAGCGATGACATACTTGGGGTCATCGGCCGGTGCATAGGCGCAGAACCACGCGTATTCGTCCTCGCCGCTTTTCTCGCCCGTGCCCGACTTGCCGTATACCTGCGGCGTCAGGGTGCCAAAGTGAGCCGCTAGGGACGTCGATGCCGTGTAAATCACGTCGTGCATGCCGTTGCGAACAAGAGCCAAATCCGAATCGCTGTTGATCTTGGCCTCCAGGCGCTTCTTCTTGCCCTTTCCGTTGTACTTATAGGCATCGCCGTCACCATCGCGCGATACGGCAGACAAAAACACGTGAGGCACGTACTGTTTGCCGCCGTTGGCAAGACCCATATAGGCGCACGCCATCTGCAGGGGCGTCACCAGGATGTCGCCCTGGCCGATGGCAATGTTGGTCATATCGCCGGCATTCCACTTGCGGTCCTCGGCAGAGGCGTCGGTGAAGTACGACTCTTTCCACTCGGCATCGGGAATACGGCCCGAGCCCTCACTCGGCAGATCGATACCGCAGGTCTTGCCTAGACCCCAGCGACGAAAGACCTCCTGCAGGCCCTCGGGATGTTGCTCGTCATAAAAGAACGCCTTGCCCATGTCGTAGAAGACAGGGTCGCACGAGTTGGCGATACCCGACTGCAGCGTCATGGTGCCGTGGCCAGACGTCAGCCAGCAGCGCTTGCCCCAAGCCTTGCCCAGGCCCGTCCAATAGCCCGTGCAGTTGGTTGTCTGCGTTGAAGTGTAGGTTCCAAACTCAAGACCGGCCAGCGCCGAGAGCGGCTTGATGGTCGAGGCCGACATGTACTGTCCGCTAATGGCGCGGTTGAGCAGCGGGTGCGAACCCTTGTCATCATTGAGCTCGGTCCACACGTCGTTTGAGACGCCACCGATAAAGACGGACGGATCGAACTTGGGCTCGCTCGCCATGCCCAAGATCTCGCCATTGTTGGGATCGAGACACACCACAGCGCCGTTGCCGGCATTGCTGTAGCCAGTGGTCTTGGCAAGCTCGATAGCGCTCGCCAGCGCCGTCTCACAGGCCTGCTGGATCTTAAGGTCGAGCGTGAGCTTAATGTCGGAGCCGGCCTTCGCGGGCACGGCGCCGGCCTGACCGGTCACATTGCCCGAAGCATCGACCTTGACGGTCTGCTCGCCACGAATACCCTGCAGCAGGTTTTCGTAGTAGCTCTCAACGCCCGCCTGGCCCACGATATCGCCCGACTGGTACGTAATCTTGCCAGCAGAAGCATCATCATCGCCAGAGGTTTTCTTATTCTGGGCCTCGAGCTGCTCGGAGGTAATGGTGCCGGTATAGCCCAAGATATGACATGCCGTCTCGCCATATGGATACTGGCGCTCGGTACGCTCGGCAATCTTGACGCCCGGGAACTCGCCGGCATGCTCCTGAATATAGGCAACCGTGGAGCGACGGACGTCCGTCGCGATGGTATGCAGGCTCTGGGCGCCCTCTGTATTGTCCTGAATATTGCGAAGGACCGCCACGTAAGGCATTCCAAGCACGTTGGCAAGATGGCGAACCAGAACCTCATCCTCGGCAAGGTCGCGGTAGGCCACGACAGCAAGTGAGGGACGGTTCTGGACAAGCGCCACGCCATTGCGGTCGAGGATGCGACCGCGCACAGCGGGTGTGGTAACGGTGCGAGTCTGATTACTATTGGCCTGCTTCTCGTAATAGTCCGACGAGACCATCTGCATGCCCCACAGCTTGACGGCAAGTGCCGCAAACATTGCGCCCACACCCGTGGTGAGGATGGAAAAGCGGCCCTTAAAGGCGGTCGCCGCGGTATTGCCTTCGCCCTCGGTGGCGCGCGGGGCCGTTCCATGCTGTGTATCGTAGGTAAAACGGGAATCGCCACGACGCATGATGACCAGCGCGACCACGATGGCCACAACCAGCACGATACCGGCGATAATAACCGTCATCTGGGAAGACATCTACGGGCCTCCCCTATTTGAGCTTGCGGGTCTTGGGCTTAAAGCGCATACCCGTCTGGCGTCCGCCACGTGCGGAGAATCCATAGCCGGACTGCGGCACGACGCCGGACATCAAAAACGGAATGGCAACCAGACCCGTCAGGATCGAGGACGGCAGCGCATGGCCGAAGATCGCCACGACAAAGCTCGTCTCCAAACCCATAAACAGCAAGATGATGCTGTAGATCACATTAATGACGAGCGCAAAGGCGCCCACGGTGACGCCGCGCGCACTCGGGGTACCGCCCGTCTGACCGACGGCGCTGTGCACCAGGGCAAAAGAACCCACGGTCAGCAGGAGCGACATAACGCCCACCGGCACGGCAGCGGACAGGTCATAGAACAACCCGCTGCAAAAACCGCACACGACGGCACGGGTCGGGTCGCCCGAGAACACGCTTAGGCACACCAAGATAATCATGAAGTTGACGCGACCGCCCGCAATGGAGATCTGCGGTGCCAGGCCTGCCTGCAGCAGCACGCACACAATGGCGGCGATCACAAACGTGCGGGAGCTCATCCCCTGCTCGTGTAGATCCATGGACATGCCCCCTATTCGCTCGAGCCGGAATCGGTCGTCTCGGACGTGTCGGAACTGTCATCCGAGCTCTCGTCCTTCGTCTTGGTCGCAGCATCGCGCGACGTTCCCTGCGGCGTGCTGTTGGCCGTGCTCACGTCCTCATCCGAGGCCGACTGTTCGTCGGTCAGCGAGGTGATGACCAGCACTTCCTCGTTGTTCTCGGCCGTGGTCTGAGCGCGCACCACAATGGTGTAGTACACGTCGTTTGCCGATTTCTCAACCGACGAGACGGTGCCGAGCGGTAGACCCTTGGGGAACACACCGCCAATGCCCGAGGTCACGATGATGTCGCCAACCTTAACATCGGAGTCGACGCTCACGTACTCAAGACGCAGCGTGCCGTCAGCCTGACCCTGCAGCATACCCTGGGCGCGCGTGTCCTGCACCATGGCGGACACGCCCGAGTTCTCGTCGCCAATCAGGCGCACGGTCGACGTTTTGGCCGATACCTCGATAATCTGGCCGATAACACCGGCCGAACTCGTTACGGGCATGTTGATGGTAAGCCCGTCGGCAGAACCCTTATCGATCGTGACGGTCGAGGTCCAGGCATCGCCCGAGGCACCGACGATACGAGCTGCGGTCGATTTAAGGTTGTAGGTCGACTGCAGGCCGACCAGCCCCTCCAGACGCTCAGCGGTCTTTTGAGCCTCGGAGAGCTCAGCAACCTTAGAGGTCAGTTCCTCGTTTTGCTTCTTAAGCTCATCAAGCGTGTCCTGCGACGCCGTAAGGTTAGAGAACACGTTGCCGATCGCATTGAAGGGAGCCGCCACAGCCGAACCCACAAAGCGCACCGGCGAGGTAATCGTCGTTACGCCCGAACGCACGGCATGAATCGGTCCTGCCTCGCCCTCGCGGATGTAAAACGTGAGCAGCAACACCGAAATCAGGCTGAAAACAATCAACGGGCGCATACCCGTTGATTGTCGCTTGGTATTCAGATTTGTGGAGAAACCCGAAGATCGTGCCAAATGGAATCCACCTTTTGGAAATTAAGCATTGGTCTGGACGAAGCCGCCATCAAACGCATTGGCCTCGAGCACGCGGGCACAGCCGTTAACGACGTTATCGAGCGCCGTGGGGCTGACGTTGACCGAAACGCCGGTCTCATCGCGCAGGCGCACGTCGAGACCGCGCAGCAGCGCGCCGCCACCGGTCAGCAATATGCCATAGTACATAAGGTCCGAGGCAAGATCGGGCGGCGTGGCATCGAGTGCGTCCTTGACGGCCTTAGCCATCTCGTCGAGCGGCTTGTTGAGCGCGCGACGAATCTCCTCGCTCTCGATGCGCACGGTCTTGGGCAGACCGGTAATCACGTCGCGGCCGTTGACCTCGACGTCGAGCTCGTCCTTGAGCGGCACGGCGGAGCCGACCTTGATCTTGATGTCCTCTGCCGTACGCTCGCCGATGGCCAGGTTGTAGGCATCACGAACGTGCGTGAGGATAGCCTGATCGAACTCGTCACCGGCAATACGGATGGACTGCGAGACGACGATACCGCCCATGGCGATAACAGCGACCTCGGTGGTACCGCCGCCGATGTCGATGACCATGGAGCCGGTGGGTTCCTCGACGGGCAGATCGGCGCCGATAGCGGCAGCCATGGGCTCCTCGATCAGGTAGGCCTGGCGAGCGCCGGCCTGGATCGTGGCCTCAAAGACAGCACGCTTCTCGACCGACGTGACGCCGGAGGGAACGCAGACGACAACGCGCGGACGCGGGGTCCACGGATAGCGCTTCTCGGACGCCTTGTCGATAAAGTAGCGAAGCATAGCCTCGGTAACATCGAAGTCGGCGATGACGCCGTCCTTCAGGGGACGAACGGCCACGATGTTGCCGGGCGTACGGCCGAGCATGCGCTTTGCCTCGATACCGACCGCCAGGATGCGCTCGTCGTTCTTGTCGATGGCGACGACAGAGGGCTCGCGAATGACGATGCCCTTGCCGCGCACGGAGACAAGCGTATTTGCGGTGCCGAGGTCGATGGCAAGATCGCCCGCATAGCTACCGAAGAACATATCCATCAAAGAAAACAACGCAACTCCTGATGTGTTGGATGATTGCTGGAAAACTACTAGCTCATGATACTAGCGCAAGCCCGGCACCTCACTTGCGGTGAAGCGCCGGGCAAAGCTAAATCCCATAAGGTCACTACTGGTTGTCAGCAGCCGAGAAATCCATATCGAGCGAGGAAACGGCCCAGCCGATATGGTTGTCGGAGCGCACGAATTTGACGGTGTACTCCTGCTCGCCGCCCTTGGACAGCGATGCCTTCACCTTAGCGGTCGTCTCGGTCATGGACTGATCCATGCCCTCGACGGACACGGTGGCACCCTGCGGAATCGAGGAGATGATCATCGACTTAGCGTCCTCGGACAGGCTCGAGGCCAGGCAAGACTCGGCCTTTGCGGTGTCACCGTCGCCGGCAGCCTGGAACAGATCGGTAACCACAGATTCCTGAGACGGGAAGCCAAAGCCGCGCGTGTAAGCAAAGCCCAGACCGCCCGCGGCGATCAAAATGAGCAGAAGCAGCACAATGAAGACTTTGAGACCCGTGTGGCGATGGCGACGACGGACCTTGGCCTGCTTACGATCCTGACGGTCCTGCTGGACCATCTCGGACTCGGACAGCGTAAAGAAACCGGTGTCCGAGGGATCGGGCATAAACTGACCGGTCGCGCCCGTAGGATCGAGCGGATCGACGGCAGGAGCGTCCATCGCGGGCGCCGGAGCCGTGGCCATAGCCGTCTGGGCGGATAGCGCGGCAAGCGAATCGTGAACGCGGGCAAGCTCATCGGCCTGCTCGGAGGTGAGCTGGTAGATGCCATCGGCAGTAGCGGCGTTAAAGGCGTCGAGTGCGTCGGAGGGGCGGCCGGCGGCAGAAAGTGCCTGACCCATGCCGGCGTTGAGCGCACGCGTGTCGTCGCGGGGACCGGCAAAGTCGATAGCCGTGCGGTAGGTCTCCACGGCATCCGCCGGACGGCCGAGCTTAATGAAGCAACGACCGAGCTCGCCGAGTGCGGCGGCAGGAGCCGGATTGGCGCCGTCGATGGCAGCCTGACGGAAGGCAGTACCCGCGTTGGCATAGTCGCCCGACTGAAACAGCGCGTTACCCAAGCCCAGATAGGCCTTGAACGGCGTGGCATAAGAAGCGTCCTGCGTAGCAGCAGAGAACGCCTGAGCGGCCGTCGTGTAGTCGCCCACGGCGGCGAGTGCCTTGCCGCGGTTGGTGAGCAGCGCGCCGCGCTTGCCATAGGTGCCGTCGTTGAGGGCGGCGGCATAGGCCTCAGCGGCCTCGGCATACATGCCCAGGTGCATCAAGGCGTTGCCACGAAGGTGATCGGCCTCGCCCATAATCTCATCGGGAGTCTTTGCCGCCCCAAGCATCTGGGCTGCAGCGGAAAAATCACCCGCGCGGTAAGCGGCGCGGCCCTGTTGGATCAGCTGGCTATTCAAGGAAGTCCCCTTTACTCGTGAACGATCTCGACATGGACGATCTCGTCGCCGGCACGCAGCTGCGAAATCACATCGAGACCCTCGACCGTGGTACCAAAGACGGTGTAACCGGAATCGAGGTTATGCTGGGCACCCAGGCAGAAGTAGAACTGCGAACCCGCGGAATCGGGATCCATGGAGCGTGCCATGGCAAGGGCACCATCGACATGGCTGTTGCGCGGATTGGTGGCAAACTCGCCCTTGATGCAGTAGCCGGGGCCACCGGTACCGGGCATGCCGTCGGGGCCCTCAAGACCGGCAGCGACGTCGGCGCCGGACATATCGCGGGTATTGGGGTCGCCACCCTGAATGACAAAGCCGGGCACATAGCGATGGAACTTAAGGCCATCATAGAAACCCATCGTGGAAAGCTCGCAGAAGTTCGCGACATGAATGGGAGCGCCCTCGCCGTCAAACTTGACCTTGATGGTACCCTTCGACGTCTCGATAACGGCGCACTCGTCGCCGGCAAGCTGATACTCGGGCGTGTAGAGCTCTTTCTTAAAACCAAACATGTGGTTCCTTCCTCGTGCGTTTAAAGCATATTTGTACGAATTGTAGCAATAAGCATGCGCTTACATCAATTGCGCACGTAGGTTATGCCGACTATGGCGAACTAATTTTAGGAACGCTGCTGCGGCTTCCAGGAGCCCACGTTGGCGTCGTACTGGTTCAGCGCGCTGTTGCCGCCCTGCGCGATGGGCGCCAGGATCTCGCTTTGGTGGGAACTCATCGACTCGCCATCGGGAATGGCCAGCGAGATGTCCCAGCTCTGACAGATCACGTCGACACGCTCGAACATCCACTCGGCAAGCTGCTTTAAGTGGGCGATGTCATCCGCATAGACCGTATCGTCCTGATACTTAAGGTTGTTGAGCTCATCTTGCGTCTTTTTGATCTGGTCGCGCAGGGCGTAGGCACTCTGCGACAGCTCCTGACGGGTGGACAGCGGCGATCGGAGATAGCCGTTGTTAAAGGAATCGATGACCTCGCCGATCTGGTCCTCGTCACCGTAGGACACGATGGTCTGATACAGACCGTCGAGCCTGGTATAGAGCTGATCATCGGTCAGCACGGTTTCTTCCTGGACCACCTCGGCAGAATCGTCCTGCTTGGTATCGTCCTCAGTCGCCTCGCCCTTTTGACGCGTGGGGAAGGTCGTCTGCGCGGCCTGACCAAACTGGTCATAGAAGCCAGGCATGACACCCATGGGATCGGCCGTCACGAACCAATAGGCACCGCCACAAACGACGGCAAGGACCGCGATGATAATGAGCGGCTTGGGGATATGACGCTTGTGCTTGTGATAGGCGTCCTCGTCGGGATGCACCTTGCGCTTGGGTTTTTGAGCATCGTCATGCAGGGAAACCGGCGTGGGAATATCGACCTTGGGAATACCGAAATCCTTATCGAAAGCCGGCAGCACGCAGGTCTCATTGGGGTCAGCGGCGTCCGAAAGCACCGCAGCGGCAGAGGCCGGCGCATGCGGCACCTCGGTATCGATCTGCTCTTGTGTTAGGCGCGGAAAGCCCGCCGTGCGGCCCGCTGCCAGGTCGGATGCGGCCGCGTCCTCGGAGAGGATACCCGGAGCGGGGCGTCCACATTTGGGGCACGTACGATCATGCGGAGAAAGACGGGCACCGCAGCCCTCACAGAACACGAACTCGGTGTGCTCGGGGCCATCGCCCGGACCCACATAGGCGTTGCAGTAGGGGCAGAACGAGGCGCCGTCCTCGATAGTCTTAAGGCAATGCGGGCAGATCACGGCATCCTCTTTTCGAAGCAATTCAAACAATCGAGGTTAGAGCATAACATCGCCACGGCCCCACAGGAACAAGGCACCAATTCAACATCGGCAGGGCGCTAGCTACTTCTTCTTTTTGCTTGGCATCGAGACTTTGATGCCTTGGGCGGACTTGGTCACGCGAGAGCGCCTGGCTCCGGTATTCTTCTTTTTCTTGGGCTGGGCCTGGGCCACGCCCTCGAGTGCACGGGCCTCGGCCTCGCGAGCGGTGCGATCTTCGCGGCGCTGCGCCATGTCGGCGGCGACGCGCTTGGCAAAACGCTCGGCCGTCGAACCCGTCGAGCTCACCTTGCCGCCACCGCGACCCAGGTGGACGCGCACACCACGGCCAAAACCAGTTGCGGCATGACGACGACGCGGCTTGAGCGAATCCATCATCGTGGCGAGCTTAAAGAACACCGAGCAGGTAAAGACCACGATGACAGCCAAGATAACCATCTGGCCCATCGACAGGTTGGCAATAGACAGCAGCTCCGGGAATCCGATAACGCCCACCAAGATGCCGGCGACGACAAACACAAAGAGCACCACACGTAAGGGCGTGAGAGGCTGCGAGATGCGCCAGATCAGGCTGACGCTCGCCGCGCACGACGTAAGCAAGCACATCGTAGACAGCGTGATCTGGCTAAAGCCAAACACGCGCGCCACAAAGATATCGAGCGCCGCAGCCAAAATGACCGCAATCGACGCCGGCAGTGCACGCTTGAGTACGTTGGTCAAAAACGCACCCTTCACGCGAGCATTGTTGGGCTCCAGGCCCAACACAAAGCCCGGCGCGCCGATGCAGAAGAAGTTAATGAGCGTCATCTGGATGGGCTCGAAGGGGTACGGCGGCAGCGCGATGCACAGCGCCGCCAGGCCCATCGAGAACAGCGTCTTGGTCAGGAACAGCGAGGCCGAACGCTGCAGGTTGTTGATGGAGCGACGGCCCTCGGCCACCACGGCGGGCATCGAGGCAAAGTCGTTGTCGACGAGTACGATTTCGGCTACGTTACGCGCGGCATCGGAGCCGGCCGCCATGGCTACGGAGCAGTCGGCCTCCTTGAGCGCCAGCACGTCGTTGACGCCGTCACCCGTCATGGCCACGGTGTGCTCGCGGCGCTTGAGCGCCTGCACGAGCTCGCGCTTCTGCTGCGGGGTCACACGACCAAAGACATGGTAGCGGTCCACTGCGGCATCGAGCTTGGCCGGCGTATCGAGCGTCGTGGCGTCCACATAAGCGTCCGCCCCCGGCACGCCCACCACGCGCGCGATCGACGACACCGTACGCGGGTCGTCGCCACTGATCACGTTGAGGGTCACACCCTGCTCGTTAAAGTAGCCAATAGTCTCGGCCGCCGAGGTACGAATCTCGTCGCGGATGGTCACAAAGCCCACGGGCTCGGCCTCGCCCACCATATCGCCATCGGGTGTAAAGCCGTCCACGCGCGCCACCACGAGCACGCGGCAGGTATCGGCAAGCTCGGCAACACGGTTCTCGACCTGGGCAAAAACACGATCAGAGAGCACAAACTGCGCCGCACCCATCACATAGGAGCCCTGCGCAAACGAAGCGCCACTCCATTTTTTAGACGACGAGAATGGAATGACCGACAGCGGCTCAGACACCTCGACCGGGCGATCGGCGTAATAGTTGAGCAGCGCCTGGCAGGTCTCGTTGGCATCGGCCGAAGTCGCACGCGCGACGTTAGCCAGCGCAAAATCGAGTACCGTGGTATCGACGGGAACGGCCGCCTCGTCCGAGCCGGCGCCTAGGCTCACGCCCTCAACCGGCAGCGGATACGTGCCCTCGACCTCCATGCGGCCCGACGTGATGGTGCCCGTCTTGTCCAGGCACAGCACGTCAACGCGAGCGAGCGTCTCGATGCAGTAGAGCTGCTGTGCCAGCACCTTGCGGCGAGCCAGGCGCACCGTGGCGATGGCGAGCACCGACGAGGTCAGCAGCACCAGGCCTTGCGGGATCATGCCCAGCAGGGCGCCCACCGTGGACAGCAGCGCCGACGAAGGCACATGACCAGCCAACAGCTCGGAGAAGCACCACGAAAGCGCGCTATCGCCCGGGGTTCCCGCGGCATCCCACAGTTCGCTCACACTCGAGGCAAACAACGCCAAACCGAGCGGGATCATGATGATGCTCGCAAAACGCACGATGGCGTTAAGCGCGTTCATGATCTCGGAATTGACCTTTTTGACGTACTTGGCCTCGTTATTAATTTTGGCCACGTAGTTGTCGGCGCCGACATGGATCACGCGGGCGCGCAGCAGGCCCGAGTCGATAAAACTGCCGCTCATGAGCTCGGAGCCGGGCTGCTTCTTAATAAGGTCGCTCTCGCCCGTCAGCAGGCTCTCGTTCACGAGCGCCTCGCCGGAAACCACCACGGCGTCAGCGGGAATCTGGTCGCCGCGCCCCAGGCGGATGATGTCGTCGAGCACGATCTGGTCCAAGTCGAGCTCCACCTCGGCACCGTCGCGCACCGCGATGGCCTTCTTAGAGGTCAGCAGCGTGAGCTTATCGACCATCTTCTTGGACCGCATGGACTGGATGACGCCAATAGCGGTATTGAGGAACACCACAAACAGGAACGTCAGGTTCTTAAACGAACCGGTCAAAATGACCAGGAACGCCAAGATCACGTTGATCAAATTGAACAGCGTGCAGAGGTTCTCGATGATGAGCTCTTTGACCGACTTGGTCTTGAGCTCCATGTTGCGGTTGATCTTACCGGCGGCGATGCGCTCCTCGACCTCGGCGGTCGAGAGTCCGCGCTCGATATCCGTTGCTGCCATACCACGTCCCATCACGTCGCGTCGGTATAAGAAAAACCGCCCGGACCATGCGAGGTTCGGACGGTCTTACGTTCGATGGTGCCCCGTCTGCCTAGATTCTAGAACCGAGATCTGCGCCGTTGGGACCGTCGTGCTGCTCAGGATACCACGGGCGGCGTAGCGTCATCTTTTCTCGAGAAAAAAACCCGCCCGGTATAACCCGAGCGGGCCGCGGCTAGCGCCGGTTGATGCTCACGATGCAGAGCCCGATTGTCGCCACGGTGCCGCCGAACAGCGCGCCGAGAACGAAGGCCAACGCGATCATGCTAGTACGGGTTGCCGTCGGTGACGCAGACCTGGAGTCGGTCGAGCGGCTCACCGTAGAAACCCGCGAAGTCGTCGCCGCCGTAGGTGGAGCCGTCGTCGCAAACGGTATCGAGCCACCCGGCGCGCACGGTGGTCTGCGAGCGATACCATGCCTGCTTGTACTCCTCGCCGCCCGGGGTCACATAGTACATGCGCACGCCGTCGATGGTGTGGCCAGCGATTCCGGCGCAACCGTTGACGGTATCGTTGCGGTCGCCCTTGGTAACATAGCCGAGCCAGCCGTCCTCGATGGTATGCACCTGATACTTGAGCGTGCCGCGATCGACTCGGGCGCAAAGGAGATCGTGCTGCCGGCACGGGTATCCCGCGAAACCGTTGTCCCCGGCGCCGAAGTCGGTCACCTCGTCCAGCCAGCCGCCGCCCTTGAGGTGGAGGGAGTAGTGGACGGGGATGCGCTTGCCAGATGCCTTTGAGAAGCCGCCGGATGCCACTTGGGCGGGCTTTGCAGCGGCAGGCTTGGCGACGGGGGCGGGCGCCTTGCCGCCCTTCATGGCGTCGTACCACGCCTGGGCGCGCTGCATGTAATGGTCGCGCTGGGAGCCCGCAAGCTCGCCGGGGCAGGCCGTGGCGCTCCAATAGCGGTGCGGGAAGACGTTCTTGCACCACTCGGGGCGGCCGAGGCCGTAGTACAGGCACAGGGCCGCGACGAGGTGCGCGCCGCTCTCGATTGCCTTCTCGTGGACCGTCCACGGGTTGCTGCCGCTGTTCGCGTGCTCGATGGAGATGGTCGTGTCGTTGCCGCGTCCCGTACCGATACCGTCGCCGCAGGCGTAGGCGCGGTCGGTGTCGTTGACGTGCTGCACGATGTAGCCGTTGCGGTCGACCGAATAGTGCGCCGAGCAGCCGTTGGCACCCCAGATGCCGTTGCACTGGCCGGCGTTGAGGTCGCCGGCCATGTGGTGGATGGTCACGCCCTTGATGCCGAACGGGCGGCCTGCGGAGAAGTTGCGCCCAAGAAGCTTGTACTCGTCCGGTTGGACGTTCGCGAAGTCTGCCATGTTAGTCCTCCTTGATGTCGCCGAGCGCGAGCAGCGCATCGAGCCATTTGTCCGTGATGCCGACGGATTTGAAGACCGCATATGCCACCTGCACGCCGCCTACCGCGGCGAAGATGGACGTAACCCATGCCGAGGGTTCGGTCGGGACGCCGCCAGACATGGCCGTGAGCGCGCCGCATCCCGCCGAGACGGCTATGGCCGTCCAGCGGGCGACGCTGCCCGTCATGGCCTTAGTCTTGATGGCCTGCACGATGTACGGCACCACGAGCACCGTGGCGACGGTGAGACCCGCTTGAATCTCAGTCATTCGATTGCTCCTATCTGCTTGTTTCCTTGTTGTACATGAGGTCGACGCGGTCGTAGATGTGGTCGACCTTCTCGGCCATCCCCTGGCTGCGCGCCTGGCTGTGGGCCAAGTCGTTGTGCAGGACCTCGTTGGACGCTACGACCGACTCCATGAGGGTCTTCATGGCCTCCATGAGCGAGTTGCTGCGTTCCATTTGCGCGGCGATGCGGCCCTCCATCTGCGAGCGTTCGCGGTCCAGCTGCGCGCGCTCGTCGACCTCGGCCTGCTTGCGCTCCTCGCGCTTCATGTCGATGCCGGCCTTGCGTTCGTTCTGCCTTTTGTATTCATCCAAAAACTGACGGCCGAAGTAGAATGCTATGAGGCCGAGAAGGACGCCACCGAGCCATCCCGGTCCGTAAGGTGCAAAAAGTTTGAGCACTTCCATCCCGAGCGCCCTCCTTCCGCCTATTCGGCCGCGTACTCCTCGCCGGTGATCTCCTTGTACTCGTCGGCGGTGATCCACTTGCACTCGACGGCCTTATGTACTCGCGCCTTTGTCCAAAGAGATCGGTCGTAGTACTTCTTGACGAGCGCGAAGTGCTTGGAATGCCCGTCGGTCTTCTTCGTCGGCATTACTGGTCACCTCCGACCGTCATGAGCAGGTAGTCGATGTTCGCCGTGTTCTGCTCGGTCTGCGTCGGCTTCGACGCCTGCTCGCGCATCTGGCCGAGCAGCGCCGGTACGTCGGGCGTCTCGCCTCTGTCGTAGGCGGCGAGCGCCGCGGTGTAGGCGAGCTTTCGCGCCTTCCGCTCAGCGTACTCGTCATCGTCGATAACGCCCGCGTCGTACGCCGCGTCGGGGTCGCCGATCTGCGACAGCAGATCGCGCAGGGCGTTGACCTCGGCCATGGTGCCATCTTGAAGCTCGTTGGGGCGCGGCGTGTCTTCCTCAGTGTCCATGCGGACTCCTTTCTTGTCGGGGAATGTGCCGCCATCGTATTAGCGCCGTGAGATTGCCGAGCCGCTTTGATGGGCGCAAAGGAAGAAGGCGCGCCGCAGCACGCCTTCGATGCTTCTGTTATTTCGCAGCCGCTTCGCTTAGGCCGCTGCTTTGAGTTGCCAGTTCTCCGCTATTGCGAGGGCTTGCTTCCGCTTGAATCGTCCCTCTGTTTGGCCTGCATTGAGCACCCCCCCCCCTGCGCGAGATTTCCGAACAGGCTGCGGTACAGCGCGTCCATGGCCCGCACGCTGCGGTGCGCGTCCAGCCGCTTCATGCCGCCGCGCCAGCTCTGGTAGCTCTGCTCCACCTGCTCGGGGGTCATGACGCCATCGGCGACCATGCGGGCCATCTTCTTGAGCTTGCGGCGCTCCCGCGTTATGGAGTCTCGGCACGGCTTCACGACTATGCGGCCCGTCTCCGTGTAGAAGATGCGCTTCTTCAGCCACGTGAAGCCGCGCGACAGCTTCACCACGCGCGTCTTGCGCGGGTTCAGCTCTATGCCCAGCTCGGCGCACTTGCGCCCTATCAGCAGCAGGCACACCTGCAGGTACTCCTTGCTCTCGTGTATGAGGTAGAAGTCGTCCATGTACCGCCCGTACGCCTCGGGGCGCAGCATCTCGGTCACGTAGTGGTCGATGCGGTTGGGGTGTGCCACCGCGCATATCTGGTTCGGCTCGCTGCCCAGCCCCAGGCCCACCTCGCCCTGCGCGTCAATCAGGCGGTGCTCAAGGTCGATTACTCGCGGATCGAGCAGCGCGGCAGCCACCTGCTCCTTGACGGGGCCGTGCGCTATGCGGGCGAAGTAGTCGGAAAAGTCGCCGAGCAGTATGTAGCCATCGCCGCCGTGCCTCCTCCAGTTGTCGGCCAGGTGGCGCTTGAGCAGCTTCAGGGCGTAGTCGGTGCCGCGCCCCTTTATGCTCGCGGAGTTGGCGGCTATGAGAGTGGGGACTATGGCGGGAACGAGCGCGTTTTGTGCCAGGGACTTCTGTACCACGCGCTCGGGGAAGTGTACGGCGCTGATATGGCGCAGCTTTCCGCGCTCCCACAGGTCGAACCGTATGAAGCCCCGGCATATGTCGCGCCCCTCCAAAAGGTCGCGGCGGGATAGGACGGCGTTGCGCAGGTAGCTTTTCATGTATCGCTGCGTGGATGCCTTCCACATCACGCCGCGCGCGGCCTGCCTCGATGCCTTACACAGGCTGTTGAGGTCGGCCACGGTATCAAGCGTACACGCCTTGACGCGCTCGGCCTTGGCCTGCGCGCGCTCCTCCTCGCGGCGCTTGCGGCGCGCCGCCCGCCTTTGCTCGGAGTTCACAGGAGGCACCCCGCGCGGCTTGCAATGTGGCTCTGGCGGCCGCTTGAGGTATGGCCATGAAACGCGGCGAAGCCACGGAGCGCCGCGCCATGCAAGCAGCGTCCGGCCACCCTCGCGGGGTGCGTATTTACGGGCGCATGCCCGACGGTCGCGCCTTCCTTCCTCTTCGCGCTCTGCTTTCGGCTCTGGGGCCTACTCGGTCTGGCAATAAGGGAATCCGGGGCGGGGGCGAACCCAGACGTTCGTCGCCGAGTTGTAGTTGGCATTGCCGTTGTTGTTGACGTAGCACACGTTGGACGAGGAGCCACCCATGACGGAACGCAGCCACCAATTGTACCGATATACAAGGCGGGACCGCCGCCCATTATAGCGAACGCAGGCGCTCTAGCTCGGCCTCGGCCTCGGCTATGCGCTCGTCGGTCGTCTTCTTGCCGGTGACGCGTACGTTCTTGCGCGCGCCCTTGAGCAGTTTGATCTCCTCCTCGACCATGCCCGCCAGCGCCTCGAAGCGGTTGGCGTTCACGGGCAGGCCGATGTCCATGAGGCACTGCATGTCGAGCATCAGCTGCTCGCAGTCGGCTATCGCCAGCGTCAGGTAACGCTTGCGCTCAAGTGCGTTGAACGAACTGTTGGGGTAGAAGCAGTCGGCGCGGTTGACGTTGTATACGATGCTGCGCGCGGTCTCCACCGTGGGGACTGCGTTCAGCAGCCTGTAGGCTTTCGGCACGACCGACGAGGAGGCCATGAGCTTGTTGACCTCCACGCGGATGGCGATGGCCTGCGTGAAGAACTTGTACTCGGACACCTCGCGGTTTCGCTGGTAGACGCCGCTCATGGCACCTCCCGGAAATAGTGGCAAAAAAAACGGCCCGCTGCGCGGGCAGGGATGCGACCGCGCAAGGCGACCGCATCGAAAGAGAAGTATAGAGCACTCGGCTGGCTAGCCGACGAGGAAGCCGGGGCGGGGGCGAACCCAGACGTTCGTCGCCGAGTGGTAGCTGGCATAGCCGTTGTGGCCGACGTAGCACACGTTGGACGAGGAGCCACCCATGACGGAACGCAGCCACCAACGGCACCGAGTTCCGTTCAAGCGGTGCGCGGTATCGCGGAACAGGTCGAACTGGCAGTCGAAGCCCACGCTGTAGCCCTTGGTGCCCCACACTGGGCAGCCGTACACCTCCATCTCGGAGGGCGACCACACCTTGCCGATGTCCTGCCAGCTCCAGCTGTTGGAGTCGCTGAGCGCGCCGCTCGCGCTGTAACGCTCCTCAAGCAGCACGCGCTGGGTGAGCAGGTACTTGGTCAGCCCCTCGGGCAGGCACGCCTCGAAGGCCGTCTCCCAGCCCTTGAGCTGCGAGCACAGGTACGGGTTCTTGATGTCTGCCGTGCCCTGGTTGGTGTTCGTCTTGTTCCACGGGATGTACGAGGAGTTGGCGACCCCGTCGTAGGACGAGCTGACCGCGATGGGCACGGAGGCCACGAACGCGATGTGGTGCCCCTTGCTTCGGTCGTCGCACCACAGGTACGGGTCGATGTGCGCGATGATGAATCGCACGGACTGCTGGCCCGCCACGCCGGACGCGGAGACGAGCGGAACGTCGAGGTAGTCGCCCACGCGCAGGCCCGCGAAGTTGTTCGCCACGATGCGCTTGTGCAGTGCGTCGTAGACCGTGCCTCCGCCGATCTCTCCGGCGAGCAGCGTCGCGATGCTCTGTCCGCCGTACTTGCCGATGAGTGCCAGGCGGTTGTACTCCGAGCCGTTGAGTGCCGCCTCGGCGTTGGTGCGGGCGGTCTGGTCGATGATCGGGTAGCTCGTTCCACCGACCGAGAAGCGCTCCGCGTTTACGTTTGCCATTTCAGTTTCCTTTCTATGCGAGCACGAGTGTCGTGCCTGATACCGAGCAGGTCGAACCGAGGGCCACGGTTCCGTTGCTGCAGGACGCCTTGGACGACGGAGCGTAGACCGTCCCGCCGATGAATAAGAACTTGCCGGTGGCGTCGGCGAGCATGGTCGCGAGCGCCGCGTTCTGTTCACGCAGGTCCGAGATGTCCGAGTCGCCCACGCTGCCCTGCGCGACCGAGTTGGCGATCTGCAGCGCCTGGTTCGCGGCGGCCTCGGCACGCGAGGCAGCTCCGTTCGCCGCCGCGGCGGCGTTCGCCGAAGCCTGCTGGTCGGCGGCGTGCTCGTCGTTGCGCCTGGTCTCGGCGGCTTTTCTCGCCTCCTCGTTGCGCTCTCGCGTCTGCTCGCTCGATTTCCTCGCGTTCTCGTTCGAGGTGCGCGTCGCCTCGTCGGTCCGTCTCTGGTTCTCGTTCTGGACTCGCGCCACCTCGTTGTTCGCGCGGTTCACCTCGGCGCTCAGGCGCAACTGCTCGTTCGACGCCCTCGTATTCTCGGCGGAGACGCGCTTTTCCTCCGCGGCGTTGGCTCTGTCCGTCGCCGAGTTGCACGCGGAGGCGGCCGCATGCGCCTTATTGGCCGCGTCCATCGCTATCGTCGACGCGATGTAGTAGATCTGGCCGTCGGTCGTGCGCACCCTGTCGACGTTTCCGTTCGCGTCGAGCATCAGCGCGGCGTACTGCGTGGTGTCTGCCATCAATCCCTCCCTTACTTTGCTATGAGGCCCGTGACTATCGCCTGCGGGCCGATGGTCTCGACGATGCAGCGGTCGCCGGCCTTGGCGGCGGAGCACGCTGTGGTCATGGGGAGGCCCGACAGCGTCGCGCCGGAGATGGCCACCGTGGCCGTCACGCCCGAGACGGATCGCACCGTCCCGAGCCCGACGGAGTGGCCGGAGCCTCCCTGCGGCGAGAAGAGCGACGCGAGCTGCTCGCCCGCATCGGCTATGGCGTTAGCGTTCAAAGCGCCTCATCTCCAATTCCATCGGGCATCCTCCCACGAGGGTGAGAGTCTGCTTCCGTATCGCGAAGTTCCCGGATATTCCCGCGCTTGGCCAGCGGACCTCGATGGCGTCTGCCACGGTGACCGGCGCGTAGATATGCGTCACCTTCAGCCTGTGGATCGCAGACTGCTGCGTGCGCAGCAGCGTGGCGGCCTCTGCGTTCGCGCTGGCCTGCCGCTCCTCCGGCGTCGAGCCCGGCGGCAGCTCGCTCTTGGTGTACTTGGCGGATTTGCGCCAGCCGCGCGTCACCGTCGAGTACTGGCTGTTCGGGTCGGCGTCTATCGCCGTCCCCCTCACGCTCTCGTCGGTCGTCGAGTAGTCGACGTGCACGACGTTCGCCACGCTCGACTTGTCGAGCTCCTCGGTGCCGCCGTCCTCGAACCTCGCCTCCTTGCCCTCCTCCATGACCATGGCGGGGGCTCGCTTGTCGGGCTCGACGTAGCGGCGGAGCAGGACGCGGCCCATCGGGTCGCACGACGCGGCGCTGAACCCGGCGGCATCGAGGAGCGCGTTCACGGCTTTCAGGCGGGTCGCGTAGCTACTCCCGCCGTTGCCGATGGCTCCGACGACCCACGTGGTCGTGAGCTTGAAGTCGGACGGCTCGGCGACGACCTCGAGCCCGGCCTCTCGCAGCAGCCTCGCGGCCTCGTCCACCGCATTGCTGCCGGCTGCCAGCGAACGTGGGGCGTCGAACTCGTCCTCGGCGACCTCGGACAGCCTGCCGGACAGGTCCGCCTCGGACGAGTTGTATCCCGTGGAGCGCTTGGGCGTGGAGACCACGAACGTGCCGAGCGGCTCGGATGCCGTCGTGCCGTCCGGGAACTCGGCATCCAGGTAGATTCGCAGCAGGTCGCTACCGAGATCGAGCTCGCCGAGATATTCGACCTTGCCGGTCTCGTAGCTGGTGTCCTGGTTGCGCTCGATGCTCCCGCCGTTCCTGATGTTCCTCAGCCGCTCGACGTCGAGACCGGTCTTTCTGTCCACGCGCATGTATCTGTACGACGCCGCGAAGCGCTTCTTCCAATCAGGCATTGTTCGGCTCCTCGAATACGTCGTGCTCTATCTTTACGGAGGCGGACCATAGCCCGGCCGACTTGGTCGACTCGTTGAACGTCATCGCGCCGAACGCCCGCTCTCCCGCGAGGCCGCGCCACCATCCCTGCCACTGCGTGCGCATGATCCTGCGGAGCAGGTCATGGCCGTCACGCTCGAGCAGGCACGAGGCGGATGTCGCGAGGTCGGACTCGTCGAGCGCGTAGGACTGCGGGAGGCCGCCGTTCGCCCCGCCGTCCGCGAAGTGGAAGCTGTTGAAGCTGCGTGCGGCGGATGTCGAGTACTCGGCGTTGAGCTCCATCTTGAGCAGCGTCGAGGCGTCCTGCCCGAAGTTGAGTGCCATGCCCTCGGCGTGAAGGTTGGCCTTCGCCTCGGAGAACGACGACGTGCCGTTCGCGGCTGTACCGGTCGCGCGGTACTTGAAGTCCGAGTTCAGCGGAGGCACGCGGTCGATTGTCTCCTGGGCGTCAAGGAGGCTGGACGTCAGGACGTGGTTGCCCTCGTCGAGCACTCGTTCGACGACGAAGCCGACGCATTTCGCCGCAGCGCCAAGCACGAGCTCGTCGCCGTCGCACGTGATGGTTCCGAGCATCGGTATCTCGCCGGTGTTCTCGTCGTAGGTCATGGGGCCTAGCAGCGTCGTCTCCTCGACGTTGTATGCCGAGACGCCGTTCTCGACCTTCACGTGGCACGTAAGGTCGTCGCCGTATGTCACCGTGACGACGGGGGTCGCGGGCTCGGCCCAATGCGTCTTGAACCGGCGCGTGGCGGTCTTGGATAGGCCGGAACCGCCGGTCACCGTGAGCGTTATCAGGTAGTCGATGCCGTTCTTAACGGTCGCGTAGCTTCCGAACTCGACGGGCTTGAGGTCCGTGATGTCGGAGGTGGCGACGGTCTGGCCTCCGACCTCGGACAGCGTGATGGTCGCGCTGGCGATGCCGGTTTCGTCCGATGCGGAGACCTTGACGGTCATCGGCACCGAGTCGATCAGCATTCCGTCGGTGCCGGGCGATTCCACCCAGCACGAGGGGTAGTCGGCGACCAGGAAGGCCGCGTACGGCGACCATGCGCCCCAGTCGGCGTGGAGGCCCTTGGTGCGAACGCGCACCTTCCAGCTTCCGTTGTATTTCGCCACGAATGCGCAGCGCGAGGCGGACGACTCGATGCCGACGGTCGATATCGTGCCGTCCGGGCGCGTGAACTCCACCTGTGCGGCACTTTGGGCGCTGCCGTCGGGGTGGTTCGGAGTCCAGCTGACCATGTTCGTCGTGTTGTCATGGCGCGGGTAGACGCTCTGCAGTCCCGTGACCTTTGGGGCCAGCGGGGGCGTGATCGTCGTGACCGGGTTCGACTTCGCCCACGCCGACGCGAGCGAGCCCCTCATCGCCTTCACGCGGTAAACGACCGTGCCGGCCGGCGCAGACTTGTCATGGAGGTCGAGCCATGCGGGGTCTTCGCCCTCGCTCGTGGCCGCTATGTCCTCCCATGCGGAACCGCCGTCCGTCGAGCGCTGCACGGCCCATGCGTTCGCATACGCCGCCGCGCCGTACACCCTCAGCGTGACCTCGGACGCGCCCGCCTTGACGGCCTCGACGCGCGTGGGCGCGTTCGGCGTGGTGTAGGTCGCCCCGACGGACACGTGCTCGGAGTTGCCGCCCGGGCCGTGGGCGCACAGCCGGTACTCGTACTTGTGCCCGGCGGCGGTCGACGTGTCGGAATAGTTCTCTCGGTCCCACGACACGTCGGCGATGTTGACCCACGAGCCGTCGTCCGTGCGTCGGTCGACGTAGACGCCCGCCCACGGGTACGCCCCGTCCATGCCCGTGTAGTCGTGCTCCCACGTGATGCTCTGGCTGGTATCGGAGATGCGCTCGAGCTTGCAGTTCTTTGGCGGGTGGGGCTGCGAGTACCCGCGCTGCGGGACCTTCGTGTAGACCGTGGCCCAGGCGTCGCCGCCTGCCGAGCCGTAGTAGTTGTTGTACATCTTGCCGTAGACGTGCACCTGTACCGCGCAGTCCCAATCCTCGGCCCCTCTCGACACGTCCACATCGAACGTGACGGAGCTTCTGGTCGCCCAGTTGCCGTAGTTGTTCAGCAGCACGTCGTAGGAGCGGTACGTTTTGCCGTTCACGAGGACGTCGTAGTGGGTGCCGTACTCGGCGGCGTACTTGTCGTCGATTGCGGCAGTCACCCTGATGCGCCTGGTGGTGTCATCGACGTTCCAGGCGCTGTCTACCGAGATGTATCCGCGGTACCAGCGGTTGAGGCCCGCGATCTGTATCTCTTTTGTGTGCTCTCCCACGGGTTACCTCCTCGCTGTGGACGAGCGGCGGGCCGCATCGACGAGCACGTCGATGGCGTTCGCAACGGCCACGTCGGCGCTTGCGGTGTTCCCGTCTACGGTCAGGTAGTAGGTGTCACCGCCCGAGACCGAGCCGACGGCCGCAGCCGCCCCCGTCTCGTAGGTGACGCTGTTTCCGCCGAATGACATGCTCAGGTCGTCGGCGAAACCCGATACGGTGGTCTTCACGCCCTCGAAGCGCTTCTTCAGGCCCGTCTCGAGGGACTGCATGATCCATCCGCCGTTCGGGATGAGCAGGCGCAGGTCCTTGCGCTTCGGGCCTTTGAGGTCCGCGATCTTGCCGGCGATGCCCGACACGAAGTCGTATACGCCGCCGATGCTCGACTTGATGCCGTTGAGCAGGCCGCTCACGATGGAGCTGCCGGCGCTGTAGAGCAGCGAGCCGAGGTTGCCGAGGGCGCTCACGATGCGGCCCGGAATCGAGGACACGAAGCTCACGACGGAGCTGATGCCGCTCGACACGCCGTTGCGGATGTTGTTCCATGCGTTGTTCAGCGTGCTCGTGACGGCGTTCCACGCCGACGACCAAATCGACTGAATCGTCGAGAGTGCGCCGGATATGACGGAGCGGACCGTGTTGATCGCGCTGCTGACCACGTTCTTGATCGTGTTCCAGATGTTCGACAGCACGCTCCCGACGACCGACCAGATTGCGCTCCACACGCTCTGGATGGCCGCGAGGCCGCTTTGGATGAGCGCCTGGATGTAGGCCATGTAGCCGCTGATGAGGTTCTGGATGATGGTCCAGACGTTCATCGCTATGTCCTGAACCGCCGTCCAGACCGCGCTCCAGTCGCCGTTGATGACTCCGAGGACGACCGTGATGATGTCCTGGATGATCTGCATGGCCGACGTCACGATGGCCGAGATATACGGCCAGACCGCGTCGATTACCGCCTGGATGGCCGTCATGGTGGCGCTGACCATCGCGAGGATGATGGGCATGACCGTCGTGATGATGGTCTGGATGAGCGTGCACGTGTCGGTGATTATCGACTGGATGACCGGCATATTCGCCGTTATCAGGTCCGTTATCTGCTGGATGACCGGGGCGACGGTCGCGGCGACGGTGTCGACGACCTGCGCGACGGCCTCGATGATCGTCCCGAGAATGGGGACGAGGCTCGAGACTATCGTCGCGACGAGCGGTGCCACCGCGGCGACGATGCCGAGGAACGCGGTCGACAGCTGCATCACGGCGCCGCACACCGAGCCGAACAGCGCCTGGAGCGGCCCTATGAGGCCGGTGAGGCTCTGGAACGCCGGGGCGAGTGACGAGGCGATGCTGCCGACGAGGCCGTTTACCGAGTCCCGGAACTGCTCGTTCGTGGCGTAGCAGCAGGCGAAGGCTGCGGCGAACGCGGCGATTGCCGCGTTCGCGACGGCCGCCGGGGCCGGCAGGAGGCCGAAACCGTCCGCGACGCCCTTGAGTGCCGGCACGATGCCGCCCGTGAAGGAGTTGACGAGAGCTCCGAGCACGGGAATCTGCCCGATTAGGCCGCCCAGCGATACGGCGGCGAGGCCAGCCAGGCCGGCGGCGGCGAGCTTGCCGCCGGTCCCGAGCTTCGAGAGGTCCACGCCCTGAATCTTCTCCGCGAGGCCGTCTAGGAAGCCGCATAGCTTCTCGACCACTCCGCCGGTTCGCGTCAGGTTGCCCTCGGCGTCGTAGGTGACGCCGAGGAACTCGCCGAACGCCTCGGAGAGCGGCTTGAGTGCGGCGCGGCAGGAGTTCAGCACGCCTCGGATTGAGTTGAATACGGGGATTGCGGAGTCCTTGAGCGGCGTCATCCAGTCCTGGCCGATCTTGGATAGCGCGGCCTTCATGTTGGCCATGGAGCCGGTGAAGGTCTCGTTTGCGGCCTTGGCGGAATCGCCGAAGGCGGAGTACATGGCATCCGAGAACGTCTGGAAGTCGATTTTGCCCGACGTGACCATCGCCGAGACCTCGTCGGTCGTCTTGCCGAGATAGGTCGCGAGCGTCGAGACCGCGTTGATTCCTCGGTCGGTGAACTGCGCGACCTGTTCGCCCGTGAGCTTGCCGGAGGCCGCGACCTTCGCCCAGATGCCCGAGAGGTCTCCCAGGTCCTGCCCGAACGTGGCGGCGGTGCCGACGCAGCCGTTGAGGGCCTTCTCCATGTCGCCGCCGGCGGCTACGCCGGATGCGGCGAGCTGTGCGCACGCCTGGGCGGCGGTGTCGAAGCCGTAGGCCGTGCCGTCGACCGATTTCTGGATTGTCCCGTAGAAGTCGCTCCATTGGAGCTTCATGCCCTTGAACATCGTCTGGGCCTTCTCGATGTTGAGGGCGCGGCTCATGCCGCCCGTGGCCGCGAGGGTCGTGACTCCCGCGGTGACGGTGCCGATGGCGGTCCCGATGGACTTCGCCACGCTCCCGAAGCTGTCGGCGAAGAAGCCGGCGACCTGCGAGCCGACGCCGGCCGCAGTGTCCTTGAGGCCCTTGAGCTTCGATGCGGAGCTGTCGACGCCCGAGTCGAAGTTCGAGCCGTCGTAGGTTCCCTTGGCGGAGAGAACGTAATCAGCCATTCAGCTTGCCTCCTCCCCAAGGCGTCCATGGCGGGTTCTTTCGGTGCTGCTCCTTCAGCGCGTCGATCTCCTCGTAGGTGAAGGAGTCCTCGCGGAAGGAGCCGTTGCGCTTTTTCCAGAGCTTGTGGCGCTTCTTGGACAGGCAGTTGGCAACCGCCACCTGTACGGCGTCCTTGAAGAGGTTCGATTGGTCGACGGTCACGGTCTCAAGCTCTTTGCGCACGAACGCGAGCTGCACGGGCGTGTGCTGCGCGTACTGCTCGTAATCCCAACCGAGCCTGGCGGCGAAGAACGCGAAGTCGGCCTCCCTGCGGAACAGGGCGGCGTCTTGCGCGGCTTCGCCGCTTTTCGGCTTGGCGGTGAAGTAGTCGAAGCCGGTGAGGCGCGTTAGGGCTAGTTCCCTGCGCCCTTGAATAAAAAAGCGCAGTCGCGCTGAAGCGCCATCATCACGGCCTGGAACACGACGGGGTAGCCGTTCGTGTCGATGAGCTTGTTCACGATTTCCTCGGCCTTCTGCGGCAGGAAGTAGCCGCCGCCCTGTACCTTCAGGCCGTAGCCCGCGATGGCCGCAAGCTCCTTGAAGGTGAACATGCCGTCGTTCTTGTAGAACGAGACGATGATCGGCGTGTGGCGCTCCTCGTAGAGGTCGATGCGCTTGCGCGAGAATCGGATCTCGCAGACGTGGCCGCGCACGGTGAAGGTCTGCGGCTCCATGCTCTCGGGGTCTTGCTCAAGCTCGTTCACGATGTCTTCAGCTTCCGTGGCGTCTGCGGCGGAATCCTCAAGGAATGCGTCGAGTTCGGTGTCTTCTGCCATTGGTCAGGCTCCTTAGCTGTTGGAAACGGTGATGGTGGCTGCGGTGATCTGCTCCTCGGATGCGGTCTCGTAGAGCCACGGCTTGCCCGTGCCCTGGAACTCCATGGAGTAGGTGGCGTTGTCGTCGTTCGGTGCCTCGAAGCTGTCGGAGGACACGAGCGCGAGGCCCATGCGCAGCGGAACGTACTTGGTGTTCGCGCTCGTGCGGATGCGCTTGCAGACCTTCAGGCACAGGTACTCGCCCTCGGCAAGCGCCTTGGCGACGGTCTTCGTGGCGGAGTCGTCGGGCGAGTACAGGCCGTCGATGGATGCGTCCCAGCTCTTGGAGCTGGCGAACTTGAGCGTCCAGCCACCGATGGCGTCGTCCTTGGTCGCGGCCTCTGTGTTGTCCTGGCTCATGTTGAATTTGAGTCCCTGCTGGCCGCTCACGGCGAGCAGCTCGGTGCCGGTCTTGTCGGTAACGAGGGCAACGATGTCGTTGCCGCTGAGGGCCTTGGCGGTTGCTGCGTCGAAGTCGCAGCCGATGAGGTTGGTGTCCTGCTGAGCAGTAGACATCTTGGTTCCTTTCTAGTTCTTGACGCGGAGGCCGTAGCAAACGCGGAAGGTGAACTCCGCGATGGCGTGGCCCTCGTCGGTCTCGTCTTTCTTTACGGTCTGCACGCCGTTGCAGGTCGTGCGGTAGAGGCTGAACGGCGCTGGAAGCTCGAAGCCGTCAGCAAGTGCCTGTTCGAGCCGCTGCACCATGCCGAGCACCTTGGCGTTGCTGTATGGGCGCACTGGCTCGCTGATGCAGTGCACCCAAACGGTGATGGCGTCGATGTACATGGTTTTGGTGTTCTCAGGCTGCGTCGATTGCAGCTCGACGCTGTAAAGCGGCGAATCACGATTCTCTGGGCTGTCGTAGCAGCTGGTGCCGGTACCCGCCTCGATGGCCTCTATGAGGCAACCGAGGAACACCGCGAGGCTTAATCGTTGGATCATCGCGCCCTCCCTAGAGCTTCCGTAGCTGGTCGATTAGGTCTTGTCTGAATATCGGCTCTTGCGCCTTGACGTTGCGTTGCAGGAATCGCTGCCCCTCCACGTATCCGCCGTTCACCGTGCGGTGGCCGTACTCGACGTGAGGCGCGTAGTCCTTCGCGTATCCGACGGTGTCGCCGGACTGCCCCAACGACATGCGCAGTTCGCCGTGTGGCCCACCAGGCCTGGTCTTCTTGGTAGATACGGGCGTTCCACCGTCCGCTTTGCCACGGTTGTAGATTTGGGCCATGTTCTTCATGATCACGGCCTCGAACCTTACGTGCGAAAGGCGGTTGAGCTTTCCGGCAAGACCGTTCACGTCGCGTATCACGAGGCCCATGGCTTGCACCTCTTGACGCTCACGACGGTTGCGTCGCCGTCGGCCATGACGTTCTCGACCTCGTAGGAAGCCCCCTTGACCTCGACGCCGCAGATGCCGGCGAAGTCGCTTGCCGGGCGCTTGGTGAGCAGGGCGCGGGAAACGCTGTCGAAGGCGTTTCCCGCCTCGGCGCTGCGAACCTTGTGGCTCGGGCCGAAGCGCACGAAGAAGTCGAACGCCTCGACGGTCGAGCAAATGGGGTTGTGCAGCTCGTCGATGCCCGTCTGCTCGCGTCTATAGGCCTTTGCCCTACACCACTTCATCGGCGCGCTCCCATGAACTTGATGCCTTTGGGGCGACACGCCTCGCGCAGGGCCTCGATGTCGTCGGAATAGGCGGACAGCACGTCGTCGATGAACGAGTTCGACATGCTGCCGCCGTCGGACGCCGATTCGGAGGTGCTGCCCTCGTAGCCGCGCAGGCGCAGGGCCTTCACCGCCGCATCGACGGCGATTGACTCGGCCAGGCGCGGAAGCCGCTCGACCTTGAGGCGGATGAGCAAGCGGTCGGTGACCGTCTGGATCATCTCCTCGATGGCGGGGTCGTCGGGCATGGCCTCGTCTGGGAGGTATCGCGCCTTAACGCGGTCTACGAGCGCGGCCATGGGCTAGCCCTCCACGTGGTCGGAGGCCTCAAGGGTCTGCGTGGATGTCGTGTCGATGGTCGCGATGATGTGGCCGTAGACATTGGGCAGCACGGGGATGAACACGCCGGAGGCCTTCGTCCACGTGGCCACGGGGTCGGGGGTGTCCCAGCGGGTGCAGGTGACGAACTGCATCTGGCGCTTCTCGTCGAAAGCGCCGCCCTGCTCAAGCTCCTCGGGGGTGACGCCCCAAAGGCCCGTGCCAACGGAGCCGTCGTAGCCGACGGAGCACATGACGAACTTGCCCTCGGGGAAGAAGCGGCCCTGCGAAACGCTGCCGCCCTCCGCGCCGATGATGCCGTAGCGCTCCTCGTCGATGGACATGGTGAGGCCGTTGAACTGCTGCGCGAGCAGGTTGTTGACCTGCGCCAGGCTGGGCAGGATGCCCGCGCCGTTCACGCCGAAGATGGCCTTCTGCACGGCGGCGTTGCGCTGGATGAGAGAGAACACCTTCTTGGAGGTGACGGCCACGGTCGGGGTCTGGCCCTTGCCCTGCGCGATGGTCACCCAGCCGTCGATGTCTCCCAGGATGTCGGCTTCGGCAACCGCCCACTTGGCCGTGACCTTCTGGTCTTCTGGCACGCCGAAGTCGATTTCCATGGATACGTTGTTCTCGGCGATGATCATCTTGCCCGTGGTCAGGGCCTCAATTTTGGCCTTCTCGGCGCGCGTGACGACAGACTCGGCGGTGCGGGCGACGTCATCGAAGACGTAGCGGCGCACGGAGTCCATCTGCATGTCGAGGCCGCGAGTGATGCGGCGCAGGCGCTCGGAGAGGTTGATCTTCTCCTTGATAAGCAGGGACTCGGTGGTGACGCGCTCGAACGGCACGCGGGAACCGATGTGTGCCTCGGTGTCGAAGCCGTGGATCATGGCAACGGTGGGCAGGTTGCCGTTCTCGGCCAGGCGCGTGTACTCGGCCTCGATGTACTGCGTCTTGCGGTCGGGGAACAGGCGGGAGCCTGTGTAGCTGCGCTGGACGTTGAAGCCCTGCGAGAAGTCGAGCATGTCGCGCTCGGTGATGAGTTCAGAGATGAGACGCATGTTGCGCTGCTCCTTTCGTTAAACCAGGTAGAGGCCTGTGGCGGCGAGGTCTTCCTTCTTCGCCTTGGCCTCGGTGGATACCTTGTCGGCCTTGAGTCGGCCCTGGAAGATAACCGCAGCCGGGCACTTGTCGGTATCGGTCATGTCGTAGTCCTCGAGGAACACGCCTAACTCGGACGTGCCCGTGAAGAGTGCGCCCGCCTTGATGAGCTTGCGGCCATCGACCTCCTTGGCCATGGCCTGCGTGGCGGTGCGGGTCTTCGCGACGATGCCCACCTCGGAATCGAGGATGCTTTGGGACTCGCCGTAGGTGAACGCCTTATTGAGCGCCATCTTTCTTTCCTCCGTTCATTCGGTTGCTGTAATCGGATGCGAACTTCGACGCGAACGACTGGCTGGGCTTGGTGCCCGCGCCGTCTTTCGGGGGCTGGCGCTTCAGCGCCTCCTGCACGGCGGCGTTTACCGCCTTGGGGAACAGCTCCTTGATCTTGGAGATCGCGGCGTTGGTGTCGTCGGCCTTCTCCGTGACGAACATGGACAGCAGCTCGTCGCCGAGGTCGATGCCTGCGGCCTTCAGCTCGGAGCGCGCGACGCCCATCTGCTCGACCAGGTTGATGCGGCGCTCAAGCTTGGCCTTCTCGCCCTGGGCCTTCTTCAGCTCGTACTGCGCGCGCTGCAGGTCGTTCATGCCCGCCAGCTTCTCGGCCTCGGAGCGCTTGTCGTCTGCCTGCTGCGCAAGCTCCTCGCGGATGCGCTTTTCGAGCTTCTTGCCCTCGCGCGCGAGCTTCTGCTGCACGATGGCGTTCACCTCGTCGTCGGTGTAGGTCTTACCTGCTGGCTTCGGCTCTGGGTCGGTGCCGTCGCCGCTTGGCTCGGGGTCGGGGTCGTTGCCCTCGTTGCCTTCTGCGCCATCGCCTGCAGGGTCGGCGCTGCCGCCCTGCGGAGGCGTGAGGTTGCCGCCCGCTACGCCCGCGAACTTCTGTCGGTTTCCGTCTTTCGCCATGTTTTGCACCCTCCATAAGGTTTCTCGTGGCTCATGCCTGCACGTTTCGCCGTAGCTTTTAGCGGGTTCCACGCCTGCCCGATGCCGTGGCTTTTAGCGACTTCAACGCTCGGTCGGTCTTTGACCAAGCCAGTGTCCCGCGTGCGTGAGATTCGCCCGCTACGAGGGGTCTAGGATGTCTTCAAGGCGTTCTAGCGTCGGCAGATCGGCAAGACGCATGACCTCCGCGCCTTCGTCGGTTATCACCACCATGGGGATGCGCGTTATGCGCTCGGAGTTGTTCAGCCGCTCCATAAGGCCGTCCCATGCCCAGTGCTCGCGCACCTGGTCTGGGTATTCGGCTGCAAGCGGCTCTATGACCGCCTTCCTGTAGGCTTCGCACGCGGGGCAGCCCCGGCGTGTGATGTACTCGGCCCTGATCACGTCTCCTCCAATCGGCAAAAGAAAAGCCCCCATGTCGGGGGCTTCGTTCTACCGTGGAGGTGAGAAGGGTGTTCGGTTTTAGCGGTGGAGTTCCTTGTTGCGCTTGCGGATGATAGCCTCGGCCTGCTCTTGGCTTATCTCGTCAAGCCAAAGCTCGCCTACCAGCACAGCCCACAGGTCGTTGTCGTCGCGCCATCTTCCTAGCGTGAAGTTGTAGGTCTCTGCGGTACCCGCCTCAAGGTCGATGCGCGAAACGCGCTTCACGGAATCGTCGGTGTAGTAGTTCATTTGCGCACCTCCTCGATGTTTGGCGGGGTTGAAAGCCCGTCGGACAGCTCTATCATGCGGCGCACAAGCTCGGCGCGCCGTTTCGGGTCGGTCTCGGGAAGCCGCTGCTCCTCGTAGAGCTTGTGAAGCTCGTTCTCCTTCAGGGCAAGCGACTCGGGCGTGTGGAACTGCAGCTCGAACTTGAAGCCGTCGGGCGTCTCGAACTGGCAGTTGACGCCGCGGTACGTTACGCCCGTGCTCTGCAGCGTGTTCTTGACCTTGACCAAAGTATAGCCCGCCTTCTCAAGCTCGACGCGGATGCGGGCGAACTCGTCGGCGAAGCTGGCCGTTTGAAGCTGATAGGTATACCGCAGCACGTCGTGGATGGAATCGGCTGCTTCCTGCTCGCTCATGGTCTTGTCGTGCGAGTCGGTTCCTATCTTGCGCGCAAGCGACTGCTGGCCCTTGAGCCTGAAATCAAGCCCCGCGAGCGTCGAGCCTACGCGCTGAAGCGATTGCAGGAACGATGTGGTTTCAGGCTCGCGCGCCATGGCGTCGGAGCGCAGGCGTGTGGCCTGTGTGGCCGAATCGCCGCCGCGCTTCTGCACGTACTCGTCTATCCACTTGCCCCAATCGGCCACTTCAAGGGTGTATGAGCAGCGGCACCACGGGTGCATGGGCGGGAAGTTCGTGCCTGGCATGCGTTCGGACAACTTGGCGGGGTGCTGCTTCTGGTAGGCCTCAAGCTCGCGGCATACCTCGCAGGCCTTGCCGTCGTGTATGCAGCTGATGGCGTAGCTTTCGAACTCTGACTCGTGGACGCGTGCCTGCGCCTCGTTGAAGAGGTACGTGCCCTCGGTGTACACGAGGCGCATAGCCGTTCGGGTGCCGCTGTGGTTCAGCCTCGCCCGAAGCTCGCGCGAGATCTCGTCATAGGAGACGCCCCGCGCTATGAGCTTCGAGAAGTCATCGTTGAGGTAGTTCGCCAGCTTCTCGCGGTTTGCCCAGATGCGCGCCGAGAAGTCTTCACCGGCGGCCCATGCTGCCCCCACGGTGGCCTTGACCACCTCGGAGTCGTAGCGGTAGAAGTCCTTGCCGAAGCCCAGCTCCTCGGCGGCCATGTTGGCCGCGCGGCGCGCCTGCTCGGAGAAGTGGCGCTGAAGCTCTGCCTGCTCGATGGCCCCTATCTCGTACTGCTGGATGCGTATCTGAAGCTGGATGGCCTCAAGCTCGTTCAGCCGGTAGATGGACTCGCGGACGGGCATGAGGTCGGCGTACTGCGGGTACTTCTTGGCAAAGTCGTCCATGCGCTCCATGAGCAGGGTGCGGTCTTCCGCGCTGATGGATTGCAGCAGGCGGCGGTACTCTATCACCTTGTCCTCGCCGTACTGGGCGTAGTAGGCGGCTATGAGGCGGTCGAGCTTGGCTGCTTCGCTCGCGTACACCTTCTCAAGGCGCTTGCGCAAGGCGGCCTCGTCCTTCTCAAGCTGCGCAAGGAACTCGTCTCGGCGCTCGCGCCAGTACTCGTCGCTAGGCTTGCTCATCGCTGCCCATAAGAAGCTCGATGATCTGCGCCTTGGTGGCGTTCTTCGGAAGGGCCACGCCGCTTCCCTTGGCAAGCTCGCGCAGCTCGTTGATTTTCATGGCCATCAGGCCGGCGTTGTCGTCTGCCTCGGGCTGCTCTTCGGCAGGCTCGGGTTCGGCCTCTTGCGCAGGCGCTTCCTGCTGCTGTTCCGCCTCGGGCTGCGGTGCACCGCTCGGCTGCTCCTTGATTGCGTACGTTGTCGTATCCACCAGGGAGCCGACCGTCACGAGGTCTTCGCGGATGTAGCCGCCCATGGTCAGCTCAAGCCAGCCGGGTGCGGCATCCTCGACGTGCGCGGCGCAACCGCTGCCCATCGTTCCGATAATTGGCGCCTCTGCGCTCGGCTGCTCGCGGATGGCAAGGCGCTTGCCTCGGCTATAGATCGCTACCTTCATCGTTGGTTCCTTCCTCTTCGGTGTCATCGGCCTGAGCCGTCCTATTGGTGGGCATGCCGCCGCTTATGGCGTCGGCCTTCTCTTCCTGCTCGTCGCGCTTGCGCTGCATCTCTGCCTTCGGGTCGCTCACGCACGAGAGCACGGAAAGCTGGGTCTCCTCGGACACGATGCCAGAGAGCTGCCCGGCCACGCTTGCCTCTGATTGCAGGTCGTCGGGCATGTTGCGGTGCATGGTCACTTCCACGGCCTGCCAGTCGTCGCCCGCGAAATCGGCGTTGGGGTAGGCGGCCAGAAGGCGCATGCGCTCCTGCACGCCGCGCCTGAACTTCAGCTCCTTGTTTCGCGCCAGGTTGCTCATGGGCATCATGCGCATCTTGAGCGCTATGCCGGAGGCCGTGGCGAAGTTGTCGTCGGTGATGTCTGGCACCATGGCAGTCTTGTAGATGAGCGTTTCCAGGCGGTTGATGAGGTTTTCCTGCACGCCGTCGGCGTTCGGCTTCACGAGGAACATCACGTCGAGGCCCTCGGTCGATTCGCCGAACAGGTTGATGATCTTGTTCTCGCGGATATTCTCTATCTCGGACTCGTCAAGCTCCTTGCCCTTGACCACCATGTAGCAATCGCTGAAGTACTCGACGTCGTTGGCCTTCTCGGACAGCACGGCGTTGTACTGCTCGATGAGCGACAGCACGCCCTCGTAGAGGCCGCGCCCCTCGGTATTCTGGCGGAAATCGACCGCGGGCACGCTTCCGAACGCATGCGCGCTAGGCTCGCCGAAGGCGAAGCCATCGTTCGTGCGGGCGAAATCGACCACCTGCGCGGCATCCGACCAGCTGCCCTTGATGGCCCCGTCGTCGCCGTAGAACCAGCGCACGAAGAACAGCGGGCGCTTCAGCACGGAGTCGTCGTACACCATGAAGGCGGTCAGCGGCGCTACCGCGATTGAGCGCGGCATGCCGTCCTCGTCTTGGTAAAGCATCTCGTAGGCATGGCCGAACTTGGAGGCCATCTTCGAAAGCTCTGCGTCCACGTCCTCCTGAAGGTTTCTCGCCGTGAACTCGGCGATGAACGCCTCCACGGAGCTTTTCCGCGAATCGGGCATCCCCTCGGCGTTTTTGACCGAAAGCGTCATCGGAACGCCGATGAAGTAGCCCTCGAACGTCTGCGTGATGGTGTAGGCGAAGTCCGCCGCCATGCGGTTGTCGGGCTTGTAGTCGGGCTTCCTGCGCCAGGCGCGGTCGAAGATGGCGTAATGGCCCCTGTAGGCCGCGTCCAGGTACTCGTAGCGCGGCTTGTGGGCCTGCTCGAACTCGTCGATGAGCCTCTGAAGCAGCTCGGGCGTCATCTCGGTGCCGGCGGGCACGCGGAAGTCCTCGGTCTCAGGCTCGCGCTGCATCTGGTCGTAGTAGAAGGAATGGAACTCGTGCGCCACTTATATGCCTCCCTTGAAGAACTTCACGCCCGGCTTGCTCTGCCACTGCCTTATCGCGCTTGCGAGCGAATCCGGCATGTCGTCGTGCGCTGCGTTCTCGCTGTAGTCGAGCACCTGGTTCAATGCGTCCGCGTCGAGCGGGTACTGGTCGCAGTCAAGGAACCTCACGTTGGCCCACTGGCTGCGCAGGTGCGTGCTTATCTTGATGTACTTGTTCTCCGCCTCCTGGTAGGAGCAGCACGGGTGCCCCCTGCGGATGATGGACTTGCGCAGATAGCCCTTGTCGGCGTTCGACTCGCAGAAGACGGTGCCGATGCGCAGGGCCTTGCACTCCTTCAGGATCTCGTCGAGGCAGTCGTCTACGTGCCTATGCCACATGCGGATGTGCGCGTACCAGATGCCGCTCCTCTCCCTAACGCAGGTGAAGGCCGTATAGTCAGCGCCGCCGTAGCTCGCGTCTATGTGGCCTATGCCGTCCGCCAAAAGCTGCGGCTCTTTGAAGAACTGCGCGTTGGTGAACATGGCGTCCTCGTCGGCGATGTGCTTCAGCTCGTAGTTGGCAGCGAAAAGCGAAGGCGACATGCTGGCGCGCACGCGCTCTATGTCCTCGCGGCTCATGAGTCCCGTCTCGAAGCAGCTCCATCGGCGGATGTTGGGCATCAGCTGGAAGGCGTCGTCCTTGTGCCACGGCGTGCCCGTGTTGAAGATGCGCCCGCCTCGGTTGCGGATGTTCTGAAGCTCCATGTACAGCAGCTTGATGCGCTCGCGCTCGGCTGCGGACACCCTGTCCTTCACGTTCACGATGTCGTCGGTGAACACCTTGTCGGCGTGCTTACCCGTGAGAGAGCCGCCGCAGCCAAGCCCCAGCAACTGGGGAGCGCCCGACACGCCCTGTTTGAGGTTCGTCGACACCGAGGACTGCGTGGCCTTGGTTATCACGAGGTCGGTGCCGTAGAGCATGCGCCCGAGGGCCTGGAACCACTCCGATTGAAGAACGTTGGCCGTAGCCGTCATGACCTCTGCCACGTCGTCGTCGGTCTTGCGCAGGAATATGACGCGCTCGCCGGGGAACAGCACGAGGATGAAGGCGAACGAGATGTGCAGGCACGTGGTCTTGAACGAGCCTCGGTGCGCCTGGATGGTCTCGTCCTCGGTGCCGAACACCATGTCCTTGATCCACTTGCTGTGCAGGTCGGTGAGCTTGTCGTATCCCAGCTTCACGGCTATGTCGGCGGGGCAGTCGTACACCAGGTCGATGAGGTCAGCCCTTGTCGGCATGGCGCTTCGCCTCTATCAGCTTGCCGATCTCCTCGGCCGCGTGCGACACGTCCGCTGCCACCTCGACCTTCTCGACGGGCTTCTCGCCTGCGGTGTCGCGAAGGAACTGAAGCGCGGCTATGTCGCCCTTCATGGCCTTCCTGGCGACCTTGAGCACGCTTATCTCGGAGACCGTGAGCTTGCGGTCGGGGTAGTCCTCGAAGGACATCCCCTCCAGCTCGTCCAGCTCGGCGTCGGTGCCCTCGAACGGCATGTGCAGCACGGTCTTGGCGATCTCCTGCAGCTGCTTCTTCTCGCGGCGCTTCTTGGCGGCGGCCTTGCCGGCCTTCGAGGCAGCGGCCCGGCGCTGCTCGGGCGTCTGGTCGCGCTTCGGCTTGATGAGGTTCTGGTCGTTCATGGCTAGTCCTCGAACGTGAGGCCCATGAAGCGCAGGCGCTTGTCAAGCTCGGCGAGCGCGCCGAAGTCGTTGGAGCCGTACACGAGGGCGTGGACGATGGCGGTGTCCATGACGTACTGCCACTGGCGCTCGTCCCAGCGGTCGCTGCAACGGTCGTCGCGCCACGCGTTGAACCATGTGACGGTCTCGGCGGGCCAGTCTGTGTCGGTGGGAAGTGTGGGCTTCTCTCGCTTGGCTGCCATGCGTTCACTCCTCTCTGTTTTGCTTTGACGATGGAAAGGGCCAGCGCCTTATGATCGCGCTGGCCCTGGGTTCCCCCTTAGTAGGAGGAGCGGCCGGAAGAGCTGCCGCGACCGCGATTGAACGCGTAGCGCACTCGGTTGGCGATGTTTCCCGCTGCGCGGCGAATACGACCGAACATGCCTGCCTCCTCTCGTTTTCGGGAACAAAAAAGGCGTCCCGAAGGACGCCTTGATTTTCCTATGCGCGTGAGATTGGCCTTAGGCCTCAAGGGCCTCAAGGATCTTCGACCCGTCCATGTACAGGTCGCCGTACTTCGCCAGGGCATACTCCCTGATGAAGCTTTCGAGGTCGTCGGAGTCGCGGAACACGCACACGACGTAGTAGGCGCTGCTCCAAACGTTGTCGTAGTAGGGCTTAACCTCAAGCGACTCGAACGCCTTGAGTATGGCATCGGCCTCGGCGAAGCTGTCGCCTTCGAGGCTGTCGGTGGTCTCGACCGAATCGAGCGGGTTCGGCATCGGCGTGCCCTTCTGCTCCTTCGGCTTGAACTGCCGCTTGTTCTGAAGGCCTATGCGCTCCTCGAACACGGGGCGGATTACGTCGCCGAACGTCCAGCCCTCGGCATCGGCCTTGACCAGATCGGCGAAGCGCCCGCGCTCCTCGGCGTCATGGAAGCAGAAGCAGATCCAGAAGCCGGAATCGACGGCCATCTGAAAGCGCTTCTCCTCGCGCTTCTCGCGGTCTCGGTAGCTTTTCTGGTGGTCGGTCAGCTGCGCTTCCTCGGCCGCCTTAGCCTCTTTACGCGCCTTCTGCGGCTTCTCAAACTTAAAGCCCATAGTGCTCCCACCTCTTCTCGTCTGCCTCGATGAACGGGTACCACTTCTTGACCACGGCGAAATCGTCGGGGCGCTTCTCGCGCAGGGGCTTCATGAAGCGCATGTCCAGGCCGTCGAAGCTGCGCCCGAACAGCTCGTAGTCCGGAGGCAGGCCGATGCCCCTGCGGGCGATCGCATCCATGACCTCTGCCTTCGTCCAGTCCGCAACCACCGAGGCCTTGTGCGTGGTCTGCTTCATGAGGCCGTGCTTGGTGAGGCTGGCTCGACGGTACGGGTTGTCGCAGGCGCGCACGCCGTCGCAGAACCACGTGTCATCGGGCAGGCCGAGGTCTTCGAGGATGTAGGGGCGCATGTCGTCGTAGCTGTAGACCGGCATGTTCGCGGCCTCGATCACGTCGCAGTGCGCCGGGCTTTGGAACACGCAGTTGTTGAGCGTCCTCGACCATCTGGGGTGCGGGTACTGGTGTATCTTCGCGCCGAACACTTTCTCGATGGTTCGCACGTTCTGCTCGACCATCGGAAGGCCCGGGATAGACCAGTAGTAGATCGGCACGACCTCTATACCCTCGTCCTCAAGCGCCACCCAGGCGGCCAGCGAGTCCTTGCCCAGCGAGCAGGAAAGCACCACGGGGCGTCCTTCCGCCTTGAGCCGCTTGCGAATCTCGGCGCTAGTCGGCTGGCCCTTGATTATCGTCGGCATCTTCGCTCCTCTCCGTTATCTCGATGGGTTCGCCCATTCCGTTCAACGTCAGCTTAAAGCCCATGTGAGAAGCCATGAGCGCGAGGTTTCCCGCGCCTAGGTCGGAACCTTGTTTGATCGTATTCTGAACGTAGTTCCTGCTCTTGCCCATGGCCTTTGAAAGCGCGTACATGCTCATGCCGGAACGGTCGAGCATTTCTTTAAGCGCCTCAGTCGGTGTCATGCAACCTCCCTTCATGCCTTGATCTGATCCCCTGATGATACAGCAATAGCAATAGGGATACAACAATAGCAATTGTGCAGGTATTGTGTAGAACAATAGCTATTGTGCATTGTGCCTATAGCACACTAATTATTGTGCAATAATTCAGTTGTCAGCAATGAGGGCCACAAAGCCCACAGAGCTAGCAAGCAGCTTTAGAACCGAATAAGGAGGCTACAGAGATGGCAGAGCAGCAGAGTTTAGATCTGGTGGTAAGTGGTCAGCTGGTGAGCAACCACACGATCCTAGCCATAGTTGAGGGTATGCGAGCACGAGGCTACTTCAGAAAAGGCCCCCAGGGCCGAAAGGATGGCCTAGAGCTTGCAACAGCCTTGAAGCTTGTAAACGAGTACATGGCTTTTCCAGAGCTTGGCAGGTACACAGTAGAGGCCACGAAGCACAGGCCAATTAACGAGATCCCCCGAGCCGATTACGAGCAAGTGGAGATCATGAGGGCTTGCGATAACTACCTTGCACAGGTAACCGAGGCATTCAAGGCCAACAGCGACGAAGAAGCCATTATTTACATGGTGAAAGACCTTCGAAAGCAGGTCATAGCCGATGGCATCGAGTCCGGGGCCTTGAAGGTTCGAAAGTACTTCGGCAAGCATGGCTTTTACTACATGGACGATCAGGGCAAGTGGCAGAACGCCAAGGCCATTGATTGGAACATCGGCGAAACGAACCCCATCAGACCAGCAGAGCAAGCAGCCTAAAGCAAGCAGGAGGCCCCGAGAAGGGGCCTCCCACAACAACACACAGGAGATCATACCATGCAGAAGCTACTCACGAAAGAGCTGCAGAAGAAGCTCCCGCCCCTTTACTCACAGGACGGCAAGAAGGCCGACACGATCGTGTACGGCCACTGGTTCAGCTGCATAAACGGCTGGGACCTATACGCCACCGAGTACGACGAGGAGACGGGCGACATGTTCGGGTTCGTCTTCGGGGCGGTCCCCGAGATTGGCTACTTCAACCTGGCAGAGCTCGAGGAGATCAACAGGAAGTACGGCATGAACTTCTTCGAGCGCGAGACCTACTTCACGCCGAAGAGGGCAATCGAGATCCCGAGGATAGCCGAGGCATTCGGCTACCTATGGGAAAAGTAACGGACAACTACCGGGAGGGGCCTCGCCCCTCCCATTAAGGAGGCTACAAGATGGAGCGAGAGAGGATTATCGAGAAGATCAAGAAGCTGCGCGAGCACAGCGTCGAGAACGGCTGCAACGAGGCCGAGGCGATCCAGTTCGCCCTCAAGGCCCAGAAGCTCATCGCGGACAACGACGTGGAGGAGTGGGAGCTTGCCGACGAGGTGAAGCGGGTGACCGAGACCACCACCGGGTGGACGGCAAAGGCGTGGGCGCCGAGCCTCGCACTGGCGATCGCCGACAACTTCAGGTGCAAGGTCTACCAGCACCGGGTGACCGAGCGGAAGTACGAGTTCCACTTCGTCGGCTACAAGGCCGACAGCGAGGCGGCCGAGATCGTCTACACGAACCTGCTCGAGGTCTGCCATAGGCTCGCCGGCGAGTACCAGGACTTCGCCTACACCGACCCGGACGCCTACTCGAACTTCGTCATCGGGTTCGTCGCCGGGGTGCGGGCGGAGCTCGAGAAGCAGTGCTTCGAGCTGATGATCGTCTGCCCGAAGGAGGTCGAGGACTACTTCGACGGCCTCGGCCTGCGTGACTCCCACAGGAGGGGCCTCCGGGCCTCCAACAGCGACAGCATAAGCCGAGGGATGCAGCAGGGCCGCGACGCGGTGAGGAGCCGCCGCGTGGAGGCACCGAGGGGCAATCTCCTCCCGGCATAGCGACAGCACAGGGGCAGGGCTACAGGCTCTGCCCCGATCATTAGAGAGGAACAAACGATGAAGGTAAAACCGGGCGATATTTTCGAGTGCGAGGGAAGTTTCTACCAGACCATCAGGGCCACAGCGAAAACAGCGACGATCAGGCCCATAGAGGGTACGTTCGAGGGGTGCGCAGACCCCTACGGGTGGGAGCGCAAGTACCTCCCGGTGCCCGGTCGCTTCACCAGCGACCCATGGATGGGCAGGGAGAGGAGCGAGAGAGGGCAGCGCCTCAAGCTCCACGACTCGACGCGGAACGGAGATCGCCCCGAGCTCCACATGGGATACCGAACCCTGACCCTATGGGACGGAACCCCGAGCATATGCGACACCTACAACTAAGGAGAGTGCAATGCGCAACTCAAGGAGATACACCTGCACCATAAGATGCAGCGGCGGCTTCGACGGAGGCTGCGGCGGCATCTACGAGAGGGAGCACAGCTACTACTCGACACACGAGGAGGGCAGCAAGGCAAACGAGGAGGACGCCATAGCCGCATGGCACAGGCGGAACGGCTGCACAGGTTGGTGCGAGGTCGTGCCGGGGACTGCGAGAACCAACGAGGAGGGCTAGCGATGAAAACACGAGAGCCGAAACAGTGGTCAGAGCTCCTGAAGATCTTGAGGGATGCAAGGAAAGAGCTTCAGCAGGCCATAGAAGCCGAGAAACCCATAACCGAGGGCATCGAGTACCACCGATAGCAGAAAGGCCCCTAGAAGCGATTCTAGGGGCCTTTTCTCATGCCTTCAGGGCCTTTAGATCAGGCCCCAGATACCGGCAACCCAGCGAAGGAGCAGTGAGCAGATACCGATAACTAGCAACGACACCGCCACGATACTTCCGATATACACGACAGCGGCGATTAACTTCTGCATCCGGTTCACTTCAGGCCCCCGATCTTGGCCTTGAGCTTGCCCAGAACCCCACGGGGCGAGGGCACCGGCACGAACACGTAGCGCCTGCACCCCTCGCGCCCGCAGGCGTGTGGATAGGGCCTCTCGCCGGTGATGCGCCCGCGGGCGCGGTTCCTGTCCTCGCAGTCCTCCATGTCGAGGCGCATGTCGTCGCGGCCCATGGCCTTGGCGAGGTTCGCCGTTGCCTGGATGACGTCGGCGCACTCCTCGATGAGCACCTGGGCGCTCTCGAACTTGGCGTCCTCTCCCTGGAGGCTGTCCCATGCCTGCCAGGCGTTATAGACCTCGGATGCCTCCCCTAGCACCTTCAGCGCCAGCTCCTTGTCGGGCCTCACGCCGTCGAACGTGGCGACGCTGCCGACGATAACGCAATCCTGCATATCAAACTCCAATCAACAGGCGGGCGAGCGACACGGCCGCCCACACCGCCACTGCATCAATGATCAGGGCCGCCGCCAGAACGAGCAGGCAGCCCCAGTTGACGTTTCTCAAGAACGCCCCCTAACCGCAGGCGAGCAGGGCCAGCAGGGCCAGCCCCGTCGCGAGCATCCGAACGGTCCAGGCCTCGACGGCCAGGACTCCGAGCAGGAGGGCGAGCGCCGAGGCGGTCAGCAGTCGCATCGCTCGCACGTGTCCTCCTGCATGTCCTTATAGTGGTCGACGATCCAGTCGCGAGCCCAGCACGCCGCGTGCCACTCGGCGCCGGGGTCGTCCGTCCCGACGTTCGGGTCGTTCTCGAACGCCTCCTCGAACTCGAGCTCGCAGATGCCGTAGTCGCAGCATCCCTCGAGCAGGTGCGAGCATTCGCCACAGGTCCTCGGCTCCTCCCTGTTCCACGGTGCGCCGGGGTCGCCCTCGAAGCATCCCGGCGGTAGGTTCCAGCCGCTTCCCGGCTCATATCCCGCCATCAGGCCCCCCTCCTTGTCGTAATCCGCCCGTACTCACCAGCGGGCGTCAAAAACCCCTCGAACTGCCACGGATTGATTGAGATCCGGGGCGGGCCAATCTGGAAAGACGGGAACTGGCAGTCCTTCCAGCCGTTTTTGCGGCGCTGGTTGTCTCCACCGCAAGACTCGGCGGCATAGCACGCCCTGCAGCGCTCGGGAATCTCGCTGTCCTCCACGCCGGTCACTGCCCCTCCGCCTTCTCGTTCGTCCTGTCTTTCGGCCTCACGATGTCGCGCGGGTCTTCGCCCATCGCCTCCGCCAGATTGAGCAGCAGGTTCATCTTTACTTCCCTGCCGTCGCGGATGGCATGGCCCAGGCTGCTGAGGTTGACGCCCGCCTCACGAGCCAGCTGCTTGAGCGGCACGTGGTTGTCGATTCTCCAGTGGGCGATTCTGTCTGCGTCCAGCACGTACTCGGTCATTCCTCCACTACCTCCGCTCCGTATATTGGACGGTCGATTAGGTCGGCGAGATGCAGCAGGTCTTTGTAGCGAGGAAACCTGTCAAATGCGCTGCAAAAGACATTGAATGCGGTGAACGGGGAGTAGTCAGGGTCGTCGTTCAGGTCGTCCTTGTGACTCTCGGCTATCTCTCGCATCTTCGCCGCAACCTCGCGGCGCTCCTCATCGGTGATCATCTATGACCACCCTCCTTCCGCACTGCGGACAATGGTTCCAGACGCCGCTCACCGGGTAGCCCTCTCCGTCCTCGACCTTGCATCCGCACTCCGAGCACTCGAAGCCGTTGTAGGATGCACCGTCGGCGTCGATGTCGTAAATGTTGCGACATGTCGGACGGTCGATGAGTTCTGCCAGACGTCCGAACACCTCGTTCATCTCGTGGTAGCCGTAGAACGGGTCTATCACCGTCTCGTCCAGCAGTTCGAAGAACTCCTCCTTGTAGCGGACGCGGTTCCCTTCGCAAAGGAACCGTAGGTTCTCAATCACATCGTCGCGCTCTTCGTCGCTAATCATTCGCCCTCACCTCTCAGTAATCGACCGCAGAACGGGCAGAAATTGATAGGAGCGCTCCATGCGCCCGGAGGGTCTACGGCGATGACGTGCTCGCCGTCGCGCGTCTTTTGAATCCACATCTCGACTTCCTCTTCGTCATCGCCGAAGTTGAAATGCGGCTTGCCGCAGTAAGGGCAGTCAGTCTGAGTTGTCATTCGTCCTCACCATGTCCTCTCGCGTTGTTCTTCAATCATCTCGACCTCTGCCTTGACTCGCGCCTCCTTATCGCGGAAGGCTGTCGAGCAGCGCTCAGGAAGCTGGATTGACCTGGTGATTGCGTTCGCTAAAAGCTCGCCGCACTCATTGCAGTAGTCACCGCATACCCACCACTCGTACCAGACCTCGCCGTTGAAGCTCACGGTGATGTACGCACGCGCCTTGTCGTCAATCTCCGCCCCGCAGCAGTCGCACGTGTAAGCATCTACGGTCTTTTGGCGCTTCATCAGCCCTCACCCCTCAGCTTGCGGATGCGGAATACGATGTCCAAAACCGCTTGCCTCTCGCAAGACATGTTGTCTTTGAAGAACTTACAGTTACAACAGTTGCCATGGCAGCCGGTATCGCGCTTATCGCGTCCTGCATACATGCAGAACCATTCTGTCGGATCAGCGGTGATTCGTTGCAAGTCCTCTTCCAGCTTCTCCCAGCTGTCGGGTTCGGTGAGGTACATGAGCTCGGGATCGAGTTTCCTGCCCGCGTCCGTGACCGCGCGCCAGCAGTTCCTCCACTCTTTCTCAAGGTCGGAATCGGTCGTGAACACCCAGTACACGATGTTTCGGGCCGTGCCGCCGTAGCCGTACATCACCTTGGTGTCCAGCGGAATCTCTCGCCCCTCGGCGTCCTTTGGTAAGTGAATCATCGTTTTCTCCTATCTGGCGTTAAACTCCATCCATCCCTATCTGCTCGCACCACTGGCGGGCCATCGCCTTTGCGATGCCCGGGAACGTGCGGCTGCGAACCTTGGCACGTTCGTGTGGCGGCAGATGCCAGGCGTCTGCGTACCATGCAGGCATGGAGTTGCCTGATTTGAATACCTTGCGCGGCTCAGGCTCGACCTCATCAGTCGGTTTGAGCGGATCGAGTCCCTTCAGCCACAGGCACGTCTTTTTTTCGTACGGGTCGCCGAACATGTACGGCTGCACGATCTGATCTGGCCTGCGCCATCTGGTACTCATGCAGCCGACGGGGTTCTCGATTGCGACGTGCGGTGCATTGCACTCGGCGAACGCCATGAAGAACTCGACGGCGGCCTCGCGGTCAGCCTTGCGCTCGCGCGCTCTGTCGCCGTACTTCCCCTCGTCGAACCAGCGGTTGCCGGTGACGGTGAGGTACGTGCATGGCGGGTGCGCGATCACCAGGTCCCACTTGAGCTTGAGCATCTGGAGGGCGTCGACGTTGAGGTGCATGAGGTCGTGACCCCCCCCCGCTTCCTCAAGGTCGCAGCTGTAAGCCTCGTGTCCCATTTTGCGAAACTCAAGCGCTACGCGTTGTGACTCCTCGCAGGCGATTAGGACGCGCATCTACGCCACCCACTTCCTGACGACGGCCACGTCGTACATGCCCTCGAGGTAGCCGACGGCCCTCGCTGCCTTGAGGATGTTCCGGGCCTCCCCGTTCCAGTCGATTGCGATCATCGCGCCTCCCAGTAGTTGCACCTGGCGAGCCCCTGCGTCCTGTGCACGAACTCGGGCCTGCGCTCGCACTCGTACTCGGTGCGCTCCACGCCGTGGATGGTGCGCAGCACCGTCGCGCCGCAGTGCAGGCAGTTCTCGCAGCGCTCCTCCCGGAGCCCGTCCGTGTAGATGTCCGGTCTCTCGTCTCCCGTCATCTGCATCCCCTCTTCCCGTACCTTCCGTCGTTCACCATGTTCCTGACGTGGCGCCGCATGTCCCGCGCCGCCTGGTCTCCCTCGGGCGGCAGCTTCCGACCGCTCGCGCACTCGACGCAGTGGACGCGCCATCCGCCCCGGTAGCGCTCGAAGTGCCCGAACCCGGGAGGCGTCCACCTGCCGCACTCGCGGCAGTAGCCGCCGTAGACGTTCCTAGCCATTCCCCTGCTCCTTCCTGTACTTGCCGCCCATCACCGGCACCTCCCGATGCTCTTCAGGTACAGGTTGTTGCGGCGCGAGCGGGCGAGTGCGCGACGGCGGCGGCGTCGCCACTTCGGGTCGAGCGCCTTCGCGAGCTTCCTCATGAGACGGCGGGCGTCTCGGAGCACGCGGGAGATGCTCTCCCACAGCATCTCGGCGACGGCATTCGCGGCATCGCCGATTGCCTCCAGCAACCGCGTCGCCGCCCAGCTAAGCGTCCCGGGGTATGGCGCTTCAAACGTCTCGCCGGTCTTCTTCTCGTCGGTCATCGGTATTCCTTTCATTCGGTTCCTATTCGCATTCGCAGACGTCGCCGGCCATTGATTCCGCTAGCTCGCGCATGTCGGTCACCTCGGCGCACTCAGCGCCGAAGAACATGCCCAGCTCGCCCCTCTTGTGCCTGTCGCGCCGGTAGGCGCGGCAGATCTCTGGCCTCGCGGCGTAGACCGCGCACTCGCGCCCGTCCGTTAGGTACGGGCACAGCAGGTCGTACTCCGCCCTGGGCTCGGCGGGCTCGATTCCGTTCCGGCGCACGTACGCCTCGAGGCGCACCCGGTCGAACGGGCTCACGGGCAGGAAGCGCGAGCAGCACTCGCCGCAGCCCCTGCAGTCGCCCGTGTAGAGGTCGGTCACGTCTTCGCTCTGGAGTCCGGCGTGGATGGCCGCGGCGACGGCCCTCTCGTCATTCATCGGCCCGCCCTGCCGCTCTTGTCGGGCACGGCGGCCTCTACTCGGCACGCTTGGCCACCTTCTTGTCGTAGATCCTCTTGAGGTCCCGGCGCATGAACCGGGTGAACTCCTCCTCGCCGACGTCGTCCGCCAGCGCCACATATCGCATCGCATCGTGGCACCATTCGTCGAAGTCGAGCAGCCTGCCGCTGAACGCGCTCTTGACGTCCGTGACCTCGGCGTAGGTGAAGCGGGTCAGCATCTCCTCGCGCATGACCCTGTCCGCGAGCGCCTCGATGGGCGTCTTGTCGCGGTTGATGATCCGTCTGTAGCCGTTCGCCCTCTTTGTCATGGCGTCGAGCTGCTTGGCCAGCTTGTTGTTCTCGGCCACGAGGCGCTCGTTGCGGCGCTGCTCGTAGTCCAGCTCGGCGAGCACGTACTGCTCGCAGTTGGTGATCTCCATCGTCATTTCACCTCTCGGATGATCTCGTTTCCGTATCGGTCGGTGATGGCCCAGTAGCCGAACATGTAGAGGTCGGGGCTGTGCGGCGGGTACTCCCTGAGCAGCGTGCCGGACCACCATGCCTCCTCGGCCGCCCCGGTGCGCCAGACCCACTCGGCCCTGAGGCCGCCGTCGTGGAACTTCCCGTGGCACCCGGTCGTGCCGGAGCCGCACAGGGCGAACAGCGGGCTGCGCAGCTCCCACACCCCGTTCGGCGTGACGAGCCTGAACGTCTTTCCCCACGACCTGCGGGCGACGTGGTGGCAGTTGGAGGCGCGCCTGCCGCACACCGCGCACCGGGCCTGCTGTTAGCGCTAATCTAAAATTGACCACTTTCGCAAACGCATCTCGCCGAATGCGC